>NZ_JAUJUH010000012.1:0-62663 GCF_030484085.1 Erwinia wuhanensis
CCGCCGTATCGTCGAACAATCCATGAAAGAAATGGAAGAACAGGGTTATGATTTCAACAAAAAGCAGGTCGGTAACGTTGAACAATATGCATTAACAATTCAAAACGTTATAGATATCTATGCGCATCGCAAAATTCCTAAATACCGGGATATACATCAGGAACCTTATGTGATTTTTGTGGTAAACCTGAAAGGTGGGGTATCGAAGACCGTCAGTACCGTAACGTTGGCACATGCACTACGTGTACATCAGGATTTGTTGCGTCATGATTTACGGATTCTGGTAATAGATCTCGACCCTCAGGCATCAAGCACCATGTTCCTGGATCATACCCACAGTATCGGGTCGGTTCTTGAGACTGCTGCGCAGGCTATGTTGAACGATCTTGATGCGGAAACATTACGCGAAACCGTCATCCGCCCGACGATCATCCCTGGCGTGGATGTGATACCGGCATCCATTGATGATGGTTTTGTGGCCAGCCAGTGGGAGTCACTGGTTGCAGAACATCTTCCCGGCTCAAAGCCTTCTGAAGTCCTCAGGAAAAAAATCATTGACCGTGTTGCTGACGATTACGATTTTATTTTTATCGATACCGGCCCTCACCTCGATCCGTTTTTGCTTAATGGCCTGGCGGCCAGTGATTTACTGTTGACGCCCACTCCACCGGCACAGGTCGATTTCCATTCGACGCTTAAATATCTGACCCGCTTACCTGAAATGCTGGAGCGCCTGGAAGAAGAAGGCGTCGAACCGCGTTTAAGCGCAAATATCGGGTTTATGTCCAAGATGACCAATAAGCGCGATCATGAAACGTCACACAGTCTGGCGCGGGAAGTTTATGCAAGCAGCATTCTGGATTCATCCTTGCCGCGCCTGGATGGATTTGAGCGCTGCGGTGAATCATTCGATACGATAATAAGTGCAAATCCGGTGTCTTATCCCGGTAGCGCAGAAGCACTAAAAAAGGCCCGTACAGAAGCCGAACGTTTCACAAAGGCGGTTTTTGACCGAATTGAGTTCATCAGGGGAGCCGCAGAATGAAAAAGGTATTAGCACGCGGGCGTGTACTGGGAAACAGCAGTTCTGAGTTTGCCAAAATGCTCGAAGGGGAAGGTAATTTCAGGACCTTTACGCTTAAATCAGGTAAAACCGCAAAATTTGTCAGTACCGTTGTGTTTAGCGGAGATATCGAGGCTAAAACATTTGTTGACTCAGCTGTTAACGGGCGTGATCAAACCATGCTTACGCCTGAATCAGTTAGTGATATCTCGCGTACCATTAAGCTGCAACAATTTTTTCCGGCTATCGGTCGCGAAGTCGGTGGGCGTATCGAAATATTGGACGGTACACGCCGGCGTGCCGCATGTATTTTTAGCCAGACAAAATTTGACGTACTGGTCACCAAAGACGAGCTCAGCATTGCAGACGCGCGCCAACTGGCTATTGATATCCAGACAGCACGGGAACACAGTTTACGCGAGCTGGGCAAACGTTTTGAGATGATGTACGACAAAGGTATGTCCAAGGACGAAATAGCACGAGCGGAAAATATCTCTCCAGCTAAAGTTACGCGCGCGTTCCAGGCTGCTGCGGTTCCTGATGAGATGGTCGCCGTATTTCCCGTGATCAATGATATCTCCCTGGCTGACTACCAGTTGCTTCTCAAGGTGGCTGAAGATGCTAAAAATAAAGGAATGCCTGTTGCTGAACTGATGAAAAAGGTCAGGCAGCAGATTGCAGAGACTGAGGGGGCAAGTACGGATAAAGCGAAAATTATTGCGATAATTCGTGCTGAAAGTAAGAGTTTAAAACAGGCAGTGGGTAAGCAGGTTGAAACAGTAAAACTGCGCGAATTTGCCGATCGTCGTCAATATGCCAGAAAGAAAACTGACTTGAAAAAACGTCTGGTAGTCTACGAGTTCTCCCGAATTTCACCTGCTTTACAGGCGGAGATTGATGAGGCAATAAAGCAAATAATGGAAAAAATGCCTGGCGGTGAATAGAAAGTTTATCGAGTGCCGGGCGATTCCGGCATCGTCTGCCAGTCAAATTGTCCCGCCAAAAATTCGTATGTAACTGACTGAATATTAATTTTTTTCTCGGATCCTTTCATACTGAAAGTCCCGAGGTTTTTTTCTGAGCCTACAGATAACTTCATCAGCGAAGAGGTTGAGCGGCGTGTATTTGGAAAGCATAACTGTCTTAAATAGTATCATTTATGCCGCGCCAGAATGCATCGCTCATTATGCAGCCACTCATAAAATTGTCCCGCAGAATTTATGTACTTAACTTTATGATAAATAAATTATTTTTTGATTTCTTTCATATTGAAAGTCCCACTATGATCTTCTGTTTTGGTTTGTAGATTTCGTATTAATCCTTGCCTGTAGTGCACTAGGTGCGGTTTCGACGCTGCGCCCTCTGCTTGCTGCGGGCAGATTTGTCGGCATCGCATAGGTCGGAACACAGACAACTTTAATCCGGCAGGATGTCTTTATGCACATCACACTTTTTCATGCATTGGCGCTTGTCACAAATATATCTGCGCTGGAGAAGCGGGCATTATGTGACTTAAGGGTGCAGATATATGTGCCTTCAATGTGGAACGAGCAAGCATCTGAGCTACACACTATGGGCATAAGAGGATACGTATTTATCTGGCAGCCAGGATAGTTGTAAGTTTCCAAAGCCACGACTGGCACAGAAACCGGGATCTAATTAAGCTCTGGCAGACGGGATATGTACTCTATACGCGTCACAACGATCCGGATTTCAAACCAAAACCGATGCGCATACATGCGCGTTCTGAAAACCGCCAGGTGCTGGATGTCCTGTCCCACACACTGGTTGCAAACTGCGATTACAATCCCGACAGCGATTATCCGTCTGAAATCATGGCGCCATTGGAGCATATCGATGTGGCAAGGGGTATGCTTCAGGTTTATGAAAACGGACGTAAAGCCTGTAACAGCCCGCCTGAAGCTTTATCAGTACATGAACAGCTGCGCTACGTTATCGTGCTGCACGAGAAGGATAATGATAGCGGCCCGAACAAGCCATTGCGTCTTTGGTTGTCTGAAAAATTTTTGCGTTATGCGGCATCTCTGGAGAAGAGAGCCGTGCCTGACCTGGCCAGTTCCGCAACTAGGCTATCAGTACAGACCTGGCGAGGTAGGAGCAGGACAAAGTCATCAGGCAGGCGAGCCGGAAAAACGCAGCCGCCAGAACGGGGAACGTCTGGATGAACTGCTGGATGAAACGGCAGGGCAGGTGGGTTCCCTTGCGGCAGCCAAAGCGGGCAGAAAGAACGGCCATTACCATACCTGGGTCGCCTGATCATCGAAAATAATGGTTCAGCAGGTCATCGCGCTGGAATCGGTGCTGAAAACCGAACAGCCGAGGCGCCTGAATACCGATCCGGAACCCTATACTGCCCTCAAGCCTTAACATTGCCCTTTATTAACTTACTGCAGTCGGGCACGGTTTTGCGCTGGCACCGTGACATAAATTTAGCTTTGTCAGGTTTTACTAAACTAACCCCTTTTCTTATGCCTTTTATCGCATGAGTTGGTCATGTTGAAACCGAAAAATGGCGAAGGGGCATCTGAAAAGCACTTAACTTCGACACATGAGATTAGCGTCAAAAGTAGGGCCGGTAGCTATTAATTTCGAATATTAATCCTTAACACAGCATGCCCTTCAAAAAGGGTGTAGCTTTCGTGTGCCAGAGACAGCACTAAAAAGGTCGCTCCCTCCACTTACTTACCGGTATAAAACCTCGCTTTATTAAAAAACTTTCGCGGTAGCTATGAAAATTAAGGTAGTTAACTGTATACGGATGGCATTGTCCATCACATAATTAGTTACAGCATTCATGAAGTCTTTTGGTAACCTCCATGTACATCCCGATACCCGGACCCGCTTCTCCTCACTGAAAAGTTGCCCCGCTCCGGGCCATAGGCCCGGAACAGACGTGGTTTTAAATAGTATGATGTAACTAAAATCAGTACCGCTTTAAGGTTTGTCGCTTCAGGCTTCATGTACACGCCAGTAAGCGCCTGACGGCGCTTACGAGGAGCTACCGCCCGTGGCCAAAGGCCTTGCAATGACCACTCCGGCGGCGCATAAAGAGTTCTTCACCGGTACAAGCGGGTCTGGCTTTGCAGGGCGGGGGATGGGATCGGTGAAACCTGTCAGGAACAGGGCGCTTCGCGCATTACCGGCGCCGGCAGGGAATGTTCTCTCTTCAGCACAGGCAGGCGCCTTTATACCGCCAGCCTACTTGAATCCCGGCACATCACCCTTCCTCTGATGCATCTTACCTGCCACCTAATCTATCAGACAAGTGCGGTATTTTTCCCTATGAGAGATGTACTTAGGCACTACCCATGGATACCCGACTTGCAAAAATCAATATGGCTAAAAGTCATAGAGCCAGGGGATCCTTGAAAAAGGGCACAGTTTAAGGTGAGTTTTGATTTCAATGGAATGAACCGCAGGTATTACAGCAGAACATGCTAAAGAAGTATTTTATGTGCCGTAACAGTCTGGTTATCCCAAGGCCGAGTAAGTGATATTGATTGAGCGATTTGAGTGGCAATCATGTAAATAAACACGTTACAGATATAAGCGTATGTTTAATCTATAAAAAATACCAGTTTATGGTTAGATACGATCCAGCTTTGCACAGGATTTTTGTGTATACTTGCTGCAAAGAGGTCTCTACATTTTAAGGATGGAAGGTGGAATGCTATGAACGTAAGCGATTCAGCGCTGCTAAAGTCAGGCTTTAGCCATGCAGATCTACAAAAACTGAAAAACAATATTGCTAATTATGGCGGATCGCTGGATTCCGTGACCCATGATCTTGCTAACCGCTTTAACGCTTCAAAGTGGATTACTATCGTTGCCTTTATCGTACTTGCTCTCACGCTGGTGCTGGCATCCGTAGATACCAGCATCACGCTTGCGGCCACACTTGCGATTGTACTGCCTTTTATATGGTATTTGACGCCAGCAAAACTTGCATACAAGTCATGGCGCTATCGCAGATTAACGACTAGTTCTGAACCGCGTTAGTAACAGACATAAGGTCAAATATGACCTTAGCTTTAACACCATAACCGACAATCTTCATTGTGAGCTTTGGACGGCTCATGGTGTTGACTTTCCTGTAATAATCGGCGGGAAGATATCGAAATAACCGCCATGTTCCAGGGCGTCTGAACAGACCGAATATGCTATATGCATTTGCAACAAGCGAGATTGATTTATAGATTCCCAGCCCGCTATTACGGCTGAATCCCATAAATTCAGCTGTGGACATAGCAGTATCAGCAACCAAACCTTCCGAATTTTTGTTATCCATTGCGTAGTGCGCAATTTCTTTACTTATGCCGTTCGCACCATCAGTAACCAGAACAGCACCGGCCAGAACGCCCAAAGGCGTCATAGAACTTATAAGGGTTAGGCCAACAGCTATTTCAACGCCGGACAAAACCACATTAACAGCAGAAATCACATACCCGACAATTTTGTTATTTTCCCGGACAAACTCCACTTTAGCGTAAAGTTTTGCTGTCTTCATACGCAGCATCCTGCCCTGTTCTTCAAGGTTTTCGGTCTCTACTCTCAAGTTTTTGATGCATGCTATGCATTCTTCATCAGATTTCGCTCGCCGGGCAGCGGCAAATTGATGCTCGACAACCTGTTTTATTTCCTGAACAAAATTAATCCGGGTCAGACCATCCTGCAGGTGAAAGGCAGAAAGTCTGTTGGCGGTATTAACCAGTTTTCTGGCTTCAAGATTAATCATTGTTTCTGCCCAGTTTTTATTCCTTCCTGAGCGCATCATATCAAGTAATGCAGCATCCATTTATGTTCTCCCTTTTTATTACATAGCCGATGATAACCTTTTATTTTTGGCTGTAAACCGTCGTTTAAGCCGGGAATATGTCGGTCTCGATATGTCTGTTTTCTCCGAAACTACCTTAAATGAAACTCTCTGAGGAATCAGAGCCGAAGCTGTCGTCGGATGAGGCTTTCTGCCGAACCGAAAACCAGAGGCCATCGCAGCACCCCGCCCGTCATTGGTTCGTTTCAGAAAGCGCTTACGCTCAGCCTCCGCCACAGCTGCAAGGATCTGAATGATCATTTTGCCCATCGTGCCTTCCGTACTGAGACCATTTTCCAGAAAACGGATGGCACTCCTCTTTTTATAGCAGGTGTCAACGATATGAATCACCTCAGCTTTAATGCGCACGAGGCTGTGTGTTTTTAGTACAAATGATGATGTCGGCTTGTTCAGCCCGGCCAGGCACCGCTTCAGTCCTTCCCGTTCGTCAGTGACCCCGGTCATTATGTCATTAAAAATCTAATTCTTTTGCATACCGGCAGTTTTCGGTTCAGCCACCTGGAGAGTTAACATCCCGTGACTGGTTAATACCCTGGCATAGCCCAGTAAAGGATCGCCTGGAAAACGGAAATATCCTGCTTTAAGTTTCATAAGCCTAACGGGTGATTTTATTTCATTGAGCGCGAACCCTTAACTGTAAGGAATG
The DNA here is from genome assembly GCF_030484085.1 of Erwinia wuhanensis. Taxonomy (NCBI): domain Bacteria; kingdom Pseudomonadati; phylum Pseudomonadota; class Gammaproteobacteria; order Enterobacterales; family Erwiniaceae; genus Erwinia; species Erwinia wuhanensis. The sequence goes on from NZ_JAUJUH010000012.1 coordinate 6,565, forward strand.
TACGTAGTGATCACACTATCCGTTAATGGCTTCTCTTATTTTGCTACGCGGTGACTATATACTGTACGCAACGTTCAGTTTGGGATACAGAAACACAGTAGCGCTGCGATTCAAGGTACAGGTAAGAGCAGACAGGTTACAAGGTAGTCTTGGTATGGTTAATTTTCCGTTTTCCAGGCGGGCCCTTGGGGTATTGCTTCAGATTTCGTGTACACGCCCGTAAATGCCTCACAGCACTAACGCGGAGATAGAGGCCTTGCCATGATCACCCCGATGGCGCACAAGGGGTTCTTCACCGGTACTGGCAGCTCTGACTTTGCAGCGAGGAGGGTTGGTGAAATATGTCAAACCGTAGCCGCCTTTGCCGGGCTACGGTACTACTCACCGACAAAACGGCATTTAAAATCTCCTGACGCTTTCAGGCGACATCAATGGATTGGTATCGAAAGGCTTGTTATAACCGAGCGCTCCTCAGAAGCCTATACCAGACCTTATAAGTACCGCATCCGGGAGGACTGACAACGCCGCTGCCGGTCACGACAATGCGCTTTTGACTTTCAGGCGCCACAGGTTAAACCTCCTCACTCAATTCGATATAGTAAAGGGCGTGATCCCTTCTTCAGAGATCACGCCTGATTAAGCGCTATGGTCGCTTCAAGGCTTCTTCGTCAGCAGAGGTCGGTTTATCAGGACGAATGTTGAACCAGATTGCGTACATAGCGGGCAGGAACACCAGCGTGATGATGGTGCCGCCCAACGTACCGCCAATCAGCGTATAGGCCAGCGTTCCCCAGAACACGGAATGCGTCAGCGGAATAAATGCCAGAATGGCAGCCATTGCCGTCAGTAACACCGGGCGGGCGCGCTGTACCGTTGCCTCCACCACCGCATCAAAAGGTGCCAGCCCTTCCTGCTCATTATGGTGGATCTGTCCTGTCAGGATCAGGGTGTTACGCATCAGGATGCCCGACAGGGCAATCAGTCCAACCAGTGCATTAATGCCAAACGGCTGGTTAAAGAGCAGCAGCGTGGGCACTACGCCGACCAGTCCCAGCGGCGCGGTAAGAAAGACCATCACCATCGCTGACATCGACCGCACCTGCAAAATGATGATTAGCAGCGTCATGGCGATCATAATCGGGAACAGCGGCGCCATCGCTTTCGTCGCTTTACCGGATTCTTCAATCGATCCCGCCTGCTCAATGCGGTATCCGGCCGGAAGCTTATCGATGACCGGCCGCAACGCTTTCATCATTGCCGTAGAAACATCCGGCGGCTGCAGGTTGTCGGCGATATCTCCCCTTACGGTAATGGTCGGAGTACGATCGCGACGGCGCAGAACAGGATCTTCCATTCGTACCTCAACCTCGCCTGCCTGAGAGAGCGGAATGCGCTGGCCGGAAGCCCCCACTAAGGTAAAGCCCGCTATTTTTGCCGGATCGAGCCGGATATCACCTGCAGCCCGTCCCATCACCTGCACCGAACGGATATCCTCCCGCACAGAGGTGATCGGAACCCCTGAAAGCAGAAACTGAAGCTGCTGCGCAACCGCGTTTGTTGTCAGCCCTACCGCCTGAAGGCGGTCCTGATTAAGCGTGAAATGCAGCGTCGGTACCCGTGGCCCCCAGTCGGTGTTGACGGTTCTCATCATCGGGCTGGCCTGCATCACCTTCTCTACCTTATCTGCAATTTCACGCAGGGTGGCGGGATCCGGCCCCATAACCCGGTAGGCCACCGGATAAGGTGAATACGGACCGAACACCAGTTGCGTCACGCGTACGCGCGCCTCAGGTGCCAGGCCGCCGGCTGCCGCTTCGCGCAGGCGGAACTTAAGCGTCTCACGCGCATCCTGGCTGTCCGTCAGCACGACAATTTTCGCAAACGACGGATCGGGAAGCTCGGGCGCCATGGCCAGATAAAACCGCGGCGGCCCCTGCCCGATGTAGGAGGTGACGATTTTTGTCTCTTTCTGCTTTCTCAGCCAGGCTTCAATTTTCGCCGTGGTGGCGCTGGTCTCCTCAACAGAGGTGCCATAAGGCATCTGAACCTCAACCAGCACCTCCGGGCGATCGGAAGTGGGGAAAAACTGTTTTTTCACCAGCCCCATCCCGAGAACAGCAACGGCAAAGAGGGCAACAACGGTGCCGGCCACCAGCCATTTTTGCGCGATAACGCGGGTCAGCACCCGTCGAAAGCGGTTGTAATGACGGGTGTTGTAGAGGGCCGTATGCCCTCCCTCTACCGTTTTGATTTGCGGCAGCATCTTCACGCCCAGATAAGGCGTAAACACCACCGCCACAACCCAGGAAGCAATAAGGGCGATACCTACAATCCAGAACATATTGCTGGTGTATTCACCTGCTGTGGACTGTGCAAAACCGTTAGGCATAAAACCAACGGCGGTGACCAGCGTGCCGGCGAGCATCGGGGCGGCTGTGTGGCTCCAGGCATAGGCCGAGGCTTTGATCCGGTCGTAGCCCTCTTCCATTTTCACCACCATCATTTCAATAGCGATGATGGCATCATCAACCAGCAACCCGAGCGCAAGGATCAGCGACCCCAGGGTGATACGGTCAAAGTTTTTGCCGGAAGCCTCCATCACCATGAAGACAATAGCCAGCGTTAACGGCACGGCGGCCGCGACCACAATGCCCACGCGCCATCCCATACTGACGAAGCACACCACCATGACCACCAGCAGCGCGACAAAAAATTTGATCATGAACTCATCAACAGCGGAGCTGATGTTGACTGACTGATCGGTGACCTTGGTCAAGGTCATGCCGAGCGGCATACCCTCATTGATTTTGGCCGTTTCAGCATCCAGCGCGCTCCCCAAATCCAGGCCGTTCCAGCCGTCCCGCATGATGATGCCCAGCAGCAATGCCGGTTCACCCTGATTACGGATCAGGAAAGTCGCCGGATCTTCATAGCCACGCTCAACGGTTGCGACGTCAGAAAGTTTCAGGGTTCTGCCCTGCGCAACGATGGGCGTTTCCCGAATTTTTTCCAGTTTATCGAAAGCGCCATCAAGGCGGATAAAGACCTGCGGTCCCTGGGTATCAATTGAACCGGCGGGTGTCAGTACGTTCTGGCTGTTGAGGGCGGAGAAAATATCCTGAGGAGAAATGCCCAGCGTGGCCAGCCGGTCGTGGGAGAACGAGACAAAGATACGTTCCGCCTGCTCCCCGATAATATTGACTTTCTTGACCCCTGGGACATGCAGAAGGCGCTGGCGCAACGATTCCGCATCGCGGACCAGCAGTCGCTGTGGTTCCCCTTTTGCTTTCAGCGCAAAGAGCGCAAAGGTCACATCGGAAAATTCATCATTAACCATCGGCCCGATAACACCAGCCGGCAGGTTTTTGTTTTCATCACCCAGCTTTTTACGCGCCTGATAGAATTCTTCCTGCACTTGTGAAGGCGGCGTACTGTCCTGCAGCGACAGCAGGGTAAAAGCCAGTCCGGGACGCGTGTAGGTTTCACTCCGATCATACCACCTGAGCTCCTGCATGCGTTTTTCAAGCGGTTCGGCCACCTGATCCTGCATTTCCTGTGCGGTAGCGCCCGGCCAGGCAGAGATAATCGTCATCTGCTTGACGGTAAAAGGGGGATCTTCAGCCCGTCCCAGTTCGAAAAATGAAAGAACGCCCGCGACCGTAATCAGGATGATCAGGAACAGGGTGATTGAGCGCTCACGAACCGCAAGCGCTGAAAGATTGAATTTCCCCTCGCTCATAGCTGGCTCCCGGCGACGCGGGTGTCGCTTTGTTCCATGCGGACGGCCTCACCGTCGTGCAGCAAATGCGCACCCAAAGCAACCACCTGCTCGCCTGGCCTGAGGCTACCCGTTATCCTTGCTGCATCGTCACCCAAACCCAGCACCTGAACGGACCGCCATGACACTTTGGCGGGTTTACCTGAAATACTCCAGACACCCGGCCCTTTTCCTGGATCATAGATTGCCGCTAAAGGTACCTGCATCACCTGCCGGGCTGCTTTATCTTCTGCAATATGGAGCGTAACGGTAGAACCCAGCGGTGCGCCTGCCAGCGTCCCTTCCAGCACATATCTCGCCTCAAAGGTGCGCGTCACGGGATCGGCCGCATCGGAGAGCAGGCGCAGTTTCGCAGGAGATGACTGTTTTCCGCCAGCGTATAACGTGGCCTCAGCCCCGCTTCCGGGAGCCGGGCGTAACGTCTCGGGTAGCTGCACAACCGCTTCGCGCTGGCCTGCTCTGGCCAGCCTGACCACAGGCTGCCCTGCACTGACGACCTGGCCGGGCTCGGCCAGCGTATCCATGACCACGCCGTCGGCGTCGGCCAGCAGCACGGCATAACCCGTTGCGTTTTGTGCCACTCTGGCCTGTGCCCGAGCCGCACTAAGCTCAGCTTTTGCCGTCTCCGCTGCGGCTTTTATCTGGTCGTAGGCCGATGCCGATACGGCGCCTGTAGCGACCAGGCCTCGATAACGCGCCTCATCATCAGCCGCCTGCCTGGCACGAGCCTGTGCAGCCGCGACGGTCTGAAGCTGAGCCTGTGCCTGCAAACGCAGGTCAACGGGATCCAGACGCATCAATGGCTGGCCACGCTTAACGGCCTGGCCGGTATCAACCAGGCGTTCAAGGATCTTTCCCTGTACTCTGAAACCAAGATCGCTTTGAACGCGAGCGACGACAACGCCGGTAAATGCGCGGGAGGTATCGACAGCACTCACTACGGTTGCGGCTCTGACCAAAGGGGGCTGAGTACGTGGATCGCTGGCGTCAGAAGGCTCGCCGCAGGCCACAAGGGCAAGCGGCAACAGGCATACGGCTAAGGTGGCAGGTTTAAGCCTGTGCATGGGTTCCCTTTTTGATTTAACAGGACGGTGACGGCATTCTCAGACCAGTGACCATAAATGTCAATAGTCACAAAATCAGGGGGCAGGCTTCTCAGTATCAGTGATGGCGGGAGCGCAGCAGCAGCCGGCGTCTTTTAGGGCTGAACCGGACAGATATAAGGCCGCACAACCGGATATATTGCATGTGCAGCCTCGTCCGGCAGCGTTATTCGTTAAAAATCTCCCGCCTGCCGCCCGTTAGCCATGATGTACTCATTCAGTGGCCGCAGACGTGCTCAGTGTTTGCAATGCGGGCGCCTGACAGAAGATATTACTGGCCGACTGCTACTCAACGGATTAAGGATTACGTGGAATATGCAGACTATAAGGATCCTGCCGGCCTGAGTGAGCTGGCGAAAAAATTTTATTGTTCTGGCATTTCAAACCGGAGGGACTGGTAATTCTTGCGCAGATGCAGGCTCTGATACCCTGGCATAACGCCTCTGATTTCCTTAATCACAAAGCCGCTACTTATCCCGAAAGTCAGGCAGAGAATAAATTTCTTTGCAGGACTGGCGGGATCACAATTAAGACGTTTAATGAAGATATAAAACCCTTCACGGATTTTCTCGTCGGGGCTTCTCAGCCATCGGCTAAAAGAGATGAAACGGTTCAGGCCCTGGCCGACAGCCATGGGTTCTGGAAGCATGATTTCAGCATTGCAGAAGACAGCAAAACGCATGAGCCCTTTTAATTATTACCCGGGATCCGGGGCTTTATCTTCCGGTTAAAATTTATGCAATGAACAAAAAGAGGTGGCAGAGGTAATTCTTTACGCCTTTAATATCAAAACCAGGTACGAAAAAGGCATTAAAAATAAAAGTGATTATGACGATACTGGATTTTAAACAGGCCTCGAACGTACCAGCAGGACGGAAATACCATCAGCGATTTGTAGAATTCATGGTTATTTTCCGTTCCTGCTGTTCAGTCAGGCCGGGGTTAAATTACGCCAGCGTACCTTACGGCTGGCCTGTTTTTTTCTGGTATTGTGCCATTAAATATTTCTGCTATTCCGGAAAGATAGCAAATGGGCATCATGTTCGCTTTCCGCGATGGTTCCCGTTCCGCTGCTGGAGACAGTTGCACCAGTAGTCAGGCCCGACAAGGCCATACCGGGATTATCTCATTACGCTACTCTGGCAGGCTTTTTTCAGGATTGCCCATCACCATTGCGACGACCAGCCGTACCGCATCTTATAGCGAATAGCGTTTCCGCCTGTGACAGTGAATTAAGCACTAATGCCTGTAAACCCTACAGCAATGTACTTTACGGCTACATTTATGCACCGCGTAACGACAGGCAATAAGGAAAAACCTGAATCGAAACGAACTATAAGTAAGGCTGATTCTACGGTTCATCATTTCATGTTATGTTGCATTGCCTGCAAAAACAGAATTCGTAAGAATCAAAATGGATCTTTATGGATAAAACAATTTATCTTGTCGACGACGATGAATCCGTCATTAGCTCGCTGCAAAATCTTCTCAGGTCGGAAGGCTATCTGATCTCGGCCTTTACCCGCCCGTCAGATTTCCTTGAGCAGAGAGATTATCCTACGCCTTGTTGTCTGATAGTGGATTTGAATATGCCCGGATTTGACGGTTTTGATGTTTCCGTGCACCTTAACGCTCGCGGCCACGTTATCCCCACCATTTTCCTGACCGGCTACGGCACTATTCCGCTCACGGTCAGGGCAATGAAGGCCGGCGCGTTTGAATTCCTGACCAAGCCCGTTATGCCGGACGATTTACTGCGGGTGGTTGCTGACGCGCTTGCGCTGTCTGAAAAAAGCGCGGTTATCTCCCAGGAAAAGCTGGAAATTACCGGTCGATACGCTTCGCTTACTCCCCGTGAAAAAGAGCTGATGCAGTTTGTTCTTCTGGGGCTGCTGAATAAACAGATTGCCGCGGAAATGGGCATCAGTGAAATAACGGCAAAAGTGCATAAGCGCAGGGTAATGGAGAAAATGAAAGTCCGGTCGGTCTCAGAACTTGTCAGAACGGCGGAAAAGCTGGGGCTGCTGCAGGAGATGTAGTCATCCCGGCCCTCTTAAGACGCTCCCGCACGGGGCGGGAGAATATTGAGGCTTACACACCCCCCTCAACCGGCAGGGTAAACCAGAACAGACACCCGCCATCCAGGCGGTTTTCCGCCCGTAGCTCTCCTCCGTGGCGTTTAATTATCTCTTTGCTGATAGTCAGCCCCATTCCCATTCCTTCCGCTTTCGTGGTGTAAAAAGAATCGAAAATCTTTCCTGTTACTTCTTCAGACAGGCCGATTCCGTTATCGGCAACCTCAATACGGATAAGATCGCTGGCGGGATGGGAAGAGGCGATCCGTAAAGTACGCGCGCCGGCATTATTGGCCATCGCTTCAATAGCGTTGATAACCAGGTTAAGCAATACCTGCTGAATTTGTACGCTCTCGCAAAAAACCTCGTCATTTCTGGCAGTCAGATCCAGCTCCAGGGAGACGAAACGGCGTTCAAGCTCGAGCCGGGAGAGAACAATAATGTCTCGCGTAAGGCGATGCATTTTTGCTGGCGCAAACTTTGCAACCTGATTACGCGTGAGCGCCTGAAGACCGTGAATAATATCACCGGCCCTGCGGCCTTCACGGATGATTTCATCAAGGCTTTTGCTGGCGTTTTCCAGATTAGCGGGGTCGCGTTTAAGCCACCGCTGGCTGGCACCGGCGTTGGCCACGATAGACATCAGCGGCTGGTTGATTTCATGTGCGATAGAAGAGGTTAGTTGCCCAACGGTGGTTGCGCGTGCGACGCGCGCCAGTTCCGCCTGAGCGATCCTGACCGCATCCTCTGACTGGCGCTGTGCGGTAATATCCGTAAGCGTGCCGAAATACTCCGCTACTTCCGGCCAGTTTTCATTCGGCTCGCCGATCCCTTTAATGTAACGGCACTCCCCATCATCGCGGACAATCCGAAACTCTGCCTGCATGGTAACGCCTTCACGCACGCTGGTTTCGATCAGCTCTCTGAGGCAGGCAATATCATCCGGATGTACGCGCCGCTGGAACTCGGCCATGGAGGTCGCGACCTGCTCCGCAGGCAGCCCCATGATGCGTTTATATTCATCAGAGATGTACTGGATATCGGGCTCCAGATGCCAGTGCCAGGTGCCGGTATGGCTGATTTTTTCCCCGAGCATCAGCGAGGTCTGGCTGGCGCGAAGCTGCTTTTCAATTTTGCGGCGCTGAATGTTTTCATCGACCAGTTCAGCGTACAGACGGGCCGTTTCCAGCGATACCGCAGCCTGTGCCCCGAGCATGGCAACGATCCTTGAGTGATCGGCGGTGAACACGTCGGGCATTAACCGATTTTCCAGATAAAGCACGCCTACCATCTGCGCCTGTCTGAACATCGGTACGCACATGACCGCCGCGCCGGACGCCACCAGATAGTTATCCTGGCTGAACGGGCTGAACACTTCTGGCTTACCGGTACGGATTTCCTGGCCGGTACGGATCACGGCAGAAAGCACCGAAAGCGGAAGGTCGGTTGCTACGGGCAGCTCCCGCACGATTTTAACCTTAACCCCTTCAGCGGTCGTGGAGGCTCTTGCCTGAATCTCGGGCACATTGCCGTCAATCAGGCGGATCAGCATGCAATGCTGCGCCCCGGCACGCTCCACCAGCATCATCATCAGGATATGGATAAGCCGATCCAGATTGATTTCTTCTGTGAGGGCCCGCATTACGGTCACCATGCTCTGCAAATCGCTTGTGGCCGCACTCTGCTCAAAAGATACGGTGCTCAGCGCAGTCCGGGACGTGTGGCTGGCGAGGGCCGGATACTGCGTTTCCAGCTGGCGAACTTTAGCGCCTGCTCCCCAATGTTCCCAGGCCGCCATGGCGCCTTTAATATAGGCATCCCCGGCAAACGCCATCTCCCGGGCATACGCCATACGCGCGGCAAGTTCGCAGGCAAGGCCGTTGATATGATGAAATTGCTCCTCATGGGACAGCGTGATAGCTCGTTCAAACTGCTCCGATGCCCGCGCCGTTTCACCTTCAAGGCGAAGCAGCTCCGCGCGCAGCAGCGCCTCCTTGTCTGAAAACGTTTTCGCGTTTTCATTTGACCATGTCACGATCCTGTCGAGGTGCTTCCCTAACTGTAGCCGTAACGCGTCGGTCATAGAGCCGGAGCTGAGCGGTATCGTGACCGTAAGCGCGCTGTAAAGATGAAAATCGAGCATATGCACATGCCCCGGGATCAGCGCGGTAAACGGCGCGGCCTCTTTAAACCACCGTTGTGCATCGGCGTATTCGTTTGCAAAAAAATGCGCCATCGCTTTATAAAGACGCAACCAGAACTGCATCAGATACATGGGTTCAACGGCATTTTCAGGTTTAACCACCGCCAGCACCGGCGTGACGAAATGATTACCGGTGAAGAGGCCGTCCCTGGGCTTACGCAGAAAAAGAACGTAGTCCAGCTGCATCCCGAGGATCACTTCAACGTCTTTATACTGCGCCTTTCTGACAAACAGCAGTCCGCGCGTAATTGACGTATGCACCCCGTCAAGATGGTCGCCGCGGGCAAGATAGTTCATGATGAGATGGCGCAACGCCAGGCAGGCAGATGTGCGATCGCCCGTTTCCACCCCAACGTCGAAAGCGGCTTTTGCCCGTTCAATGGCATAGGTCAGCGGCATCGTCCAGACGCTGACCTGATCCAGCGGCAGCAGCGTACGGGCTTTAAAACTGACGAAGTCATGCTTATAGACCAGCTCCCGCGCCAGAAGCGTGCTGGCAAAGCCACGACTGTATTCATCATAGCGATCGCCACACACCACTCCGTACCAGGAGAGGGCCAGCGTCGAAGCTCCGCTCAGGCCGTGCGCCATCGATAAATGCAGCAGCCTGCACAGGATTATAAAATGCAGCCGCGGATTAATGAAGGCGGCAAAGGTGCTGGCGCTGGCCAGCAGATCCATCACGGCTTCCGTGTTTTTGCAGGTAACCAGCGGCAGAGAACGGAAACGGGTATAGGGATTTTTCCCTACGTCCTCCTTCAGGACGATCCTTGCTTCATCACACTCTTCCTGAGCCGGGTTGCGGTTCAGCTGGATGCCAAACACCGCAAGCCAGGCGAGCGCCGTTTCCAGCGCAAGCTTGCTGTCCGACTGGCGCATATGAATTTCGGCAATCAGGCAGGCGGCCTCCGCTTTGTCCGCGACTTCACCAGGCGAAGCGTGGATCGCCGCGCTTAATTTCAGCGCGGCTGGCAGATTACCGTTCAGGAACTCACACTCCGCTTCTTCAAGCAAAAATTCGCCGCTTTCTGCCTTACCCGCGCCCTGGTTAAGCAAACGAGCGGTTTGCAGGTAGCGCAGCGCTGAAATATAGTCGCCCATGGTTTTGGCGCGCCTGCCGGCTTTAAGCAGCAGCTGACAGAACCGCGCTGCATCTGGCGTAAGAAGAGAAAGCGTTTTGACAGCAAGCAGATGATGCGCCGCCCGGAAAAGCAAAGCGTTGGTAACATCAAGGCTGGATTCGTGAATGTAATAAAGCGCAGCAGCGCAATGGAAGCTGTCTTTATCTTCATCGTTCAGAAGATTAAGCGCCGCCTCGTGCATGGTGTCATGCATAAAGGCATATCCCGCCTCATTCAGCGTTATCAGCCGGGCCGTGACGGCCGGCAGAAGCGTTCGTTCTATTTCCGAAACGGGAACAGTGATAATCCTGCTCAACACGTCCAGCCCGCCAGCGCTGCCCAGCGACGCCAGCCTGCCCAGAAGATGCCGGGTCGGCAGCGGCAACGAGGTCAGATGCCGCAATACGCTGGCTGCAACGTTCGCCGTATAGTGGCAGTTTCTGAGGGCCTGCGGATCGCAGCTCCATTTTAATGGCGCATGATGGGTAATCAGCCCGTCCCGAACGGCCTGACGAAAAAATTCTCGGGTAGCGAGCGGATTACCGGCCGTTTTTTCGTGGATCACCCGGGCCAGTTCGCTCGTTGCCGAGCTGCGGGTATGAAAAAGTCCCGCAAGCCAGTCGGCGATGTTTTTTTCGGAAAGCGGTTCCGGCGTGATATCGGTAATGCGGACCGCACAGGCCCGTATACGATTCAGGTTGCCGGCGATGGTAGGACAGGGCAGCGAGACGCTGTCACGATAGGTAATCACCAGCAGCAGGGGAATATCTTCGCTTAAGCTCAGCAGATTCTGTAACAGGAGCAGCGTAGCCCGATCGGCCCAGTGCACATCGTCGATAAGCATGACCAGCGGCCGCCCGGAAGCCGTAAACGCCTTGACCAGACTGCAGGCTACAAGATTGAAGCGATCTTTTGCATCAAGGGGATGCGAGTGCATCTGAACGGCGGCTTTCTGGTTGAGAAGGATGCCCAGCTCGGGAACCAGGTTAACAGCCAGGCCGGCATATTCTCCCAGCAGGCGCGTAATGTGGGTTTTCCAGCGCGTCATTTCCTGGGTGGGAAGGCCCAGCACATGGAGAGCCAGCGTCCTGAATGCGGCAGTAAAAACGGCATAAGGCAGGACAGGCGAATGCTGGTCTGCCTTCACGACGGTAAGCAGCGCTTTCTTATGGCGTAGTAATTTCAGCGCAGATCCGATTAGCGACGATTTCCCTGCGCCGGGCACCCCGCTTATCGCCACCAGACTGTGCTTGCCGCTGCTGCTGACCTCATCAAAAGCCGCCAGAATATCGGTTGCCTGCGGATGATCTGTACACAGGCTATCGGGTGAATAGTCCGCCGGCTGTGAATCTTGTAGCCCGAGCGTAAAAGATGCAATCATGCCGCCCGGCATCAGCGTGGCCGCACACCGGCCGAGATCGGCGAGGACGCCCTCAGCCGTCTGATAACGGTATTCCGGCGATTTGGCCAGCAGCCTGAGAATAATTGATGACAGAATAAGCGGGACGTCAGGACGAATAAGGTGGGGCGGTAACGCTTCCGAGGCAATATGGTGATGCACCCATTCGGCGTGCCTGCCTTCAGCGCTGCCGTAGGGCAGCCTGCCGGTCAGCAACTCATAAAGCACGATCCCCAGACTGTACAGGTCGCTTACCCGACTGACGGGATGGGCAGAGCGGGAAGTGTGTTCCGGGGACATGTACGCCAGCGTTCCACCTGCCACCGGCAGACGAGGATGCTGAAGTAGATCGTTGTCGATGAATGACAGCCCGAACCCGCCAAGATAAACGGTTCCGTCATCGTTATAAAAAAAGTTTGCCGGCTTGATGTCGCCGTGCACCAGCCCCTGCTGATGCATGCTGCCCAGCGTATGGCAGAGCATCGCGGCGCTGCCAAGAAAGTCGGGAATGCCGCCTGGCGGCATACACAGCATATCCGCCAGGGTACGATAATTAAACGTCCTGTAGATCAACGCATAGCGGCCCTTAAAAAGGGTATGCCGCTGGGGCTTCAAAGCCCAGCTTTCCGCCAGGCTGGCGCGAAGGGCATACTCGTTTTTAAGCAGCTGTGTGACGTGGAAAACCGCCTCTTCACTGGCTGCCGTGGCCAGCACAAAGGTTTCGCCGGTGGTGGCGTGTCGGCACAAAAGCCAGTCGATATTGCCCTCCTGCGCCAGCTGGCTAAAAGCAATATCCTCTGACAGCATCACTTCATCGCTTTCTGCGGCATTCAACTCCTGCGGATCCATACTCATTGAGGGGCAGCCTTTGAGGAGAACTCCTGACGGATGTGTTCAAACAACGTATCAATTTCGATGGGCTTTGGCAAAAATGCGATGGCGCCCAGATGAACCGCATACCGCAGCATGTTTTCATCGCCGCTGCCGGAAATGATAATACCCGGCGGCTTTTCCAGCCGCCGGGTAAGATTGATAAAAAGCTCAAAACCATCCATGCCCTGCAGTTGCACATCGATAATAAAAAGCGCGGCAGTCGCCATCGCTGCTTCATCGCCAAGAAGAGATTCTGCCGACTCGAAGGCATCGGTAAGATAACCTTCAGACTGAAGCAGGTTGGTCAGGCCATTGCGGACAGAACGTTCATCATCGACGACGACGATGCGCTGCGGCAGCTGCATGCTATGTTCCTTTATAAAGCTAAGGCCTTGGTGAGGCGCTTCCCTGGAAGGTTTAGTCGCCCGAAGACGGTGGGTTGTCGCCAATTTTATGGTGATACTCATGGCGAAACCAGCGCAGGTTAACGGGCTGACGGCTAAGCAGACGTTTTATCAACGGGATAATATGTTCGCCGATCTGCATGCCTGCCAGGCCTGCCAGCGCAACGAACGGCGGCGCCGGAGAGCTCACGTCCAGAACGGCGTAAATAACGCCTGCCAGAACGCCGACCGCCAGCGAAACAGAATAGGTCTTTAACATATCAGCCTGCCTGTTTTGCGATAAGGGATGGCGATACCGGGCTTTTCTCGGTGACGGCCTGGATGTGTAAGCCAGAGGGTGCCCGGGCTATTGGTACATTGTTCAGCAGCTTTCCGCCCAGCGTGCTGCCGATGACCATGCCCAACAACCCGACAAGCGCCACGGCAGGCGGAGCAGGAGAGCGGACTTTGAGCAGCGAATAAACCAGCCCGATCAGCGCGCCCGCGCCCAGAGAAATGATTAAAGGACTCACAGATCCTCCTTTCCAGGATAGCCGGCCAGCCCGGTAAGGGGCCAGCCGGATCGATTAACGTACCGGTGCGTGTACTGGCGCCAGGGTACGGTGCTCGCTCTTCTGACGAGAAGGCGCTTTGTGCACCATGGTGTAGGCGTAGTCGACGCCGATGCCGTAAGCGCCTGAATGCTCTTTGGCAATGTCCATAACGGCGTTGTAAGTGTCTTTGTGCGCCCAGTCACGCTGCCACTCCAGCATCACCTGCTGCCAGGTCACCGGGATCACGCCAGCCTGGATCATGCGCTGCATCGCATAGTCGTGCGCTTCTTTAGTGGTGCCGCCGGAGGCATCAGCCACCATATAAATTTCGTAATCGCCTTCCAGCATGGCGCACAGCGCAAAAGTGTTGTTACAGACTTCGGTCCACAGGCCGGAAACCACAATCTTCTGCTTGCCGTTGGCCGCCAGCGCATCACGAACTTTCTGGTCATCCCATGAGTTCATTGAGGTGCGCTCAAGAATGTCCTGGCCCGGCAGCGCGTCCAGCAGTTCCGGGAAGGTATGACCGGAGAAGCTTTCGGTCTCAACGGTGGTCAGTACGGTCGGAATGTTGAAAACTTTGGCCGCTTTAGCCAGCGCAACGACGTTGTTTTTCAGCACCTGACGATCGATTGACTGGACGCCAAAGGCCATCTGGGGCTGCTGGTCGATAAAGATAATCTGGCAGTTCTGCGGCGTCAGTACTTCAAGTTTACGGTTAGTCATATTTTGGCCCATTGAGGTGAGTGTTCCGAAGGAAATACGGCGGTTAATCAACGGCCCTGAAAACGTTATCAAATGCCGTCTTTACGCCGGGTAACTGTCTGCTCGCAGTGTAAGAACCTTTTTATTTTCAAACTATTATCTATAGGTATAACTATACGAACGTATACTTATCCCTTTGTATAACTAGACGCTCTCATGGCCTCCTGAACATAATCCTGCCATCCCACCAGCCTGCTTTACGGCAGGAAAATTCTCTGTCCGCAGTGGTTACCGCCGCTTCGGCACTCTCATTCAGGAGCTTTTATGGTTACCCTTGGTAAAGCCGACGTCATTCTCACTAACGGCCGATTTCACACCGTCGATCGCGAAAATCCTGTTGCCGATGCCGTGGCCATCCGCGACGGTAAGTTTCTGGAAGCAGGCAGCCTGGCGGAAGTCATGCAGCATCACTGCGAAGGCACCAAAGTCATCGACCTGAAGGGCCACGTTGCCGTGCCGGGCCTGAACGACTCGCATCTGCACCTGATCCGCGGCGGCCTGAACTACAACCTTGAGCTGCGTTGGGAAGGCGTGCCTTCCGTTTTTGACGCGCTTCGTATGCTTAAAGAGCAGGCGCTGCGCACGCCGTCGCCTCAGTGGGTACGCGTAATAGGCGGCTGGACCGAGTTCCAGTTTGCCGAGCGCCGCATGCCAACGCTGGATGAAATTAACGAAGCGGCGCCCGATACGCCGGTATTCGTTCTGCACCTGTATGACCGCGCGCTGCTCAACCGCGCCGCGCTAAAAGTCGTGGGCTATACCAAAGAGACGCCGAACCCGCCGGGCGGTGAAATCCAACGCGACAGCAACGGTAACCCGACAGGGATGCTGATCGCCCGCCCTAACGCCATGATCCTTTACGCCACGCTGGCAAAAGGGCCAAAGCTGCCTTTAGAGCAGCAGGTAAACTCAACCCGCCAGTTTATGCGTGAGCTGAACCGGCTTGGCCTCACCAGCGCTATCGATGCGGGCGGCGGTTTCCAGAACTATCCGGAAGATTATGCAGTGATCGCCGAGCTGCATGAGAAGCAGCAGATGACCATTCGCATCGCCTATAACCTTTTCACTCAGCGTCCGGGACACGAGCTGGAGGATTTTGAAAAGTGGACGGACATGCTTACGCCGGGCCAGGGCAGCGACTATTTCCGCCACAACGGCGCGGGTGAAATGCTGGTTTTCTCTGCGGCCGACTTCGAAGACTTCCTGGAGCCGCGCCCGGATCTGGCGCCGGGCATGGAGGATGAGCTGGAGCGCGTGGTTCGTCATCTGGTGGAGCACCGCTGGCCGTTCCGCCTGCATGCCACCTATGACGAGTCGATCGGCCGCATGCTGGACGTCTTCGAGAAGGTCAACCGCGACATTCCGTTTAATGGCCTGCACTGGTTCTTCGACCATGCCGAAACCGTCACCCAACGCAATATTGACCGTATTAAGGAGCTGGGCGGCGGTATCGCGGTACAGCATCGCATGGCGTTCCAGGGAGAATACTTTGCCGAACGTTACGGCATTGAGGCTACCCGGCATACGCCGCCGGTGGCGCGCATGCTGGAAACCGGCGTGCCGGTCGGTCTTGGCACCGACGCCACGCGCGTCGCCAGCTATAACCCCTGGACCGCGCTCTACTGGCTGGTCTCTGGCCGCACCGTGGGCGGGATGCAGATGTATGACGTCAATGCCCGGCTGGATCGCGACACCGCATTAATGTTGTGGACACAGGGCAGCGCCTGGTTTTCTAACGAACAGAATAAAAAAGGCCAGATCAAAGCCGGCCAGCTGGCCGACCTGGTGGTACTGAGCAAGGATTACTTCAGCGTGCCGGATGAAGAGATCAAGGGCATTGAGTCGGTACTGACCGTAGTCGATGGCAAAATCGTTTACGCTGCCGGCGCTTTCAGCAGCGAAGCGCCGCCGTCGATACCGGTATTGCCCGAATGGTCGCCGGTGGTAAAGGTGCCGGGCCACTATCGCAGCGCGCCGCCAGCCACGACAGCGCGTGTGGGAATGCAGCAGATGCCTCATCAGTGCAGCGGCCCGTGCGGCGTGCACAGCCACTCGCACGGCATCGCCCGTGGCGCTAACCTGCCGGTATCCGAGGAAAACGCCTTCTGGGGCGCGCTCGGCTGCAGCTGCTTTGCGTTCTGATAATGATGAAACCTTTATTTTCTCAGCCGCCCCGCATCGATGCGGGGCTGTTCTTCCTGCGCCTTACCGGCTGCCTGCTGTTGCTGTATGTACACGGCCTGCCAAAGGTATTCCATTTCAGCGAAGAACTGACGCGTATCGAGGATCCCCTTGGCCTCGGTCCTTATATGAGCCTGCTGCCGGCTATTTTTGCCGAAGTGATTTGCCCGCTATTTATCCTGGCCGGCGTATTCACACTCCCTGCCTGCCTGGCCGTTATCGGCGTGCTGCTGGTCGCCATGGTGTTTGTTCATCCTGACTGGAGCATGGCGGAAGGTCAGTTTGGCTGGCTGCTGTTGATTATCTTCACCACGCTGGCCATAACCGGCCCGGGACGGTGGCGGCTCGGTGGCGGTACGCGAAGAGAGGTACGTTATGGCGCAGGTTAACGATATTAACGATGTGACCGGGAGCGAGGAGATCGCTCCCGCTCCGGCGATCGCGTCCCCCTGGCAGCCGCTGCGTCAGCCGGTGTTTCGCATGCTGTGGCTCGCCACGGTTGTCTCCAATATTGGCTCATGGATGAACGATGTGGGCGTCAACTGGACTATGCTGACGCTCAGCGCCGATCCGCTGAGCGTGGCGCTGGTTCAGGCGGCAAGCAGCCTGCCTATGTTCCTGTTCGCGCTGCCTTCCGGCGTGCTGGCCGACATTATCGATCGCCGTAAATACCTGCTGTTTTCTCAGCTCTGGGTATTCATCGCGGCAGCGGGTCTGACAGTGCTTTCGTTTACAGGGCACGTCACCCCACTGGTGCTGCTGATCGCCGCCTTCCTGATGAGCATGGGCGCCGCCATGAGTTCGCCGCCTTTTCAGGCCATCGTGCCGGATCTGGTGAAAAAGGCGGAGCTGGGGCCGGCTATCGCGCTGAACTCGCTGGGTATTAACATCAGCCGCGCCATCGGCCCGGCGCTCGGCGGGCTGATCCTGTCTTTTGCGGGGCCGTGGATGGTGTTCCTGCTCAACGCCCTCTCCGTGCTGGGCGTCGCCTGGGTGCTTTACCGCTGGAAAGAATCCCCCAACGTGCAGCGCCTGCCGCCGGAGCATTTCTTTTCGGCGGTGCGCGCGGGCCTGCGCTACGTGCATGCTGCGCCGGTGCTGCGTAACGTGCTGGTCCGCACCGTGGCGTTTTTTGTGTTTGGCAGCGCCGGTTGGGCTTTGCTGCCGCTGGTTGCCCGTCGCGAACTCGGTCTGGGACCCGGTGGCTACGGCATTATGCTGGCCTTTATCGGCGTAGGCGCCATCTGCGGGGCGGTGCTGCTGCCTCGCCTGCGCAAGCATTTCAGCGCCGATCGGCTGATGGTGCTGGCCAGCCTGCTGTTTGCCATGACCCTGCTGGCGCTGGCGTTTATCCGCCATTTCTGGCTGCTCAACGCCTTTGAGTTCTTTACCGGCTTTGCCTGGATCACCGTGCTCTCCACCCTGAATCTGGGGGCGCAGCGCAGTGCGGCAAGATGGGTTAAAGCGCGTGCGCTGGCTGTTTATCTGACCGTGTTCTTTGGCTCGATGACCGTGGGCAGCGCGGTCTGGGGGCAGCTGGCTTCGCGCTACGGCATTCCGCTTTCGCTGTGCACCGCAATGCTGGGGATGGTGCTGGCCAGCCTTACCGTGCTGCGCTGGCGACTGGATAAGGATCCGGATCTGAATCTGGACGTCAGCGAGCTCAGCGAGCCGGTTCCGACGCTGAACATTCATCACGATCGCGGGCCGGTCAGGGTGAGCTACGAATATCAGATCCGCGCAGAAGACGCGCACGCGTTTACGGTCTGTATGCAGGACATGAGGCGCGTTCGCCGTCGCGGCGGCGCCATAAACTGGGCGCTTTATGAATATATCTTCCAGCCCGGCATTTTCGTTGAAACCTTTGTGGTCGGATCCTGGATGGAGCAACTGCGGCAGCTTGAGCGCTACACCATGAACGATCGCAAAATTCAGAGCCGTGTTTACGCATTTCACCAGGCCGAACAGACGCCCGTTGTACGGTATCTGATTGCGCCTGAATAACCGCTGCTTTTTCATTCAACATCGCAAGGAAAAGACAATGAGCACGATTAAAACTGCTGACGGTACGCAAATTTACTTTAAAGACTGGGGCAAGGGTAAGCCGGTGCTGTTCAGTCACGGCTGGCCGCTGGACGCGGATATGTGGGACAACCAGCTGAACTTTCTGGCTGAAAACGGCTATCGCGTCATCGCTTTCGATCGCCGCGGCTTTGGCCGTTCGGATCAGCCGTGGACCGGCTACGATTACGATACTTTCGCCTCGGATATCAACGAGCTCATCACCAGCCTTGATTTGCAGAAGGTGACGCTGGTCGGCTTTTCGATGGGCGGTGGCGACGTTGCGCGTTATATCAACAACTACGGCACCGCGCGCGTGGATGGCCTGGTGCTGCTTGGCGCGGTAACGCCCGCCTTCGGTAAGTCCGATGATTTCCCGCAGGGCGTCGACCAGTCCGTTTTTGCCGGCATCCTGGCGGGATTGCGCCAGGATCGCGCGCAGTTCATCAGTGATTTTGCCGTACCGTTTTACGGCACTAATGCCGGCCAGACGGTTTCAGAAGGCGTACTGACCCAGACGCTGAATATTGCGCTGCTGGCTTCGCTCAAGGGCACGCTGGACTGCGTTAAGGCATTTTCCACCACCGACTTCCGTCCGGATATGGCGAAAATCGACGTGCCCGCGCTGGTTATTCATGGCAGTAACGATCAGGTGGTGCCGTTTGAATCAACCGGCAAGCTTGCCGCGGAGATGATTACAGGCGCGCAGCTGAAAGTGTATGACAATGCGCCGCATGGCTTTGCGGTCACCCATTCCGACCAGCTGAACGTGGATCTTCTGGCATTCCTGAAATCCCTTTAAGGACAGCGTAAGGCCTTGGTTTTAGGCTTATACAGGAGCACAGACCGGCTTTTCAGCCGGTTTTTTGCTTCGTGCTTCTCTTGCACGGGCAGCTGCAGACCTGCAGTCGGAAACCGGCACATCCGGAAGGAAATCACCTGCAATAACGTTCAAAGTCGGCCTCGCGCTGGCTCAGAGAGCTTCCTGCGAAGCGAATCTCTCCAGGGCCGGGCCGTCAAGCCGGTATCGAACCCATTCGCTCAGAGGAAGCGCATCAATACTGCGGTAGAAATCTTTGGCTGACTTATCCCACTCCAGAACGTTCCATTCGATCCGGTTACAGCGGCGGCTAACGGCCAGCTGAGCGATATACTGCA
Source organism: Erwinia wuhanensis (assembly GCF_030484085.1). Classification (NCBI taxonomy): domain Bacteria; kingdom Pseudomonadati; phylum Pseudomonadota; class Gammaproteobacteria; order Enterobacterales; family Erwiniaceae; genus Erwinia; species Erwinia wuhanensis. The sequence continues at coordinate 26,219 of NZ_JAUJUH010000012.1, forward strand.
ACATGGCTTTTCCTGCGCCTCGTCCCCGGTAATCAGGAGTCGAATAGAGGTCTTCCACGTTAAGGCTGTAGCGACCTGGCCAGGTTGAATAGCCCAACGAGATAACCGCATAGCCGGCAATATCCCCCTCAATCTCGCAGAGATAGGCCTCCGCTGCGGTATCGGCAGAAAACAGGAACGTTCGGATTTCGTCAACATCTGGCATAGCCTCCGGCGGGCTTTCGCGGTAAACGGATAAGCCATTTATCATATTACAGATAGCATCCATATCTTCCGGACCGGCCTGCCGAATAATAACGCTCATAAACTTTCTCTCACCAATATAGTTTGCTGCCTGCAAGGATAATCGGTATTGTTCGATGAAATAAGTGCAATAAAATCAATGGCAGGTGAATTTCATGCATCATGTACTACGGCGTCTTGATCTCAACCTGTTGCCGGTTTTCGATGCTGTTTACCGACACCGCTCGGTCAGGCTTGCCGCCGCTGAACTTGCCATGAGCACTTCAGCGCTGAGCCATGCTTTGACGCGCCTGCGTGAATTTCTCAAGGACCCGCTATTTTATCGTGAGGGGCATAAGATGTGCCCCAGCGTATTTGCCTGCCAGCTGGCGCCTTATATAGCGGGATCGTTATCCACGCTCAATCAACACCTCAGCCCGTTACAGCCCTTCGATCCGCTTGCAAGCACGGAAACGTTCAGAATTGCCGTGACGGATTACACCGCCTTTTGCATATTTCCCGGGTTAATGAAGGAAACAGAAAAAATGGCGCCGGACATTACTTTCGAGTTGTGCCATTTGCCATATAACCCAGCGCTAAAGGAACTGCTGGCAGGCGAAATTGACCTCGCGTTGAGTTTCAGCGAAGCGAATGAGGGTAAACATCAGGATTTAGAGGAGGTTGATTTATTTAGCGATGAGTTTGTCGTTATCAGTAATATTAATCGACCCAGCATGACGCTGGAGGAGTACCTGTCAGCAGGGCACGTAGTGGTCACCCCGTGGAATGAGAAAAAAGGTTTACTGGATGCACACCTCGCGCGTCTGGGGCTGGAACGCAGGATCTCCCTGAGAACGCCATCGATGCTTGCTTCGCCACATATTATTGCTGAGAGCGATCTGTTGATGGCCATTCCTGCCTTTGTAGCCAGCAAGATTGCCGAGCTGGCCAGTATTAAAACCTTTCCCTTACCTTTTTATGCGCCTCCTTTTACGGTAAAAATATATTCTCACAAACGAAGCGGTAAAAAATCATCTACCGACTGGCTTAAAAAAGTTATTTTGCAAAGCATAAAAGAGAAAAAATAGCTTAAAACCTTCCATACGAGGTTGATGGTTTAGCATTACCCTGACTTAATTTTAAGAGCCTGCTCTGATATCTTTTTCCCCGAGGCGGCGGAGTTAGTAGCAAGGTAAGGGTTTTCATTCCAGCAATAAACCTGGGGAATAGTGTATTACAGGAAAAACGGCCTGATTTTTATTACTATCCACCGTAAAACACCGGCCGTTTTTTTTTGCTTCTCTTTATTTAGAGGGCACCCGGGTTTTCTACGCAGATAGACGAATAATTAAGCCATGCGCATAAAACAACGTCAATCCGGTTTTGTTTGCTGCGCAAAAGCGTAACGGCAGGTAAGCAAGTTTTAGATTTATGCATTTTGACGACGCGGCGTGCGCGGATTGACTATGCTCAGAAGCGTTCAGGCTTCCTCCACTTACTCCAGGAAAAATATTATGAAAAAATTATCTGTAATCGCCATCACTGCCGGAATGCTTTTGGTTATGAGTTCACAGGCTGATGCAAAAGGGTGCCTGAAAGGAGCCGCTGCCGGAGGCGTGGCAGGCCACGTTGCCCATCATGGCGTAGCTGGTGCAGCAGCAGGCTGTGCGGTTGGCCATCATATGGCTAAAAAGAAAGAAAAAGAAAAAGAGGCAAACAGCAAGCAGGAGCAGAAATAACAGCCAGGCCGATCAGATGTTTTTCGCCATTCGGCGGCGATCGCATAACAACCGCGCCACAGCAGTGGCATTATCCGTCGCTTTCAGGCAACGGGTAATGCCAATGACATCCGAACCGACGCGTAGTTAGCTAATGCTGACGGCTATCTGTCAGAGTTGCTTTGACACAGCAGCCAGACCGCCTTCTTTTCGAACCAGGGCGTCAGGGAAAAGGCCGCCCGCTCTGGGGGTAAGCGCGTCTTATGGCGCAGATATCAGCTTATCGGTAAAACATGCCTGAACACTCGCTGTGGTAAGCAGAGCGGCAGCCCGATCTGCCGGTACGGGGCGGCTGAAAAGATAGCCCTGGCCGTAATCACAGCGTCGTTTTTGCAGCCACTCGAGAGTGATAGCGTCTTCGATTCCTTCTGCCGTCACCGTTACCTTCAGCTCCTGACACAGCGCCAGGAGAGTTTCCACTACCTTTTGCTGCTGCGAAACGCTCACAACGGTGGAGATAAACGAGCGGTCAATCTTGATCCGGGTAATACCAAGGCCCAGCAGAACCGACATATTGGAGTAACCAGTGCCGAAATCATCCAGCACCACGCCAATACCGTCGTCCCGCAGGGCACGAATAGCTCGTCTGGCCTCTTCTGAAATGGTCATCACGTTCTGCTCCGTCACCTCCAGCTCCAGCTGTACCAGTGCCGCTTGCCGCATGATGCCGGACAGGCGATCTGTCAGCACCGGGTTGAGCAGCTGCTCCGGCGTGATATTCAAAGACAGATGCAGGCCTGCCGGCCAGCCTGGGGTGATGCGAACGACGGCCTGCAGCAGTTCAACAGTCAGAGTGTCCATCAGGCCCAGCTTTTCCACTACGGGAATAAACACCGCAGGTGCAATAACCTTACCGGGGCCGGGTATCCAGCGCGCCAGGATCTCGAATCCGGTAATGCGGCCCGTTTGCAGGGAGACAATAGGCTGCAAAAAAGGGACGATGGTATGGCTTTTGATAGCCTCGGTAACGTCGTGCTCGAGCTTTTCCCTCTGGAGAAATCGTTGCTCCATATCCGGTGAGAAATGGACCAGATGCAGCGTTTTGTCCCGTTTAGCTTCGTACATGGCCAGGTCCGCCGCCCGCACCACGCCAGAGCTTCCGCTACAGGTTGAGCAGGCTACGCCTACCGACAGGCCCAACATGGTATCAGGCCCGGTCCGGATCTCCGCAGCGCGCTGACGGAGGGTTGCAGCAGTTCTGACCGCCTCTTCAGGCTGCCCGCCCCCTGAAGTCATAGCAAATTCATCACCGCCGATGCGGAATACATGGGTTTCCGGGCCGGCAGCTTCTGCCAGCAGGCCTGCCAGAGAAATCAGCGTGGCATCCCCCTGATGATGCCCGTTCAGGTCGTTGATGCTTTTAAAGTCGTTGATGTCGAGTAATGTCAGAAAATAAGGCTGCCCGACCGCTTCAAGCTGGGCAATACGAGCGCTGAATGCTCTCCGGTTACCCACGCCGGTCAGCTCATCGGTATCGGCCAGCCGAAGAGCATTTTTTTCAGCGGCAAGCATTTTGCGTATGAGCCTGCCGATCAGCAGGCCAGGAATGATCATGGCCAGCAGAGCAAAGGCAGAGGACGTCAGGATAAACCTGAGCCTTTCGCTGGTTTCAAAATCGGCGCTATAGCCCAGACCGAGCAGCACGGAAATCTGCGCCTCAAGTCCGTACTCCCATAAGGTGGAAAGCAAAAATATGGTTACAATATTAAGCATTGCTAACCATAAAAGTTTCAGGTGCATCCGAGAACCCCGGCAATATAATTAGTTGAATATTCAGTAGTTATCACTAAAAAACGCAATTTAATTCCGCATAATATTGATAGCATGCCGGAAATCATGTTATTTATAATGAAATAAATCTATTGGAATAAGTATTTACCTCTGGCAAGTTGCAGACGCCCTGCCCATCCTTTGCCAGGCGCGATAAAAGAAACCCGATCCTATATCGGCAGAATTTGCCAAATTAACAGGCCATGTCGGTAAATTTTATTCACTATTGCAGATTGGTGCTGTAAATTTGCCTTATCAGGCGAAACGGCCATAGAAAAAGTCAGGCTATTTTCGTGAAGAAAAATAACCGCTACCGACGACTTTTTCGGTTTCTGTTTCAGGTCCCGAGAAGGCGATCGGAGAAATATGCTGATGTAATCCGCACAGAGTTATAATGATTATGATTTATAACTCAAGAGACTGCTTAGATTTACCTTTAAAATGTCGATAAAATAAAAAGCAAAGGCCACCCTATTACCAGGTGATTTTAGAAAAACTTATCTTACTTCACCTAAGGGCATATTTAATTCTTGTTCAGGCCCTGAAATCCGCAATCCATTTTCAGGCCAGATTACGGATCCCACGCTTAAGCGGCCAATGCCATTTACTCTGGCCTATCAATAATGATGATGCGATGAGCAACGGCGATAAGATCTTTTTCAACAATATCAGGCTGTTTGCCAACGCGTAATACCGCATTGCCCGGACGAGCAACCAGTGCACCTTTCCAGCCGCAGGCTGTTGCGCCCAGGATATCCCAGGTATGCGCAGCGACAAGCCGCAACAAATCGGCATTCACGCCGAGCCTCTGTGCCACGCTGGTGTAATTCTCCGTGGCCGGTTTGAAACGTTTGACCTCTTCAACCGAGAACTGCTTTTCAAAAAAGTGAGCAAGGCCCGATTGTTCCAGCACCTTCTGGCCAGCCTGAGTGGATGAATTGGTGAGCGTCACCAGACGAAATCCGGCTGCCCGCAGCATTTCCAGCGCGGGCAACGCATCCGGGTGAGCAGGAAGCGTCGCCAGACGCTGTCGGAATTCATTTATGTCTTGCTCTGAAAGTATGGTACCTCTTATCTCAGCCACCATTTGCAACACGGCTACAGCAAGCTCGCCAAAGGGCATGTAACTGCCGCTGAGAGTAAGCGACTGGGAGTAAATGATTAATTCAGAGAACCATTGGCGCAAAATTCGTTCGTCACCAAATACCCTTTCAAAAATGGGGTTCAGCGCCCCTGTATCCAGAAGCGTTTCATTGACATCAAAAACTATTATCTTATTGCACATTATTTCCCCCTCTGATTAAAGGTTAAGTGTAGATGCAGATTGGGTGATGGCAACATTTTGGAAGTATTGTATCGGTTAACAGGGAACTCTTTCCGCTTAAAAATATAAGTCACCCTTCCAATTTTCACTAAACATATATTAAGGATGTGTTTATAAATTATATTGTAGTTATTTTTATTTGGAAAATTACATCTGAACGAAGAAAGCGTTAATACCTATGGACGTGATTATCCTTTCCTGTTTGTTCAGAAAACCGGATATCCTGAATACAATATTTTATGTAAATCACCATAGAGATTTATTATTTTCAGGCATTTAAAATTTCTTATTTTACCTGTTAGCGGCTGCTCAAAAAAAGCAACGCCGACTGTTGATGTTTACAGGAATGCGCTAACAGATAACGGGATTATAAATCCGTTAGTTAACGGCATTGCCAGCATGATGGAATCAAGAGCAGAGGGTAAAGCGCTATTATCTCCATTCAAATCCAAATCATGAAATTGAAACCTATAATTACTTTGTCGGCCAGGATAATCAATCTGTTAATCTGCATTCTGGCGGGCACCAGCGTATACAAAAGGTAACTAAATAAAGCGCGTTCACTCTGATGGTGGCAGAACAACATCAGGATAGCAACATCTCATTTTCATAGATAAAAAACCAAATAGTTCATGATGTTATTTTTTTTATAAAGTTAAAAAAATAAAATTAAAGGGTGGCTTTTAGAAAAGACGATTTTATTGCCGACCTGACTATACCTGTTTATAAAAACCGGCCCATGTATACAGGGGAATGGAATGATAATCATGTCACAAAAATTGAGATCGTTCACAAAAAATAATGGCGAAGCCTTTTTATACTTAGCAACCGATGCAAACTGGCATCATCTTTATAATAATATGCACTGGGAAAGCGATACATTACCTTATCAAAGCTAAGCTTATTCTGAAAAAATCAGATTTTTTAATCATCCTTATCATGAGTCCTCTGTACCAACGGCTATCCTGCTTTAGCCCAACGAATGACTATTGTGGGAAAAAACCGGCTCCGGCATTAACGGCAACAGGCTATCAGCTGTAGCGCCTGTTTTAACCAACCGTTATCACTTTGGGTGATTTTTAACCTTTCAGCCGCCTTCAGCCGTAAATTAATGACTTTATATAATGGGACTTATATAAAGCCAGGACATCAGGCCCGGAAGCAGGTATGCTTTTCCAGGCGGGTTCACAGCAAAAAGCGACTGTGTATCTCTCGGCATACGTGATTGAAATGCAGCCTGTAAACTGGCATCGCTACGTAAATTATTAGGGGATTAGCCCCTCTTACTCATGCAGAATTCACGTAGCGCGATCGGAAAAAATTGAGGAGATTATCAGACGAAAATGGGTGAAATCATAGCCAACGGTATGGTATCGGCCCTTACCGCCGATGAAGATATTGCAGCACGGCTAAAGGAGTTTGTGCAGGACAAAGATGCCTTTTCATCCAATACCTGGCGGCAGCTACTTAGCGTGATGCGTGTCTGCTATCGCTGGGCCAGGGAGAATGCACGCACCTTTTTGCCTATGACTGACGCCGATCTTCGCGATTATCTCAATTTCCTACAGCTGACAGGGCGAGCTTCTTCGACGATTGCTACTCATGCTTCACTGATTTCGATGTTACACCGTAACGCCGGATTGACGCCACCAAACACTTCGCCGATCGTTTTCCGTACTATCAAAAAGATTAACCGCGTGGCTGTCGTAGGCGGCGAGCGTACCGGTCAGGCGATCCCTTTCCGACTCGCTGACCTGATGAAGCTTGATAGCCTGTGGTTTAATTCCTCTTTACTGAGGGAGAAACGCAATCTGGCTTTCCTCCATGTTGCGTATAATACACTGTTGCGCGTCAGCGAACTCTCCCGCCTTCGGGTCCGCGACGTCACCTTTGCCGATGACGGACGCATTATTCTTGATGTGGCCTGGACAAAAACTATCGTACAGACGGGCGGACTGATTAAGGCACTCAGCAATCTTTCTACCCAGCGGCTGATGGAATGGATTGCGGCTGCGGGGTTGGCCGCAGAACCGGATGCTTTCCTGTTCTGTCCGGTTCATCGTTCTAATAAAGCGGTAATGATCGCCGAGCGGCCGCTCAGCACCCCCTCTTTTGAAACTATTTTCGCCCATGCCTGGCGAACGTCAGGGCATTCAAAATCAGCGAAGCTGAACAAAAACCGCTATGGCGGCTGGAGCGGCCATAGTGCCCGCGTCGGTGCAGCGCAGGATATGGCGAAACAGGGCTATGCCGTGGCGCAAATAATGCAGGAAGGAACCTGGAAAAAACCGGAAACGTTGATGCGCTATATCCGTAACGTTGATGCTCATCAGGGAGCCATGGTGGATTTAATGGAGAAGAAACTCTGATTTGCCCGCTATGCAGTTGCGCCGCCCCCCTAACGCTGGCGCATAAAATGCCCGTTAGCGGTCCAATCCTGACAGGCATTTTATCCACAGAAAAAGTGGATAGCCTGTGCACAGAAAAGTATGGTTTTATGCCAGCGGTCGATTATTTACAGTAATCCCTGTGGATGGCCCAGCCCGACAAAGAGTTTGAGCTACCGCCTTTTAAGCCTGCTGTTGTACCAGCCAGGAGGCGGTTGTACTATACAACCGGTTAATTAACAGGGATTTTCCAATCAAATAAGGGAGGGGGCTGATGAAAGCTTTACGGTCAATGTGCAGCCAGTCCGTTCACCACGCATGCAGTAAAAACAATTATGTCTGATAAAAAAGCAAAGGGCGGAAAGAAAACCTCTCCAACGCCACACGACCTGGCATTCAAACAGTTCCTGACCCATCCCGATACCGCGCGGGATTTTATGCAGCTGCATCTGCCGTCAGAACTGCAGGCCGTTTGCGATTTCAACACGCTAAAACTGGAGTCCGGGAGTTTTATTGAGGAAAATCTGCGCCCCTATTTTAGCGATGTGCTTTACAGTCTGAAAACAGCTGCAGGTGACGCCTATGTGCATGTTTTGATTGAGCATCAGTCCACACCGGACAAGCACATGGCCTTCCGGCTTTTCCGCTATGCAATAGCGGCTATGCAGCGCCATCTGGACGCCGGTCATAAAAAGCTGCCGCTGGTGATCCCGGTTTTATTCTATACCGGCCGGCGCAGCCCCTATCCTTACTCCACGCGCTGGCTGGATGAATTTGCCGATCCGGTGCAGGCTGAAAAGCTCTATAGCGGTCATTTCCCCCTCGTCGACGTTACGGTTATACCTGACGACGAGATCATGGAGCACCGCAGTATGGCGGCCCTGACGCTGCTGCAAAAACATATCCACCAACGCGATCTGGCCGAGCTGCTGGATCGGCTGGCGACGCTTCTGCTGAAGGAACATGTTACAGGACAGCAGCTGGCATCGCTGATAAACTACCTTATACAGGCAGGCGAAACTTCAGACGCAGAGGCCTTTGTACGTGAACTGGCACAACGGGTGCCGAAACATGAGGATGCACTGATGACCATCGCGCAACAGCTTGAACAGAAAGGCATTGAAAAAGGGCGGGCCGAAGGTATTCAGCTCGGCCGACAGGAAGGCAGATATGAAGGCAGGCTTGAAGGAAAGCTCGAAGGCAAGCTAGAAGGAAAGCTTGAAGTAGCCCGCACTATGCTGCAAAACGGCCTCGATCGTAACACCGTGATGAAAATGACCGGTCTTGGCGAAGAAGAACTGGCGCGGATCAGGCATTAATGGTGGCAGGTGCTTAGGCCAGGGTTACGATCGCTGCGGGTGCCGAAAAAATGTACCCTGTTGGCTGGCTGTGCAATACGCCAGGCCGCGTTATTATACCTGGCTCCGACGTATTGCATTGAAAAGTATGCAGAAACCGCACCTGAAATCACTTTTCGATTTAAATTATTCCACACATCCCGCATGCTATACCTGCCTTCAGCACCCGATTTTCCCAATGACCAAATCCAAACGGGCACGTAGGTTTGTATAGCCCAATCCGCCCTTACTAAACCTCTTATAGCGTTGCAATATATCGCGAGAGAAAACGGCGCTGCCTGTCGATAAACCCAGGCTCAGACGGGACCAATAATATCCAGACGCAGCCCCTGCGCCTGAAGAATTTCTTTGCAGGTATCGGGTAAATCAGTATCGGTGATGACGTGACTAAAAGGGTGTTCAGGGGCGAGCGGATACGGATGGATCTGACCAAATTTCGACGAGTCGGTCAGCGCAATAGTATGGGTGTTTTTAGCCATCAGGGCGTTAACGACATCGCAGCGCAGCATATTACGACCGGTAAAACCGGTCAACGCGTCCCAGCCATCTATGCCGATAAAGACCTTATGGAAGTTGAGGTGCTGGATACAAAGTCGGGTCAGCGGCCCTACCACGGATTCGCTGCTTTTTTGATACAGGCCGCCAAGAATAATAACCTCCCCACCCGTCTCCCTGAGCAATCCGGCAATATAGTGGCTGACCGTAATAATGGTAATGTCCCGTCTTTCACTCAGCTCCCTGGCCAGCAGCGCGTTGGTACTGCCTCCCTCAATGAAAACCGCCTCTCCGGCATTCACCAGTGAAGCCGCATGCTCTGCGAGACGTTTCTTGACGGCATAGCGGGTGCGCATCCTTGCGCCCACATCATCACTTTCAGGCGCAACGGCCGATCCGTGCACGCGACGCAGAAAACCGCCTTTTTCCAGCACGTTCAGATCCTGACGTACCGTTACCTCGGAAACACCAGTGATTTGAGAAAGTTCGCTGACGCTGACGCTGCCGCGTTCACTGACGAGCTGAATAATATTCTGATGACGTACGTTCATGGTGCCTGCCGGTAAGCTTTTTTAGCAAGCTTACCAGAAAGACAGGCCGCTACAAATGCTGCCGATCCGCCGAAAGCGGGTCGGCAAGGGTCTCATTCCAGTCCGAGACTGCGGCGCCCGTTCGCGTTCAGCTTTTCAGAGGTGAAGCGACCTTTCCAGGTGACTTCATAATCTTCCTGTGGAAAATCGGCGGGCGATTCGCCTGATGCCAGCGCCTGCGCAACGGCGGCCGCGCAGACGGCGTTCTTGTCACAGAGAGGCGCGGCCGGGATATACATTACATTTCCCCAGCCCTGCTGATTTTCTACCGGGGCAACGGAATGAATAACATCACAATGCCACCAGACTGAATCCCCTGCCTGGAGTGAAGGTATTGAGCACAATCCCTGAATCAGTTCAGGATGCCATTTTTCCGACACCGGCAGCACTTTCCCGGGCGCAACGCCGCACAGCTCCTCCTCCGGGACATCTTTCAGTAGCGGGCGCAACAGCAAATAAGCCATTGCTTCGGGTACCGGCACGACATGCAGCAGCCCCTGCCCGACCTGCATATCAGAAAGCGCCGTCCAGCCCTGAAAGGTACGAAATGCCGAACATTTTGTTGTGGTGCCGGCCTGGTACTCATAAACATCGGTACGCCAGGCTGCGTCCCACGGATCGTATTCATTAAAACGGTTCGAGAAAATTTTGCGGAACACTTTTTGATAAGCAGGAAGCAACCACCGCTCCAGCGCGCCTGAATCTGTATGCGCACCCAGCCCTTTTGAGGTTGTGCCCGGCAGACGACGTCGTATGCGGTCGGGATAGATGATGTTCACATCAGGCTCAAACCAGCGTATACCTGCCGATTCGAATTTCCAGAGCCGGTTCAGGAAAGCCTGAGTTTGCGCCATGGCGTCGCTCTGCCGCGCTTCCATCTGAGCCGGAGACCAGTAAACAGGGTAGATTTCAGGGCGTGAAGCGTCGAGGCTACCAAAAAAGTTGTCGCCAGGCCCCTGGTACACGCCATCGAAATCGTTGGCGTCCAGGTAGTCGAGCATCGATTTATCCCATCCCAGCGCCTGCTCACGGTTGAAAGTTTGCCTGACCACCACACACCCCCTGCGGCGAATATAATTCCTGGTCTCTTCCGAAACACGTCCTGCGGCAATCTCTTGCAGGCTGACTTCCGGCCATGCGGAGCCCTGCTGCTGTTCTTCGGTACGTGCCGCCTTGAGCTCGCCGACAATCTTCGCTCTTACCTGTTCGAATAATCCTTCCACATCGCCAATTTCTTCCCTGAGCGCCTTTTTCATCAGGCGTATATTTTGCTTAGCGTCTTCTGGTTGATCGACTGAAGTGAAGCTGGTGTCCATGGTGCTCTCCGCTGCTTTCGCCATCTTTGTTTCGAATGAAACAAATATAACCTTCATTCACAATAAAGAACCAGTATTCAACATCTGTTTAACAATGAAAGTCTGATGAAGATCACATTAAAGGGCTTAAAAACAGCGCAAGGGCATTTGGATGAAGGGTAGTCAGTAATAAAGAAGGGTTATCGGCCGTGTTTTAAGAGCATTTTTCACTGTTGTGCACGGCCGAAAGGCCCGTAAGCGGAGGCATAAATGAACGCGCTGTCATAAGCATGGATCGGGGAAGCTACGAAGAAAATTCATCAGTTGATAAGTCTGGTTCTGGAAACTGACCCATTATTTCCTTATCAGGCTGGTGCCCATTTATTATCTCTTACCAGTGCGGTGTTGTCAGATGACAGCCAGTGGAAGGCGCGGAGGTTTAAAGGATCTTCAGCCGGGAGGGAGAGCGAGGGGGAGCCATTGTCTGTAACATCAGCAGGTGCGGAGAAGATTAAACAAATATTTTCGACGGTTTGTACTGCTCAGCATAAAGAAGTCTGTCAGGAAAAATCTGTGTCACAGCGTGGTCCTGGCAGCCCACGCTATGATCCTGTAAATATTTTTCCTGGCCCGAAGGCTTATATATTGCAAATCCAGAACCGGCGTTAATTTTTAGCCAGAACGTTCTTATCGTCTTCATCATAATTAAATGATATCCGGGCACCGTGTTCGTTCGGCAACCTGCGCGCTTCCAGAAATACCGATTTCCAGTAAACGTTATCCAGTGACGATCGCATTACGCCACGGCTGGCCGAAGCGTGAAGGAAATGCCGGTCCGTATCATAAAAGCCTACGTGCATCTGCCGGTTAATACGGAAAAAGACCAGGTCGCCAGGCTGCAAACGATCGGGCTGGATACGTTTTCCCATATGGATCAGCTGGCTGGTGGTGACTCGCTTCATGGGTAAATTGAACCGGTCTTTAAGGGTTCGCCAGACAAAGCCCGAACAGTCCACGCCGGAGAGTTCCGTACCGCCCCACTGGTAAGGCGTCCCTTCCCATGCGTACATCTGGTCATGTAATGCCGCGATAACCGGAATAAGATCGGGTTCGCCAGCGCGATGGGTGGTATCGGGACTATTATCGTTCGCTTCATCGGGCTTATGGGAAGAACAGCCCGCCACAATCATCAGCGCCAAAACCGTTATCGTGCGAAGGGGGAGTAATGGTGGCATCTTTTCCTGTCCGGCTCCTGAATTTTAGCCCTGAATAACGGGGTAAATAACGGTTAAATTTGGCTTAATATCATCGGTTCGTTATTGTTATAAATCATTCGTTTTTACTTAAATTTACAGCGATTTATTTCCGATAAATATTATCACACAGGGGTACTAATTTTCGCTCAGTAAAGTTATCTGAAAAAATTGCTGCCGACACAGACAAGCAGCCTTAACGGCTGCTGTGACAAAACTACTCGTTGCCCCACTGATTAAGAAACGAGGCGATATCATCGATACGGCTCTCGTTGATACCGGCTTCTTTAGCCATCTCTTTCTGCGCGTCTTCACCGATCTCTTCATTATTTGATAAGCGATCGAGCAGCAGCTGGAAATAGTGCGCCAGGGATTTACGCTCTGCCTCAGCCACGGGTGCTGCGCATTCTGTCGAATACTCATCCACGATGTCGTAGTATTTAAGCGGGATTTCATCGTTCATAAGCTACTCCAGATATTTAATTTAACGTCAATTTTAGCTGCTTTCTGCATCGTCCGGGCCGATTTCATTACTGCTGTCAGACGACAAATGTAAGAATGGCATCACCAGGCACCGGCCCGGCCTTAAAGATTGCTAAGATTAACACGTAGCATCCTGTTTTATCTCAATAATTTTACTGCATTCGTCCAGCCTGTACACCGGCATTGACTGGCCGACACAAGGGCAACGTTGCGCGATCGGCTCCGGTTTCAGGCCCGGCATTGGATATCCTCTTGAGAGGCGTCATGACCCGCCGTGCACGCAGTCAAAGGACAGAAGAAAAGCGTCGGGGATGGTTTATCGGTTGCATAGCGAGCCAGCCGGGAGCGGCTTTTTAGCCTGCTCCCGGGGCTCTCCTCTTCAGACGCGGAAGGTATCCACCATTCCTCTCAGGGCATGAACCTGCTCCGCCAGCGATTGAGAAGCGGTCGTGGACTCCTCTACCAGCGCGGCGTTGCTCTGGGTTACGCCGTCCATCTGGCCCACGGCCACGGTCACCTGAGAAATGCCCTGCATCTGCTCGTTTGAAGCCAGCGCGATTTCATCCATTGCCTCAGCCAGCTCGCTGACCTTCCCGGTCACGCTCATGATATTTTCCGCAGTGCCGTCGGCCACTACCACGCCAGCCTCCACCATGGTCACCGCGTTTTCAATCAGGCCTTTGATGTCCCGCGCTGCCGTCGCGCTACGCTGCGCCAGCGTGCGGACCTCGCTGGCCACCACGGCAAATCCCCGCCCCTGTTCGCCAGCGCGTGCGGCTTCAACCGCCGCATTCAGCGCCAGAATATTCGTCTGGAAGGCAATGCTCTCAATGGTGCCGGTAATATCGCGAACCTTCGCCGCGCTGGCAGAGATATCGGCCATCGTTTCGGTCATCTGGCGCACGTTTTTTTCACCGTCACGGACAAGCGCGGCCGCCTCCCGCGCCGATCCAGCCGTATAAGTGGCGCCCGCCGTGTTGCTTTTCACCGTCGCGGTTAACTCTTCCATGCTTGCGGCCGTTTCCTGCAGCGCAGCTGCCTGCTGTTCAGTACGGGCCGAGAGTTCGGTATTCCCTCTGGCGATTTCATCAGAGGCAAGGGCTACGGAAGCCGAAGCGTCCTTAATCCTCGATACCAGTTCGCCCAGGCGATTCTGCATTCGGGCGAGCGATGCCAGCATGCTGGTATTATCGCCGGGACGAAGCATGACCTGAGACGTCAGGTCACCGTCGGCTATCGCTGCCGCCAGTACCTGCGCCTGCGCCGGTTCACCGCCCAGCTGGCGCATCAGGATCCGTATAGTCATGAAACCGGTGCCGCCAGCAAGCAGCACAGATACCAGCACCAGGCCGACCAACAGAAGCCCGGCGCGACGGCTTTGATCGCTGCTGCTTTCCACGGCGCTGCGGGCATTTTGCATCTGCACCTCTGTCAGGGTATTGAGGGCTTCCTGCAGCGACCGCTGCGCCGGGCGAGAGACGGTCATCAGGTAAGTCACGGTCTCCTGCTGCAGATTCTGCAATCCAAGCTGACCTGCCTTTTCAAAGCTTGCCAGCGCCGGTCCTTCTCTTTCCACTATTTTCCGGTATGCCTCCCGGCCCGCCGGTACCGAATCCGTTTCCATCAGCCGACCCAGCTCCTCACGGTTTTTGAGGAACAGACGTTTCTGGGTCTGCACGCGGTCCCATTCGGGCGCCATTTCCTTCGGGTCGGTCAGCAACGCCAGGTTTCTTACCGCGATAGACAAATCACGTACGCTGGCGCGCATATCCAGCGCAAGCTGGAACTTTTTCATTTTGACGTTTACCACGTCACCCATATCGTCCCGGGCGTGGTTAAGAGCATTGATAGCCACGCCGGCGCAAATGACCAGCAGCAGTACCATGAGGCCGAAGCCTCCGACAATACGGGTTGAAACTTTCATGGGAGAATACCGAAAGGCAGATGATTACTGTTTGTATCGTCATCGTGAAGAAACTCTTGAGAGTACCGATTAAATTATGTGGTGTATTTCACAATGCGCAGGTAAAGGTTGCAGACAGGGAGCGCTGAATGATCCGGGATGAACAGGAGATAGCTGGGAGACGTCCTGGCAGGGAATAACGTTGCTGAATACGGTATTTATCACTCAGTCCGGCTGGCATGGCCCAATCCGGACTGAGTTTTCAGAAAATTAGCTGGTCAGCAAGGTTACCTGGCCAAAATTTCTCTACGAACGATTTCTGCGCCGGCGCTGAGGGCATTCAGCTTGCCCCTTGCTACCTGACGGGATAAAGGCACCATGCCGCAATTGGTGGAAGGATAAAGCTTGTCGGCATCGACAAACTGGAGCGCTTTACGTAGCGTATTGGCTACTTCTTCGGGCGTCTCAACGGCATTGGTCGCCACATCGATAGCCCCAACCATCACCTTTTTGCCGCGGATCAGTTCGATAAGATCCATTGGTACATGAGAGTTCTGGCATTCCAGCGAAATGATATCGATAGCCGACGTTTTCAGCTTAGGGAAAACCTCTTCATACTGTCGCCACTCTGAACCCAGCGTTTTTTTCCAGTCCGTATTGGCTTTAATGCCGTAGCCATAGCAAATATGCACGGCGGTTTCACATTTAAGCCCTTCGATGGCTTTTTCCAGCGCGGCAATTCCCCAGTCGTTAACCTCATCAAAAAAGACATTAAAAGCCGGCTCGTCAAACTGGATAATATCGACACCGGCCGCCTCTAACTCTCTGGCTTCCTGATTAAGAATTTTGGCAAATTCCCAGGCCAGCTTTTCGCGGCTTTTATAATGGCTGTCGTAAAGCGTATCGATCATGGTCATAGGGCCGGGCAAGGCCCATTTAATAGGCTGTTGGGTTTGCTGACGTAAAAATTTAGCATCTTCAACAAATACGGGCTTTTGCCGGGTCACCTCGCCCACGACCGTAGGAACGCTCGCATCATAGCGATCGCGGATTTTGACGATCTGACGTTTTTCAAAATCCACGCCGCTGAGGTGCTCAATAAACGTCGTGACAAAATGCTGGCGCGTTTGCTCGCCATCGCTGACGATATCAATGCCTGCCTGCAGCTGATCGTCAAGGCACAGGCGAAGGGCATCCTGCTTGCCCTCAATCAGTTCCCGATCCTGCAATTTCCAGGGTGACCAGAGCGTCTCCGGCTGCGCAAGCCAGGAAGGTTTAGGTAAGCTGCCAGCAGTGGATGTCGGTAAAAGCTTTTTCATAAAAGATGACCTTATATTTTCGGTTTATCAAAGAGCGGAATTGGCAGACCACTGCTCAAGAATAGTCTGGTAGGGTTTAATGAAGTGCTCTTCAGTAAACCTGCCCTGCTCAACAGCCAGCTGGCTGCGCTCTTCTCGATCATAAACAATTCGGGTTAACGAATAATCCTGGTGTGTCAGGTTGGGCTGATACAATGCCCCTGCGGCGGAATTAGCATTGTAAATCTCAGGCCGGTAAATTTTTTGGAAGGTTTCCATCGTGCTGATCGTGCTGATTAGCTCAAGATTGGTGTAATCACTGAGCAAATCACCATGAAAATAAAAGGCCAAAGGCGCAACGCTGTTGGGCGGCATGAAATAGCGCGCCTGCAGCCCCATTTTGGCAAAATAGATATCGGTCAGAGAAGGCTCATCCTGCTGATATTCAAAGCCCAGTACAGGATGCTGATTAGTCGTGCGGCAATAGGTGTTTTTAGTGGAAACGCTCAGGCATATCACAGGCGCTTTATTAAAATTTTCCGTGTAGGCCGCTGAATTAACGAAGCGTTTAAATATATTACCATGCAGCTTGCCAAAATCTTCGGGGATAGTAAATTCGGGCTGGCTTTTATTGTGCTCCGGCAGCCAGACGCTAAAGTCGTAATCGCGTACGTAAGAGGAAAAGTTATTGCCTACGATACCATCGATACGTTCACTGGTGCTTTTATCAATAATGGTAGGTTTTAATATTTCAATCACCGGAAAGGCATTGCCTTTCACTTCAACGTTTAACTCAGCGGAAATAATTTCAAGCTCAACGGAATAGCGATCCGCTTTGGGATTATCCCAGTGCGCCAGCGCATTGAAGCGATTATCAATCATCACTAAAGCGTTACGCAGATTCTCCTGACGTCTCTCACCTCTCGCCAGATTGGCAAAGTTGGTGGTGATGCGCGTACTCCCGGAGGGGTTATAGTTTTCGTCGAAACGAAGGCTTTTAATGGTAAAGGTAAACGCTTTGTTCATGGCCGTCTGGTATCCTGGTTTGTTATAAATCTGATTTATTTGTTGCCTTTCAGGGCATCCCAGATTTCATATTATCTAAAGTTATTAACAATCCATACTTTATGCCTGAGTCGCTGGTTGAGGAAAAGTGATTTGTTTTCAATGAACATGAACCTTCTTCATGATCAAAACTGAGACAGGACTACCGTTGCGCAAAGATCCCTGTCAAAGAGGATGCACAGCTGGCAGCCGGGTGGCGGCCCGCTAAGCATGTACCGCATTTTTTCTGGTTCACCTTCTTCTCGCTGCCGCCCTGGAGAGAAACAGAGCGTTTCCGTGTGCAAGCTACAATATGGGGCATGGTAATAAGCAAAAAACCTTCCTGTCGGCCGGTCTGCGAGCCAGGCATCCAGCCTTCATTAAGGCGATATCCAGGCAATGGGGAAGAGCAAACATGCAAAAAGTAACGATTGTTGCAGTGGCCTGCGCGCTGTGAAGCGGAAAGCTTACTGCTACAGATAACGCTGGATAACGTTATTGCGCAGATCCATCACATTGGCAGCACGTCAGTACCGGGTTTAGCTGCTATACCCGTTATAGATATATTGCTGGAAGTGGCCAGCCGGGCAGCTTAAACGCTTTTTATAATTCCACCAGTGTAACAAAAGGCCCTCTTCGACAGCGTGACCCTGTAATTATGTTTAAACTGGGTTATTACATAAAACGCATGCCCAAACAGGAGATCCCCGATGAAAGCAATACAGCTTAAAGCCCCCGGCGGCCTGGATAACATTATCGTGTCAGATATTGACGATCCGGGCAGGCCCGGCAAAGGTGAAATTCGGGTTGCGATTAAAGCCAGCTCGCTAAACTTTCATGATTTAATCGTCGCAACCGGGCAGTTTCCTACTGAAGATGGACGGATCCTGCTGTCAGATGGTGCGGGAATAGTAGAGGAGGTTGGAGAAGGCGTTGAAGCGTTTAAAGCAGGCGAACACGTGGTTTCTACATTTTTTCCCAACTGGCTGGCCGGCAAGCCTGTACCCACCGTGGGCGGCTTTGCGCACACGCCCGGCGACGGTGTTGATGGCATGGCCAGTGAATACGTTGTACGTTCGGAAAACGCCTTTACCCATGCGCCGAAGGGGTGGAGCCATACAGAGTCAGCCACCATCACCACCTCGGCTTTGACGGCCTGGCGGGCGCTGGTAACAGACGGGCACCTTAAGGCAGGAGAAACGGTGCTGGTTCAGGGAACCGGCGGCGTCTCCGTCGCTGCTTTACAGATAGCTAAAGCAATGGGGGCCAAAGTCATTGCTACCTCATCCTCCGATGAAAAGCTCGCCTTTGTGCGCGAACTGGGCGCTGATGAAACTATCAATTACAGAACAACGCCTGCATGGGGAGATAAAGTTCTTGAGCTGACCCAGGGGTTTGGCGTAGACCATGTGGTCGAAGTAGGCGGACCGGCAACCCTGAATGAATCCCTGAAATCGATCAAGGTAGGCGGTCATATTGCGCAGATTGGTATCCTTTCAGGCGATGAGGCTGCCTTGTCTGTCCTTTCCCTTCTGGCGAAGCAGGTGCAAATTAAAGGCGTGATTGTGGCAAGCCGCCAGGATCAGTGTGATTTTGTTAAAGCCCTTGAGATAATGAACAAGAAGCCGGTAATCGATCGTGTTTTTAAATATGAGGAGCTTGGCGAGGCTTTCTCTTATCAGCAAAGCGGCGCTCACGTGGGTAAAATCTGCGTTGAATGGTGACGTTTCTGGCCGTAAGGAAGCCATTTCCTTACGGCCGTCGCCTGAAACACTGACTGATGCCGTGAATAACCGCGCGTTGGCGCAGGCAGTCAGGCTACTGCGGGCGCTCTAGATGTATAACAGGCTTGCCGCCACGCGCGTGCGGTTAACGGCATAATTTTTTCTTGCGTTACTTTACCCAGGCTTCAGTAGCCCGAAAGATGCGGTGGCTGCCACTCTGGCGCCTTAGCGGACACAGAGGCAGGGCAAGAAGCGCCTGCCAGCTGGGTGAGTTGAAGCAAAAGAGAGTATTGTGGCAGGTTTAAAATATTATCACCCAAGCTCAAGCAGCAGCAGGCCTGCCGTAATCATAAGCAAGCCAGCGCAAGCTTTGCGACCAGGAGGTTGCCTGAAAATAATCCATCCGGACAGTGCGGTTAAAAGAATGCCGCAGCCTCCCCATATGGCATACGCAGTGGCCATCTCCAGGCCTTTCAAGGCCTGCGCTAACGCAGTAAAGGATGCAAGAATAAGCAGTATGCCCACTGCGCCCGGGATCTTTTTGGCCATACCGGCCGAAAGCTGAAGAAAGACGTTAGCCGTTACTTCAAGCAGGATGGCTATCGCAAGATAGTAATAGGGGATAAATATCGACATTTATTCATTCTGCGCGTTTTCTGCGATATTAACGACTACAACGCCCCCCAGCAACAGGCCAATTCCCGTAAGCTGAAGTACGCTCAGATGCTCTCTGAAGAAGAAGCTGCCAATAACGGCTATCGCGAGCAGACCCAGTGATTCCCAGGTTGCGTAAGCTACCGCAAGTGAGATTTTTTTCAGCGCAAGCGCCATAAAAGTAAAAGACAAACCGATGGCGAAATACATAAACAACATGCCCGTAAGATTGCCTTGCGTCGAATATAATTTCATCAATATAACGCTGCTTACTTCAGACACTATTGCCATTAAAAGAAAAAACCAGGCCCGGGGCACATAGACTCCATATTGTGGTGATTTGAATCCAGCTCGCTAGTGTACACCGCAACGGCACGCTGAGGGCATATCCCTAAAAATTATAAATCAGACACAGGACGAAAGGTTATTCAGCAGAAACGGCGAACGTGATAACAATTTTTTATTGAGCATGAGCAACGATGCATGCTTCGGGCATTCTGCGTTTGCTATTGGCGACCTGGCGCCGATCACAGATGGTGAGCCTGATAAACAAATGCTTGAAGTTTTACGGCAAAAACACATTACGGTGCTTTAGCAGGATGATGAATTGCTTCAGGTTGATTACGGGGTGTATCCGTACAGAAGGCCAGATATGGCGCACACAGGGCCTTTGAGGTTATTTTTTCCGATGGTGATGGTTGATAAAGGAACAAAATAAACTTTCCAACCACTTTAATAGTCCTCACCAATATGAACAAAGAAAGCCATGTATATTTCCGGTCATAAACATACTCATAATCAGCCTCCTGTCAGTGACTCACCTTCCAGTAATACGTCTGCAGATGAAAGTCGCCTGACAGCGGGCGCGGCCTCCGCCCGTGACAGCGAACCGCCTACAGAGCCCTCCTCTGAGGCGAAACAGCACGGTCATCATCCGGAAGCAGACAAGGGGATTTCCGGCAACAGAAAGTTGCTTGTGGGATACAAAGATGCACTGTCCCGTAGCATGGTGGAAGGCGATAAAAAACATCTGGCCAGGTTTGACAATAATCTCCGTCCCCCATCGGTTTTGCTGCCGCGCGCAGCCTCGTCACCAGATGTCATTCATGACAGCGATGTCCTGAATGATTTTCGCAGACAGGCTTCTGAGCGTGGAAGACGTTATGGTGCCAGTGCAAAGACCGTTGGGAAAAATCAGGAAGCCTGGATCGATAAAAAAACAGGGAAGGGAATACTCAGCGGCACACTCTGGCCCCATGATGAAGCGGTATGGAACACCATACCGGATATCAAAAATCAGCCTTCCGCTGTATTCATGCCGGGTTATGCCGTGGGCGATCGGTATTCTGCCATTCTGACAATGCTGACGTATCCGGAAATGAAGCTCACCATCGGCTACAGCGAGAAGCAACCGGTACTGCCTGCTGAAAAAAAATACGCCATGGAAGCATTTGAAATCATTACGGATGCCCTGAAAAAGTCTGGCGTGAGTCAGGAAAATATCAACAAACGGCTTTCCGTAGTGCGCTATGACGGTGAAACCCCGCTGAACCACATTAGCGGCAGTTTTAACGATCCGGAGAACCGGAAAAATTTCACCACGGTACTGGGAGAAAAATCCGCCATTTGTGAACCACAGAATGCCTCACCCGACAGCCATCTCTTCCATATCTCCGCAACGACGGTAATGATGGCAAAACACTGGGAAGACAATGATGATCCGGTGCGTTCCGGCGCTGAAATCAGAAAGCTGGTTTATGGCCTGGTTAATGAAGAGGCCCGGGCAGAGCTTGACAGCCTTGTTGACAGCACGATTAAGGAAACGGGCCTGAAAGATAACTCCGTCTTATTATGGAAAACAAACAAGCCATTTGAGACGCCGGTTCGTGACGCCGCCTCTGCCCGTCAGAAAGAGGCGTTTGCCAATCCCCGTATGTTTGAGCTTATCCACGCTGCGCTGGAAAAGCAGGGAACGCCGGTAGCCTATATCGGGGACGGCTTCCGAAATGAGTACAAAAATCGCATTGAAGATCGCCATCCCTGGGAAAATCGCAGTACGCCCGACCTCAGCAAATTCTGGCATAAATCTGCGCTTCTGAAAGAGCGTGTCAATCAGTGGTATTTTCTTGATCGGATAATGCAGAAATCAAACGGGAAAGCCTTCATCGGCGTGCGCAGCGGCGCGCTTGAACCGCTGAGTCTGTTAGGGCATAACGTCGTTTACCTTGAACCTAAATCCCTGTTCACGCCTGAACGCCATGCTCCCTGGCAGGGACGTATCCCCTATAACCGTCTGATTACAGAGGCATCAGCGGGGTATATTGATAATGACACGGAGGTGGAGCTGAAGAATCTGGGTAAGGAAATTGTTGCTGACAACCTGAGGGCCAAACTTTCTCTTGGGCCGGGTGACGGCGATCGGCAAGCCCTTGTCAAAAGCCTGTCGGAAAATAATCTTGCTGGCAGGGAGAAAATTGACCGGCATGACCGCATTGAAAATAATATCGCACAAGGCATTCTTTCACCGGCAGAGCTCAGCCTGATGTTGCGTATGGTCGAAACCGGCCAGCCTGCGCATTTACTTATGGACAGTGAGAAAAGCGGATAGCCGTCATCTTTTATTTGCCGGGTCTTATAAGCAGGCTGACTGCTGAGCTGCCGACGTAAAGTGATGACGGCGCAGCTCGATCGGCCTGTGTGTACCCGTATACGGGACGGCCAGAATATAAGCCTGCCGAAAGTTAGTAAACAGGCGTGAAATCAACTGCGTATTGACAAAAACGCTACCTGAGCTCGCCGAAATAGCCCTCGTCGGCTTTTTTCAGCAGTTCGTCCACAATAATCCGGACTTTCGGAATGAGATGGCGCGTCCGGGGCCAGACTACGCTAAGCGCAACCGGAACCGGCATGTGATCGGCCATGATGGTAACAAGATGGCCGGCGGTGATATGGCTGCCCACCATCGACTCCGGAAACTGCGCAATCCCCGCCCCTGCCAGACAGGCCAGCAGCATGGCATCGCCGTCGCTTATCTGATGCGCCGTACCGGATATAAACTTTATTTCCCGCTCTGCCACCGGACGTAGCCGCCAGGCAAGGGGCGCCCCGCGCCGGAAGCCCATTATGCAGCGGTGCTTTTTCAGCGCTTCAATGTCGTCAGGCACGCCGTGTTGTTCAAGATAACCGGGGGACGCGCACAGGAAAAGACGCTGCCGGCTCAGGCGCCGGGCAATCAGCTCATCCGTGCTCTGCAGTTCGCCCAGGCGCAGCACCAGATCCACCCCCTCCTCAACCGGATCGATAAGACGGTCATTAAAGGTCAGCGCCAGCCGCAAAGCCGGATAGCGGGCTGTCAGCTCCAGCAGTATCGGCATCATCAGGTTGCGACCAAATGATGCCGGCATATCGATACGAACCGTGCCCGCAGGGTTGTCCTGACGTCTGCTGAGCATGTTTTCAGCAGAGTCCAGGATTTCCAGCGCCGACAGGCAGCTTGTCAGATAGGCTTCTCCATCGCTGGTCAGGCTCAGTTTACGGGTTGAACGGTGGAACAGCCGTGTACCCAGCCTTTCCTCCAGCCTTGCCACGCTCTTGCCGACCGCGGATTTTGTGATGCCCAGCTGCTCTGCGGCCTCGGTAAAACTGCTCGATTTTGCCGTGATAACAAAATTCGTGATCCCCCGCAGGGATTCGGCCGTTAATTCGGTAGACATAAAGTTTACTCACTGGCGACTTATAGCGTGTTTATCGATGTTTAATTCTATACCAGACTGAAGTCAGCATATAAACACACGACCGGCCACGGCCGGAAAATTCGTCTGAACCAGGAAATCGTTATGTCACAGGCAAAACCCCTTACGTTCGTGTCCCTGCTGGGCAGCCTTCGGGCAGGGTCTTTCAATGCGGTTGTGGCGCGAAATCTTGCTGCGCTGGCGCCGCCAGGCGTGGACATCAGCCCGCTCGGCTCTGTGGGCGATATCCCGCACTATGATGCCGATCTGCAAGCCCAGGGATTTCCCGAGACGGTGATGGCAATGGGCAAAGCGATCTCGGCAGCGGACGCGCTGATTATCGTCACGCCTGAATATAACTATTCCGTGCCGGGTGCCCTTAAAAATGCCCTGGACTGGCTTTCACGCCTGTCCGACACGCCGGTTGCCGGCAAACCCGTCGCCATACTGACGGCCTCGCCCGGTGCCATAGGCGGCGCCCGGGCACAATATCATCTGCGTCAGATCCTGGTCTTTCTGGACGGCAGCGTCCTGAACAAGCCTGAAGTGATGATTAGCCAGGCTTCATCCCGGCTCGATCCGCAAAGCTGCACCATAACGGATGCGGATACCCGCAGCCTGATTGCGGCTCAGCTCAGCGCGCTGGCAGAAATGGCGGCAAAGCAAAGCTGAGCAACACCTTTACCCTGTCTGTAAAATCTTCGGAGGAAATTATGTCTACCGGCACCGTTCGCGGTATGGACCATGTTGGCATCACCGTTTCTGATATTGAAGAAGCAACCCGCTTCTTTTCAGAAGCTTTTGGGGCTGAAGTTATCTACGACTCCGTGTCGCCCTCGGACGACGACGTGAAAGGCGAAGAGACGGAAAGTATCCTGAACCTGTTTCCGGGAACCAGAATCACCACGGTCAGGATGATGAAACTACAGCACGGCCCCGGCCTTGAGCTGTTTGAAATGCAGGGGCCGGAGCAGCATCAGCCCGTACGGCCCAGCGATTACGGCATCCAGCATTTTGCCGTTTACGTTGATGACATTAACGAAGCCATCGGCCTGTTTGAGCGTGCCGGCGGGAAAATGTTTACGTCTCCGCAGCCGCTGATGTTTCCGACCGAGGCAGGAGACAATAACTTTTTCTGCTACGGCCGGACGCCCTGGGGCAGCGTAATTGAATTAATCTCACTGCCCTCCAGGCTTCCCTATGAAGAAAGTACTTCCCTGCGACGCTGGAAGCCGTAAATATCGTGGTTGCGCAGGCCTGACTTTTTCTAAAAGCCAATAACGGGGGCAATTCACCGTTGCCCCGACTCCCGCCGCATCTCTCTGCTGAGTGCTTTTAAGGTCTGTCAGCGCCTCTTGACGCAGCCTGGCCGCGCTGGCTGTCGCCACGCGCGGTCAGCAGGCAGGCGGGCAAAAAGGGATCGGGCCAGCGCATAAGTTATCTTATTTAATAGCAGCATAAGTGCGCCCTTCTCTGAGCCATGCCCCAAAAAATAGGCAATCAAGGCGCAAGGCTTCTCAGCACCAGCGCAGCCAGGCGGCTGGCATCTTCTTTGGCCGTATCAAGGGCGGCCTGCAGCTGCACCGGATCGGCGTAGGGCCTGAGCACCAGATAAACAGCGGCAGCCGTTTCGTCCAGCGGCGTTTTACGCTCAAACTCTCCCGCCTCGCGCCCCTCGCGCAGAATGGCAACGGTGGTTTCGCGCAGCCAGGCTTCATACCGCTCTGCCGACGACCAGCGATCGCGCGAAGCCGCAGCAGCGATATCAAAAAGGCGGCGTTCCCGAAAAAACAGCTCGCTCCCCGCCACCGTAAGCGTCTGAAAAAGGCACTGCATTTTCTCCGTGGCCGAAGGCGCCTCTTCCAGCGCGGCGTTCAGACGTTGGGTTATCTGCGTAAGGCAGCTGGCGCAGATGACTTCACCTATCTCCTGTTTTGAACTGAAGAACTTATAGATATACGCCTTGGAGAAGCCCACCGAGCGAGCCAGATCGGACACGGTGGTTTTCTCAAAGCCGTAATGGCTGAAGTACTCCATGGCGGCATTGACAATCTGGTCACGAAGGGTGTGATCGGACGGGCCGCGCGTGGCGGCAGGAAGTTTTTGTTCAGTCATTTTTTTTAGCTTCGCTCAGTGAGCTCCCGTTAACGAAATGTGACCGCAATATAGTCTGGTCACCATTTTAACGCACATCGGGCCCGCTTAGTGTTTTTCCGGCACTGACGTTGTACGCGCTGTGCAACTGTGCCGTCATGCTTCACCAGCCTACACCGGGCTGCGCATGTTTTTGCGCAGGGCAATGAGATCCACCTGCCACTGATTTAATTTATTGTAAAGCGCAGTGCGTGAAATTCCCAGAAGCCGGGCCGACTGACGCATATTTCCCTTATTTGCACTCAACACCTCGAGCACGTGCTGGCGCTCTTTTTCATGCAGCGAAGCCTGCCCGGACGCTGGCTGAGCAACAGGATCTCCCTGTCGCATCTCCTCGGGCAGATCCTGCTGGCTGATTTCCATCCCCTCGCATAAATTCACCATCCGTTCGACCAGGTTTTCCAGCTCGCGCACGTTGCCGGGCCATTGCCAGGCCTGTAAACAGGCCATCGCCTGCGGTGAAACAGCCGGGGCGATGCGCTTCAGCCGGTTACAAAGCGCCTGAATGAAAGTATTTACCAGGCCCGGAATGTCTTCACGCCGCTCGCGTAGCGGGGGAATATTGAGGGAAACAACATTGAGGCGATAGTACAGATCGCGGCGGAAAGCGCCTTTCTCCACGGCATCGGACAAATTACAGTGGGTAGCGGCAATAATACGGACGTTGACCTTAAGAGGATGCGCGGCGCCAATACGCACCACTTCGCTTTCCTGGATCACCCGAAGCAGGCTGGTTTGTGCTTCCAGCGGCATTTCGCCAATTTCGTCGAGAAACAGCGTTCCGCCGTCGGCAAGCTCAAATTTTCCGGCCGATCCGCCTCGCCGCGAGCCGGTAAATGCGCCATCAGCGTAGCCAAACAGCTCGCTCTGTACCAGATCCCGCGGCAGCGCGCCACAGTTCAGCGCCACGAAAGGCTCCTGCTGGCGCGGGCCGGCATTATGGATCGCCTGGGCAAACAGCTCCTTACCCGTGCCGCTTTCACCCGTCAACAGCACGGTGCTGTCGGTGCGGCTACTGGCCCTTGCCTGCTGAATAGCCTGCTGCAGCGGCAGCGAATAGCCGCGGATCATATCGAACGTATAGCTGGCGCTCACGCCCATCACCCGCCGGGTAATGGCGCGGATACGCTGGTTTTCGCGCAGAGACAATACGCGCCCGCCGTCAGGCGCGGGCATCAGTGAAACCAGGCAGGAGACCGGCTCTTTGCCGCCGGGCATAAAAAGCAGCTCGCGATCGTTACAGAAAGGCAGGCTGAGCAGCGAGACGTCCTGCGGACGCAGCAGCGCATCAATGGATCCCGCTTCCGGATCGAGGCCACAAAAAATCTGGCGGGCATAGCGATTAAGCGTTTTGATGCTGCCGTGGCGGTCACAGACGATTACCCCTTCATTCAGCGTTTCCAGGATAGATTGCTGCTCGGCGAGCAAATGACGCAGCTGCAGCTGTTGGCCTATCGTCTCCGCCGCTGCCTGAACGGTGCCCAGCGTGTGCGTGTTGAACTTATCCGGCGTGGCGGTAAGCGTCAGTACGCCAGCCAGCTTGCCGTTCTTATCGCGCACCGGCGCGGCGGCGCACTGCCGATGCCTTCTACGCAGATCCAGCTTCCAGTTTTCACCGCTTAACACGTATACCAGCCGCTGTTCGATCAGGCAGCGCGCGGTACAGTTGGTGCCCAGCACCTCCTCACGCAAAATGCTGCCAACGGGCGTCAGATCGGCACCGCAATAATACAAGGTTACCCCGTCAGCATCCGTCAGGTTGATATGGCCGTCCGGATTATAGGCCAGCAGGTTTTCCATAATGCTGCGCGCAACCTGAATCATCTCTGCATTTTGTTCCAGGATAGCGGCCAGTTCGTCTGGCGATGGGGAAATATAGCTGAACGTTTCCGGATCGATATTAAGCGCCCGAGAACGCTGCCAGGAATGCAAAATGCTTTGCCGCATCCAGCCCGGCTGTTTGCCGCCCGTAAAGCTGTGCCAGCCTTGCCACAGCAGGCTGTCCCACTCCGTGACTTCCGTGCTGTCCGGCAGGCTGAAGATAGGATCGCTCTCGTCTTTAAAGGGTAGCCGGCTCAGGTTTTTCATCTACACATCCTTTCAGGTCTGGAATGTCCATTTTATTTACATGTTAAGTTGACATGTAAATTTTGTTTCCAGTTTGTGATCTCTAACTGTGTGGTACTTCACATTACAGGCCCCTACCGGTTGGCATCCCCTTTGCAATACCTCTTACAGACACGTTGAAAGCGTTAAAAGGAAAGGGGTTTTGATGCGTAAACATAATATCCGGTTGATTCTTTTCATCTGTTCCATTGCTTCACTCAGCGGCGTGATCCTTGGCTATGACGCTTCGGTGATCTCCGGCGTAATTGAGCCTTTAACAGAACATCTCAACCTTTCTGCGTGGGAAAGCGGCTGGGCCGTTTCAAACGTTATTCTGGGGTGCGTGGCGGGCGCATGGGGCGTGGGATACGTTTCAGACCGTATCGGGCGCAAGTCCACGTTGATTATTACCGCCGTACTCTTTGTTATTTCCGCCGTGGGATCCGCTCTCGCCCATTCGCTGACGGGTTTTGTGCTCTATCGACTAATTGGCGGGCTGGCGGTAGGAATGGCGTCAGCGATTACCCCTCTCTATATCGCGGAAATCTCCCCCAAGGACTGGCGCGGCCGTATGCTTGGCCTGCAGCAAATGCTGATGGTTGGCGGCCAGGTCACGGTGTATATCGTTAACTATCTGATTGCGCGCGGTATGCCGCATGCCTGGATCGTCAGCGAGGGCTGGCGCTGGATGCTGGCTTCCGGCGTGGTGCCCTGCGCGCTGTTCCTGCTGCTGGTGCCGTTGATGCCGGAATCTCCCCGCTGGCTGGCGCTGAAAGGTAAAACGGATCGCGCTCGCCAGGTGCTGACCCGCCTGTCCAACGCGCAACACGCCGAGCGTTTACTCACGGAAATTCTGGCTTCTTCTCAGGACGCACCTGCCCAGTCCAGCCAACGCGGCATCCTGCGCGACCCGCGTGCACGCTACATTTTGCTGACAGGCTGCGCGATCGCCATTTTGCAGCAGGTTTCCGGTATCAATATCCTGCTTTATTACGCGCCGTCCCTGCTGCAGAACATTACCGGCAGCACCCAGGATTCGCTGTTCCAGAGCATTTTTCTGGGCGTGGCGCTGCTGGCGGGCGTGGCAGTCTGTCTGAGCACCATCGACCGCTTTGGCCGGAAGCCGCTGCTGCGCTGGGGCGCAATAGGATGCGCGCTGTGCCTGATGTTCACCTCATGGGCGTTTATCGCGCAGATTGACGGCATGCTGCCGGTGATTGGGCTGGTGGCCTTCGTTCTGATTTTCGGGCTGTCGTGGAGTCTTGGCGCGTGGCTGCTAATTTCAGAGATTTTCCCTAATCGCATGCGCGCCGTGGCGATGGGGTTCTCCTTCTCTTCCATGTATGTGGCGAATTTTATCGTCACGCAAAGCTTCCCCATGATGAACCGCAGCGCCCTGTTGATGACGCATTTCCACGGCGCTTTTCCGCTGATGCTGTGCACGGTGGGATGCCTGGTAGCGTTCTGGTTCGTACAGCGCTTCCTGCCGGAAACGCGTGGCGTCTCTCTTGAACATATCGAACCGCTGATGCTTTCCAAATCCCGCCGCTTCGCAGCCAGGGCGACGCGGCCCGCTGAACAATCTTCCCTGCCCGACTGGGCAAACACTAAATAATAAGGAGTGCTGTGATGATGAAAACTGTACGAGTGGGACTTATCGGTGCAGGAAGGATGGGCAGTTTCCATGCTGAAAACCTTGCCTGGCGCGTGCCGGGCGCGACGCTGGCGGCCGTAGCCGATCCGCAGCCCGGCGCGGCGGAAAAGCTGGCGCAAAAGCTCGGCGTGGCAAAAGCCTACAGCGATCTTCATGCGCTGTTGCAGGACCCGGACATTGACGCCATTGCTATTGCTGCCCCCGCACGTACTCATGCTGAATGGGTCATAGCGGCCGCCAGCGCGGGAAAACACGTCTTTTGCGAAAAGCCGATGGCGGTAACCCTTGAGGAAGCGGACCGTGCGATCGCGGCGGCCAGCCATGCCGGTGTGGTATTGCAGGTCGGCTTTAACCGTCGTTTTGACGGCGGCTTTGCCGCTGCGATTGCGGCGGTGAAATCGGGCGTGAACGGCACGACTCAGTTAAGCCGTTCGGTCACTCGCGATCCGGCCTTGCGCGATCCGGCCCCCATCCCGCAGTGGACCATTTTTCTTGAAACGCTTATCCATGATTTCGATACGCTGCTGCATTTTAACCCCGGCGCAAAACCGGTGGAGGTTTACGCATTGGCCGACGCGCTGGTGCGTCCGGATTTTAAAGACAAAGGCCTGCTGGACACCTCTGTAGTGACTATCCGCTTTGACAATGGCGCCATCGCGACGGCGGAAGCCAATTTTCAGGCGGTCTATGGCTATGACGTCCGCGGTGAAGTCTTTGGCAGCAAAGGCATGCTGCAGGCGGGCAATATCAACGCTACCAACTGCGTGCGCTATCACGAGGGCGGCATTGTTATTGAAACTTCCCGCATGGATTCCGAGCTGCTGCGTGAAGCCTATGTGACGGAGATGGCCGAATTTGCGCGCTGTATCCGCACCGGCGAAACGCCGCGTGCTACGGGCAAAGATGCGCGTAACGCGCTCGAAATTGCGCTGGCCTGCATTGAATCAGTTAAACAATGTCAGCCCGTCAAACTGGACGCACGCTAATGAACAGCTATCAGCTTTCCGTTTGCGCCGAAATGGTCTTCCTCGATCTGCCGTTTGTGGAGCGGGTAAAGCGTATTCATGCGCTGGGGTTTGGTGTCGAAATCTGGGGATGGGCCGGTAAAGACATTGATGCGCTGGCCGCCACCGGCGCGCGCTTCACCTCCATGACAGGCTATCTCAGCGGTAATCTGACCGATGACGACGATATCCGGCAGCTGCTGCAAAGCGCTGAAGCCTCGCTGGCGATCGCAGAGCGGCTACGGTGTCCGGCTTTAAATCTTCACGGAACCGGTCTGGATGACAAAGGATTACCGGTAAAACCGGTCGAGGTGGTGACTGGTGCGATGTGGCTTAAGGCTGTGGAAACCTTACGTCAGCTGGCGCGAATGGGCGAACGCGCCGGACGAATATTTACGCTGGAAAACCTCAATCTGCCCGTTGACCATCCGGGAACGCCGTTTGCGTTGGCGGCCGATACGCTGGCGCTGGTCAGCGCCGTTAACAGCCCCGCGCTGAAAATGAATCTCGACCTGTATCACGCACAGATCGGCGAAGGCAACCTGATTGAGCTGATCCGTAAAAGCCAGAAACATATCGGTGAGATTCAGGTAGCTGACGTACCGGGCCGTAAAGAGCCCGGCACCGGTGAGATCAATTACAAGGCGGTGGCGCGAGCGCTTCGGGAGATTGACTATCACGGCACGGTCGCGCTGGAAGGCTGGGCATCGGATGATTCGGCAGCGGCGCTGGAGGCCTTCCGCGAGGTCTTTACGCAGTAGTTTTCGCGGTAACTGGCGCTCTGTGAGCGCCTTTTACTCAAAAATTGCGATATGCTCACCTCCTGCCCGTGCAGAGGCTTTAACGGCGCCGCAAGCTGCGTAATCCCAGCCAGGCCACGGCAGCAACGCCCAGAATGGTCAATCCGGGGTTGTTGACGTTCAGATTAAGCGCACGCTGCTCCGCTTTTTCATCAAAACGGCCGTGACTGCGGTGCAGTCCTTCGACGGACTGATGCAGGTTATCCGGCCGGCCAGCGACCTCCGGCTCCTCGGTAATCTGGCCGCTCCAGCCCTGTTTTGCCATCATACGATCCAGCAGGCCCGGGAACAGCATATTGCCCACGATGGACTGGAATGTGGAACGCCCGACCCACACTTCCCGCGGCGCATGGCGCGCGGCTTTAAGAATGGCTCTGGCGGCGACCTCCGGCTGGAAAATGGGCGGCATAGGCTGAACGGTGTTGCCCATTTTGTTACGCGACCAGTCAAACTGAGGGGTATTAACGCCCGGCAGATGCACCATAGTCAGCCGAATCGAACTGTTGTTATGCAGCAGCTCGCTGCGCAGCGAATCCGTAAAGCCCCTGATTGCCGCTTTGGCCGCGCAGTAAGCGGACTGTAGCGGAACCGAACGATAAGCGAGCGCTGAGCCTACCTGTACGATAATCCCCTCGTCACGTTCCCCCATCAGCGTTAGCGCAGTACGGGTGCCGTGAACGCAGCCCAGATAGGTCACATCGGTGACGCGCTGGAATTCTTCGTCAGTAATTTGCGTAACGGGCGCCAGCACGGTCAGCATGGCTGCGTTAACCCAGACGTTGATCGGACCAAGTTCGGCTTCGATTTTACGACCGGCCGCCAACAGCGCGCCGCCGTCTGCCACATCTACTGCCGCGCCCGATGCCTGTACACCAAACAGTTTTAACTCTTCAATAGTCTCTTTTACGCTTTGTTCACTACGGCCAATCACCGCTACCGCATAGCCTGCTTCAGCAAAGGCCTGTGCGCTGGCGCGTCCTACGCCAGAAGTCCCACCTGTAATTACCGCTACTTTTTCCTGCAACATATCTGGCCCTCATAAACCGCTGCGTCACAGCCGTCTGATAAATAAAAAATGATAAACGCACGAATTTTCGTTAACAGAGTATGGCAGGCTGCTGAAAAATAGCTGGTTGATTGCAGAACAGGGATCAATAAATGGAAGGAACGCCTGCTGTCCTGCCGCATTGTGCGCACGAAGATGACTGTAGTCAGCGAGCTCCCGAGAGCAGTCCATCTCGAGCGATATAAAGCATTAATATCATTTCGTAGGTGACCAACCGCCGCTCTCAGAATGAAGAAAACGCCCTTCCTGGTTTCTGCCGGGCAGTTTCCGCTTAACCACTGAAGCGAGTAAAAAGGCGTAAACTTTTGACCACTGCGGAAAGTAATAAACCACTATGGGGAGTAATAACCACTATAGTGAGTAAAACGGCGGTAAAAATGTATCCACTCTGGTGAGCGTGACCTTTAATAGCGAGGCGTACAGCGTGTCTGGCTAGAGTCATGTTTTGGTAAAGCCAGGCAGGAAGGTATTTGAGCCTGACTTGTTTAACGCTGGCTCAACAACCACTGTAATGAGATCCGCCTCTCATTACAGTGGTTGCTTATCCGACATAACGGTGACTTACAGGAGCAAACTGACGCTCATCGCAGTGGTTGCTGGCGCTTTTGCTCTCCACAGTGGTTACGGTTTTTTACCGCTACGGATCTTTTCTAACAGTTCCAGCTCTTCTCGCGAAAGCATAACCATTTCGCCCTGGGGTACGGTTTCCTCAATCTCGTCCTCAGGCAAATCGGGCAGGCCAAGCGGGATTTCTGCCGGTCTGAGCTTTGGCCGCCGGTAGTGGATGACGAAATAGACGATTTTGCCTCGCTTAATCTCTGTGTAGTCCAGGTAGCCGATCTCCCTCAGCTGCTCCATCGCTTTACGGACGGTCGCGTTTTGCGTGATGGTACGCGAAGTGAGGTTCAGGCGAGCGCGCAGGCGGGCCATGGATATGGGCGCTGGTGAAGGCGGCAGGCTTTCGATAAAAGTATAAAGGGCCTGTGCAGACTCTTTACGGGACAGCTCGTTGATGGCTCTGAGCTGAAGAAGCACCTTTTTATCGAACTGATAGAGCTCAAAAATCTTGGGATCGGCCTGGAGAGTAACACTGTCGGTTTTAGTGCTGTATTTGGCTGACTGCACCAGATGCGTGACGTAATACTCCCCTTCTTTGTTGCTGAACTGAATAGTATTGGTCGCAATGCGGGTCAGGGAAGCATCCAGACGGCTTCTCAGCTTCGCTGAAGAGCGTACAGAAGGGATGCCGCACAGTTTAGCGAAATCGACGAACGGCAGCGTTACGCTGTCTCCCAGCACCTTATATTTGGCAAAGGCATGGATAATGCCGACCCAGGTTTTGAAATCGTTATCCATATCAAGCCGGGCACCGGTTATCCTGATATTTTCGTACCCTTCGGATTTAACGATCGACAGCTGTTTCAGCTCGTCAGTGACATCCATGGTCGACATCTGGTTTTTTCTGCCCCGCGCCGTCGATTTAAGCGTGGGTACAAACAGCCCAAGCCGCATCAGCGCCACCGGCTGAACGGTATTGTTACTGTTAGGAGTCAGGTTGATAACCTCTCCCGTCTTCTTGTCCGTTTCACAAAAAGCTGCATCTATCTGACTGATTTCTTGTTCTTTTTTCGGCATTTTACAAACCCGTGATATGAACAAGCGATATTCGCCGTTACTGGTTACAGTGGATACTAACACTCACCGTAGTGGTCAGGCTACTTGCTATAGTGGATTTATTACTCTCTACAGTAGTTGTTTTACTTACCACAGTGGTTAACGATCCCTTCTCAGGCCAGTTACGGCAGGCCTTGCGAAGCGCGGGGATCTTTATGGGTCTTTCTGGTTCTTTATATGATCTGTTATTGGATCGAACCAGTGGATAAAAAATCTTATTTTCAGGAGCCTGTGGATAGCTATGGGTTAAAGCTGTGTCCGGATAATACAAAGGTTCAGCAAACCCGCTACAGGCAATGCTACAGCGGCAACTGCTTAATCATCAGTTATCTACAGGCAAATTGGCATGATACTCACTACAGTGGTTTTTAACTACTGTCCAGCGTGGATGTTTTACTCGTTATAGCGGTTATTTAGCTTATTACAGTGGTTATTTTGCTCACCACAGTGGATAGTAACCCCCTTCCAGGACAGGCCAGATAAGGGCTGAGCGACTCCGGGGATCTCTTAGGGATCTTAGAAGGATCTATTCAGGATCGATTGATTGGATCTGGCCTGTGAATAATAAGGAAAAACTGGCTATCACTATTGGTATACTACGCCTCTTACCACCTTTTGATGTTCGATATCAAAACTAAGACCGCAACATGGTCTGACTGATTTGAAAAAAATAGATAAGTGCTTTCAACTGGCAGCGACTTTTCACATATGCAAGGGGATCACAGCGGATAAAATGTACTAATTAACATTGGCTTTAGTTGCACATTAAGGCACCGCTAAAAAAGCAATATATGCATTGAGAGAACCCATGCCACAATAATCAGCTACGCTGACAATACTTCCCATGCCAGGATTTTAACCTTGCGCCCGGGAAACCAGACTCTCGTTTTTAATGCGTTATGCCCTGACTGACCGCCTCTGGCTAACCGCTTGTGACTAAAAGCTTATATTGCGGTTTGCTGAATAAACGAGAATTCAAAAAACAGGGTCTGATATACGCTCAACATGGGGAAGGCTTATGATTGTTGTGGATTCACTGGAAGCAGGCAAAGGCAACTGGATCAACAAGCCCGATAACTACTCACTGGAAAATGGAAAACTACAGTTAACTACCGCGCTCAACACGGATTTCTGGCGTCAAACCTATTACGGTTTTCAGCGGCATACCGGACATGCGTATGGATTTTACGTGGAGAACGACTTTACCCTTCAGGTAAAAATCATGGCGAATTTCTGCCATCTGTATGACCAGGCAGGTATTTTTTTGCAGGATGACGAACATCATTGGGTTAAAGCTGGGATTGAATTTAATGACGATCTGTCATCTATAGGGTGCGTGGTTACGCGTAAAACCTCTGACTGGTCAACCGGTCTTTTTCCCGGCGATCCGCAAACTTTCTGGATGCGCGCTACGCTGGAAAACGAGGCCTTAAGGATCCAGTATTCGACAGATAGTAAAAAATGGCCGTTGCTGAGGCTATGTCACTGGCCAGATATAAAAAAACGTTTTATCGGCGTGATGGGCTGCACCCCGGAGAGAGAAGGGCTTGAAATAACATTTGACGAGTTCAGGCTCGGGCCTCCTTTGAGCAAATCGCTTCACGATTTGACATGAATTCGTATCAGGATCCCGGCAAAAAGGCCATAACTTTGTTCAGGCTATAAGAGGCGAACAGGAAAAGCTTACGCTAAGGCTGCAAGCATTTGCATTTAATGCAGGGTATCAAGTATTTCTTGGCTTAATGTTTGCCATTCTTTCTACCCTGGTCCGTTTGTGCTTCTGTAGGAAAGGTATCCCACAAATGATTTGAGTTCATTCTGCCGATCCTCCGGATGCAGACGGCAAGACTTACTCTCCGTCGCATCCGGAAGCTATTTCACCAGTCCAAACCCCAGCGGTTTTCTGAATTGCGGTTACTAACAGAACTTTCTACGCACGTTCATCGGATCTCTCTTAATGATATCGAGCTCCCAGAGGTCGTCGTTCAGCAGTTTGCAGGACAGGTTAACCCTGATGGAAACGACATCATAACGAGGCGCATGCTCAACCACTCACTGTTGTGATGGACAACATTGAGCTTGCACCGGAAAGCGTGCCCACTATCGCTAACAACGTAACGCATGGAAAGGCGAAATGCCTTTTTCATCCTCATCACGCATTCGCACCATTGTTTGCCCTACCCTGGATTCAATGATGCCGGTTTACGCCGGATAGCAAATCTTTCTATAGCGCTTCCAGGCCACCTGATTTCAGGTTGAGCGTCAATTAAAATGATTACGTACAATTTTTTTTTGCCTGGCTATTTTTTGTTGTACGTTGGCCGGGTGTCTGTACAATTGATTTTGCTGAGATGCCCGTTCAGGCAAGGGATCATAACCGAGGAATAATGATGAAACGCGATTACGGTGGTGTTGGTACGATAGCTTTGAGAGCAAGTTCTTTACTGCAGGCGATGAGCCGGGATATTGAGGAGCAGCGGAAAGAGTTTAACCTGACAGAGTACCATCAGACTTATACTCGCAATGCAGTGGCAAAGCTACCTAAACTGAGCCGCCGTATCGTCGAACAATCCATGAAAGAAATGGAAGAACAGGGTTATGATTTCAACAAAAAGCAGGTCGGTAACGTTGAACAATATGCATTAACAATTCAAAACGTTATAGATATCTATGCGCAT
>NZ_JAUJUH010000013.1:0-8053 GCF_030484085.1 Erwinia wuhanensis
ATGGCGCCGTGGGGAACGGGCAGCGCCCTTCAGCAGGGCATCAGCGCGGCGACGGCGGCGGCCTCGGCGCTGGCGGGCGGCAACGTGGCGGGAGCCGTTGCGGGCGGTGCGGCGCCGTACCTGGCGGAGCTGATACATAAAGCGACCACCACCACGGATGCAAACGGCAAAGAGGTGGTTAACGTTGAGGCAAACCTGATAGCGCACGCGGTGCTGGGCGCGGCGGTGGCGCAGGCGTCGGGCGGTTCGGCGCTGGCGGGAGCGTCAGGCGGCGCGGCGGGCGAGTATATCGCGCAGCAGCTCTATCCGGGCGTGGACCGTGCAGACCTGAGCGAGGAGCAGCGTCAGACCATCAGCGCGCTGGGGACGCTCGCGGCGGGGCTGGCGGGCGGGCTTGCCGGGGACAGTGCCGGCGGTGCGGTGACGGGCGCGCAGGCCGGGAAGAACGCGGTTGAGAATAATGCGCTGAGTGTTAAGGAAAACCAGTCCCGCGTTCAGGAAATGTCTCAGTGTCAGGGCAATAAAGCTTGTGAGGGAACAGTCACCGAGAAGTACAGGCAGATCTCAGCGGCACAACAAAAGCGTGTTGTGGAGTGTACAGGCGCTCGTGACTGTGTTGACAAAGCGAATGAAGTTGGCAGGTTGCAGACTGATTATGCTAACCGTACCAATGAGTTGCTGGAAAAAGCGCGAGTTAATGGCGGTCTGAGTCCGGCAGATCAGAACGAGCTTTCGATCCTTCAGGTGACGTCTATTCAGCTTGAAGCAGACAGAAATGCGGCAATTCACAATGCGTTAATGTCTGATGATTCGTCTGAAGCGAAACAGCTTGCGATAAACTCACTGGCACAGGTAGCCGGAACCAGTGCGGCGGGAATAGCTGCCGGGATTGGAAAGGCTGGCTCAGGAAAAGGTAATATTCAGCAAGATTCGATGCTGGGTCAGAATGGTGTTCAAACTGCCAGTAAGACTATATGGAAAGGTACTGGAAAAGAACGAATAGATGTTGAAAACCCTAATCCAGGTCAAAGACCAGGACAGTTACATTATCAGGATAATAAGGGAAATAAATACCTTTACGATCCCCAAAAAAATTCATTCCCTGATGCGCCTAAATCAGTAAATAACTTATTGAATGACAGCTCATTTAAGAAAGCTATCGATAAAGGTATGACGCAATATCTTGGAGAGAAAAAATGAAGTGTAATTCACTGATGATGAAGAAAATTATCAATGCAGACTGGAAGGACCTCTCTCTTCCTGAAGAACTTCAACTATGGGTGGATTGTGGTTTTATAATAGTTGATGGATGTGTCTTTTTGGCTGGTCTATTCAAGGGTAATCCTGGGATAAATAATCATTTTGATAAAACAGGAATTGAATGTTTCGTAAATTCCTTCCATATCGATGATTACGTTTCAGAAAGATACCTAGACTATTCTTGTTTATTTTGTAATAAAATACTAAGTCAATGGGAATGTAATAATGATAATAAGGCTGAATATCTAAATGTCATTATTTCTCTTGATGATTTTGGATCTGTTATTAAAATTCATATGAAGCGCGAAGGTGAAAATTGGTTAAATAGTAATCTTGACAAATATGAAGATGCTATTCTGGAAACGAGTACACCACTTTGAATTGTAAGAAAAAAATCCCAACCCTTGTGTTGCAGGCTGACCGTGCTGCTGTAATCAGTGGCCAATTTTATTGGCACGCTTTGCATGCCTGATACTACTACGGTTGTTATAGTTGCTCTTTAACAGTGTCAGGAAAATGGATAACGGGGTGCAAAAGTGCGCGTCGGGGCTATGCGTCGGTACATCAGAATGCACTGAAAAACAGCTTCTAACTCACGGAAAAGACAGGGAAAAATCGGTTACTGCTGCTGATGCCGTAGCGGATGAAGTTGTTGTTGAGAATAACTGGCTGAGCGTTCAGGAAGCAGACAGAAAGAAACAGCTGGAGACGAAGCGCGACTACCTGAAACAGGAGTTAACACCGGCTGAAGCGAAAGAACTGGCGACGATTAATCAGACAGGTAAAGCGCGTGATGAAGCGATAAAAGCGGTCTGTACGGATGGTAATAAAGGGGGTTCAGCCTGTGGTGCGCTGGTTAGCCCGGCACAGGAAGCACTGAAGAAGTACGGTGAAAATGTCAGTTATTCGCTTATTTATAAGGATCTTTATCCACACGAAGCGGCGAATCTGGAAAACATTCTTCAGGGAGTGGATGCGGGAAGTATCAGCCGTGACCAGGCGATAACTGCAATAGCGGCGTCAACGCATCGTGACTGGAATGACGTTGCGAAAGATTATGACTCTGCAATGCAGACGCAGGCGATAGCGGTAGCGCTGGCCGGTATGGCAGTGCGCAACCATGGTCAACTAAAGCCCGTATAAATTATGTTCAGCTTCCTAATAAAGGGAAAATCCGTTACATACCGCCGGAAGGATACTCTCCATCTCAACCTCTACCGAGAGGGCCAAATAATGGTTATATTGACAAATTTAAGAATGAATGGGTAAAAGGCCCATCTCGTACAGCAGGGCAGGAGTTTGAATGGGATGTACAGTTATCACGTACTGGTAAAGCTCAGTTAGGTTGGGCGACACGCGATGGCTCGCATCTAAACATATCTCTAGATGGTAAGGTTACTCATAAGTGATTGATATGAAAATTGATTTTTATTATGAAGTAGAAGTCATAGCTGGAGCCAAGAATAATAAATATGTTGGCTGTAAGGGGGCGGTTCTTGGCATAAGCGAGGAAAATGGTGTTGTGTATGGTTACTCTGTTGCCATACATGGAAAAGAAATGGCTGTTTACTTTGATAAAGATGATCTTGTACCTACAGGTGTCTGTTTTACGCGAGAAGATTATTACTGAAAAATATCCCGGTCTTCAAACCGGGATATTTTTATCTGTCACTCAGCGACGAGGTTGAGAATAACTATCTGAGCTACGACGAGGCGCATGCTTTTGACAGAGAAATGACAGCCTGTCGTAAAGCTGGCCGTGAATGCGGAGATATACAGAACAAGTATGCTGTAATTAGTGCTGATAACCGACTGAAATTGCATATTGATGTCTCTGCTGACCCTCTGACGGCTCTATCCGGGGAAGATAAATGGAATATTGAGGGCGGACTCAGCGCGGCAGGTCGACCTGGCTGGCTATATGGTTCGCTGGAAAACCAGGATGTGAAGGACTACGTCATTGAAGGCAACAGATACGACCTGAACTATCTGAATAGCAATACGTCACAGGGGGATAGAGCTCTGGCTTTCTTCGGTGAGCCCGAAAATTATTGGGGGGCTGTAGCGGGGGTTAGTTCACTGTTTGCTTCATCGGCAACATTGTCAGAAAAAGTTATCAGTGCCGGGCTGAGCTTCGGGGCAAATGGGGCGGTCCAGATTG
The DNA here is from genome assembly GCF_030484085.1 of Erwinia wuhanensis. Classification (NCBI taxonomy): domain Bacteria; kingdom Pseudomonadati; phylum Pseudomonadota; class Gammaproteobacteria; order Enterobacterales; family Erwiniaceae; genus Erwinia; species Erwinia wuhanensis. Next base: position 3,422 of record NZ_JAUJUH010000013.1, read on the forward strand.
CAACCGGCAATACCGGTGAGAAGTTCGATTATCTCAGTTTCATGATGTCAGGCTTAACCGGTGCAGGTACAGCCGGGAAAGGATATTACGCTAACCAGTTGTTGGGTGCCGGTAGTGCTTACATGAGCAGCCAGATTGAAGGCCAGGACAGTACTGCATCAGTAGTGGGTAGCATGGCTGGTACAGGCCTTGGCTATAATATTGGTGCTTCAATTACTAATAAGTTTGAATCGCAATACATCAAAAACCAGCTTGGAATGGACGCCAGCAAAAATGCCTTAAAATACTCTGAATCGTCTTTTGGTCCCGGATATTTATTAAAAGGTGGTGAAATGAGTCCTTTACCTGGGACCCTGGGTGGGCTTGGTGGTTCATTAATATCAGAAGGTGCAAGTAGTGTGACTCAAAAAGAAGCTAATGGAGGTGGTAAATGAAACATCCTCTATTAGAACTTATTAAGCTGATGTTTATTCTGGCAGTTACTTTTTCTTTAGGAATGGTAGTTAGCATTTGGCTTATCACTCCAGAACCAATCTCTCAAGAGGTGTATATCAAATATGGGGTGATTGGTGCTATTGTCGGGTTATGGGGAGGGGCTGGCACTTGGTTGATACTTTACCTACAAATACGAAGGCATTCTCGTAAGTAGTTGTTGTTGAGAATAATGCGCTGAGTGTGCAGGAAAACCAGTCCCGCGTTCAGGAAATGTCGCAGTGTCAGGGCAACAAAGCCTGTGAAGGCGCAGTAACCGAGAAGTACAAGCAGATTTCAGCAGCACAACAAAAGCGCGTGATGGAGTGTACAGGCGCTCAGGACTGTGTTGATAAAGCGAATGAAGTTGGCAGGTTACAGGCTGATTATGCTAACCGTACCAGTGAGTTGCTGGAAAAAGCCCGAGCTGATGGCGGTCTGAGTCCGGCAGAACAGAACGAGCTTTCAATCCTTCAGGTGACTACGATCCAGCTTGAGGCGGACAGAAATGCGGCGATTCATAATGCGCTGATGTCCGGTGATTCACCTGAAGCGAAGCAGCTCGCGATAAACTCGCTGGCACAGGTGGCAGGAACCAGTGCTGCGGGAATTGCGGCAGGAGTTGGGAAAAATAAGCCTAATACTGGAGGAAGTGCAGTCAAAAACGGAGCGAAAAACGCACCAGAGACGCAAACTAGTGTTGATAATAAATTAACTAATTACCTGTTAGCGAAAGATCATCCTGTTGGCGGAAGCAAGGCTGAATGGTTTGATAAAGCCCTCGGTTTTAACAAAGGGAATTCAAGCGATCTTGCGAAACAAATTGTCTTCGAACCAGGCAAAGCTGTGAAAACAGCAGAAACGCAGCACGGTGTTAAATATGACCAAGTAATATCTATCACTGGTGCTAACGGAAGAACAATAGATGTGAAATTCGGTTGGATTAAGAATAATGATGGTGTCGTTAGACTTGTGACAGCTATTCCGGCTAAGAAATAACGGGTGCTAAAATTATGATTAAAGAATATGATGTCGTTAAGGCCACTAAAGTGTTATCTGACTCTATAGCTGCAGGATGTAAAGGTGCTGTTGTCATGGTATATACAGAACCTACTTTAGGCTATGAAGTAGAGTTTGTTGATGCTAATGGTGAGACGTTAGATGTTTTGACTGTTTATCCAGACGACATTCGGCTATTGAACTAATATTATGCTCCAATAAATGAAATCCCGGCCAGTGAGCCGGGATTTTTGCTTTCAAGCCCTTGAATCCCCCGCTTACCGCCGCTGCAACCGGAGCACACCGGGCGCAGCGGTAATCTCCAGCTGAACGGCGCGGTTATTGCGAGTACGGCAGATGCCAGCCTGAATAAACTCGACACCGGCACGCTGGGCTTTGGCGACATCCACAATCACGCGGACTATAAGGTAGAGCACCAGAGTGCGGGGATAAGCACGGGCGGCAGCGTGGGCGGTCAGTTCGCCGGGAACATGGCGAACGGCATGCTGGCGGGGCTGAACGACAGCGGCAGCGCGGACTCGGTGACGAAGGCGGCGGTATCGGAAGGTACGATAGTTATCCGCGATAAGGAAAAGCAGACGCAGGACGTTGCAGACCTCAGCCGCGACGTGGCTAACGCCAATCCGGGGCTGGACGTCATCTTTGATAAAGAGAAGGAGCAGAACCGGCTGAAGGCGGCGCAGCTGATAGGTGAGATAGGCGCTCAGGCGGGAGATATCGCCCGGACGCAGGGCCAGATAGCGGGGATGAAGGCGCAGCAGGACCCGGCGGCTCTTCAGGCGGCGCGTGAGCAGCTGGCGGCAAGCGGTAAGCCCTATACGGAAGCCGATATATCGCAGCGGGCGTCACCGTACCTGGCGGAAAAGATACACGAGCTGACCACAGATGCGAACGGTAAGGTTAATGTCCAGGCGAACCTGATGGCGCACGCGGTGCTGGGTGCGGTAACCTCGTACGCGGCGGGCAATGCTGCGCTGGCCGGAGCCTCGGGCGCGGTGATGGGCGAGTACATCGCGCAGCAGCTGTATCCGGGCGTTAAACGTAAAGACCTGTCTGAGGAGCAGCGACAGACGATAAGTGCGCTGGGGACGCTGGCGGCGTAGTGGGTGACAGTACGGCGGATGTTGTTGCGGGGGCTCAGGCGGGTAAGAACGCGGTTGAGAATAATTATCTCAGCGATACGGACGTCACGTCATTCACCGAGAAATATGCAAACGCGAAGACCGATGAGGAGAGAGACCAGCTTGTAGCAGATCTGAAAAAGCTGGATGCAGAGAAACAGGGTAAGGCGCTTACAACAGCAATACCGATTAGAGAGCAGAAAGCAGAGCTTGAGAAGCTGAAAGTACTAAAGGCTTCGCCGGACTGTAATACACAGTGTCAGCAGCTGGTTACCTACTCAATCTCTGAGCTGGAACCGGTGGCTAACAATACGGAATTGCACAAGAATAACCTCAGTAAGGCGGTATTGGCAGGTGTGATATTTGGGTTAACCGTTGAGAAACCGACAGCAAACAATCCAATATCGCGGCTAACAAGGGAACAGCAGCAGTTAATTGAGAGAGCTGAATTTACAACGACAGCTAAAGGGATACAGAATGCTTTCCCGCGTGATCTGAATGAGAAAGTTGTGTGGAATCAGATTCGGGCTAATCCAGGTTCTGCAGGAGAACCGCTCAAAGGAATGAATAAGGATGCTCGCTTCCCAACATCTGCAGGCTTCCAGAAAATGGAAGCAAAGCAAAAACTATCTAATGGCTCAACTATAACAGTACATTACCAATATAATTCCATAACTGGTAAAGCTTATGATATGAAAATAACCACACCTCAGAGAAGTGTTAATGACCCTGCCAAGGTGATTGATTCTATTAAGGATGCTGTTAAATGAAAATAAAAGAAAACGACGGAACACTAATAGATGTCTATGCCATTTACTGGATTAAAGGCAAAACCTATTTCTATGGTTTAGTAAAAGATTATGGCTTATCTGTTTTTAATGCAGATAAAGTAGGCATTGTTGATCCTACAATGTCAGGTGATTTTATTTTTTTTGAAGATGGTATATTTGTTAAACCACTCATTGCAGAAAGAATATTGGATGATCTTGTCGAGGGCGATCCAAAGACTTACAAGCGTTTTATTGAAATTCTAAAAGCTGAAGGTCAAATAGAGCCTGACTTTTACTGACTAACAAAATCCCGGTCTGGCCGGGATTTAACTTTACAATCAGCTTATTACCTTAAAGCGGCAGCCACTCCACAGTTCCTTCCGGGAGCCTCCGTGGCCGCTTCTGCGGCGTGGCAATGACCTGGATAAACTCCGCAATCTGACGCTGCTTGCGGGCAGAGAGCTTTTTACAGGCCTTATGCAACGCGACGACGACTTTCGGCTCTGCCGTTTCTGGCTGCGGTTCCTTAGCAGTCACGATCAGACAGCCCGGCAGCACCCGGACTTCAACCGGCGTGTCGATCGTAAATCCAGCCTCTTCCAGCCAGTCACTGAGTTTTGATAAAGAGCTGTCAGATTGCCGGAGCTCAGGTGGTGACTGCCAGGCAGTTATCGATAAGTGGAAAAAGGTCAGCGATAAGCAAAGTGCAGACACTGAACAAAAACTGAAAGATAATCCACTGGAAGCGCAAGTTGTTGATAAGAAGATTGCTCAGGGCGGCATTGATATGACAGAGCGCCCGGGCTGGCTGGGTAACGATGTTGGTTTAGCTTCTGCCAGCAGGCCAAGCTGTTTATATGGTTACCTGAACAATGTTTATAATGTAATAGCCTTGTCGCCTAAATTATTTATATTCAATGTAAGTTTGATATTATATCCTCTATTCCCGAGTGAAAAAATACGGTTATATATAAAATTAAACGGTTACTATGTAAATCAAGGCCATCTCCCCAAGATCTTTCATTGGTAATCATGCAGTTAATCCAGCTTTCGCCACTCCACAGTTCTTTTCTGGATCATGCGTGACTGCCTTTTCGGCGTGGTATCAGCTCGACGGCAGCGGCGGATAAAAACCGGCTGGATACGGGCACGCTGGGCTTCAGCAGTATTGAAAACCGCGCGGACTATAAGGTCGAACACCAGAGCGTGGGCATGAGCAGCGGCGGCCCTATTGGCAGCCAGATGCTCGG
>NZ_JAUJUH010000014.1:0-2298 GCF_030484085.1 Erwinia wuhanensis
TTATAAAACCGCGATGCGGAATTATAAGGAGAGCCCAAGTGCCGGATTTGAGTTGCTTCGTTTTGGCCGGATTATTAATACGGAACATGAAACTCTGGTGCCGGCAGACGCTCCATTATGGATGACGGTCAGTTACCCGGGAGGAAAAGGGGTGGTCAACCTTGCTGACCCCAGTATTAAAAAGTTTAGTGACGCTGATTTCCCTCACTGGACGGGCTGGCAGTTGGTTGATGACGACAGTGACAGCGACAGCCAGTGTAACTCGGTCACGATTGCCAGCCTGACCGAAGGCGGCGACTACGTTAATCAGTGTGGAAAACTGATCTGTCATTTTCCGTTTGAGTGGGAAAAAAGCACGATCGATAGCCGTTTTTCATGGCTAAAAACCGGCAGTGAAGAGCATGATCCGATGACGGAAGAAGATTATGCAAAATTCAAGGCTCATGCCGAAGCGTTGTGTTTTGATTCAGGAGCATTCAGTAGTGGAAGGTTATGGCATTTCAACCCTGTAGATTTTACTACTCACATGAGGCTTTGCAGTTGGCTCAGTCTGAACGATATTATTAAATTGGTAAGAAAGTATCAAAAATCACCAGTGGCTGTTTATGATCGTCGACATCCATTAACCATTGATGAACTAAAAAAGCGTTTAACCGAAGAGGGCACGAATAGTGCAGGGGATGTTAAACGTCCAGCGTCGATAAAAGAGGCTCTCCCCAAAATACTAAATAAATATGGAATTAATACACCAATCAGGATTTCACACTTCTTCGGCCAGATGGCTGCTGAAACTGGGCGGTTCGATAGTTTAGTCGAGCTAGGCTCTGCGAACTATTTTGCTGTGCACTACGACCCTGGCACGGATCAGGGCGATAAGTTAGGGAATACACTGACTGGTGATGGTGCTCGATTTAAAGGTCGAGGATCTATTCATCTAACTGGAAGGACTAACTATGGTCATTACAGTGAATATCGTCAAGGTTCAGATTTTAATTATTTCACTACAGAACCCCATAATGAATTGATCGTAGAGGATGCATTTTTTGCATTTGATGCTGGCGGTTATTATTGGTCCAGTAAACAAAAATACATACGCCGCAATGGACGACTAGTGGCCTCCGGAAAATTAGGGATAAACTTTTGGGCTGATAAGGGGGCGACCCATAATGATGCTGAAGAGGTTACACGGAGAATAAATCCAGGGAGAATGGCGTTTGAGGACGTCAGGTGGCCTGCGTTTAAGCACGCATGGTATGTGCTTAACGATTCTACAGAACAAGAATCCGATTATTTTCCCATTAAGGAATGAATTATGAAATTTTCAAAATTGCTGGTCGTGCTATTTTTGTCGACGACCTTCTCAGTTTTTTCAATGAGTTCAAATGTAAAGCTTACTCCCCAGCAGACAGTAATTAACTTTATAAGTGATTATGAGCAGTGGAATGAAGAGGCTACGCAAAATTTAAGTGAAGATACTGGTTTTCAAACAAAAGATGAGTACGTTAAATTACTGAGAGAATATTGCACTCAATCTTCTGGCAGAATTGGCTATGATGTATATGGACAATATTCTCTGCATATTTCTGATGGGGAAAAAATACTCAGCACTAAAAAAAAAGACCAAGAGATTATAATCAAAACAGGAGTGTTGTCTAGATTTGGAGAGACAGGCGCTGATATGGATTATTTTGAATACCACCTGATTTTGGATAAAAATAGATATTTAATTGAAGAAGTATATCAGTTATCAAAATCTGGTAAAAAAACCAAAACATTATAACTTCATGAGTTTGAACCTTAGACGCTCTCTTGCAAAATGTTTGCCGGGGCAGCTGATTTGAGGATTGTTAAGTATAGTGTTTGAAGTTTTATTGTAGTTATTTGGCTGAGAAAAGATACTTTATTCCCTAAAGCATCTTCCTGAATGTTATCCACGGCCAGATTCACCAAAAACATCGCACTGGATTGCTGTCCTGGTAGCGATGTTGGTCATCAGCGTGATCTTCATGCGTATATCCTGGGCGAATACCGGACAAAAGCGGGGAGCACTACGGACGAAAAGAAAAGGCTAATAACCCCGAACAATTCCCGAGCATTGCCCTGGAAACCACCGAGCCTTCCCGCAAATTCAGCTTTTCCTGACATGGAGTCATAACATGATTATCAGCCCGCCATTCCTGAAAGCGAAAAATGCCCATGAAACCGATGCAGCATGGATTGAAAGAGTGATGACCGTAGTTGACCGCCGCGATTACCCGGTCAATGGCCATGGCTCATGGCATGGCGGGATCCACATAG
>NZ_JAUJUH010000015.1:0-2005 GCF_030484085.1 Erwinia wuhanensis
AGGCAAACCTGATAGCGCACGCGGTGCTGGGCGCGGCGGTGGCGCAGGCGTCGGGCGGTTCGGCGCTGGCGGGAGCGTCAGGCGGCGCGGCGGGCGAGTATATCGCGCAGCAGCTCTATCCGGGCGTTGACCGTGCAGACCTGAGCGAAGAGCAGCGTCAGACCATCAGCGCGCTGGGGACGCTGGCGGCGGGGCTGGCGGGCGGCCTTGCCGGGGGCAGTGCGGGCGGTGCGGTGACGGGCGCGCAGGCCGGGAAGAATGCGGTTGAGAATAACTGGCTGAGCAGCAAACAGATAGATGCCTGGTCCGCTGAAATGAAGTCCTGTCAGGCTGAAGGCGCTGACTGTGGCGGCATTATCAAAAAATACGAAGAGCTAAGTACCGCACAGCAGAAGCAACTAATAAGCGACTGTGCAACCAACCCGACAACCTGTCAGCAGAAATACGGCGACGTGCTGGCCGACAGCATAGCGGTGAAGCATGCAATAGATCGGGCAATGGGCGAAGACATCCCGATCAAGATGGTCTACGATCTTACAGCGACCTGGGCGCACCAGATGGACGCGGACGGGATCGTTGCCAGCAATAAAGTGTCTGAGCAGATCATGGCGAAATATGGCCTCGATCAAGCTCAGGCTGATATTATTGCGGGCGTAGCGTTAAGTGCGCTGGGAGGCGTGAGTAAAGGAAGTAAACTTCCTACAGCTACCGGAAAAAATATCGTTATTGTTGACTCCGGTAAGAAAGGTGCGTGGAATAAGACACTGAATAAACCAGAACCCAATACGGTCTATCAGGTTGATGGAAATAAAACCTATCATACTGATGATTTGAGCCGCACAACAAATGTGAATGCCTCACTAAGCCTGTCCAAAAATGACCGAAACACCTATCAGCAATGCAAGGCTGGTAAATGTGGTAATAATGGTGATGAAGGTGGTCATTTAATTGCCAGCATATTCAATGGTCCTGGTGAAAAGCTTAATATTGTTCCTATGGATGGAAATCTTAATAAAAGTCAATGGAAAAAAATGGAGAACTCATGGGGTATCGCATTGAAAGAAGGAAAAACGGTTGATGTCAATATCCAACCAATATATTCAGGTAACAATATAAGGCCAGATAGGGTAATTGTTCAGTACTCAGTTGATGGAGGTAGACCTGTTAACGTTGATTTCAAAAATTCCCCAGGAGGCAAATGATGCAGGATCAAAATTTTGAGCAAAAACTAGGTCAAATTTTGTATGAGTGTGGACCTGGAAATGCAAAAAAAATCATAGCAAGAGCTAAAATCTTTAATGAAAATGATGGTGGGGAATATGAATTCGATTATTTAGATGAAAATGGAGAACTGGGCTGGTTTTCCCCTGATGGAAGGGCTGTTGCTGATTTGACAGATGCTTTACTTGCTTATAAGTCTTTCTTTTTAGATAACAATTTGACTAATGGTAAACCTGTTTGGACAGGCTGCGAAATAACGGTCGATATACAAGCCGGAAAAATAAACATAAATCTTCAATATGATGACTAATAAAGATCCCGGCCAGGCCGGGATTTTACCTTATAACCAGTCAGTTACCTCAGACAGGCCGCCACTCAACCATCCCATCCGGGATCTTCCGTGGCCGCTTCTGCGGTGTGGCGATCACCTGAATAAACTCCTCAATCTGCCGCTGCTTGCGTGCGGAGAGCTTTTTGCAGGCTTTACGCAGCGTGGTCACCACCTCCGGCTCTGCGGGCGGTTCCGGCTGTGGCTCCTGCGCGGTCAGTATCAGACAGCCCGGTAAGATCTTCACCTCCAGCGCCGTCCCGGTACCAAACCCTGTCTCCTTCAGCCAGTGGCCCTTCAGCGTGACCAGCTGAACGGCGCGGTTATCGGCTCGACGGCAGCGGCGGATAAAAACCGGCTGGATACGGGCACGCTGGGCTTCAGCAGTATTGAAAACCGCGCGGACTATAAGGTCGAACACCAGAGCGTGGGCATGAGCAGCGGCGGCCCTATTGG
>NZ_JAUJUH010000016.1:0-1031 GCF_030484085.1 Erwinia wuhanensis
GTCGCTGCCGCAGCTTCGGTGCATGGTTTAGCCCCGTTACATCTTCCGCGCAGGCCGACTCGACCAGTGAGCTATTACGCTTTCTTTAAATGATGGCTGCTTCTAAGCCAACATCCTGGCTGTCTGTGCCTTCCCACATCGTTTCCCACTTAACCATGACTTTGGGACCTTAGCTGGCGGTCTGGGTTGTTTCCCTCTTCACGACGGACGTTAGCACCCGCCGTGTGTCTCCCGTGATAACATTCTTCGGTATTCGCAGTTTGCATCGGGTTGGTAAGCCGGGATGGCCCCCTAGCCGAAACAGTGCTCTACCCCCGAAGATGAGTTCACGAGGCGCTACCTAAATAGCTTTCGGGGAGAACCAGCTATCTCCCGGTTTGATTGGCCTTTCACCCCCAGCCACAGGTCATCCGCTAATTTTTCAACATTAGTCGGTTCGGTCCTCCAGTTAGTGTTACCCAACCTTCAACCTGCCCATGGCTAGATCACCGGGTTTCGGGTCTATACCCTGCAACTTAACGCCCAGTTAAGACTCGGTTTCCCTGCGGCTCCCCTATACGGTTAACCTTGCTACAGAATATAAGTCGCTGACCCATTATACAAAAGGTACGCAGTCACCCCCATAAAGAAGGCTCCCACTGCTTGTACGTACACGGTTTCAGGTTCTGTTTCACTCCCCTCGCCGGGGTTCTTTTCGCCTTTCCCTCACGGTACTGGTTCACTATCGGTCAGTCAGGAGTATTTAGCCTTGGAGGATGGTCCCCCCATCTTCAGACAGGATATCACGTGTCCCGCCCTACTCTTCGAACCCACAATAAGCATGCCTTTGTGTACGGGAGTATCACCCTGTACCCTGCGACTTTCCAGACGCTTCCACTGACACACAAACTGATGATGGTTCCGGGCTGTTCCCCGTTCGCTCGCCGCTACTGGGGGAATCTCGGTTGATTTCTTTTCCTCTGGGTACTTAGATGTTTCAGTTCCCCAGGTTCGCCTTGCAGCACTATGTATTCATGCTGCAATGATGCACA
>NZ_JAUJUH010000017.1:0-947 GCF_030484085.1 Erwinia wuhanensis
TAGGTAGCTTAACCTTCGGGAGGGCGCTTACCACTTTGTGATTCATGACTGGGGTGAAGTCGTAACAAGGTAACCGTAGGGGAACCTGCGGTTGGATCACCTCCTTACCTGAAGATACCTTCGTGCGCAGTGTCCACACAGATTGTCTGATAGAAAAGTAACGAGCAGAAAAAACCTCTACAGGCTTGTAGCTCAGGTGGTTAGAGCGCACCCCTGATAAGGGTGAGGTCGGTGGTTCAAGTCCACTCAGGCCTACCAAATTTCATCTCATGCGGCGTTATGCGCGCGGTCGTTTACCCAGGTAAACTTCCCTTCCGCATGCCTTGCCTGAGAAGAAATTATGCTTCCCTTAAAAGAAGCGTAACTCGCGGTTGAGTGGTAGTAGACGGTCTCTGCAGTAACTGTATGGGGCTATAGCTCAGCTGGGAGAGCGCCTGCCTTGCACGCAGGAGGTCAGCGGTTCGATCCCGCTTAGCTCCACCATGCAGTTTACAAAAACTATCTCAAAACTGGCTTTCGAGTCACGTTTGAGATATTTGCTCTTTAACAATCCGGAACAAGCTGAAAATTGAAACGACATGTCGTTTTCATTCTCCGTAATAAGAATGAAGTCAACGATATGTTCGAGTCTCTCAAATGCTTGCAGCTGACAATCGTCTTTCGGGACGCTTGTGGGTTGTGAGGTTAAGTGACTAAGCGTACACGGTGGATGCCCTGGCAGTCAGAGGCGATGAAGGGCGTGCTAATCTGCGATAAGCGTCGGTAAGGTGATATGAACCGCAACAACCGACGATACCCGAATGGGGAAACCCGGTGCACATGTGCATCATTGCAGCATGAATACATAGTGCTGCAAGGCGAACCTGGGGAACTGAAACATCTAAGTACCCAGAGGAAAAGAAATCAACCGAGATTCCCCCAGTAGCGGCGAGCGAACGGGGAACAGC
>NZ_JAUJUH010000018.1:0-714 GCF_030484085.1 Erwinia wuhanensis
ATCCGGGGTGCGGACAGTGTCTGGTGGGTAGTTTGACTGGGGCGGTCTCCTCCCAAAGAGTAACGGAGGAGCACGAAGGTCAGCTAATCACGGTCGGACATCGTGAGGTTAGTGCAATGGCATAAGCTGGCTTGACTGCGAGAGTGACGGCTCGAGCAGGTGCGAAAGCAGGTCATAGTGATCCGGTGGTTCTGTATGGAAGGGCCATCGCTCAACGGATAAAAGGTACTCCGGGGATAACAGGCTGATACCGCCCAAGAGTTCATATCGACGGCGGTGTTTGGCACCTCGATGTCGGCTCATCACATCCTGGGGCTGAAGTAGGTCCCAAGGGTACGGCTGTTCGCCGTTTAAAGTGGTACGCGAGCTGGGTTTAGAACGTCGTGAGACAGTTCGGTCCCTATCTGCCGTGGGCGCTGGAGAATTGAGAGGGGTTGCTCCTAGTACGAGAGGACCGGAGTGAACGCACCGCTGGTGTTCGGGTTGTCATGCCAATGGCACTGCCCGGTAGCTAAGTGCGGAAAAGATAAGCGCTGAAAGCATCTAAGCGCGAAACTTGCCTCGAGATGAGTTCTCCCTGTGGCTTTAAGCCACCTGAAGGGACGTTGAAGACGACGACGTTGATAGGCCGGGTGTGTAAGCGCAGCGATGCGTTGAGCTAACCGGTACTAATGACCCGTGAGGCTTAACCTTACAACGCCAGAAGCGTTCTGG
>NZ_JAUJUH010000019.1:0-644 GCF_030484085.1 Erwinia wuhanensis
CGGTTATTAACCGCATCGCCTTCCTCCCCGCTGAAAGTACTTTACAACCCGAAGGCCTTCTTCATACACGCGGCATGGCTGCATCAGGCTTGCGCCCATTGTGCAATATTCCCCACTGCTGCCTCCCGTAGGAGTCTGGACCGTGTCTCAGTTCCAGTGTGGCTGGTCATCCTCTCAGACCAGCTAGGGATCGTCGCCTAGGTGAGCCGTTACCCCACCTACTAGCTAATCCCATCTGGGCACATCCGATGGCGTGAGGCCCGAAGGTCCCCCACTTTGGTCCGAAGACGTTATGCGGTATTAGCTACCGTTTCCAGTAGTTATCCCCCTCCATCGGGCAGTTTCCCAGACATTACTCACCCGTCCGCCACTCGTCACCCAAGAAGCAAGCTTCTCTGTGCTACCGTTCGACTTGCATGTGTTAGGCCTGCCGCCAGCGTTCAATCTGAGCCATGATCAAACTCTTCAATTAAAAGTTCGATTTGCTGCAACAAGTGCAGCGATGCTCAAGTGTAAAACGTCATAATGAATTTCATTATGTGTTCACTCTTAAGACTTGATATTTTTTTGCGTCCGGAGACGCTTGATATCAATCCTGCGAGTGCCCACACAGATTGTCTGATAAATTGTTAAAGAGCGTTGCG
>NZ_JAUJUH010000002.1:0-683135 GCF_030484085.1 Erwinia wuhanensis
CCGAGCATCTGGCTGCCAATAGGGCCGCCGCTGCTCATGCCCACGCTCTGGTGTTCGACCTTATAGTCCGCGCGGTTTTCAATACTGCTGAAGCCCAGCGTGCCCGTATCCAGCCGGTTTTTATCCGTCGCTGCCGTCGAGCCGATAACCGCGCCGTTCAGCTGCGTGTGGTCGCCCACCGTCACGTCAAAGCCGCCCTTGCCCGCAAAGATGCCGGTTTGTTCGGCCACGCTCTGCCAGTTGCTGTGCATCTTGTCCCGGCTCAGGTTCACGCTGGCCGAGCCACCGCCGCCGCCGAAGGTATAGCTGGCTCCGGCGCTGGCGCTCTGCTGCCTGCTGTCGTAGCGGTCGCTGTCCTGCTCCGAGGTCAGCGTCAGGTTGCGCCCGGTGTCCACCTTCACGCTGTTCCCGCTGACCTGCGCGCCCTGCAGCAGCGTGTCGCGTCCGGCGTTCAGGCTCAGGCCGTTGCCCGCGTTCAGCGTCGTCTCGCTGTGCGTCAGGCCGTTGCCGTTAGCGCGCCCTTTTGCCGCGTTGACGCTGGCCGAGACGTTGAGGCCGGTGCCGCCGGAACCGGCGGTCAGCCCCACGCCGACGCTGCCGCCCTTGCTGCTGTTGCTGCTGTCGGTTCGCTCGCTGTTCTGCGCGGAAAGCAGGCTGATATCGTTCTTCGCCGCCAGCGTCATGTCGCCGCCCGCCTGCAGCTGGCTGCCCTGCACGGTGATATCGCCCCGGCTGCCCGGCTGCGCGCCGGTGGCGGTTACCTGCACGTTGCCGCCCGCGCCCAGCGAGCTGCCCTGCGCCTGATGGCTCTCCGTGCGAGTTTCGCTTTTAGACGACTGGCTGCCGTAAGAGAGGTTAACGCCTACGGTGTTGGTCGCGCCTTCCTGATAGCCCTCATCGCCCGGCTTCAGGCCCAGCGCATCATTATGTGCGGTTGCCGCAGCGGTCTGCGCGCCATCCAGTTCATACGCCTGCTCCGCCTGGGCGACGCTCAGCGCCGCTTTGGTGTTCTGCAACGCTTTCAGGCGGCCGTCGCCGGTATCCTGCGCCGTCTGCGCCACGCTGACTGCCGTGTTCAGCGCAGCGCCCACGGTGCCGGAAAGCGCCAGCGTCAGGCCGCTCTGCTTCTGCTCGGTTCTGGTCAGTGCGGTATGGCTGTTCTCCGCTGCCGTAATCGCCACGTCGCTGCCGCTGAGCGTCAGATCTTTACCGGCAATGACGTCACTGCCGTGGATGTTAAGCTGGTTACCGGCGCTGAGCGTCACGTTGCCGTCGCTGCTGCCAATCGTGCTGCCCTTATTGAGCGCGCCGTCCGCGTCAGTGGTGCTTTTCTGCATCGCCTGGCCGACGGTAAAGCCGATGCCGCCCGTGCCCATCAGGCCCGATTTTTTCTCTTCGCGCTGGTGATTTTCCTGGTGGGATTCAGCCGCGGTGGTGACTTTCAGATCCTGTCCTGCGCTCAGCGTCACATCCTGCGTGCCCGCCACGTTGCTGCCGGTGACGGTAAGATCGCGGCCTGCCTGAAGCTGTACGCTGTCGCCGCTGAACGTGGTGCTAATCCCCTGACGATCGTGTACCTCGTCGTGCGTTTCCAGGCTGCTGGCGGACAGCAGCCCTTTGCTGCTCTGCTTGCTGTGCTCGACCAGATCGGTGCTGCTGTTGCCGGTGCCTAAAGTGATATCGCGCCCGGCGCTGGCCGTTAGCGTACCGCCAGCCGTCACTTCTGCGGCGCGGGAATGAATATCCTGCCCCGCGCTGAGCTGCAAATCGCCTGCGGTAGTAATTCGTGTGCCGACATCGTTCTGCTGCGAAAGACGACGATAATTATCGCTGCCCCAGCTGTCGTTTTCACTGTGCTGCGTGGAGACGGTGCCCAGCGTCAGATCGTTGCCCGCGCGGATCTGTGTGGTGCCGTTTTCACCCGCATTAGCGATATCGCTACCCGCCAGCGTGATGTTATGCAGCGCGCTCAGCGACAGCTTGCCGTCGGAACCCTGCACGTAGATGCCCGCAGGCCGATCCACCCATCTGTCCGTGCCGTCGCCCCGCAGCGTCGCCTGGCTGGTAATATCGCGTCCCGCCAGCAGCGAAACAGATTTATCACCGCTGATGGTGCCGCCAAGGTTGGCGATATCCTGGCGAGCGCTGAGGCTGACCTGATTACCGTCGATATACCCGCTGTTGGTCAGCGTCTGCGCCGTCAGCTGCGTCACTTCACGCCCGTGGATAGTGCCGCTATTGGTAATATCCTTTTGAGCATTCAGCGCCACGCTACCGCCACCGAGCAACGCGCCGTCGCCGGTAAGATCGCCTTCTTTTACCTTCGCATAGACCTGCGGCACCAGCACCCTCTGCTGCGTCCCGTCCGGCAGCGTGACCGTCTGGTTAACCAGCCAGACGATATCGCTGGTCAACAGCGCCATCTGCGCGGGCGTCAGCGCCACGCCGAGCGTCAGTTGGTATGTTTTACCAAAAGCCACGCCGTTATTCATCAATCCGCGGAACTGATCTTCATCATTGCTGTAGCCCGCGGTATAGCGACTGCCGGTCAGTTGCGTAATCTGATCGCGTACCAGGCGCTGTTCATAATAGCCGTCGCCCAGTCGCTTGAGGGTCTGGCTGCCGTCTGTCGACAGCGCGTTCTGCATATAGTCGCTGCCCAGCCACTGCTTCTGATTAACGAAGCGTGGATCGGTTTCCACCAGGTAGTGGCTGTCGCTGGCAGGCTGAAGCGAAAACAGGCTATTGTCCGGCAGACGCGTATCCGCCGAAACGGCGCGGATAACGGGCGTAATGCTTTGTCCGTTAACCACCGTGGCGGGCAGCGTCAGTGAGAATTGCTGCCCGGCTGGCAACAGCAGCGGACGATCCTTCTGCCCGGCCAGCTTGTCCAGCGTCAGGGTGCTGTCGTAACGCGGTGCGATAACGGGTTGCGAAGCCGTATCGCCAGACGGCGTCAGCGCGACCGCCGTCGCCGCCTGCTGGCCGTTAATCGCGCCGACCGCCCCCGCCTGTATGCTTACCGATTGCTGCTGTCGGTTGCCGGTCTGATAGCCGCTGCCCTGTGGCGCCGCGTTCGCCTGCCAGGCAAAGGTTTTCAGGTCGATGGTTTCCGTTACGGCAGCCGGACGATAGTTGCTGCTACTTTTACCTTGAGAAGTCTTGGTGCCGCCCAGTTTCTTTTTCTTTTTCTTGGCGTACCAGCGCACCACTTTGCCGTTATCCGTCGTGACGCGCGTTCCCTTCGTGGCCTGGTTATCCAGATCGCCAATCTGCCCACCCAGCGTGGCGCCAGCCACAATCTGGCTGTCATGATTGAACAGGCGATCGGCGGTAAAGGTCATGTTGCCGCCGGACAGGATTTTGCCCGGATCGCTCGATTTGATCTGCGTTTCCTTTACCACCCGCTGATAGGTGTACTCATAAAACTCGCTGCCGCTGGTACCGTCCGGCATGCGCGCGCTGTGCACCTTATATTTATTTTTATGGCTGGTATCCACCTCGCTCCAGTCGAAGCGATCGGTATGGCCTTTCAGCACCGCATCATGATGCTGAGCGTTTTCCGTGGTGACCGTTTTGGTGGTGAGGTTACGGTTGGTATTGTTGACCTCGGCCATGGCGATCGCCGCATCCCGTCCGGCTTCAATAGTCGCCCCGTCGTTATTGAGCTGCCGCCCCTGCCCGATGGCCTGATAGTTGCTGTCCAGCTGGCGACCGATATGCATATCGCCAACGCTGTAGATCAGGGCATGATCGCGGTTGTTCACCGTATCCGCAGCCAGATCGAGGCGATCCCGTGCGGCAATCACAGCCGCTTTGCCGCCGTCGCTGAGGTTATTCAGCACCGTAGCGGCAATGGCTATACGATCGCCAAAAATGCGGCCGGTGCCGGTATTGTTCAGCACGTTGGCTACAAGGTGCGTCAGCGTGCCGTCTATCAGGCCGGTGTTATTTAGCGTATCCGCAGCGGTGACGTGCGTTTCCTGCGCGCTGATTTCCCCTTTTTTGCCGTTAGTGACGTTGCGGGCAGAGAGCCAGAGCGCCTGCTGCGCGCTGATGGTGCCGTCATTGGTGAGGCTGCCGCCCGTAGCCAGCCGCAGCGTGCCGTTGGCTTTAACCTGGGAAGCATTATGGAAGTCGCCCGCCAGCGTAATGCCCAAATCACCCTGTGACAGCACCTGCCCTTCGCCGCTCAGCGAGGCGGCACCGATCTGGGCCTGCTTATCGGCAATCAGCGTGCCCTTACGGTTATTAATACTCAGCGCCTGTCCCTGAGCGGCATCCTGAACAATCAACGTACCGGCGGAGGAGATCAGCCCGTTGAGGTTTTCCAACGCCAGCCGCACGGTCAGTGAAAGCATGGCCGTTGCCTTCAGCGCGCCTTTGCTGTTGTCCAGCGTGTCTGCCTGTACCGTCAGCGTTCCGGCCTCAATGCCCTTACCACTCTTCTGCGTGTTTTGATTGAGCAGGCGTGGCGTGGTGATAGTCAACCCCTGCCCGCTCTGAAGCAGGCCGTCGCTATTATCAAGCTGCTGAGAAAGCGTTAACCGTCCGGCGTCCACACTTTGTAGCTGGCCGGACTGATTGGCAAGCTGCCCCGCGGTCAGCGTCAGCGTTCCGGCGGAAAACAGTTTGCCGCTCTGATTTTGTAGCGCATTCTGGCCCAGCGCCAGCGTCAGATCTTTTCCGCCCTGGATCTGTCCCTGCTGATTTTCCAGCGCGCCGCTGTCGATGCGGGTCGCGCCAGAACCGGCAATCAGGCCGCGCTGATTGATCAGCGTCTGCCCTGTGGTATCAATCGCGATATCGCCCGCAGATTGCAGTTTGCCGTCGGTGTTATTCAGGGCTCCGCCGCTAAAGGTCAACCCGCCGTTGCCGGCCAGCTGCCCCTGAACGTTGTTCAAATCAGCGGCCTGCAGCGATGCCAGATTGCCCGCCGCGATAAAACCGGTCTGGTTGTTAACCCCGCCGCTGCGCAGATCCAGATTACCCAGGGCGACAATACCGTGCTGGTTGCCGCTGTCGGTATTGATCAGCGCCTGCCCCTGGGTGTCCAGCGTCAGATCGCTGCCTGCCTGTAACAGGCCGCCCTGGTTCTGTATTTCTCCTGCGGTCAGGGTCAGCTCCCCCTTACCGCCGCTCAGCGTACCTGCGCGGTTGTTGAGGTTTCCGCCGGTAAGCCGGGTCGCGTTTTTGCCAACGATCGTGCCCTGCTGATTATTTATCTCTCCAGCGTGAAGCGTTAACGTGCCGCCGCCGATCAGCTGGCCATTTTCATTAATAAAGGGATTACCCTGGGTATCCAGCCGCAGATCCTGCCCTGATTCCAGCAATCCGGCGCGGTTGTTCAGCGTGCCGGTATCCAGCTGCAAAGCGCCCCGCGCGCCCAGCTCTCCCTGCTGATGGTCAAAGGTCTGCCGATGCGTGTCGACTGTGACATTCTGCCCAATCATCACGCCGTGGTTGCCGTTGATTTGCCCGGTGTTGAGCAGCAGATCGCCTGCGGAGACAATACCGCCTTTCTGGCCACTGTCGGTATTGGTCAGCGCTGCGCCCTGGGTATCGAGCGATAATGCCTGGCCCGCCTGGATCAGGCCACGCTGATTATCTACCGCGCCGCCAGTTAGCGTCAGCGACCCGTCTGAAGCCAGCGTGCCGTCAATATTGCTCAGCGCGCCACTGTGCAGCCGGATATTGCCCGCTGCCGCCAACATGCCAGCGTCGTTATTTGTATCGCCGCTGTTGAGGCTCAGCTCGCCGCCCGCGATGACGCCGCCCGACGCTCCGCTCTGCTGATTGGTAAGCGTACGGCCATGCGTATCAAGCTGCATATCACCGCCGGACTGAATACGTCCCGCGCGGTTGTTCAGTTCGCCGCTGTTCAGCCGCAGGCTCTCTTTCGCGCTGAGGCTGCCGTCCTGATGGTCAAACGCCTGCTCATGGCTGTCGATAACAACGTTCCGCCCCTGGATCGTACCCCGATCGCCCAGGATCCGCCCGGTTGCCAGATTGAGATCGCCACGAGAGACGATCCCGCCTCGTTCGCCGCTGTCGCGGTTATCAAGCGCTGCGCCCTGCGTATCAAGCAAGAGATCCTCACCCGCCTGCAACAGGCCCCGCTGATTATCCATCGCGCCGGTGGTAAGAGAAAGTGTGCGATCTGCCAGCACAGTACCGTCGGTATTCGTCAGCGCGCCGCTGGCGATACCAGCCGCCTGTGCGGCTATGATGCCGCCACGGTTATCAGTCTCGCCGCTGGTTAGGGTCAGCGTGCCGCCACTCAGGATGCCGCCTTTACCGCTGTCGCTGTTGATCAGCTTTTGTCCGTGCGTATCAATCGTCAGATCGTGACCGGACTGGATAAGGCCCGCGTGATTATCTGTCGCGCCGCCCGACAGGCTGAGCGTGTCCTGCGCGACTACATTGCCGCTGGCGTTGATAAAATCGCCCTGCTGCGTAGCCACTACGATGCGATCGCCCAGCAGCGTGCCGCCGTGGTTATTCACTCCCTGACTTTGCGCCGTCAGCTGCTGGCTGGCTTCAATCCGCCCCCGATCGTTGTCGATAAGCCGATCCGTTTTTAGCTGCGCTTCGCCGCCCGTCGCGGAAATGCGTCCTTGCTGATTATCCAGACTTGCTGCGGCAAGGCGCAGATCCCGGTTGGCCAGCAGTTCGCCCTGATTATTGTTCAGCGCTTCGCCCGCGGTCAGAAGCAGATCGCCCTGAGCCGCCAGCAGCGTGCCGCGGCTGTTATCCAGACTGCCGGAAGCAATGCGCAGACTGCCGCCGCTTTCCATGCGACCATCCTGATTGTCCGCCGCGCCAGAGAGCGACAGCGTCATTTCACCAGGGCCGCGCTGGGAAAGCAGGCCCTGGCGGTGATCGAGCGTTTCCGCCGACAGCGTTACCGCCTGCGCCTGAGTATGCCCCTGTGAGAGATCGAGCCGCCCGCCTTTCAGATCCAGCGCCCCGGCCGACAGCAGCGCGCCCTGGTTGCCATTAAGCTGCGAGGCAGTCAGCGTCAGTGCGCCATCGCCAGCCAGCTGTATAGTCCCCTGCTGATTATCAAGTTGCTGAGCATCCAGCGAAAGCGCATGACCGTTACCGGCAATCAGCCCGCTGCGGTTTTCAATTTGTTGCGCTTTAAGATGGGTATCGCCTGCGTTAACAATCGTGCCCTGATTGTTGTGGATTTGCCCGCTGTCCAGACTCAGCGCCTCGCTGTTTTGCTGACGCAGCAGCCCGCGATTGTTACTGATGTCCCCGGCAGCAACGACCAGCTTTCCGGCTGATATTTGACCGTCATCGTTATTCAGTCGGGTAGCGGCCTGTATCTGCACCGTTTTGCCAGTCACCGTTGCGCCTGCGGTACTGATGTCGCCCTGGGTAGCGCTTAGCACTATCCCATCCGCTGCAGTCTGGCTGCCACCCAAATCGACCCGGCTTCCGTGCGCCTGGATCCCATCGCGTGCCAGGTTTTTGCCCTGCGCTTTCAGCTCGCCCTGACTGGTTAAAACCAGGCTGCCGGGCTGCGTCAGCGCGCCGCTGTCATCAACCCCTGCTGCCAGCGCGCTTCCGCCATTGCTCTCGATCCCGTTGGCGGTCAGCGTCACGTTGCCTTTTGCGGCGATAATGCCGTCATTATGCAGGGTGCCGTTAGAGGCCAGCGTGACCGCCTGTTGTGACAGGATCCTGCCGCTGTTGGTCTGGTCATCCTGAGTAGCGATTTGCAAAGCGGCCTGGCTTTGCAGCGTGCCGCTGTTTTCCAGCCGGCCATCTACGGTCAGGCGTAGTTCGCCCGCGCCGGCGCCCAGTTCGCCGGCATTGCGTACACCAACCCCTTTTTCGGTGCCGGTCAGGGTGATTTTGTTGGCATACATGCCGCCAAGCGCGGCGACGTCGAGCGCATAGGCTGGGCGAGCGGTCGCGTCTCTGGTTTTCACCGTGGTTACGCTACCTTCCGTAGCTACCTGATTTCGTCCGGTAACAACGTTCAGTTCTCGGGCGTGCAGCCTGGCATTTACCGCTACCGACTGTGCGACGATCTGGGTGTAATCAGCATCGCTGTCGTTTAAGCCTTTGCCCTCGATATTGATCCGCCCGCCGTTCACGTCAAAGCCTTTCAGCTGGCCGTTTTCCATAATCGGCTGGCCCGTGGTCAGGGTATTACGGCTGGCATTGATAAAACCGCAGCCGTTGCAGGTTATCCCTGCGGGATTAGCAATAACCACCGCGGCCCGCTTTCCGGCCACTTCAATAAAGCCATTGAGCTGGCTGGGATTACGGCTGTTGACCTCATTGAGGATGACGCTGGCTTCCTGCTTTGACAGCCAGGGATTAGCCGCCACCATGCCGCCCAGCTGGGTGCGCGTGTTTTGATGACTGTTGTTCAGAATGGCACCGCGCTCGCCGACATCGAGCTGGCTGTATTGATTGCGCGAGACGCCCTGGCCGTTCGGCGTCTGGATATTAATTTGCGGCAGCCCGTTGGCGGTGGACATCACCGTCGGCTGCTGGTTGCCGGGCGCGCTGCTGTCGGCAACGATATTGGCCTGCGCAGGCAGGCTAACCGCCCCAGCCGCCAGCCAAAGCGCGAAACTAAGTGGACTGATACGGATCGGCTTTTCCGTACGCGAGTTGCGCTGACGGCGACGGGCAAGATGGCCGTAGCCGCTACGGGCAATGTCGGACACCACCATCAGCATGCCGCGAACTTTATTGAAGATAATGCGGTAGCAAAGCTTGTTCATAATGCGCACAGTCCCTTGTCAGGCAAAAGAAGCGGGTCAGTAGTTCCAGTTCAGGCTGAAGCCAAAGGTTGCCGGATCGGTTTTAAATCCCTCTGGTTTTGAGAGCGGGATCCCGGCAAAAAGGTCATAGCTAAGGTTGGCGGGCGTGATGGCGCCGCGTAACCCCGTTACGCCTCCGGCCAGATGGCGTCCGGGCAAACCGCCCTGGATTGCGCTGTTGCCGCTGACTTCGCCATAGTCGACCCCAAGATAGAATTCCTGGGCAGGCAGCGGCGTCTGCCAGGCCAGCGTATTCTGTAGCGTCCAGCCACGGCTGGCGCTCAGGGTGCGCTCGCCATCAAAGCCGCGCACCGTCCAGCGGTTGCCGATAGCAAACTCATCCTGCGGCGTCAGCGGCGTGTTACTCATCTGCCGACGATATTGCATGTTGTAATTAAAACGCTGAGTACGCAGTGAGAATGGCACCGTCAGCGCCGCCTGCCAGGTCAGTATTTTTGACAGCGCAGTCGCATAGGTGCTGTCGTGATAAGACTCTTCCCAGGCCGGTAAGGCGCCAAACCAGCGCGTGCCGCGCTGGTAGCTGACTCCGGCATCAAGCGTGGCCGGACCAATATAGTGGCGATGCGACAGCCCTAACCGCCAGGCGCTGGTACGGCGCTGCTGGCTGACGACCTCGGTATCGTTGATAAAATTGCGTGACTCTTTTACCAGCACATCGTAGGTGACGAGAGTTTTAGAAGAAGCGTTGCGGTGCAGCACCCGGCTGGCCTGCACATCAAGCGAACGGCTTTTCCCGGCATAGAGAAAATCGCGGCTGTAGCCAGCCACCGTTTGGTGGTAGTCGTAATCGCTGGCGGTCAGCCCAAACTGCCACCAGCCCACCGGCACCGAATAGTGTCCGGTCAGGCTTTTGCTGCTTTTTCTGCCGGCGAAACCCAAATCGCGGCTGGCGGTCAGGTAAAACAGATCGCTCAATGAAGTGGGATTATCCAGCGCCAGCATGATGCCGCTCTGATACCGCCCTGTGCTTTCCGTGCCGGAATCGTCCAGCCAGGCGCCAAGACGCCAGAAACGTCGCTGGGTGCGCTCGATAATAATATCGCTTTCGCCAGGTTTTTCTGCCGGACGTAGCGCCATCTTCGCCTCGACGCCCGGCAGGCGCTGCAGATTTTCCAGTCCCTGTTCGATATCGCGCAGATCCAGCAGGTCGCCGGAATGCGCCGGCATGGTGGGATAGAGGCTGACGTAGCGCGAAGCGCCGGGAGCCAGCTCAACCCGACGGATTTTACCCGGCACAATCAGCAGCTTCAGCTCGCCCTGACGCAAATCCTGCGGCGGCGCGAGCACCCGGGTTGTCACCCAGCCATGATTAATAAGACGGTTTTGCAGCGTGCCCATTAGCTGATTGATGCCCTGCACGCCTACGCAATGACCGACAGCCTGGTTTGCCAGCCGCTGCAACGGCACCCAATGCGGCAGAGCCTGCTGGCCGGATAGCGAGACGCGCTGAAGCGTAAAACAGGGTTTTTCAGCCGGAAAAGTTATCCGCGAATGTGCGGGGAGCGGTTCGGCAAGACGGATATCGGGTGCTTTTGGCGCTATCTGTGCCTGGCGAGCTTTTTGCTGCTCCTGCTGATGCTGAATTTGCTCATCGCCCGGCGCTGCGTAAACCGCACCGCAGCCGGTTAGCCCAATAACAGCCAGCGCCGACTTCAGGCGCTTTTCCATTTTTCCCTGCATGACTATTCTGCCCGCCAAATATGTAACAAAATGTGTATTACGTATTTTTATGCGCACATTATGCACCTGCCGGGCGAAAGCTCAAGGAAAAACAGAGAAAAACTTACAAAAAGCTTACATTAATAAGTGAGAGGGATTAATGAAACCAGTTAAGCGTTACACTAATAGAAAGGAATTTCAGGGAAATTAAGACACGATTATTGAGAGGTTCAAAGGGGGACATGAATCAGCTAATTATAATTAATTCATTAAAAATCATACATTAACACAAGAAAACCTCGTATTACTTGCTTTAAAAGCCCCGGACATGATGGATGGTTACAACCGCATTTCTGACAATGATCGGAGGCTAATATTTATGTAAGCCCCACAACCACATAAATTTAGCTTAAGTCATGCAGTTGATTATAAATTGCTTTAACCAACCACTATAAAAAGGTCAATGCTTCTACGGATCAATTCGGAAAGCACCTGGTCTTTTTGTATAAGAATACGGTTGACCGCTTGCAGGAGGGACTTATAAAGGAGGTTGCAGGTGAGCAAATTCAAGTATCGTGATGAAAGGCATTGCAGGTGAGCAAATACGAGCATAGTGATAAAGGGCGCTGCAGGTGAGCAAATTCAAGCATCGTGATAAAGGGCGCTGCAGGTGAGCAAATACGAGCACAGTGCTAAAGGGCGCTGCAGGTAAGCAAATTCGAGCATAGTGCTAAAAAAAACCCCCTCCGTTAAGAGGGGGCCGAGCGTCATGCTTTAGCAGAGGCCGGGCAACTTATGCCTGGTTCTGGCTGTTCAGGATCAGCTGACCGTTGCTGTTTAAAGGGATGCGTGTCCCCGGGTCGTTATCCATGCGGATTTTGCCCTGCTGGTCGCCAATTTTATAGGTGACGTCATAGCCCAGCGTTTTTTCCTGCTTATCGTAAACGGTTTTGCAGCGCTGTTCGGTGGTCGTGTAGGTATCGCGATCCTGCAGAGCTCCCTGCACCTGATTACCGCCGTATCCGCCTGCCAGCGCGCCCGCTACGGTAGCCACATCGCGTCCGCGTCCGCCGCCAAACTGATGACCCAGCACGCCGCCCGCCACCGCGCCCAGTACGGAACCGGCGATACGGTTCTCATCCTGCACGGCACGCCGGTGAGTCAGCGTGACGTTACGGCACTCCTGACGCGGATTTTTCGTCGTCTCTTTGATTGGCGTGGCGGAGAGCACCTGAGCAAACTGCGGCTCACGCTCGAATACATTCATGCCTGCTACAGCGGCAACGCCCAGCGCGGCCGCTACGCCAATTCCGATACCTGCCAACATTGATTTATTCACAGGGCTGTCTCCTGAAACGGTTATTACGCATCGTCGCCAGCCGCAGAGTCCGGGCCATACGCGACGCGCTTTGTCCGGTAAAGTGTGCTTATCAGGACCAGTTATGACAATAAGAATTCAGGACGAAATAAATGTTTAAAGTCAAATGCAAAAGCTTTTAAGAGAGTTCTTAGGAGGGATGCGGCAGAAGAAGGGCTTATAACGACGGTATCGTTATAAGCCCTGTTACTATAGATCAGGCGGTCCTGATTTTACTTAGTGCAGCTTAAGGCGCGGACGGATAACCCGGTTAATGCTGCCCACCAGCATCATCAGGCCGGTTTTAAAGTAGCCATGCAGCGCGACCTGGTGCATACGATAAAGCGAAATATAGACAAAGCGCGCGATGCGTCCTTCAACCATCATTGAACCGCGCATCAGGTTGCCCATCAGGCTGCCGACCGTGCTGAAACGCGAGAGCGAAACCAGCGAGCCGTGATCCTTATAAACATAGGCTTTCTGCTCGCGTCCTTTCATCTGTGCCAGAATGTTATCCAGCACGCGCGACGCCATCTGATGCGCTGACTGCGCGCGAGGAGGCACAAAGCCGCCAGAAGGCAGCGCACACGAAGCGCAGTCGCCAATCGCGTAGATATCCGGATCGCGGGTCGTTTGCAGCGTTGGCTGTACCACCAGCTGGTTAATACGGTTGGTTTCCAGCCCGCCAATTTCTTTCATAAAGTCCGGCGCTTTGATACCCGCCGCCCAGACCATCAGATCGGCATTGATAAATTCACCCGATTTGGTATGCAGGCCATTTTCATCGGCGCTGGTCACCATCGTCTGCGTCAGCACGCGTACGCCCAGCTTAGTCAGCTCCTGATGCGCAGCGGTGGAAATGCGCGGCGGCAGCGCAGGCAGAATACGCTCGCCCGCCTCTACCAGCGTGACGTTCAGCGCGCTGTTGTTCAGACCTTTATAGCCATAGCTGTGCAGCTGTTTCACCGCGTTATGCAGCTCGGCGGAAAGCTCTACGCCAGTCGCGCCGCCGCCGACGATAGCAATATTCACCTGCTCCTGGCGCCCTTCGCTGGCGGAGAATTTCAGGAACAGGTTCAGCATTTCATTATGGAAACGGCGCGCCTGGTGCGGGTTATCCAGGAAAATGCAGTGATCCTTAACGCCCGGCGTGCCGAAGTCGTTGGAGGTGCTGCCCAGCGCCATGACCAGCGTGTCGTACGCCACTTCGCGTTCCGGCACCAGCAGCTCGCCCTGCTCGTTGCGGATTTCCGCCAGCTGTAATTTTTTATTGTCCCGATCGATTTCGGTCAGCGTGCCCAGCTGGAACTGGAAGTGATGATTGCGGGCGTGGGCCAGATAGCTCAGCGCGTCAATCCCTTCATCCAGCGATCCGGTCGCGACTTCGTGCAGCAGCGGCTTCCAGAGATGGCTGTGATTACGGTCCACCAGGGTTATTTCCGCCTTTTTTTTCCGTCCCAGTTTCTGACCAAGCTGTGTCGCCAGCTCAAGCCCGCCGGCTCCTCCGCCGACAATAACAATCTTCTTCATTGGTGTAGTCAAACGACCCCCTTAAATTGTGAACCAGTCGTTAATTAAAGGTTAAATAATATCCTTAATTAACATAGGGTTGGCGATTTATTCGCTATCTGCAGGCAGAATAGCACGCGGGAAATCGGCCGTCCTGTAAAAATTGATACAGGTCAATTTTTTTCAACCATTTCTTATTAGCACGCTGTTTTTGCTGAATAATTTTCCGTGTTTCGGGGAGGATAAGGTGCGTCCGCAAGGCGTTTATTTCACCACCTGAGTGATTTTTTATCTCTGATAATGCGACTCAACAGGAATAATTGACCGATACCCGCTCCGATTGGGTGGAGTAAATATGACGTCCCCTTTTTCAGTTTATTTTATTGTCCTGCAATCACCTGTGGTAATCGTATTTAAATATATACTAAAAAAACCAAATCAGGCTCCAATAAAAAACCCGACATATTTAATAGTAATTACCCTGAAAAACTTGCAGCAGGCTTAGTTATTAATATCCTCTTAAGCTATTCCGGCTATTCTGCCGAAAAAGGAAGAGGGAAAAGGAATGAAGATATTGAACAGACTGCTGGCACAAAACCGCAGCTGGGCGCAGCAGCAGGCAAACCGCGATCCAAATTGCTTTTTAAATCTGATGGCCGCCAAGCCGCCGCAGGCGCTATGGATAGGCTGCTCGGACAGCCGGGTGCCCGCCGAGGTATTAACTAACGCTCATCCCGGTGAGCTTTTTGTTCACCGTAATATCGCCAATATGGTGCTGGAAGAGGATGAGAGCCTGATGAGCGTGCTGCAATACGCGCTCGGGCATTTGCAGATTGATACCCTGATCCTGTGCGGCCACTACGACTGCGACGGTATCCAGGCCGCGCTGGCGTTGCAGCAGGTCAACGCGCCGCTTTTTTCCGATCCGTTAACCCGTTATCTGCAAAAACTGTACGACTCGCTTAACGACTGGATGGCTGTTTTCCAGCCTGAAATGAAAATAGCCACGACAGGGAAGGAAAAATTAACCGAATACCACCTTATGGCGCAGGCGGTGAATTTAATTAATGCCTGGCCTGTTAAATCAGCAATCAAAGCGGGAAGAGACATCGCTATTTACGGGTGCGTACATGAGCTACACAGCGGCTATTTAAAAAGGCTGGTTTGAAAGGATGCTGATATAAACAGTCAATTACGTGGTCATAGCCAGGCAGGCGCGGTAGCCTTTCTGCTGGCTGACATGCCGAATAACAGCGTGGTGATTGTGGAACATGAAAGCGCGGCGTATCCGGACAGGGATATCAGCGACGTTAGCAACATTCGGCCAGGCCGCCGCCGCGAGTAATATTATGCCGGGGCAGTGACCGATGAAGAAAAGCTTGTGAACGTTTGCTGCCCGCCGGGATAAGGCGGGCGAGCGTTAGCGGCTAGCCCAGCGTTTTAAATGCTTTGATCCGCTGCAGGTGCGAGGAGATGTTTTTGAATTTATGCGGCTGGTGGTCATCCCAGACGATTTCATAATAGTCACCCAACGTTGACGCGCTACGCTGGCTGTCCAGCGCCTCGTCGCGTCGGGAGAGGATCACCAGGCAGCGATCGCGGTTTTTTTCCCGAAAGTTGCTGACGCACTTGGTGGCAATATCCACATACTCTTCAGGCCTGTCGATTTTGCCCGGCATGTTTTCTTCTGGCCACAGGTTGGGATTGAACATTACCTGACGGATATCGTTCAGAAAGCCGATGCGCTCGGCCCAATAACCGCCTAACCCTACGCCGCAGATCAGCACGCGTTCATCGTCGCTGCTGCTCAGAAGCTTATGGGTTTCATTCAGCAAATACTGCATATCATGTTTAGGATGCAGCGTGCTGTAGCTCAACAGCCGTACATCGGGATCGATAAACTGCAGCTGCAGCACTTTTTCATGATTGCCGGGACTGGTTGAATCAAACCCGTGCAGATAGATGATCATCGCCCTTCTCCTGTGGTGTATGCGTCAGCCTCGCTGCTCCAGCCAGCGGGTTTGCAGCTTGCTTAACGCCTGGCTGCTCTCTTTCCAGCGCGGCGAAGCCAGCAGCTGCTGGCGGGTAAACGTGCCACGATGGTACAGCTGCGTGGCGCGTTCGGCATTGATCGGCGACAGATTATCCAGCACGCTGACGGCGCCCTGACGGTTGTTGCAGACCAGGATCATATCGCAGCCGGCGTCCAGCGAAGCCTGACCGCGTTCGGCATAGCTGCCCATAATCGCTGCGCCTTCCATCGACAGATCGTCGGAAAAAATCACGCCGTCGAAACCCAGCTCTTTGCGCAGCACTTTTTTCAGCCAGTGCGAGGAACCGCTGGCCGGATGCGGGTCTACCTGAGTATAGATAACGTGCGCAGGCATCACCGCATCCAGCCTGTTTTCGTCAATCAGCTGCTTAAAGATCTGCATATCGTGCTGACGAATCATCGCTTCGGGACGATCGTCGCGCGGCGTTTCTTTATGCGAGTCCGCGCTTACCGCACCGTGACCGGGAAAATGCTTGCCGGTGGTTTTCATACCCGCTTCATGCATGCCATCAATAAAACGGCGCGCCATCGCCAGCGCCACGGCAGGATCGTCATGGAAACTGCGTTCGCCGATTGCCGCGCTGCCGTGTCCTATATCCAGTACGGGCGCGAAGCTGATATCAATATCCATCGCGATCATTTCGGCAGCCATCAGCCAGCCCGCTTCCTGCGCCAGCCTTGCCGCTTCGGCTTCGCTGTTCAGCGCGGCAAAAGATTGCATCGCAGGCAGGCGCGTAAAGCCTTCGCGGAAGCGCTGCACGCGCCCGCCCTCCTGATCGACCGCGATCGCCAGGCGGTGACGCGAGGCCACGCGGATCTGCCTGATCAGCTCCTGAAGCTGCTCAGGATCGTGGTAGTTGCGGGTAAACAGGATTAGCCCGCCCACCAGCGGATGCTGTAAAATTTCCCGCTCTTCCGCGTCCAGCTCGTAACCGAGCACATCTAACATTACCGGTCCCACAGATTACCTCTTATGATCGAACTCGCTGCCAGGCCTGTGCCGCCAGCGTATAAAACGTCTGTTCGCCGCTCTGCTGCCAGCGCAGCTCGTACCAGCTTGCCGCCAGCAGCGTCAGCCAGGGCTGCCAGCGCGCCATCTGCTGCCGTAGTCTGGCCGCATCCAGCCGTTGCAGCGCGGCATAGCGCTCGGTTAGCGCCAGCTGCTGCTCAGCATCCAGCGCGTTTCCTGCAACCAGCGCGGCCAGCTCCAGCGCGACATCGCCATCGCTGGCATACTCCCAGTCAATCAGTCGCAGGCTATTTTGCTGACGGATCAGATTGCCCGGATGCACATCCATATGCAGCAGCGCCCGCCGCAGCGGTTTTGGCTCGCCGCGCCGCTGTAGCCGCTGCAATGCCCGCAGCCAGCCGCAGTGCCGCCGGGCAGGCTGACTGAGCTGCCAGTAGCGCTCCAGCAGCTTTTGCAGCTGCAAAGGATAGCCGCTGAGCGGCTGTTGGTGCAGCCTTGCCAGCTCGCTGACAACCGCGTCCAGCGCGCCGGGAAAGGCCGCCTCGCTCAGCGCCTCGCCCGGCTGCCAGCCCAGCAGCAGCCAGTTATCACCATAGCCGCAGGCGGCAGGCGCGAGATCGCAGCCGGAAAGCTTGCGTAAAATACGATACTCACGCTGGCGATCCACACCCGGCACGGGATTATCCTGTCGCTGATGGCGGGCCAGCAGCGTTGCCCTTTCCAGCTCCACCTTTGCCGTCAGCCCCGTCAGGCCGTGCAGCGGAAAAAAAGAACCGGCGGATCGCTCCGCCGGAAATCGTTGTTTAATCAGCCTGCTCAGTGCGGGATCAATGCTGTACGACACCGTTACCCGACCAGATGATTTCGCCAGTCTGCACCAGCATCAGCTGCATTTGCAGTTCCGGCGATTTTACGTCGCCCTTAGCGTTGGTATAGAGCACATACTGTGCGCCAACGTAGCGAGCCAGGCCGACGGCCTTGCTGCGCGAGCTCAGGCTGTCTTCGGCTGACAGTCCCAGCGTCTGTTTAGCGGTAGCAAGCTGTTCAGGCGTCACCAGCTTGAACTGGGTGTTACTTTGCAGCGCGCTTTGCAGCGAAGCGGTGGCTTTGGCGCGTTGCAGGCTGCCGTTGGTGCTGTTTTTCACGCCGTCGATCAGCAATACGCTACCGGGCGTGATGCCGTCCGCTTTCAGCATTTGCGCCACCAGCGGCGTTACGCTGGCATCCCAGTTAATCGACTGCATTTTAGGCGGCTGCGGCACCGTTTCCGGCGGCGGCGGCTGGGTCGGCACGGGCTGTGGCTGTTCGGGAACCGGCTGTACCGGCTCGACGGGCGCAGGCTGTTGCTGCTGTTGCACCACACAGCCGCTAAGAATAAGCGCCAGCAACATGACGCCCGAGAGTTTAGCTATCTTCCTTTCCACGCAATAATCTCCTACAGATACAGGTAAAGGCGAACCTTACTGGCCGTCAGGTTACCCGTTTGCGACGATATTTCAACACTGCTATGCGGCGCGACCGTAATCTTGCGAGGCGCTTCGAAGGGCAGAATTTCCAGCCCTTTATCGTCATACCAGTAAAAGCGATAGTAGAGCGTAACGGGTTTTTCCTGCTGGTTATAGAGCTGCGAAGCGCCTCGCTGCTGCCCTTCATGCTCCGATATCACCGGCTCGCCGGTAAGGATCCCCGCCGACAGTACCGATGATTCCATAACCAGCGACTGCGAAGTATCAATGGTCGTGCGATCGCTGGCGCAGCCGCTCAGCAACGCCAGCATGGCGCCCAGGACGATAATCCGCATCATAGTGCCTCCGGCACGTTATTCAGCCAGCATCGGGCCCAGCGGACGACCGCCAACCAGATGCAAATGGATATGATAGACTTCCTGTCCGCCATGCTGATTGCAGTTCATGATCAGACGATAGCCGTCCTCGGCGATCCCTTCCTGTTTAGCGATTTTCGCGGCCACCACAATCATCCGGCCCAGCGCGGCTTCATGCCCCGCCACCGCATCGTTGGCGGTAGGGATCAGGATATTCGGCACGACCAGAATGTGCGTCGGCGCTTTTGGCGAGATATCGCGAAAGGCCGTGACCAGCTCGTCCTGATAAACAATATCGGCCGGGATTTCGCGGCGGATAATTTTACTGAAAATCGTTTCTTCAGCCATGATGCATGTCCTTAAGCTATGAGATGAGTTACGGCAGTATGAGCGAGATATTTGTTTTCTTTCAACCTTCCGCTGGCTTTTCTTTACTGTCTGCCGCTTTTCGCGGCGCTGACCGCAGATTTATCGCCTTACGTGACGCTTTGCGCGAGTAACGTTTGCCTGTTTGAGGTGTTACAGAGAGGGGATTCACTTTTCCTGACGGACTGCTGTTGATGAAAAGGTGCAGGACAGTGCTTTGTATCTGGCAGTGACTACCGACTGTGACAGATATAAATCGGGTAACATATTCCGTCACCTTTATGGCTTACTGCTTTTGATCTACTGATTTATTTGCCACGAGAAGCAACGGCGCACCCCCTCTTTTTATTGCACACCAGGCTAAAGCTCAAACCGCCTTAAATTGGCCATAATATCGCTATACGTATTATCGGCAGCAGATAACTACCCTTTAAAAAATAAATAAGTTTTATTGATAAATTAAGTTAACAGCAGAGATAATACTTGTGGAATAAACACCTGAATCAAGTAAGAAGTTATGACTCTTTGTCATGCCATAGTTTCAGCAATACCCACCTGGCCTACGTTTATCCACGAAAAAATGAACATGGCCTTGTTAAAAGGATATTTACATGTCTACTTTTCCAGCTGCTGAGGCTGAGAGTAATCAGAGCGGTAACACAAGACCCGCTTTACGTGAACAGCGCCTGCAGGAGCTGTTGGAAAGCTGTCAAAGCCATATATTGCAGCAGCTAATTGGTCCATTTGGACTGAATAGTACGATGTTTACTGACAGCGATGGCGGCAACGTAACGACTACCCATAATTTCGAAAAAGGCGTGGTGGCGACGAACAGCGATAAAGCACGTTACGAGGCCTGGTCCGAGACAAACAGCGGTGGCTACAACCGCAAGCCTTACGACAAAGAGCTGTCTGGCAAACGCAAAGACATGTTCATGAAAGACGAACCCGTTATTTCTGCTTATACCGGCAATGAACTTAAAAGAGATGGTACAACTCATCTCGACCATGTCGTTTCCGCTAATCGCATTGAAACAGACAGCCGTAATAATCTATTTATGACGCAGGCGCAACGGGTAGCAATGGCTAACGATCCTAAAAACCTCGTTGCGGCAGAGAGTAATATCAATCAGTCCATGCAGGAAATGGAGAAAAATGAATGGGCTGATAAGGTGCGTAAAAATAATAAAGGGCAAGGCCTGAGCAATACAGAATATTTTGGCATAGACAGGGAAAAGCTCGCACAGACGGCCAGTACGGCAGAGGCACATGTCAAAAAAGATGTACTGATAGCTCAGGTAAAAAAACAGGGTGCGGAACTGGCGAAAACCGGGGCGCAACAGGCGATAAGATCTGCACTCCGTCAGGCGCTGGGCATAGCATTGCACACGCTTGTTAATCATACCTTTATCGAGCTTAAGCGGCTGTTTAACGACCCTGATAAAAGCAATCTGATCGACAGACTGACGGCGGCGCTCAAACGCGTAGTCAATCAAGTCTTATCTAAACTGCGCGCCATGTGGGATGCGGCTGTAAACGGCCTGCTGCAGGGATTTATCAGCAACCTGCTGACCTTTCTGATCAATAACTTTATTACCACAGCAGCAAAAGTTGTCTCTGTGATCCGTGAAGGGATGGCAGGCCTGTGGAAAGCGGTAAAAATGTTGATCAATCCGCCACCCGGCCAGACCGGTATTGAAACCGCGCGCGCCGTGACAAAAATTTTAGCCGGTGTAGTAACAACCTCTTTGGGGCTCATGTTTGAAGAGGCTATCAAAGGCTTTCTGTCCGGCATTCCGCTGCTGCTGCCAATGGTGGGGATCCTTTCTCCCGCCATCACCGCTATCCTCACAGGGATTGTTTCGTCGCTAGTTGTCTACGGCCTGGATCGTTTTTTCGACTGGCTTTCTCAAACCGGCACCGAACGCCTGAAGGCGATGGAAGTCGGTCTGGATGCGGGTAAAGAGAACATGGGGAAAATGGCACAGTGGCTGGAACTCCAGTTTCAGAATTCTGCAAGCTATCGCATGATCGGTGCAGACTACCAGCTTATCGAATCCCACCTGAAGAGCGCTCGCAACAGCCAAAGTGACGCCGCAGCCAGCCAACGCACACGAATACAGGCGAATCAGCAATTCAATCAACAACTGGACGCTAACATCGACTCGCTCGGCGCTGCAGAGGCTGATGTCATGCTGCTTCTGGAAAATTATCTGCCAAAGGATCCTTTGTAATGGATGTCATTAAAGATTTGGCGCAGGTTCGCGTATCAGAAGCCATGCTCCGACAGGTAGATGTGCCCGGTCTGTTGAAGAGTTTCAAGGAAGATTACGACAAGCTGGATAATCTTAAAAAAGACAGGGAAAAGCATGAGGCTCGTCATGCGGTCTCTCGCTGGTGGAATTCTGACGAGCTGGAAACGGCGCAGCTGAACGCCGCCGAACTGCAGGCCAGCTTCGCTAAAAAGCTGGGCCAGCTGATGATGATTTCCATCGCCCAGGCCCAGATGCTGAATGAGCAACAGCAGCAGCTGCAAAATCAACAAACCCGCATCAAAAAACAGACCAATGAGATAGCTGAAACAAATGAGGTCATTAAAGGACAGCAGGAGACGCTGGCAGTACAGCAGCAGTCGTTGGAAAAGTTGATTAATGACTATTTTGAATTAAAAGGCTTAACGGCCAAAGGCGCTAAACAGCTTATCCTTATTGCTCATGAAGTTAAGCAGACTAAAGAGCAATTGTTGGAAGCCTTTGACGAAAAGCTTTTGGAAGCACAAAGGCTTCATCAACAAACTGAACTAAGCCTGCAACATTACGACATCGCCTGGCAGCGCCAGCGTCAGCAGATACAGGATGAATCGCAGGCGCTGGCTCGTTGCGTGGAAGATCAGCTTGCCAATCAGCAAAAAGACGTGAGCGAGGCGCTTAAGGTAGCGCAACAGCAAACGGAAGCCTTTTGCCAGAAGCTCCACCAACAGTATGAGCAGCAAACTATAGCTTTAAAACAATGGAGCGAGGATGCATTAGCCATGCAGCAGAGCAGGCTGGCGCGCGTGCAAATGCTGGCTGTCGGCAGCCTTTCAGCTGCTGCTGGCGCGCTTGTCTGGATTGGATGGATGAATCGCGGCCTTTTTGGCGGCTGACATTTACGCCGGATAAAAAAAGCCCCACTCGAAGGTGGGGCTTTTTGTTTTATCTTACCGATTGATTACTGCTTGCGGATGTACTCATCCATCTCGGTTTTCAGGTTATCGGATTTGGTGCCGAAAATGGCCTGAACGCCGGAACCCGCCACGACCACGCCCGCTGCGCCAAGCTGTTTCAGACCGGACTGATCCACTTTGGATACGTCCGCCACGCTGACGCGTAAACGCGTGATGCAGGCATCAAGGTTAGTGATGTTCTCTTTACCACCGAAAGCGGCAACCAGGTTAGCAGCCATTTCACTGGAATTACCTGCCGTTTGCGTCGTTGAAGTTTCTTCACGGCCCGGCGTTTTCAGATTCAATTTAACAATCAGCACGCGGAACACGGTGTAGTAAACCAGACCGTACAGGATACCGATAATCGGGAACAGCCAGATACGGCTGCTGTTGCCGCTCAGCACCACAAAGTCAATCAGGCCGTGCGAGAAGCTGGTGCCGTCGCGCATCCCCAGCAGGATACAGATAGGGAAAGCCAGACCGGCCAGGATAGCGTGGATCGCATACAGGACTGGCGCCACGAACATAAAGGAGAATTCGATTGGCTCGGTGATGCCGGTCAGGAACGAGGTCAGCGCGGCGGAAATCATGATGCCGCCCACTTTCGCACGGTTTTCTGGTTTAGCGGAGTGCCAGATAGCAATCGCTGCCGCAGGCAGGCCGTACATTTTAAACAGGAAGCCGCCGGAGAGTTTGCCCGCGGTCGGGTCGCCTGCCATATAGCGCGGGATATCGCCGTGGAAAACCTGACCAGCCGCATTGGTGAACTCGCCGATCTGCATCTGGAAAGGCACGTTCCAGATATGGTGCAGACCAAACGGCACCAGAGAACGCTCAATTACGCCGTAGATACCGAAAGCGACTACCGGGTTCTGATAGGCGGCCCACTGTGAGAATTCCTGAATGGCGGTACCAACTGGCGGCCAGATAAAGGAAAGCAGGATACCGATAAAGATCGCCGTGAAACCGGAGATAATTGGAACAAAGCGCTTACCCGCAAAGAAGCCGAGATATTCCGGCAGCTTGATACGGTAGAAGCGGTTAAACATATAGGCTGCTATCGAACCGGCGATAATACCGCCCAATACGCCCGTATCGGCGAGATGCTTCGCTTCGATCTCCCCGGCTGGCATATGCAGCACCAGCGGTGCTACGACCGCCATCGTTTTCACCATGATGCCGTAGGCCACCACCGCCGCCAGCGCAGAAACGCCATCATTGTTGGTAAAGCCCAGCGCCACGCCGATGGCGAAAATCAGCGGCATATTGGCAAAGACGGATCCACCTGCTTCCGCCATAACGTGAGAGACAACGGCGGGCAGCCAGCTGAAGTTGGCGGAGCCTACGCCAAGCAGAATACCGGCAATCGGCAGCACCGATACCGGCAACATCAGCGATTTACCGACCTTTTGCAGGTTTGCAAATGCGTTTTTGAACATAGTGTGAAACTCCTGAGTATGGGTGCTTTACGCGCTTTTCAACGCGATATAACGGGGGGAGGACCCGCTATGGGTGGAGCGCTTTGCGCCCTCGTGATTTATTACGAACTGTAAAATAATTCCGAAAGCATTTGTTTGACGGTTATCACGTTTCACTGAACAACCGCCTGCTATGTAGTTTAATTCCCGGAAATTTGCCAGTTTTTGCCCATTGAAAAGCCGTATCGCCCACAAACAGGCGATACGAACTACTTTTTTTACAAATTTATTACGAGCAATAAAATAAAGCGCTTAGTCGGTAAGACGGCTCATCGGCACGTGGAAAAGGCGGGAGAAATTCGCGGTGGTGGCTTCGGCCAGCGTTTCAATACTGACGCCTTTCACTACGGCCATATAGTCCGCTACATCGCGCGTGTAGGCGGGCTGATTCTCTTTGCCGCGGTAAGGCACGGGCGCCAGATAAGGCGAATCGGTTTCCACCAGCATGCGATCGAGCGGAACATAGCGTGCCGCCTCGCGGATCGTTTCCGCATTGCGGAAAGTGGCAATGCCGGAAAACGAAATATAAAAGCCCATATCCAGCAGCTTTTCCGCCGTTTCCCGATCTTCCGTGAAGCAGTGCAGTACGCCGCCGCACCCTTCCACCTTCTCTTCTTTCAGGATCGCCAGCGTATCCTCGCGCGCATCGCGCGTATGCACAATAACCGGTTTATTCAGATCGCGGCCGATGCGAATATGCTCGCGGAAAGAGGCCTGCTGCTGCGCCATGGTTTCTTTCTGATAGTAGTAGTCCAGCCCGGTTTCGCCCATGGCGATAACACGCTCGTCGGCGGCCAGCTGGCGCAGCTCGGCAAAATCATAAGGTTCATCCTGATTGAGCGGATGCACGCCGCAGGAGTACGCCACGTTGGGACGATCGCCAATCAGGTCGGTCATCGCTTTATAGCCGGGCAGCGTGGTCGCTACCGCCAGCATAAACTTCACGTCGCGTGCGGCGGCTTTCGCCAGCACGTCATCCACATCGCGGTGCAGGCTTTCATAATTCAGGCCGTCAAGATGACAGTGGGAATCTACTAAAAACATAATTATTCTCTGGTTCGTTAGCCGACCACGGAAGCATGGAGCATTTGCTCCCACGCCAGCAGCTGGTCGGTCAATAAGAGTTCACGGTTTACGGCCACCACGTTCAGCAGGCGATCGCGGCACAGGAACCATTGGCGAATGCTCTCATCCAGCGCGCTGGCCGGTAGCTGACGGGCAACCTCCGCCACCAGCGTCTGGCTGTCGGCATTGGCGATAAAGCGCCCGCCGCCCTGCTGCCATTTCAGCGCATCCACCAGCAGCGCGCAAAGCCAGCCGGTACGCGCCGCCGCGTCGTCGTGGTTCAGAACGGGCAGCAAGGATAGCATATCTTTTTGCAGCGCCCCCGGCAGCGCCTCGCACAGCGCCTGCCGCGCCGCCCAGCTTTTTTCCAGCAGCGTTTGCGCCGCTGCAGGCGCGCCGCCGCTTAGCCGCAGCGCGGTCAGGCAATCCTGCTGTGATGCGCCAGCCTGCTTTTGCAGCCAGCTCAGGCTTTGCGTCTCGTCCGGCGCGGCCAGGTGAACGCTTTGACAGCGGCTGCGCAGCGTGGCCAGCAGCTGTGACGGCTGCTGGCAGCAGAGCAAAAACCAGGTGTTCACCGGCGGCTCTTCCAGCGTTTTCAGCAGCGCGTTGGCGGCGGCCTCCGTCAGCTGAGCGGCATCGGGTAGCCAGACCACTTTCGCCCCGCCCTGCTGGGCATGATGGAAGAGCTTCTCCGTAACGCCGCGCACCGCATCAATACCCAGCGAGCTTTTGCCCTTTTCCGCCGACAGTTCGTACCAGTCCGGATGCGTATGGGCCTGCATCAAACGACAGGCGTGGCACTCTCCGCAGCTTTTCAGCCCGTCTCTGCGCTGGCACATCAGCCAGCGGCTGATCCCCCAGACCAGCGAGGCATCGCCCATGCCCGGCAGCGCCTGGAGCAGCAGCGCGTGGTGTCCGCGTCCGGCCTGATGCTGGCCGACGATCTGCCGGTAAGGCTGGTTAAGCCACGGATACCAGATCATGACCGTACCTGTAGCCACTGCGCCAGCGTCTGTCGGATAGCGGCGGAGACGCCCTCTATATCCTGCGTGGCGTCGATGGTTTTAATGCTTTCGTCCGCGGCGGCCAGCGTCAGATAGCGTTCACGCGTGCGGGTAAAGAAGTTCAGCGACTCCTGTTCGATCCGATCTAATGCGCCTCGCGAGCGGGCGCGTTGCAGACCGATTTCTGGCGTCACGTCCAGATAGAGGGTCAAATCAGGCGCGAAATCACCCAGTACGCTCTGTTTCAGCTGCGCCATCAGACGGATATCCATGCCTCGCCCGCCGCCCTGATAGGCCTGAGAAGAGAGATCGTGGCGATCGCCAACCACCCAGGCGCCGCGCGCCAACGCCGGTTTAATGACATTCTCCACCAGCTGCACTCGCGCCGCGTAAAGCATCAGCAGCTCCGCGCGGTCGGTGATCTGCTCGCCTTCAATCCCCTGCTTGATCAACTCGCGGAGTTTTTCCGCCAGCGGCGTGCCGCCCGGTTCGCGGGTAAAGACGATATCCTCAATGCCGTGCTGTTTAAGCGTCGCAACGATGGTATCCCGAGCGGTCGTTTTGCCCGCGCCTTCCAGCCCTTCGATAACGATAAAATTACTTTTCATTTTTTTCCTTGAGCAGCAGGCGCCACGCCTGGACCGCGCGATTGTGGCTCGCCAGGTTAGTGGTAAAAGTGTGTCCGCCTTTGCCGTCCGCAACAAAATAAAGGAAATCCGTTTTTTCCGGATGCGCCGCGGCTTCCAGCGAGGCTTTGCCCGGCGTGGCGATAGGCCCCGGCGGCATGCCGGCAATCACATAGGTGTTATAGGCCGTCGGCGTTTCCAGATCCTTGCGCGTCAGCGTGCCTTTATAGCTGTCGCCCATACCGTAAATCACGGTCGGATCGGTCTGCAAACGCATTCCCAGCCGCAGACGATTGATAAATACCGAAGCGACCTTGCTGCGCTCTTCGCCCAACGCCGTCTCTTTTTCCACAATCGACGCCATGGTTAACAAATCATTTTTATCTTTATAGGGCAGCCCGTCCGCTTTGTTCTGCCACAGCGTATCGACGATTTTTACCATCTGGCCGTGAGCCCGCTCCAGGATCGCCACGTCCGTGGTATTGGCGGTGTAGGAATAGGTATCGGGATAGAACCAGCCTTCGACGTTTTGCTCCGACATTTTCAGCGTCTGACCCAGCGTGGTCAGTTTATCGTCAGCCAGCGTGTGTTTGATATAGGGCGCTGCGCGCAGCTGCGCCAGCCACTCCTGCATCCGCGACCCTTCGATAAACCGGATCGGGAACTGCGCCTCTTTACCGCTGGAGAGCAGCGCCAGCATCTGGCGTACCGTCATACCCTGCGTGAAGCGATAGGTACCGGCTTTAAAATTCGCCAGCTCCGGCTCCAGCTTGAGCAGCCAGCCAAACCAGATGGAATGCGGAATAATTTTTTGCCTGTTCAGCTCGGCTTCCAGCACCACGCGGCCCGATCCGGCCGGAAGCGTGAAAATCGTCTCATGGTTAATCGAGAGCGGCGAACCGGCCAGCTGCTTAATTTGCCAGTAGCTGAAAGCCAAACCGGCGATAACAAGCGCGACGATCCCGCCGACTAGTTTGCGTTTTACTGTCATAAATTTCCCTGAAAATCGTGCTCATTGATCCGATTAAACAACGTTCTTGAGCGATAAAACCGGTTGTCTATCTCCACTACCGGCAGCACTGGCATCAGCGCATTGGTGATAAAAATTTCGTCCGCTTGTTCGAGGATCTGTGGCGGTACGCTGACTTCCCTGACTCTGACACCCTGCGCGGCCAGCAGCCGCATCACCCGCTGACGCTGGATACCGTTTACGCCGGCCTGCGTCACGTCGGGGGTAAAAACTTCCTCGCCTTTACGCCAGAATAAATTTGCCGCACAGCATTCCACCAGCAGCCCCTGAGTGTCAAGGACCAGCGCTTCGTCAGCGCCGGTCTGCTCAAGCTCTGTGCGAATGAGTACCTGTTCCAGGCGATTAAGATGCTTGATACCGGCTAACTGCGGATTGCGGCCCAAACGGATGGTGCTTAGCGCCAGCCTTACGCCCGTCTGGCGCAGCTGATGATAATGCGTCGGATAGTCCGACAGCATAATGATGCGTGAAGCCTGCTGGCAGCCGCTGGCGCTGTAGCCCCGGCCGCCGACACCGCGAGAAACAATGACTTTAAGCACGCCGGTTGTACGCGTCGCGGCGGCTATCTTCATCTCTTGCCGCAGGGCTTGCCAGTCAACATCACGGATTAGCAGGCGCTCGCAGGCCTGCTGTAATCGTTCAAGATGCGCGCGCAGGTCAAAGACTTCACCCTGCTCTATACGGGCCGTAGTAAAACAGCCGTCACCAAACTGTACGGCGCGGTCCCTGACGGACAAATGCTCCTGAGGCTGACCGTTTATCCAGATCATCTGCTCTCCTTATTTGCTACGCGCAAGCTTACCTGCATCCTCGCGTAGATTCACGTCCGTTTAAGCGGCTAAAGTAGCATGGGGATAAAACAAAAAAGGCCCGCATTTGCGGGCCTTTTTTCACAACAGACAATCAGATTTTCCGGAAGATCAGCGAGCCATTAGTGCCGCCAAACCCGAAGGAGTTGCACAGAGCGTACTCCAGTCCTTTAACCTGACGCGCCGTATGCGGCACAAAATCCAGATCGCAACCTTCATCCGGGTTATCCAGATTGATGGTAGGCGGAATGACCTGATCGCGCAGTGCAAGGATAGAGTAGATGGATTCTACTGCTCCCGCCGCGCCTAACAGATGACCGGTCATGGATTTTGTGGAGCTGACCATTACGTCATACGCCGCAGCGCCAAATACGGATTTCACAGCCTGCGCTTCTGCCACATCGCCCGCAGACGTCGAGGTGCCGTGTGCGTTGATATAGCCGATTTTTTCCGGCGACAGCTGTGCATCGCGCAGGGCGTTTTCCATTGCCAACGCCGCGCCCGCGCCGTTTTCCGGCGGCGAGGTCATGTGGTAAGCATCACTGCTCATGCCGAAGCCAACCAGCTCGGCGTAAATCTTCGCGCCGCGCTTTTTAGCATGTTCGTATTCTTCCAGCACGACGATACCTGCCCCGTCGCCCAGCACGAAGCCGTCACGGTCTTTATCCCACGGACGGCTTGCCGCCTGAGGATTGTCGTTACGGGTAGAAAGCGCACGTGCCGCGCCAAAGCCGCCAATGCCCAGTGGCGTACTGCCTTTCTCTGCGCCGCCAGCAATCATGACGTCGGCGTCGTTGTAGGCAATCATACGCGCAGCCTGACCAATGTTATGCACACCGGTTGTACAGGCGGTAGAAATGGCAATGCTCGGCCCTTTCATGCCGTACATGATAGTCAGATGACCGGCAATCATGTTCACAATAGTGGAAGGCACAAAGAAAGG
Organism: Erwinia wuhanensis; assembly: GCF_030484085.1. Lineage (NCBI taxonomy): Bacteria > Pseudomonadati > Pseudomonadota > Gammaproteobacteria > Enterobacterales > Erwiniaceae > Erwinia > Erwinia wuhanensis. The sequence continues at coordinate 28,707 of NZ_JAUJUH010000002.1, forward strand.
ACTGATTTTACGCGGACCGCCGTTCACCAGCGAGGTATGGTTTTCTTCTATCAGACCAAGACCGCCGATGCCGGAGCCGATAGCGGCGCCGATACGGTGCGCGTTCTCGTCAGTAATGACCAGACCGGCATCCTGCATAGCCTGCATACCAGCAACAACGCCGTATTGAATGAAGGCGTCCATCTTGCGCTGATCTTTACGCGAGATAAACTCCTCGCAGTTGAAATCCTTTACTAAGCCAGCAAAACGCGTTGCGTAGGCACTGGTTTCAAAATGGTCGATCGGGCTGATGCCACTCTGACCGGCAACAAGAGCATTCCAGGTAGACTCTACGGTATTGCCGACAGGAGACAACATGCCAAGACCGGTCACAACTACACGACGCTTAGACACGTTCGTCCTCCAGGGAGGGGATAAAAGAGAATCAGTGGGACCTACAGATAAAACTCAGGCGGTCGAGCGACCGCCTGGAGATGCTCACTTACGCCTGGTGACCATTGATGTAATCAATAGCAGCCTGAACGGTAGTGATTTTCTCAGCTTCTTCGTCCGGAATCTCGGTATCAAACTCTTCTTCCAGAGCCATTACCAGCTCAACGGTATCAAGAGAATCAGCGCCCAGATCTTCTACAAAAGAGGCAGTGTTAACAACTTCTTCCTGCTTAACGCCAAGCTGCTCGCCAATGATTTTCTTAACGCGTTCTTCGATAGTGCTCATACTATTAAATTTCCTATCAAAACTCGCTTTCGCGATGGTTTTCGTAGTGTATAAAATGTTGAAAAAGATGCAACTAAATCCCGGCTGGTCAAACCACGAATTTACGCTATTTTGCGGGCATTACCGCAAATAACGCAAATAGTTTTCGCGATTATCAGACCATATACATTCCGCCGTTGACGTGCAGCGTCTCACCAGTGATGTACGCCGCCTCGTCAGAGGCTAAAAATGCAACGGCACTGGCGATTTCCTGCGCGCCGCCTAAGCGACCCGCCGGCACTTCCGCCAGGATGCCCGCACGCTGCTCTTCAGTCAGCGCACGCGTCATGTCGGTTTCAATGAAACCGGGAGCCACAACGTTAACGGTAATACCACGTGACGCGACTTCACGCGCCAGTGACTTGCTGAAGCCGATCAAACCCGCTTTTGCTGCCGCGTAGTTTGCCTGACCCGCATTACCCATTGTTCCAACAACGGAGCCAATGGTAATAATTCGGCCCACGCGTTTTTTCATCATAGCGCGCATTACCGCTTTTGACAGGCGGAATACGGAAGTCAGATTAGTGTCCAGGATATCCTGCCACTCGTCGTCCTTCATACGCATCAGAAGATTATCACGCGTAATGCCAGCATTATTGACTAAAATGTCCACTTCGCCAAATTCTGCGCGAATATTTCCCAACACTTCGTCAATAGACGCGCTGTCGGTAACATTCAGCAGCAGGCCTTTGCCATTGCTGCCCAGATAAGCGCTGATTGCATCCGCACCGCTCTGGCTGGTAGCGGTACCAATCACCTTCGCGCCACGCGCGACCAGGGTTTCTGCAATCGCACGGCCAATGCCGCGGCTCGCGCCGGTCACCAGCGCAATTTTTCCTTCGAAGCTCATCTTCATCCTCTTTTTACTGCTCGATCGCCGCTGACAGGCTGGCCGCATCGCCGATCGCCGTTGCCGTCAGGGTGTCTACAATTCGTTTTGTCAGGCCGGTCAGCACTTTGCCAGGCCCTGCTTCCAGCAGCGACGTAACGCCCTGCTGCGCCATGAACTCTACGCATTCAGTCCAGCGAACCGGGCTATAGAGCTGGCGAACCAGCGCGCTGCGGATCGCTTCAGGCGACGTTTCGCACTTAACATCCACGTTGTTGACGACCGGCACGGTTGGCGCGCTAAAGACAATCGCCTCCAGCGCGACGGCCAGCTTGTCCGCAGCGGGCTTCATCAGCGCGCAGTGCGACGGGACGCTAACCGGCAGCGGCAGCGCACGTTTTGCGCCAGCGGCTTTACAGGCTGCGCCAGCGCGTTCTACCGCCGCTTTGTTGCCCGCGATAACAACCTGACCCGGCGAGTTAAAGTTCACCGGAGAAACAACTTCGCCCTGCGCCGACTCTTCGCAGGCTTTAGCGATAGCCGCGTCGTCCAGACCGATAATCGCCTGCATGGCGCCCGTGCCTGCCGGCACCGCTTCCTGCATCAGTTTGCCGCGCAGTTCGACAAGTTTGATCGCTTCTTTGAAGTCGATCACGCCTGCGCAAACCAGCGCACTATACTCGCCCAGGCTGTGTCCTGCCAGCATTGCAGGCTGAGATCCGCCTTTTTCCTGCCAAACGCGGAAAATAGCAACAGATGCAGCCAGCAGAGCGGGCTGCGTCTGCCAGGTTTTGTTCAGTTCTTCAGCAGGGCCGTTTTGCACCAGCGCCCACAGATCGTAACCCAGCGCGTCGGAAGCTTCGCGAAACGTCTGTTCTACCAGCGCGTTTTCTGCCGCCAGTTCGGCCAGCATACCCACGGTCTGCGAACCCTGACCTGGAAAAACCATAGCAAATTGCGTCATTGTTATATCCTGTTAATCAAAAACGAACCAGCGCCGAGCCCCAGGTGAAACCGCCGCCAAAGGCTTCCAGCAGAATAAGCTGACCTGGCTTGATGCGGCCATCGCGCACCGCTTCATCCAGCGCGGTCGGCACAGAGGCGGCAGACGTGTTGCCGTGACGATCGAGCGTGACCACGACCTTATCCATTTCCATACCCAGCTTGCGCGCGGTAGCGCTGATAATACGCAGGTTGGCCTGATGCGGCACCAGCCAGTCAATCGCTTCGCGCTCAAGGTTATTGGCCTGCAGCGTTTCTTCAACGATATGCGCCAGCTCCGTCACGGCAACTTTGAAGACTTCGTTGCCGGCCATGGTGACGTAAGAAGGCTGTGCCTGATTCTCACGATCCTGGTTAGCCAGCGTCAGCAGCTGCCCGTAGCGGCCGTCGGCGTGCAGATGGGTGGAAATGATGCCCTGCTCTTCGCTGGCGCCAAGCACCACGGCGCCCGCGCCATCGCCGAACAGAATGATCGTGCCGCGATCCTCAGGATCGAGCATACGCGCCAGCACGTCGGAACCAATCACCAGCGCATTTTTTACCGCACCGTTTTTAATGTACTGATCGGCGACGCTCAGGCCGTAGGTGAAGCCCGCACAGGCCGCCGCCAGATCGAAAGACGCGGCGTCTTTAATATCCAGCATTTGCTGGATCATGCAGGCGGAGCTTGGGAAGGCGTGGCTGGAGGAGGTCGTTGCCACCACAATCAGGCCGATATCGTCTTTATCGATACCCGCCATTTCCAGCGCGCGCTCGGCGGCATGAAAGCCCATCGTCGCCACGGTCTCGTCGGGCGCAGCGATGCGACGTTCACGGATACCGGTACGGGTGACAATCCACTCGTCCGACGTATCCACCATTTTTTCCAGATCGGCGTTAGTCCGCACCTGTTCAGGCAAATAGCTGCCCGTACCGATAATCTTTGTATACATGTCCGCTCAGTCACTCTTAGGTAATACAGTTTCAAGGCGGGCGGCAATTCTTTCCGGAAGTTGCCGCCGCACCGCCTGCTCTGCCTGTTCTATCGCCGCAACAAATGCGCGCTGGCTGGCGCCGCCGTGGCTTTTTACCACGGTTTTGCGTAGCCCTAACAGGCAGGCGCCATTGTACTGGTCGGGGTTAAGATGACCGAAGCGCTTAGCCAGGCGTTTTTTCAGCAAACGCCCCAGCAGCGACAGCCACCAGGCCCTTTTTTTACCTTCTGGCGATTGCAACAGCGAAAGAAACACTCTGACCACGCCTTCCATTGTCTTTAACGTGACGTTGCCGATGAAGCCATCGCACACAAGGACGTCCGTTTTCCCGGTAAGGAGTTCGTTGCCTTCGAGGTATCCAATATAGTTAATTTCCGGCGCGTCACGCAGAATACCTGCGGCGTCCCGAATCGTTTCCAGACCTTTGGTTTCTTCCTGCCCAATATTCAGCAGCGCAACGCGCGGTCGGCTGATGGCCAGCACTTCTTCCGCCATGACCGCACCCATTATCGCGAATTGCACCAGCATAGCGCTATCGGAATTCACGTTAGCGCCTAAATCCAGCAGCACCGTTTTGCCAGCCCGTACGTTGGGCAACACGGTCATTAGCGCCGGACGCTCGATACCGTTTAACGATCCGAGCATGAGCTTGGCCAGCCCCATCAGCGCGCCGGTATTGCCTGCGCTGACGCAGGCGTCGGCCTGTCCTTCTTTTACCAGCTCAAGCGCCACGCGCATTGAGGAACCCCGGCTATGGCGAATAGCCTGTGCCGGTCTGGCATCACTGGCAATAACCGACTCGGCAGGAATAATCTGTAGACGTTCCCGGAGCGCGGAATCAGCTTTTGCGAGTAATGACGTGAGTGTGTCGGGATCGCCGACCAGAAGAAGATGTAGCTGCGGATCGGACGCCAGTGCCTGCATTGCCGCAGGCACTGTCACGCAGGGACCGAAGTCCCCGCCCATGGCATCAATCGCCAGGGTCAAACGTGTCAAAGTATCGCCGGCTGGGCCGTGAGTTACTTAACGATGACCTTGCGACCGCGGTAGTAACCATCCGCAGTGATGTGGTGACGCAGATGCGTTTCGCCAGAAACTTTATCTACGGAAAGAGTGGCAGTGGTCAGCGCATCGTGTGAACGACGCATGCCACGTTTGGAACGGGTTGGTTTATTCTGTTGTACGGCCATGGACCTTACTCCTATTACTTACGCTTTAAACTGGCTAATACGGCAAATGGGTTTGGTTTTTCCGCCTCTGCAGGCAACTTGCCAAAGACCATGTCCGCCTCGGACACTTCACAGTGTTCAGAATCATGCACCGGAACGACCGGCAGGGCGAGGATAACTTCATCTTCCACCACCGCCAGCAGGTCGATTTCGCCAAACTCGTTGACTTCGACCGGCTCGTACGCTTCCGGCAGTGCCTCCGCCTGCTCGTCATTGACGATCGGGCTGAAGCAATACGTTACGTGGACAGAATGCGGAAAGTTCTGGCCGCAGCGTTGACAACACAGCGTAACGGAGACCGCCGCAGTGCCTTTCAGCACCGCTAAACGCTGATTGTCGATTGCGAACGACATCGAACATTCTACATCGCTATCCACACTCACTACCGATTCGGCAAGACGCTCCACCTGTTCAGGGGTGTAAACGCCCTGGTAGTCCAGGCGTTTCTGAGCGGTGCGAACCGGATCGAGAGTCAGGGGTAATTTTACCTTTTGCATAGGGCGCGCATATTAACTTTGTAACGAGTTAGAGTCAAAGAAAAAGGCCGTTTAACAGCATCTTTCACCCATTATTCGCAACCAGTGCGGCGCATAGTTTAAAATGTCCTGCACTCCTGCGCTATCTATTCCGGAAAAAATTATGACACAGCTGGTTCTGGCTTCAACCTCCCCTTTCAGAAAAGCCTTGCTTGAGAAACTGGGCCTCGCTTTTATTACCGCAGCGCCGGAGGTGGATGAAACGCCGCAGACCGGCGAATCTGCGATAGATCTGGTGCAGCGCCTTGCCGGCCAGAAGGCCCGCGCGCTGGCGGCAAGCTATCCTGACCATCTGATTATAGGCTCCGACCAGGTTTGCGTAATAGACGGTAAAATAACCGGAAAACCGCATACGGAAGAGAAAGCCTGCGAGCAGTTACGCCAGGCCAGCGGCCATAGCGTGATTTTTTATACCGGCCTTGCGCTTTTTAATAGCCGGACGAAAAGCATAAAGGCGATCTGCGAACCTTTCAGCGTGGATTTCAGATTATTAACGGAGCAGGAGATTATTAATTATGTTCGCAAAGAGCAGCCTCTGGGCTGTGCAGGCAGCTTTAAGAGCGAAGGATTAGGTATTACGCTGTTCGACAGATTAACGGGCCGCGATCCTAATACGCTGGTCGGGCTGCCGCTAATCGCGCTTTGCGAAATGCTGCGCGAGGCGGGAATGGATCCGCTGGCAGGTTAGGATCCTGTCGGCTCGGCAGCTTCTGGCTGGTCAGAAATTTTGAGGCTGGCAGGTCGTTTCTGGCTTGTCAGGAGGTTCAAGGCTATACGTAAGTCCCCATGGGCTAAGTCGCTTTAGCCTGTAAGAAAGCGGGAGGGGCCATCCGGAACCGGGACACGCAAAAAACGTCATCCCTGACACGCTCGGTTCGCTTATCCGGACAGCGCCTCCCGCCATTAGCCTTAGCGTAGCGCCAGGGAGGAATCGCTTAAAAACAGGGCCTGCAATTTATCACTGATTTATTGAAGGCATATTATTTAAGACATACGATCGTCCGTTATCTCTCACTGGCGAACCGTCTTTACCGCTGACGATTGCCAGAACCGGTTATGACCTGCCTTTACTGACGCTGAGCATCCATGCCCAATGTCGAATAACGCTGCACTAAAGATCACTTCGCCGGAGAGGTTTTTCGCAATACGGCCAGGCAGTGCTTCAGCTCATCATCCAGCGGCGCTTCCACTCGCATCACTTCTCCGCTGTTCGGATGGGTGAACTTAAGCGCGGCGGCGTGCAGAAACAGCCTTTTCAGACCCGTTCCCGCCAGCTGAGCATCGAAATCTCTTTCGCCATAGCGATCGTCAAAGGCAATCGGATGCCCCGCATGCAGCGTGTGTACGCGGATCTGGTGCGTCCGCCCGGTAATGGGGCTGGCTTTGACCAGCGTCGCCTTTTCATAACGCTCTTCAACTTTGAAACGCGTTTCGGAAGGCTTGCCTTCGCTACTTACCCGCACCACGCGCTCGCCGCTTTGCAAAATGTTTTTCAGCAGCGGCGCCTGCACCGCTTTTACATGGGAAGGCCACGAGCCGCGCACCAGCGCCAGGTAGTCTTTCTGCATCCCCTTTTCACGCAGCTGTTCATGCAGCGAACGCAGCGCGGAGCGTTTTTTTGCTACCAGCAGGATGCCAGAGGTATCGCGATCCAGACGGTGCACCAGCTCCAGGAAACGCGCCTCCGGACGCAGCGCCCGCAGGCCCTCGATTACGCCGAAGCTTAGCCCGCTGCCGCCGTGAACGGCGGTGCCTGAGGGCTTATTCATCACCAGGATATAATCGTCTTCATAAACGATAGCGTTCGCCAGCGCGGCCACCTTATCCAGCTTTGGCGAAACGGCCGCTTCTTCGCGTTCTGCGACCCGAACCGGTGGAATACGCACTTCATCCCCGGCTTCCAGCTTGTATTCCGGCTTAATGCGTCCTTTATTTACCCGCACTTCGCCCTTGCGCAAAATGCGATAAATCATGCTTTTCGGCACGCCTTTTAGCTGCGTGCGTAAAAAATTATCGATGCGCTGCCCCGCGTCATCGGCGGCGATAGTCACAATTTGAACTGCTGGAGTATTGGTTTTCATGGTTGGCGATTCTAAATAGAGCGTCAGCATAGCGCCACTTCTTTTTCTGTGCTTAACTGACAGTGACCTCTGCCGCAGAAGGTTTATGCCTGTTTTTTCGGCAATTTGCTGAAAAGCGCTGCAAATCGTTTTAAAAGCTGGAATAAACTTCGCAGAGCGGGAAAAGTCACCTTGCTATCACAAGCTTAGCAGTGGAATAATGATTCCGTTTTACTGGCTCAACGCATGTGAAACAAGAGAATAGCGTTATAAGAATTTTGCCGGATCGTACATACACGCAGCAATGGCGTAAGACGTATTGTGCAATCAGGCATTTAGCGGGCTGCGGGTTGCAGCCTGGACGACAAGACGGGACAGGTTCACTCTGGTACCACTGGTGGTTATCCCTCTTTATAAACGCGCTGTTTTTCCAGTTGAAAAGCAGGCTACCGAGATTTGCGCCCCTTGAGCTGGCGACAACCGGGAGGTTGACGGCTTTGCGATGAGACACGGGGCCATCGGTTTAGACGCGTCCAGCGTTACTATGCCCGTAGCTTTGTCACTAATGTAAGAATAATGAGTAAGTTACGATGAAAAGAATGTTGATCAACGCAACTCAACAGGAGGAGTTGCGTGTCGCCCTTGTAGACGGACAGCGTCTGTACGATCTGGATATCGAAAGCCCAGGACACGAACAGAAGAAAGCCAATATCTATAAAGGTAAAATTACCCGCATCGAACCCAGCCTTGAAGCCGCCTTCGTTGACTACGGCGCTGAGAGACACGGTTTTCTCCCTCTGAAAGAAATCTCCCGCGAAAACTTTCCTGCCAACTATTCCTCTCATGGCCGTCCTAATATCAAAGACGTGCTGCGTGAAGGTCAGGAAGTTATTGTTCAGATTGATAAAGAAGAGCGCGGCAATAAAGGCGCGGCGCTGACTACCTTTATTAGTCTGGCCGGCAGCTACCTGGTGCTGATGCCGAACAATCCGCGCGCGGGCGGCATTTCCCGCCGTATCGAAGGCGATGACCGCACCGAGCTGAAAGAAGCGCTTTCCGCGCTGGATCTCCCGGAAGGCATGGGTCTGATCGTGCGTACCGCAGGCGTCGGCAAATCCGCCGAGGCGCTGCAGTGGGATTTAAGCTTCCGTATGAAGCACTGGGAAGCGATTAAAAAGGCTGCCGACAGCCGCCCTGCTCCCTTCCTGATCCATCAGGAAAGCAACGTTATCGTTCGCGCCTTCCGCGACTATCTGCGTCAGGATATCGGCGAAATCCTTATTGATAACCCGAAAGTGCTGGAGCTGGCTCGCCAGCATATCGCCGCGCTGGGCCGTCCCGATTTCAGCAGCAAAATCAAGCTGTACACCGGCGAAATCCCGCTGTTCAGCCATTACCAAATCGAATCGCAAATCGAGTCGGCCTTCCAGCGTGAAGTGCGTCTGCCTTCCGGCGGCTCTATCGTTATCGATTCCACCGAAGCGCTGACCGCTATCGACATCAACTCCGCGCGCGCTACCCGCGGCGGCGATATCGAAGAAACCGCCTTTAATACCAATCTGGAAGCGGCGGATGAAATTGCCCGCCAGCTGCGCCTGCGTGACCTGGGCGGCCTGATTGTTATCGACTTTATCGATATGACGCCGGTTCGCCACCAGCGCGCGGTAGAAAACCGCCTGCGTGAAGCCGTGCGCCAGGATCGTGCCCGTATCCAGATTAGCCATATCTCGCGTTTCGGCCTGCTGGAGATGTCGCGTCAGCGCCTCAGCCCGTCGCTGGGCGAATCCAGTCATCACGTCTGCCCTCGCTGTAGCGGCACCGGCACCATCCGTGATAACGAATCGCTGTCGCTTTCTATTCTGCGTCTGATTGAAGAAGAAGCGCTGAAGGAGAACACCAAAGAAGTCCACGCTATTGTTCCGGTACAGATCGCGTCCTATCTGCTGAATGAGAAACGTGAAGCGGTAAGCGCCATTGAAAAACGCCAGGGCGGCGTGCGCGCGATTATCGTGCCTAACGATCAGATGGAGACACCGCACTACTCCGTGCTGCGCGTGCGCAGCGGCGAAGAAACGCAGACCCTCAGCTATCATCTGCCAAAGCTGCATGAAGCCGAAATGGCGCTGCCTTCGGAAGAAGAGCACGCCGAGCGCAAACGTCCTGAGCAACCGGCTCTGGCCGCGTTTGTAATGCCGGATGCGCCGCCTGTGCCGCACGAGCCGGAACCAGAAGCGCCTGTCGAGCCTGCTGCTGTCGCTCAGCCTGCCGCCGCGCCTGCTGCTAACGAGCCGGGCCTGGTCGGCCGCTTCCTGCGTGGCCTGAAGAAGATGTTTGCTGCCGAAGAGAAGCCAGTCGAACAGCCTCAGCCTGCCGCCGTGGTGGAAGAAGAAGAGAAAGCGCCGGAAGCTACCCCGCCGCGCAGCGAGCGTCGTAACAACCGCCGTCAGAACAACCGTCGCGATCGCAACAATGGCGATCGTTACGGTGACCGTAGCGAGCGTAACGACCGCAACGGTGAACGCAACGACCGTAACGGCGAGCGTAACGATCGCAACGGCGAACGTAACGACCGCAACGGTGAACGTAATGACCGCAACGGCGAGCGTAATGACCGCAATGGCGAGCGTAATGACCGCAACGGCGAGCGTAATGACCGCAATGGCGAACGTAACGACCGCAATGGCGAACGTAACGACCGCAGCGGCGAGCGTAACAACAATCGCAACAGCAATCGTAACGAGCGCATGGTGCGCGACAGCGATCCGCAGGCGGAAGCACGCGAAGAGAATCGTCGCAACAAACGCAACGTCACGCCGCAGGATGATGCGCCGGTCAGTGAAGAAGTTCGCAATCAGCAGCGTGAAGAGCAGCAGCAGCAACGCCGCGAACAGCGCGCCGAGCGCAAACGCCGTCAGGAAGAAAAACGTCTGGCCGCTCAGGAAGAAAAAGTTGAAAGCGCACTGCCAGAAGAAGAAGCGGCTGTCGCTGTTGAACAGGGTGAAGAGCAGGTTCAGGTAATGCCGCGTCGTAAGCCGCGCCAGCTGAGCCAGAAAGTGCGTATCGAGACGGCTGAGCAGACCGCAGCCCGCTCTTTCGCGCCGGAAGAAGCCGCGCCAGCTGAAGAACAGCAGCCAGCCCTGACCGAAGCGGTGGATATCGTGGAAGCTGATGAGGAAGAGCGCGACACCAACAGCATGCCGCGTCGTTCACGTCGTTCGCCACGTCATCTGCGCGTTAGCGGCCAGCGTCGTCGTCGCTATCGTGACGAGCGTTATCCGAACCAGTCGCCGATGCCGCTGACCTTTGCCGCCGCTTCCCCGGAAATGGCTTCAGGTAAAGTGTGGGTCTCCTATCCGGTAGCCCATATCTCTGATAACCATGAGATTGAGCAGTCGGTAGTGCCGGATTACGGTCACGAAGAGACGGCCGCAGCCGTTGCCGTGGCGGCCGCTGAAAGCCTGCCGCAGGATGTACAGGACGAAGTGCAGCCGGTACATATCGCTGAGCCAGACTCTGTCGAGCCAACAACATCGGCTGAAATCGCTGCTGCCGTAGCGCCAACAGCCGTAACCGACAACGCTGCGATTGCTGCGCCGGTGAATGAAGAACCTGCCGTTATCTCCGCCGCTGACGAAGAAGTCGCGCAAGAGGTTGCACAGGCCGCCTTCCCGGCTGCGGAACCCGCAGAAAGCGAAGCTGCCGATCGGGCTTTCGCCGCCGACGTCAGCGAGCAAACAGAGCAGCAGGTAGCCGAAGTGCTTAACGCGCCAGAAGTCAAAGCACCCGTAGTGGCTTCCGAGCCGCACGCGCCGGTTGCCGGTCGCGACGAGCCTGCTTCTGCGTCCGCACAGGCTGAAGCCGCAGCGCCAGCAGCACAGACTGAGGCTCCGGCCCAGGCTGAAGCAGCAGCGCCAGTAGCGCAGACTGAGGCTCCGGCCCAGGCTGAAGCCGCAGCGCCAGCAGCACAGGCTCCGGCTGAAACAGCAGCGCCAGCAGCACAGGCTCAGGCTCAGGCTGAAGCAGCAGCACCAGCAGCGCAGACTGATGCTCCGGCTGAAGCAGCAGCGCCAGCAGCCCAGGCTGAAGCACCGCGTGTTGCTTCCGCTGCGCCAGCGCGTCCTCAGGCACCTGCTGAAGCAGCTCCACAGGCTCAGGCAGCACCGGCGTCAACAACAGCCGTTGCTGAAAAAGCGCAGCCTGAAGTTGCCGTGCCGGCCTTTAAACATCATGCCACGGCACCGATGACCAAAGCGCCAGCGCCTGAGTACCAGGCAGAACCTGCTCGCAACAGCGACTGGGTGCGTCCTTCCTTCAACTTTGAAGGCAAAGGTTCCGCAGGTGGTCATGCCGCCACTCATCAGGCGACGGCTCCGGCTACCCGCCCTGAGTAAGCAGCAAGGCTGATAAAAAGCCCCGGTCACTGACCGGGGTTTTTTTTTGCCTGAGCTGGCGCAATACTATGCTGGCTGCACGATATGCGCCGCTTCTCCGCTATTAATCATTATTTTTGATAGTAATTATCCGCGCCAAACGCTCGATTTCCGGCCTTGGTCGGGATCAGGCCGGCCAGGCGGCTACGCGATGGCGTTGCCGATTATTTTTCACGCTATGACGTGCTGATTACGTAAGTGCTGCCAGTTCCTGCTCATAAACATGGCGTTGAACAGTTTACTATTGCGGGGCAAAGCGTTGACGCAACCTGTCTGCAAGGGGCGACGGTGCCGCTTAACATAACCGGTTTACCCGGCGTGTCGCTTCCTTTTGGTACGGGCAGTGCAGATTGTCAGCAAATGACATGCAGAAGCGACTGTTTTACACGTGGTTTCGTTACCGGAAGCGGTTACTCCGGTGAAGGGATGCCATCCGGCATTGTCATATCCCGCCGCCACGCTTAGCTTTATTTATCCATTTCAAAGGAGGCTATTTATGGATGCTTTTTTTCAACCTGTTGAACTCGAAAAAGCTTATCGGCTGATCAATCACGGCCCAACAATCCTGGTGTCGGCAACACATGAAGGCGTCGAAAACGTGATGTCCGCCGCCTGGGCGTGCGGACTGGATTTCAAACCGGCAAAATTAACGGTGGTGCTTGATAAAAGCGCCTTTACCCGCCGCCTGATTGAAGCCAGCGGTCAGTTTGTTATCCAGGTTCCCACCGCCGCGCAGGCCGACCTTGTGCATTACCTGGGCACCCATTCACGCCATCAAGAGCAGGATAAGCTGTTGAAATCGGGCGTGGATCTTTTCTCCGTGCCGGAAGTTGCGCCGCCGCTGGTGGCAGGCTGTGCCGCCTGGCTTTTTTGTCATCTTATCCCGCTTGAACAAAATCAGCAGGATCATGATTTATTTATCGGGGAAATTAAAAGCGCGTGGGCTGACAGCCGGGTGTTCAGAGAAGGTCACTGGCACTTTGAAGAAGCGGGCGATGAGTGGCGCAGCCTGCACTATATTGCCGGCAAACATTTCTATACTACCGGCACGTCGCTGGTGGTGGAATAAGCAAACAACAGGCAAAAAAAACCCGTCGTCAGGAGGTTAATCTGAAGACGGGGAAAAAACGGACGCACCCGGTTTAAGCGCGTCCAAAATGGGTAAACCTAAGAATTCATTTTAAACAGCGACATCTGCGACATGGAGCTGAACACTTTATAAGACGCCTGTAGCGCAGCCTGCTTCATGGTGTAAGACGAAATCGTGCTGGTGTAATCGGCATCTACCAGATTACTCATCTGGGTCGCCTGGCTCAGCGCGGTATCGTCAGATTTCGCTTCAATGCTGTCCAGCTCGCTCAGCTGCGTACCCACTTCGGACTGAACTTTCAGCACGTTGTTCATGGAGTTACGCAGGCCACGGTTGGCCTTAGCCATATCCGCTGCCGCCGCATCTTTGGTCGCGCCGTCCGCATTCGCCAGCGGCTGCTTCAGCGAGTTAATCGCCGTGTTCAGCGTGGTGAAGATGTTGCTTTCACTGGCGCTGCCGTCCGGCTCCGCCACCGCATTGCTGGTCAGCGAGGTAAAGACCTGGCTGCCGGTATGGCTGGTGGTCATGGTGCGGCTGGCATCCACTTTCTGGCTGATGGCGGTATCGCCGCCGCTGTAGGCGACGTTGCCGCTGGCATCCTGAGTGAAAGGTGCCGTATCGGACTTGTAACCAGCAAAAATATAGCGGCCGTTACCGTCCGTAGAGTTTGCCAGGTTCATCAGCTGATCGCGCAGGCTGGTGAGCGTGGTTGCATAAGTCGAGCGGTCTTCGTCCGACAGCGTGCCGGTTGAAGCCGCCACTACCGCCGTTTGCGCCTGGGTGATCACGCTGGTCACCTGAGACAGATTGGTGGCTTCCTGCGACAGGCTGCTGGTGGCGAAGTTACGCGCCGTTTTGTACTGGCTGGTCTCGGCCTGAGCCTGAGACAGCACAACGGCCTGGGCCGCCGCGACCGGATCGTCCGAGGGCCTGACCACGCGTTTGCCGGTCGATAACTGTTCGCCTGACTTCAGCCAGCTGGCCTGCGAATCAGAAATGCCGCGCATTTGCTGGTCATAAATCATTGTGGTGCTTAAACGCATGATTTTATCCTTCTGAGGAATCAGCTTACGGCGCCAATCAGCGCGTTAAATATGGTCGTGGCGGTCTGCAAAATCTGCGCATTGGCCGTGTAATACTGCTGATAGCGCGTCAGGTTGCCGTATTCTTCATCCAGGTTCACACCGGAAACGGACTGCTGCTGATTGGTCAGCTGCGTCACCACGTTGCCCTGCGTGGTGCTGGTCGTTTGCAGGTTGCTGGTTTTGTTACCGATAGAGGCAACCATGCTGGCGTAGCCCTGCGTCACCGTGCTGCTGCCGCCGATCACTTTTTTGGTCTGCAAATCCAGCAGCGACTGAGCATTTTTGTTGTTGCTCACACCATTATCGGCATCGCCAGCGGCGACTTTAGCTTCGTCGGTGATATTGACGCTCATATTGGTGATAACGTTGGCAACCGGCTTCACCAGGAAGCTGTCCTTCGCCGTTGGCGTACCGGACACCGTCAGCTGCAGGCCATCAAAGTTCAGCGTGGTGTTGCCGCTGGCGTCCGTAGACGGGTTCGCGGACACGCTGGCATTGTCGGAAAGACGCTTTACGCTCCAGCCGTTGGTGTCGTAGCTCACCTTATAATCAGACGCTTTTACCGCGCTGGTATCGGTCCAGGCTGCCGAAAGCGAAGCCGTCTTGCTGTTATTGGTGTTGGACGTCACCGACGGGCCGCCGAGGTTAAAGAAGGCCTCGCCCGCGTCGCCGTTGCTGTCATAGCCCGCTTTGTGCTGGGTATTGAAGCTGTCGCCCAGCGCCATCGCCATCTGGCCAAGCTGGTTACGGGTATTATCCAGATCGGTGCGGAAAGCCAGCAGGCCGCCCAGCGAGCCGGTGGTCACCAGGCTTTCCGGGATTTCCGTCGCCTTACCGCTGGTATTATCCACCATAGCGATAGTTTTACGGCTCGGATCGCTGCTGGCAGAAACGGAGGCCAGCTTGCTGTAGCTGTCGCCCTGCACCAGCGAAATACCGTTGCCGATGCTGATGTTATAGCTGCCGCCGTCCTGCTGGCTGACGGTTACGCCGACAATTTTGTTCAGATCGCTGACCAGCTGATCGCGCTGATCCATCAGATCGTTAGGCTCGTTGCCCGCGCCCGCGCCTTTCAGCTTGGTGATCTGCTGGTTGATATTGGCGATCTGCTTAGCGTAGCCGTTGATCTGATCGACGCTGGAGGTGATCGAGGTGCTCAGGCTGCTGTCTACGTTACGTAAATAAGTATCCGTAACCCTGAACTGGTTAACCAGACCGTCGGCCTTACCCAATACCGCCTGACGCGAAGACGAGTCGGAGGCGTTGCTGACCAGCGTTTGCAGCGAAGAGAAGAAATCCTGCACGGTGGTCGACAGCGTATTGGTGGTGCTGGAAAACATATCGTCAATGTTGGACAGCTGGCTGTACTGCGTGGTCAGCGCGCTGGACTGGGTGCTGGCGCTGCGCAGCTGATTGGTAATAAAGGCATCGTATTCGCGGTTGACGCTGGCCACCGCCACGCCGTTGCCATAATACTGCGTGCCGTTCAGCGTGCTGCTTGCCTGGGCAAGAACCGTAGTCTGACGTGAATAGCCAGCAACGTTGTAATTGCTGATGTTGTTACTGGTGGTGCTCAGCGCGGCCGAAGCGGCGTTGATACCGGTCATAGCGGTGTTAATTAAGTTAGACATGTCGGTTCCTTATTGCTCCAGCACGGGCCGGCATTACAATCGGTTGCCGGCATGCGCTGATGCGGAACCGGCTTTTAAACGTTATCGGCAAAAATAAGGCAAACTTGAGCGGAAAATCAGAACAAATCGCCGATATCCTGGCTATAGGCTTTCACTACTTTCTCGCCCATGTTCTTGAATTGTTGGATCATTCCCACCAGCTTCTGCGCATACTTCGGATCGGTGGCGTAGCCTGCCGCCTGAAGCGCCTGCGCGCCCTGCTCCGGCGTTGCCGCCGTGGTCACCGCCTGGTAGCGCGGGTTGTTGGCAATCAGCTTCACATAGTCGCTCAGCGCATCGAAATAGGAGTCATAAACGCGGAATTTGGCTTTCACCTTTTTCGCTTCGCCGTGTTCATATTCGGTGGTGGTGATTTCGGTGGTTTTGCCCTGCCAGCTGCCCGTCGCCTTAATGCCGAAAAGGTTAAAGCTTGGCTTGCCTTCTGCGGTCATGATCTGCCGCTGGCCCCAGCCAGACTCCAGCGCGGCCTGCGCCAGGATCAGGTGATGAGGAATACCGGTACCGGCGCTGACTTCTTTCGCCGGCTGCGACAGTTTGGCAATAAAGTCAGCGCTGTCGCCGCTGAGCGGCCTGTCCGGCGAAGCAGGCAGGCGCGGCACGGCGCGACGGACGATCCGCTCCTGCTCTGTTTCCATCGCCATCGCCAGCGGCGGCAGCGTGTTGATAAAGTCTTTATCCAGCCTCATCGGCACGGTGCCCGCTTTCTCATCGGGCGCCTGCGCCTGCTCCATCTGCTTGACCATCATGTCGGCCAGGCCAAGCCCTTTCGAGGCGATTTCCTGCCCAATCTGCTGATCGTACATTGAGGTATAAAGACGCGTCTGTTCGGTGCTCAGCAGACCATCCTGCGGCAGCGCCTGGCGCATACTTTTCAACATCATTTGCACAAACATCCCTTCTACCTGTTTGGCGACTTCCCGCGCATGCGCTTTCGGGTCGTTGCTGGCCTGGCGTTTCAGGTTGTTCAGTGAGCCGCTGTCGTAGGCGGCTCCCATCAGAGACTGGGCGTTGCTCATCAGATAATTTCCAGTTTGGCGTGCAGACAGCCCGCGCTCTGCATTGATTGCAGGATGGACATCAGGTCGATCGGCGTGGCGCCTAAGGCGTTCAGGGCACGAACAACGCTGTTCAGGTTGGCACTGGCGTTTACGCTTTGCAGCGCGCCGCCGCTCTGGCGCAGGTCGATCTGCGTTTGCGGCGTGACCGTGGTCTGGCCGCCTGCGAACGGCGTGTTCGGCTGGCTGACGTTCTGCTGCTGGTTAACCGTGACCGACAGGTTGCCCTGAGCGATAGCGCAGGAGCTGAGCATCACTTCGCGATTCATTACCACCGAGCCGGTGCGCGAGTTGATAATCACTTTTGCATCCTGAATCGGCACGGAAACATCGATGTTCTGGATATCAGCCAGCAGGCGAACCTGAGAGGTGCCGTTAGCGGAAACCTGCACCTGCACGGTACGGCCATCCAGCGCCTGAGCAGAGCCGTAGCGACCGTTAATCGCGTCAGCAATACGCTGCGCCATGCTGAAGTCTTCTTCATTCAGGAACAGATTGATCACGTTAGACGCGCCGAAGCTGTTCGGTAGCTCACGCTCGATGGTCGCGCCGCCGGTAATACGGCCGCCGTTCACCTGGTTAACGGTGACGCTGCTGCCGCCGGCAGAAGCGCCCGCGCCGCCCACCAGGATGTTGCCCTGCGCCAGCGCATAAACCTGGTTATCCACACCTTTCAGCGGGGTCATCAGCAGCGTGCCGCCGCGCAGGCTTTTGGCGTTACCCATAGAAGAAACCACCACGTCAATCACCTGGCCCTGACGGCCAAAGGCAGGCAGCTTGCCGGTGACCATCACCGCCGCGACGTTTTTCAGCTGCATGTTGGTGCCGCTGGGCACGGTAATGCCCAGCTGCGACAGCATGTTGTTCAGACTTTGCGTGGTAAACGGCGTCTGGGTAGTCTGGTCACCGGATCCATCCAGCCCGACAACCAGACCGTAACCGATCAGGGAGTTGTCGCGCACGCCGCCAACCGTGGTCAAATCGCGAATGCGATCGGCGTGGGCAAAAGCGCTGACCGCAGTCAGCAGCAGCAGGGTGAATCGAATAATCTTACGCATTTTAACCTCTTAGAATGGTGACAGGTTCAGGAAGAACCGTTGCAGCCAGCCCATCGTCTGTGCCTCATTGATATAGCCGTTGCCGACGTACTCAATGCGGGCATCCGCCACCTGGGTCGAAACTACGCTGTTGCTGCCGCTGATGGTGCGTGGGTTAACCACGCCCGAGAAGCGGATAAATTCCGTACCCTGGTTAATCTCAATCTGTTTCTCACCAACCACTTTCAGGTTGCCGTTCGGCAGCACCTGATTCACGGTCACGGTGATGACGCCGATAAAGGTGTTGTTCGCCGTTGCGCCGCCTTTACCTGCAAAGTCGCTCTTGCCGTTGGCGTCGATATTGGTTTTTTCGCCGCCCAGCAGGCCGGTCAGCGCGGAAGGCAGCGCCGTCAGACCAAGGGATGCGCTACCGTCACGTCCTGCGGAGGCCGTGGAGCTTTTGCTCGCACTGACGTTTTCCTGCAGGGTAATGGTCAGCGTATCGCCGATATTACGTGGACGACGATCCTCGAACAGCGGCTGGTAGCCGTAGTTCATCGGCATCACGCCCTGAAAAATGGAGCCGTTAACCACAGGCGGCGAAGCGGCCAGCGGCTGGGCCGTTGTCGAACCTTCAACCAGGGGCTGACGTGGAACTAAAGCACAACCGTTAAGCGTCAGAAGCGCTAAGGCTACTAACAAGCGTCCAGGCACTGAAATTTGCTTCGCCATGGAATTAACCTTTAATCATTAGAGAAAGCTTTTATTAAGCGCCGGGCGAACCCGGCACGGTCTTACTTACAGCTGAGTCAGTTTGGCCAGCATCTGATCGGACGTGCTGATTGCCTTACTGTTGATCTCATAGGCGCGCTGAGTCTGGATCATGCTGACCAGCTCCTCGGCAACGTTTACGTTGGAGGTTTCAACGTAGCCCTGATAGAGCAGGCCCGCGCCGTTGTTGCCCGGCGTGCTGTCGGTCGGTGCGCCCGATGACTGCGTTTCCTGGTACAGGTTTTCACCTTTGCTTTCCAGGCCAGCATCGTTAATAAAGGTGCTCAGCGTCAGCTGGCCGACCTGCGTAGGCTGGGTCTGACCCTGCACCGTCACGCTGACCACGCCGTCACGGCCGATAGTCATGTTCAGGGCGTTGGCCGGGATAGTGATCGCCGGCTGCACCGGGAAACCGGCGTTGGTCACCAGCTGGCCGTTCTGGTCAGTCTGGAAAGAGCCGTCACGGGTATAGGCCAGCGTGCCGTCCGGCATCTGTACCTGGAAATAACCCTGCCCGCTGATCGCCACATCTTTCGATGAGTCGGTTTTGTTCAGGTTGCCCTGAGTGTGCAGACGCTCGGTCGCTACCGGACGAGTACCGGTACCCAGCTGCATCCCGGAAGGCAGAGAAGTCTGTTCAGAAGACTGCGCGCCAGGCTGACGAATGGTCTGATACATCAGATCTTCAAACACGGCACGCTGGCGTTTAAAGCCGTTGGTGCTGACGTTCGCCAGGTTGTTCGAGATAACGTCCATATTGGTCTGCTGAGCATCAAGACCGGTTTTGGCAATCCATAAAGAGTTAATCATGTTAGTTCCTCTGCTCTTAGCTCATTGACAGCAGCTGGTTAGCGCGTTGTTCGTTTTCATCGACGCTGGAGATGACTTTCATTTGCATCTCAAAGCGGCGTGCGTTGGCGATCATATCGACCATGGTCTGGCTGGAGCTGACGTTGCTGCCCTCCAGCACGCCAGGCATCACCTGAATGGTCGCATCGGCCTGCAGGGTTTGCGCTGCGCCGGTCGGACGGAACAGGCCGTCGTCGCCGCGAGTGACTTCCGAGCTGGTGGCTTTCACCAGCTTCAGACGTCCCAGCTGGACAGTGGCGTTCGGCGGATCGCCAGGGTTCAGCGCGGTAATCGTACCGTCAGCGGCAATGGTGATTTCCGAGCCTTGCGGTACGGCAATCGGTCCGCCGTCGCCCATCACCAGTTTGCCCTGGATGGTGAGCTGTCCGGCCGGGTTCAGCTCCATGTTGCCGTTGCGGGTGTAGGCCTCAGCGCCATCCTGAGCCTGCACGGCCAGCCAGCCATCCTGACGAACGGCGACGTCCAGCGAACGTCCCGTGTAGTCCATCGCGCCCGGGGTCATATCTGAGCCCGGCGTCGAAGCCGTCACCAGCGTACGGGTCGGCAGCGACTCGCCCTGCACCGGCACGGCGCGCAGCGCGTTCAGCTGCGCACGGAAGCCAGGCGTGGAGGCGTTGGCCAGGTTGTTCGCCGTGACTGCCTGCTGTTGGAGGGTCTGACTGGCAGCCCCCATTGCGGTATATATCGCGTGATCCATAAGACGATCCTGTTAGCCGAATTAACGCAGGTTGACCAGGGTGTTGAGGATCTGGTCCTGTGTTTTAATGGTCTGGGCGTTAGACTGATAGTTACGCTGTGCCACAATCATGTTGACCAGTTCTTTACTCAGGTCGACGTTGGAAGACTCCAGCGCGCCTGCGGTCAGCGTACCCAGGTTACCTGTGCCCGCCAGGCCAACCAGCGCCTGACCAGAAGAAGCCGTTGCTGACCACACGTTGTTGCCTTCAGACTTCAGGCCTTCCGGGTTAGCAAAGTTAGCCAGGGCGATCTGACCCAGGGTCTGGGTTTTCTCGTTGGAGTAGTTACCTACTACCGTGCCGTCGTTGTTGATCTGGTAGCTGGTCAGTTCGCCCGGCTTGTAACCATCCTGCGTTGGGTTGCCGAAGGTGCTGGTGCCGGTGTTCTGCTGCTGGCTGCCCGCCATGTTCAGCGTGAAGTTAGTGGCAGCAGAACCGTTCAGGCCCGCCAGCGTAATCGCCTGCGTCGCGGTGGATGTCATCTGGCCGCTGGTATCAAAAGTCATGTTGAACGTGCCCACGTCAGCGGTTGGGTTCGCCGAGCTGCCGTCCTTCACGTTCACCGTCCAGGCGTTGTCAGCCGTTTTGGTGAAGTACAGGTTCAGGTTGTGCTCGTTACCCAGCGAGTCATAGGTGGTCATTGACGCTTTGCTGTTGTAAGAGCTGGTATTGTTAATATCCAGCGGCGTGGTCGTCGGCACGCTGTCGGTTGAGTTCAGGTTAGCTACCAGTGCCGCTGCGCTGGTGGATTTCGCCGCCATCGCCGTGGTTGGTACGCTCAGCGCAACCGGGTTAGCGCCGGTCTGCACGGTTGGCGGCGTGCCGGTTGCCGGATAGCCGGTCAGCTGCAGGCCGTTGGCGTTAACGATGTTACGGTTAGCGTCCAGCGTGAACTGGCCGTTACGGCTGTAGTAAACCGCGCCGCTGGCGTCAGCCATACGGAAAAAGCCGGCCTGGCTGATTGCCACGTCCAGGCCACGGCTGGTAGAAGTGGTCGTACCGTCGTTAAAGTCCTGGGTTACCGCAGCTACTTTTACGCCCAGACCGACTTTAGAATCGGCGAACATATCAGCGAAGGAAACGGTAGCGGATTTAAAACCCACCGTTGCGGAGTTGGCGATGTTGTTGCCGATAACGTCCAGGTTGCTGGATGCTGCGTTTAAACCGCTGACTGCCTGAGAAAATGCCATGTGTGTATTCCTGAATCGGGGTTAAGTTAAATAATCTGACGAACATTCGCGATGGTGGTCTTACCCATCGTGCCGAGGTCGAGAACGGCACCGCTGGTGTCGTTAGTAACCCCATTGACTAATGCATAATTCAGCGGCTGCGCGACCAGCTGTCCGGTAGCGTTGCTGGCGCTGATGGCCACGTTATATTTGCCGTCGCCTGCGGTGGTGCCGTCTGCTGACGAACCATCCCAGGAGAAGGTGTGGACGCCGGCGCTGAGCGCACCCAGGTTAATGGTTTGCACTACCTTGCCAGAAGGATCGGTAATGGTGGCGGTGGTCGCCGTTGAAGCCTGTTCCAGGCTAACGCCAAACGGCGTGGTCTGACCGCTGCCGACCAGCACCTGCGAGCCGTTAACCATCACGCCTTTGCCGATCAGGGTGGAAGCCTGCAAAGACTGTCCGCTGTTGATCTGGCCGGAAATCGATCCCAGCGTGGTGTTCAGTTTTTCAATGCCGCTCAGGGTATTGATCTGTGCCAGCTGTGTAGTCAGCTGGCCGTTATCCATTGGGTTCGTCGGATCCTGGTTTTTTAACTGCGTGACCAGCAGGGTCAGGAAGTTACTTTGCAGGTCGGCTGCCGTTTTATCGGTAGTCGACGACGAAGAAGTAATAGCTGTGTTGTCAAGTGACTCATTAACGCCAACGGTAATGCCCATCTGTCTGTTCCTTATTGACCCATCGTCAGGGTTTTCATCATCATTTGTTTAACGGTGTTCAGCACTTCAACGTTGGCCTGGTAACTGCGCGACGCCGACATGGTGTTAACCGTTTCCCCGACCACGTCCACGTTTGGCATCTTGACGTAACCTTTCGCGTCGGCCATTGGGTTGCCCGGTTCGTAAACCAGCTTCGCTGGCGTAGGATCGTCCACTACCTGCGCGACGCGTACGCCGCCGGTCGCTGCGCCTGGCGCCGCATCGGTCTGGAAAACCACCTGCTTCGCCACGTAAGGCTGACCGTCCGGCCCGGTTACGCTGTCGGCGTTGGCCAGGTTACTGGCGCTGACGTTCAGACGCTGCGACTGGGCAGCCATTGCCGATCCGGCGATATTAAAAATGTTCAGTAAAGCCATTTATTATTGCCCCTGTAATACGGACATCATGCCTTTGATCTGGCCGCTGATAAGAGTCAGATCCGTTTGATACTTCAGGCTGTTATCGGCAAATTCGGTACGTTCGCGGTCCATATCCACCGTGTTGCCATCCAGCGAGGGCTGGGACGGCACGCGGTACATCAGATCCATTGATGCCGGTGCAGAAGACTGCGCAGCAATATGGCGTGACGAGGTGACCGCCAGCGACATGCCCGTTCCCTGCGCTCGCCCCTGCTCCATCACTTTGCTCAGCTGGCTGGCGAAATCGATATCGCGCGCCTGATAGCCTGGCGTGTCCGCGTTAGCGATATTGGATGCCAGGATTTCCTGCCGCTGTGCACGCAGGTTAAGTGCTTCAGTGTTAAACCGTAGGGCTGCGTCGAGTTTGTCGAGCATGTTTCCTCCGCAATTGAAAATTCAGTGGGGAGAGAATAAGCGGGTTAGGATTAATCCGATCGGCAGAATAGCGCTAAAAAGCGTCGTTAATTTGCGCCTTGACTTTGCGGCCCCGTGCGTAGAATCGTCGCCATGTTGCAGCGAGGATGAAAAATATGCGTGTGTTGACTCTCTTCCTGATGAGTCTGAGTCTGGCAACGGTTAGCGCCAGCGCCGCCGACCTGACGGCCCAGCTCAATCAATTTTTTAAAGCCCGCTATGGGGAAACCGGCCAGGGTGCCGATACCCTGAGCGTGGTAGTGAAAACGCCGCAGGGGCAGTGGCCCGCCTGTGATGCACCGCAATTTTCCTTACCGGGCAATAGCCGGATGTGGGGCAACATGAGCGTGGCCGCCAACTGTGGCCAGAACCGGCGCTATCTACAGGTACAGGTGCAGGTTGAAGGCGATTATCTGGTGGCGGCTCGCCAGGTCGTGCGCGGTACCGCGCTGACCGCGGACGATTTAAAAGTGGTGCATGGCCGTCTGGATACGCTGCCGGCGCGTGCGGTGATCAATATGGCCGACGTGGCCGACGCTGTCGCGCTGCGGGACATCGTGCCCGGCCAGCCGCTGACGATGATGATGGTGCGCCAGCCGTGGCGCGTGAAGGCCGGCGACAACGTCAATGTTATCGCCAGCGGAGACGGTTTTAACGTCGCCAGCGAGGGCCGCGCCATGAACAACGCCACGGCGGCGCAGCCGGTCAGAGTACGCATGAATTCAGGGCAGATTGTGAGCGGGAAAGTCGGCTCCGATGGGAATATTCTTATATCGTTGTAAAGCGTTAAAGATGGCTTCATCTCTGCCGATAGTGTAAATAACAGACGTAATACACTTGAGCAATTCAGGCCGCTATTTGCCTGAGCAAACTGGAGCCAGATTATGAGCATTGACAGAACTCAACCTATGAAGCCGGCCAGTACCGTGCAGCCTCGCGATCTTCCTGAAATGGCTACGCCGAAGGCGCAGAAGGTAGAGACAAAAACAACCGAATCAGGTACCCAGGTGGTACTGAGCGGCGCACAGTCACAGCTGACCAAATCCAGCTCGCAGGATATTAATACCGCGCGCGTTGAGCAGCTGAAGACCGCCATCCGTAACGGCGAACTGAAAATGGACACCGGCAAAATCGCCGACGCCCTGATCCAGCAAGCCAAAGACTCTTTAAAAGGTTAATCAGGTAAATGACTAAACTGTTGAACGCGCTCGATAAAATGCTGGAAGTCCTGAAAAGTCTGTCTGACGTAATGGCGGCAGAGCAACAACAGCTCTCGAGCGGTCAGATCAACAGCAGCCTGCTGCAACGTATTACGGAAGATAAAAGTTCGCTGCTGGCCACGCTCAATTTCCTTGAGCAGCTGCGCCGCGATGCGGAGAAAGAAGCGGGCTTCCACGCGCCCTACAGCGGTCAGCCGGAAATGGCTCGTCGCTGGGCTGCGCTACAGGAGCAGACGGTAAAACTGCGCGATACTAATTTGCATAACGGGATGTTGCTTAACCATCAAATCACCTTTACGGAAAAGGCGATTGAGGTATTAAAGCCCTATCAGACCCAGAAGTTTTATGGCCCGAACGGCCAGGCAACTTCAAGCGGCTTTATCAGCCGTAAGGTATAAAGCGCCGTCACTACCCCGGCCTGCGCCGGGTTTTGCGTTTTAGTGAGTGCAGAAGCTAAAAACCCCGTTTTGCAACGGGGTTTTGCTTTATATGGCCGTAGTGCGGGCGAAATCCTTAACGCGGAATCCCAGCAGCGCCAGCACCGCAAAGTAGACGCCGCCGCCAACGGCGCAGACCGCCGCCAGACGCAGCAAACGCATCAGCATATTGCCCTGCGCCCATTCCGGCATGACCCACATCATCCCTGCCAGCGCGGCCGCCATAGCGATAACCGCGATAACCAAACGCAGCAAAAAGCTGAACCAGCCAGGCTGTGGCAGAAATATTTTCTGTTTGCGCAGCTGCCAGTAAAGCAGCGCGGCGTTCAGACAGGCCGCCAGACCAATCGACAGCGACAAACCGGCATGTTTCAGCGGGCCGATAAAGGCCAGGTTCATTACCTGCGTCATAATCAGCGTCACGATGGCGATTTTGACCGGCGTTTTGATGTCCTGCCGCGAATAAAAGCCCGGCGCCAGGATTTTCACCACGATCAGCCCCATCAGTCCGACCGAATAGGCGACCAGCGCGCGCTGGGTCATGGCCGCGTCAAACGCGGAGAATTTCCCATACTGAAACAGCGCGACGGTCAGCGGCTTAGCGAGGATCCCCAGTGCAACCGCGCTTGGCAGCGCCAGCACGAAGCAGAGGCGCAGTCCCCAGTCCATCAGACGGTTATATTCATCGTGATTATTGCTGGCGAAGCTTTTGGCCAGCGAGGGCAGCAAAATGGTGCCCAGCGCCACGCCCAGCACCCCGGAAGGAAACTCCATCAGGCGGTCGGCGTAGTACATCCAGGAAACGGAACCGGAAACCAGAAATGAAGCGAAAATAGTGTTGATAATCAAGGAAATCTGGCTGACGGACACGCCCAGGATCGCTGGCCCCATCTGGCGCATCACCCGCCAGACGCCCGCATCCTTCAGGTTAAGGCGCGGCAGCACCAGCATGCCAATTTTCTTTAAATGCGGCAGCTGATAGCCCAGCTGTAAGACGCCGCCGACCACCACGGCCCAGGCCAGCGCCATCACCGGCGGGTGGAAATGCGGGGCCGCGAACAGCGCAAAGCCGATCATGCTGATGTTCAGCAGCGTCGGCGCAAAGGCCGGCACGGAAAAGCGGTTCCAGGTATTCAGGATCGCGCCCGTCAGTGAGGCCAGCGAAATCAGCATGATATAGGGAAAGGTGACGCGCAGCAGCGCTGAAGTCAGCGCAAACTTGTCGGCCGTATCGGCAAAGCCGGGCGCGGTCACTAAAATCACCCAGGGCGCGGCAAACATCCCGGCCACGGTAATAATCGCCAGCGCCAGCGTTAACAGCCCCGAGACGTAGGCGATAAACACCCGCGTCGCCTCCTCGCCCTGCTTGCTTTTGTACTCCGCAAGGATCGGCACAAAGGCCTGAGAAAAGGCGCCTTCGGCAAAGATGCGGCGCAGCAGGTTCGGCAGTTTAAAGGCGACAAAGAAGGCGTCGGTTGCCATTCCCGCGCCGAACACTCTTGCCACGATGGCATCGCGCGCAAAGCCCAGCACGCGAGAAAACAGGGTCATCGAGCTGACCGCTGCCAGGGATTTCAACAGGTTCATGATCTTCGATTCTTTTAAAGGAGGTGGCGCGCCACGGTTATCATCCGGCCGCTTCAGACGGCGCGAAAGCTGGCATAGTCTACTGATATGCCGTGAAATAACCACATCCTATTGTTACAGCATTATTCCCTGTCGCTGTCGCGCCAGAGCTTTTCAATGACGCGCTGCGCCGCCAGCGCCTGCTCGCCGGAGGTTTGCGGCATAGTCTGATTTTGCGCGCAGTCGATAAAATGGCGCGCCGCGCCAGCAAACCCACGCTGCTCCAGCGTGCTCTGCCAGCCTGGAACGGGATCGATAACGAGGCGACCGGCCGTTTCCTGCCGTAGCTCCCGCATATCGTCAACCTGCCAGACGCTGCCGTCCGCTATCGCCATCACCGATTCGCGCTGGGTGCCCGCCCGACGGTGCATACTGGTGGTGATTTGCAGCTTGTCGACCTGAAAATGGTGCTCGGCATAGAGCATTTCGCCGTCGTCATTGGTCAGCAGCGTACCGCTTTGCAGTGTCGCCCCGCCGCCACCGAGCCACAGCGCGGTATCCACGACGTGCAGATAATCGTCCAGCAGCGTAAAAAAGAGATCGCGCGGGCCGACGCTGTCGCTGCGGTGTTTGTCCATGCGCAGCGAGGCCAGACCGCCCAGCGCTTTTAGCTGCAGATAGCGAGGCGCAAAGCGGCGGTTGAACGCCACCATCAGCTTGCGGCCACGCTGCTGCGCCAGCGCCACCAGCTGTTCGGCTTCGGCAAGCGTTGCCGCCAGCGGTTTATCGACGCAGACATCCTTGCCCGCCAGCAGCAGCTGTTTAACGATGCTGAAGTGCGTGGCGGTTGAGGTATGCACAAAGATCGCGTCACAGTCGTTAATCAATCCCTCCAGCGTGGCATAAAGAGGAATACGCCAGCTGTCGCAAATCGGGCGGGCCTTCTGCTGATTAGGGGAAAACGCGCCCGCCAGCCGCCAGCCCTGCGCGTCAGCCAGCACCGGAAGCCAGGCTTTCTGCGCAATATTGCCCAGCCCCACCATACCTATACGCAACGTCATATCAGGATCCTTTCAGCAATTGAGCCAGCTGCCGCTGCATTTCCGCCATCTGGCGCTCGAGTTCCGCCACTCTTTCTGTCAAATCGCCGCTTTCTGGTGCGTCTGAAGAGGCGGGCAACGCGGCCTCATCCACCTCGCCGCTGAACAGATGCATATAGCGGCTTTCCCGCTTGCCTGGCTCACGCGCCAGCCGGACGACAAAGGGGCCGTCCTCGCGCGCGGCAAGATTTTCCAGCGTCCGCTCAAGCTCAGCCATATCGGCAAATTCATGCAGCCGGGCGCTGCGCGTGCGCAGTTCGCCCGGCGTTTGCGGGCCGCGCAGCAGCAAAGTAGCCACCAGCGCCAGCTCTGCGGCAGAAAATTTGAGCTGGCCGAACTCGCTGTTGCAGAAGCGGTGCTCATATTTCACCACTCTCTGGCCGGATCCGCTAAACGAGGTAACCAAATGCTTTTTCGCCAGCATGTCCAGCGCATCCTGCACGCCGGTTTCAGCCAGCGTCATCACGGGTTCGCGGTTCGATTTCTGGTTACAGGCCGTGACCACGCCGTTCAACGACATGGGATACTGATCGGGCGTCGTCACCTGCTTTTCCAGCAGGCAGCCAATAATGCGCGCCTCAACGGGCGAAAGAAGAATTTTCATCAAAGAGGTCCACGTCGTTCGGGTGTCCATTCTCTGGCGGTCAGCGCGGTCAGCACGTGATCCTGCCAGCGTCCGTCTATCAGCAGATAGTCTTTGGCATAGCCCTCTTTTTCAAAGCCGAGCCGGGCCAGTAAGTTGCCGCTGCGCTGATTATGCGGCATGTAGTTCGCCATAATTCTGTGCATATGTTGCTGGCGCTGCATATAACGAATAGCCGACTGGAGCGCCTCGAACATCATGCCCTGTCCCTGCCATTTCTGCCCCAGCGAATAGCCCAGATAGCAGGCGTGAAACGAGCCGCGCACCACGTTACTGAAGTTGGCCACGCCGCGCACTTCGTTTTCGTCCGGATCCATCACCGCAAAATAGTAGGCGTTGCCCTGCTTATGCATATCGGTGATCAGCCCCAGCCGCGCCTGCCAGCCGGAAGGATAGCAGTGGCTTTCATCCCGAATCGGCTCCCAGGGCTTAAGAAATGCCCGGTTTTCCGCATAGTAATCCGCCAGACGCCAGGCGTCTCTCTCGTGTACCAGGCGCACGACCAGCCTGTCGGTAGTCAGGCGCACTTTAGGGGCTGCGGAACGATAGCCAAACATCTTCTCTCCTGAATTCAGCCGATCATAAATAAAAGCGCCGCGTTGCGTCGACGGCACGTCTTTTTACTATAACCGCCTGATTGCAGTCGGGTAAAATAATGCCGGGAAATATTCCCGTTGTGAATGGCGGAAACGGCTGAAACGCACGATAGCTGGCGCACCGGTTTGCCCTGTCAGCCGTTCTCTTCCATACTCCCTGCATACATTAAGAAGGTTAATGGTATTTGCCGTTACCTTTATCGCTGTAAGGAGGCACTTTTGAAACTGTTTATTTACGAACACTGTCCGTTCTGCGTAAAGGCACGCATGATCTTTGGCCTGAAAAACCTGCCGGTCGAACTGGTGGTGATGCTGAATGACGATGAAGAAACGCCGAAGAAGCTGATCGGACAAAAAATGGCGCCGATCCTGATGAAAGAAGACGGCAGCTGCATGCCGGAAAGCCTGGATATCGTCGCCTTTGTTGATAAAAGCGACGGCGAGCCGCTGCTGACGGGCCGTCCTAATCCCGCGATCAGCGACTGGCTGCGTCACGTTAACAGCTATCTGAACAAGCTGCTGCTGCCTCGCATCGCCACGGCATCCTTTGCCGAGTTCGCCACGCCCGAAGCGCGCCGCTACTTCACGGAGAAAAAAGAAGCCAGCGTCGGCAGCTTTGACGAGCTGAGGCAGCATTCCGCAGGCTTTATTAAAAATATCAATGACGATCTGCGCAAGCTCGACAAGCTGATTGTGAAGCCCAACGCGGTGAACGGCGAGCTGTCGCTGGATGATATCCACCTTTTCCCGGTGCTGCGTTCCCTGACCCTGGTCGCGGGCGTCGACTATCCCAGCCGCGTGGCTGACTATCGCGACAATATGGCGAAACAGACGCAGATCAATCTGCTTTCTTCCGTGGCTGCCTGATCTTCCGGGGCCGTTTTCACGGCCCCGCCTTATTTCGTCACAACTTTTCCCACCAGCCGGGTGACTCTTTGTCATTTGTCGGGCAAGCTATCGCTGCGCGTCAGAAGGGGTAACTGACGTCATAACGTGACGAGGAGCACTATGAACAATCTTATGCGGGGCGCGATGGCCCTGATGCTGGCGCTGAGCCTGGCAGGCTGCAACAAGCTGACTCAATATTCCGTCAGCGAGCAGGAAGTAAACCAGGCGCTGCAAAAGCATAATAATTATGAAAAGCAGATTGGCGTGGCCGGGCTGGTCGATGCCCATATTGTCCTGACCGATCTCAACAGCAAAATCGGGCGCGAAGAGGCGGACAAAGCCACGCTGACCGGTAAAGCTACCGTGGACATCAGCTCGCTGTTCGGCCCACAGCACGCGGAAATGCTGCTGACCATGAAGGCGCAGCCTGTTTTCGATAAGGAAAAGGGGGCAATCTTCCTGAAAGATATGCAGCTGACCGACGTCCAGGCGCAGCCCGCGAAAATGCAGGGCGTGCTGAATACGCTGACGCCCTACCTGAATCAGTCGCTGAAAGAGTATTTCAATCAGAAGCCGGCTTACCTGCTCAGCACCGATCGCAGCAAGGCGGAGTCGATGGCGAAGCGTTTCGCTAAAGGTCTGGTAGTGAAGCCTGGCGAGCTGGTGATCCCATTTACTGATTAACACCTCAGGGTTTCCCAATTGCTGCGGGAAACCCTGATTTATTTCTCCGCCGCCTTTATAAAGCAGGTGCAAACGCTATGGGAAACCCTGACCCATTTCGCTGCCGCCCTCACAAAGCAGGTGCAAACGTTTGGCTTTCCCTTTATCCTTGATACCCGGCCAAATCGCGCCATACGATTTCACTTCTGCCGGAGCCTGTTCATGACTGCACACCCTCAGCAACTTATTATCCGCCGCCCTGACGACTGGCATATCCATCTGCGAGACGATGAGATGCTGAAAACCGTGCTGCCCTTCACCAGCGAGGTCAACGGTCGGGCAATCGTTATGCCTAATCTGGTGCCGCCGATTGTTAGCGTAGCCGCCGCCGTGGCCTATCGCGATCGCATCCTGGCCGCCGTGCCGGAAGGCCACCGTTTTACGCCGCTGATGACCTGTTATCTGACCGATTCGCTGGCTGCGGACGAGGTCGAGAAAGGCTTTAGCGAAGGCGTGTTTACCGCTGCCAAACTTTATCCCGCCCATGCGACCACCAATTCCAGCCACGGCGTGACCAATATCGATGCCATCGCCACCGTGCTGGAGCGGATGCAGAAAATCGGCATGCCGCTGTTGATCCACGGCGAAGTGACCGATGCGCACATCGATATTTTCGATCGCGAGGCACGCTTTATCGAAACCGTGATGGAGCCGTTGCGCAAACGCTATCCGGCGCTGAAAGTGGTTTTTGAGCATATCACCACCAAAGAAGCCGCTGAGTACGTGCAGGAAGGCAATCATCTGCTTGGTGCTACCATCACCCCGCAGCACCTGATGTTCAACCGTAACCATATGCTGGTGGGCGGCGTGCGTCCGCATCTTTACTGTCTGCCCATCCTGAAGCGCAACGTGCATCAGGAAGCACTGCGCAAAGTGGTCGCCAGCGGCCACGAACGCTTCTTTTTGGGAACGGACACCGCGCCGCACCTGCGTCATCGTAAGGAGGCCAGCTGCGGCTGTGCAGGCGTCTTTAATGCCCCTTCTTCCCTGCCCGCCTACGCCACCGTGTTTGAAGAGCTGGGCGCGCTGGCGCATTTCGCCGCGTTCTGTTCCGAGAACGGCCCGCGCTTCTACGGCCTGCCGCTGAATGAAGGCACGCTGAAGCTGGTGCGTCAGCCGTGGACGGTGCCGGAGAGCGTCACGCTGGGCGAAGACACGCTGGTGCCGTTCCTGGCTGGCGAAACGCTGAACTGGCGCGTCGAGCTGTAATTCAGACAAAATGATTGCTTCCGCCGATCTTACTGTATATATTCACAGTGAATTCATCGGAGGCTTTTATGCGTATTGAAGTCACTGTAGCAAGAACCACCTCGCTGCCCGCTGGCGCCATCGATGCGCTGAGCGC
Organism: Erwinia wuhanensis; assembly: GCF_030484085.1. Taxonomy (NCBI): domain Bacteria; kingdom Pseudomonadati; phylum Pseudomonadota; class Gammaproteobacteria; order Enterobacterales; family Erwiniaceae; genus Erwinia; species Erwinia wuhanensis. Next base: position 60,138 of record NZ_JAUJUH010000002.1, read on the forward strand.
CGAGCTGAGCAAGCGAATCGACAAACAATTTCCTGAATCCGCCCACAGCGTTTCGGTACGCTACGCCGCAGCCAATAATCTGACGGTGATGGGCGGCGGTAAAGAGGCAAAAGACCAGATTACCGATATCCTGCAGGAAACCTGGGAAAGCGCCGACGACTGGTTTATCACCGACTGATCGACGTCCCGTGGTCTTTCCGTTTTTTGCCGGGCTTCGCCGTCCGGCTTTTTTCTTTTCTCCCCTCTTTGCTCCTGACGGAATCTGGCTATAGTAGAGTGACCAAATATGCGTTGCTGCCGCTGGCTAAGAGGTCTGCCATGAATGTTGAAAATCCTGAAGAAGCGATGACGTTTGGCGAGCTGCTGGCGCTGATCGCCGATCAACAGCGCCGCCTGAGCGTGCTGGAAGTTGCTTTCTCCTCTCTCTCTTTGTGCCTGGATGAACAGGCCGCGCTGCGGCTGGTCGACAAGCTTCGTCTGGAAGCGACCCGTTCAGATTATGATGAAAATAAGCGGCAGCACTTCGCCGCGCTGGCCGATGAGTTAGCCAAACGAGCCGGGTGAATAATATTTACTCAAGTATTGTTATTTCGCTGCCGATATTTATTATATCGGGAGCACCCGCTCTTAGTTTCTGCGTACGCAATCCCGTAACAATTAAAGGCAATCGGCTCAGATCGACATTTCATTCTGCGAACATTGGAATTTCTGTTATAATTTTCCTGTTCTATGAAAAAAAGCCGCATTGAACCTCGATAAATCACTTCGTTGTCATTGTTAACACGAGTAATAAGGGGGTTATAATGGACAGAAACAAAGAGGTTATCCAGACACATCCCCTCGTTGGGTGGGATATCAGTACCGTAGACAGCTACGATGCTATGATGATCCGTCTGCATTCACTTTCATCAAATGAACAGCCAGACGATGAAGCTGAAGTGGGCCAGACCTACTGGCTGACCACCGATGTTGCCAGACAATTTATCTCCATTCTCGAAGCTGGCATAGCGAAGATAGAAGCTACTGAATATCAGGATCGCGACTACAAAAAGCACTAATTTCGTCCGCGTTGACCTGAAGGCACCCAAATGGGTGCCTTTTTCATTTCTGCCGCATTTTTTTTCATTCCAGCCGCATTTTGCTATTCTGCCTGCCTGTATAACCGATGGAGCCAGGTACTGATGGTTTATGACTTAATTGTGGTGGGCAGCGGCTCGGTAGGTGCAGCGGCCGGCTGGTACGCCACCCAGGCGGGACTGAATGTCCTGATGATCGATCGGGCGCATCCGCCCCATCGCGAAGGCAGCCATCATGGAGACACGCGTTTAATTCGCCACGCTTACGGCGAAGGCGCCCGCTACGTGCCGATGGTATTGCGCGCTCAGCAGCTGTGGGACGAGCTGGAGCAGCAGTGCGGCGAGCGAATTATGCAGCGCAGCGGCGTGCTGAATCTTGCGCCTGATCGTTCCGAATTTATCCGCAACGTGCGGCAGAGCGCTGAAACCTATAGCCTGCCGGTGGAGATCTTCAGCGGTGAAGATGCCGTGCGGCGCTGGCCGCAGCTGGCCGTCCCTGAAAACTATACGGGGATTTACGAGCCGCAGTCCGGCTATCTGAAATCCGAACTGGCTATTCGTCACCTGATCCGCCTGTGCAAAGAAGCGGGCTGCGCGCAGCTGTTTAACTGCGCGGTCACCGGGCTGGAGGAGCGTGACGGCCTGCAAGTCGTCCAGACCCCGGAAGGCGCCTTCCGGGGCAAAAAGCTGCTGCTGAGCGCCGGAACCTGGATCAAAACGCTGCTGCCGGAACTGCCCGTCACCCCTGTCAGAAAAGTCTTTGCCTGGCATCAGGCGGACGGCCGCTACAGTGAAAATAATAAGTTTCCCGCGTTTGCCGTGGAAATGCCGGACGGCACCCATTTTTATGGATTTCCTGCTGAAAACAACGCGATCAAAATCGGCAAGCACAACGGCGGTCAGCCGATTAGCGCGCCGGAACAACGTAAGCCTTTTGGCGCCGTTGCTGAAGACGGCAGCGAACTCTTCGGATTTTTACGGCAGTTTTTACCCGGCGTAGGCGTTTGCCTGCGTGGTGAAGCCTGTACCTACGATAATACGGCGGACGAAGATTTTATTATCGATACGCTGGGAGCAGACAGGTTGATTATTAGCGGGCTAAGCGGACACGGATTTAAATTCGCCACGGTATTGGGTGAAATCGCCGCGCAATTTGCTCAGGGAAAAACCGCAGAATTTGATTTAACGCCCTTCTCACTTTCCCGCTTATAAATAAAAAAGGCGGCATCGTTAAATGCCGCCTTTCCATAACGCTAATTATTTCCAGCCGTCATCTGATAACGGCGAGAAATATTATTTAACCGACGCCGCCGCATCTTTCTTTTGCTGACGCAGACGGAGTTTTTTCACCAGCTTGTGCGCTTCCGCTTCGCTGCCAACCGCAGGCGCTGAACCGGTCAGCGGCTTACGTGCCGTTTCACGCATGGTAAAGACGGTGATCACGCCGATTGCGCCAGCGCCCATCAGATAGTAAGCCGGCATCATCAGGTTATGCGTCGTTTCCACCAGCCAGGTAGTGATCAGCGGCGTGGTGCCGCCAAACAGCGAAACGGACAGGTTAAAGCCGATCGCCAGCGCGCTATAGCGAATATCCGTGGCAAACAGCGCAGGCAGCGTGGCCGGCATCGAGCCGCTAAAGCAGGTGTGCAGCACGCCAAGGATGATCAGCCCGGCGAACACCAGCCACATATTACCGGAACCAATCAGCATCAGGCTTGGGATAGCCAGCACAATCAGGCCGATAGCGCCGCTTAAAATAACCGGACGACGGCCCAGGCGATCGTTCCAGTGCCCGGAAAACAGCGTCAGCGGCATCATCACAAACATCACCACCAGGATCAGCAGCAGGCTGCTCATCTCGCTCAGGCCGAGGATACCGGTCAGGTAGCTTGGCATATAGGAGGTCAGCATGTAGTTGGAGACGTTAAACAGCAGCACCAGGCCAATACATTTCAGCATCTGGGCGCGATATTTGCTCAGCATTTGCAGCAGCGTCAGACGCGGCTTGCTGTGTTCCAGCGCGTCCTGCTTTTCCATATGCTTCTGGAACGCCGGAGTTTCTTCCAGCTTCAGACGGACATAAAGACCAAACAGCCCCAGCGGCGCGGCGATAAAGAACGGAATACGCCAGCCCCAGTCCAGTAGCGTCGCCTCCGGCATCGCCGCCGTCAGGCCGGTGACCAGCCCTGCGCCGAGCAGATAGCCGCCTAACGTGCCGAACTCCAGGAAGCTACCCATAAAGCCGCGACGGTTATCGGTAGAGTATTCGGCGATAAAAGTCGCCGCGCCGCCATATTCACCGCCGGTGGAGAAGCCCTGCACCAGGCGAGCGACCAGCAGCAGAATTGGCGCAAGAATACCGATGCTGTCATAGCTGGGGATCAGGCCGATACAGAAGGTACCGATAGCCATCATAATCATGGTGACGGCCAGCACTTTCTGCCGTCCAACTTTATCGCCCAGCGGCCCGAACACCAGCCCGCCGATAGGACGCACCACAAAGGCTGCCGCAAAGGCACCAAAGGCGGCAAGCAGCTGGGCCGCCGAACTGCCGCCGGGGAAGAAGACCTTACCAATAGTCACGGCCAGATAGCTGTAGACGCCGAAGTCGAACCATTCCATCGCGTTACCGAGCGCGGCTGCGCCGACGGCACGCTTCAGCATGTCGTTATCCACGATGGTGATATCGTCTACGGTGAGTTCTTTCTGTTTTTTCTGCCAGAAGTGCTTTTTATGTCTGTTTTCTGAGTGCGTGCTCATGCAGTCCCCTTAATGAGAATGACTGGCAGCATCATAGCTTTCGTTGCCGGTGGAGCCTGTAGAGAAAGAAGGGAATGAAAGCTATAAAGCAGCGAAGATTAAAAGTACGGCGCTTAAAAACGTTTCTTTACGGGAATTTACTCTATACGACAGTCTTCTTTTTATCAAGTTTGTGACAGAAATCGCTGTAATAGCCATTTTAATACTGTGCGTATCGCGTTGGGGAGCCGGAAGGCAGCAGGACGCCCTGCCTGAAAAAGCCGTGCTGATGCGCTACTGGCTGCTCAGATTGACATTCTTTACGGGCTTTCAGTATGTTGTAACTATATGTAGACGACAAAACGTTAGCGCAATGTTAGCGGAGCAAAAAAGTGAGAAAACGGGGAATTGCCGCCTTACCGGCTGAAAGAGCAAAAAAGGCCGGTAAAACCGGCCCTGAATGCTGTCTGACGGTCACTCAGTTATCGGGCGTTGGGATTTTTAGCGTCATATTCAGCAAGCCGCGCGACTTGTTGAAAATTTTATTGCCGTTTTCCCGACCGGCGCGACGCGCCCGCTGTTCTTCCGGCGCCAGCGCCAGCTCTTCCATACAGATTGGGCTACAGCAGTCGTGATACTTTTCCGCACAGCTGGCGCACTGAATAAACAGCAGATGGCAGCCGTCGTTTTTGCAGTTAACGTGCGTATCGCAGGCCGTGCCGCACTGATGGCAATGCGCAATGACATCATCGGAAATACGTTCGCCCATGCGCTCATCAAAAACAAAGTTTTTGCCCTTGAAGCGTACCGGCAGCCCCTGCTCGCGTGCGCGACGCGCGTATTCGATAATGCCGCCTTCAATGTGATAGACGTTCTCAAAACCGTTGTGCCGCATCCAGGCGCTCGCCTTTTCACAGCGGATCCCGCCGGTGCAGTACATCACGATTTTTTTATCTTTGCTGTCCTGCAGCATATCCACGGCCATCGGCAGCTGGTCGCGGAAGGTATCCGCCGGGATTTCCAGCGCGTTGTCAAAGTGCCCGACTTCATACTCGTAGTGGTTGCGCATATCGACAAAGACCGCATCCGGATCGTCCAGCATGGCGTTGACCTCGCCCGCTTTCAGGTAGCCGCCGACGTCGCTGGCGTCGAAGGTTTCGTCTGCGATGCCGTCAGCAACGATGCGCTCGCGCACTTTCAGACGCAGCACCCAGAACGATTTTCCGTCATCGTCGAGCGCGATATTCATTCGCAGGTTGTCCAGCGCCGGGTCGAAAGCGTAAAGCATCGTCTTCATCGCTTCATAATTGCTGGCCGGCACGCTGATTTGCGCGTTGATCCCTTCTGCGGCGACGTAAACGCGACCAAACACTTTCAGTTTGGTTAAGGCGATATAGAGCGCGTCACGAAACGCTTTGGGATCGGTAATGGTGAAATACTTGTAAAAAGAGACTGTGGTACGCGGCTCGGTCTCGGCCAGCATCCGCGCTTTCAGCTCTTCATTAGAAACAAGGTTATGTAACACTGGCATGGTGTACGTTCCTGCGACTTTTGAGAAATTTTGCGGGCGATATCATACCTGAATAGCGCCAGAAGCAAACCAAAATCGGGACGCAGCGTAAAAAATTTGTCTCAGGAAAGTTAGAGCCTTGCAACAGGCGGAAAAGCATATCCGGACCAACATCACAAAAAAATCCGCCTATAGTTAGCCTGTTCCGACTTAATTTTTTACGGAGATATTGCATGAGTCAGCTATTTACCCCAATCGAGCTGGGCAAGTTAACGCTTAAGAACCGTATCGCCATCGCACCGATGTGCCAGTACTCCGCCGAGCACGGCAAAGCCACCGCCTGGCACCGCATTCATCTGGGTCATCTGGCGCTCTCCGGCGCCGGCCTGCTGATTGTCGAAGCGGCGGCCATTGAAGCCGCCGGCCGCATTACGCCGCAGGATTTAGGCCTGTGGGATGACGAAACCGAACAGGCGCTGGGCAGCGTGCTGCAGGATGTACGCAGCTATTCCACGATGCCGATTGGTATCCAGCTGGCCCATGCCGGCCGCAAAGCCTCTACCGATGTGCCATGGCGCGGCGGCGGTTTCCTGCAGCCGGAACAGGGCGGTTGGCAGACCTCCGCGCCTTCTGCGGTGCCTTTCAGCGATGACGATAACGCGCCGGTTGCGCTCACGCTCGAACGTATTGAAGAGATCAAACAGGCCTTCGTCGACAGCGCTGTTCGTGCCGATCGCCTTGGTCTGGATCTGGTGGAAGTTCACGCCGCGCATGGCTATCTGCTGCATCAGTTCCTGTCTCCGCTTTCCAACAAGCGCGAAGACCAGTACGGCGGCTCGCTGGAAAATCGTATGCGCCTGACGCTGGAAGTGTTCCGCGAGGTGCGTCGCGTATTCCCGGCAGACAAGCCGGTTGGCGTGCGTATTTCCGCTACCGACTGGGTAGACGGCGGCTGGGATCTGGCGCAGTCCATCGCGCTGAGCAAAGCGCTGGAGGCGGAAGGCTGTGCCTATATCCACGTGTCCAGCGGCGGCCTGGCACCGCAGCAGAAAATCACCGTCGGCCCGAACTATCAGGTGCCTTTCGCTGCGGCGATTAAAAAAGAAGTCGCCATCCCGGTGATTGCGGTCGGGCTGATTACCGAACCGCGCCAGGCGGAAGCGGTGCTGGTGGAAGGCGAAGCGGATATGGTCGCGCTGGCTCGCGGTATGCTTTATAACCCGCGCTGGCCGTGGCATGCCGCCGCCGAGCTGGGTGCGAAGGTGGACGCGCCAGAGCAATACTGGCGTTGCGAACCCCATGAAGTCAAAGGGCTGTTTAATTCGTAGTCCCTGTTAACCAGCGCGCGCCCGCGCGCTGGTGTTTAAACCTTCTGAATCTCAACGCATTATTTCAGTTCGCTGTCAAAAAATGGCACAATAGGTCATAAATAATAAATCCCGGGCAGCATAATGGTGCCCCTTTTTTACGATCTGGAAACTCATGACTCAGCTGCCTCAGTTTTCGCGCGCTTTGTTGCATCCCCGTTATTGGTTTACCTGGTTGGGTATTGGTCTGCTCTACGTGCTGGTGCTGTTGCCCTATCCCGTGCTCTATCGCCTCGGTTGCGGCCTGGGTCGTCTTTCCATGCGTTTTATCACTCGCCGCGTGGCGGTAGCCCGACGCAATCTGGAACTTTGCTTCCCTGAAATGCCGGAAGCGGAGCGCGAGGCGATGGTGGTTCGCAACTTCGAATCCGTCGGCATGGGCTTAATCGAAACCGGCATGGCCTGGTTCTGGCCCGACTGGCGCATCAGCAAATGGTTTCAGGTCAGCGGTCTGGAGCATATCGACAAAGCGCATCAGGAAGGCAAAGGCGTGCTGCTGATCGGGATGCATTTTCTGACCCTGGAACTGGGCGCCCGCATCTTCGGCATCCATAATCCCGGTATCGGCGTTTATCGTCCTAACGACAACGCGCTGCTGGACTGGCTGCAAACATGGGGCAGAATGCGATCCAATAAAAGCATGTTGGATCGCAAGGATCTGAAAGGCATGATCCGCGCGCTGAAAAACGGCGATATTATCTGGTACGCGCCCGATCATGACTACGGCCCAAAAAGCAGCGTGTTCGTGCCCTTTTTCGGCGTGGAAAAAGCGGCTTCCACCAAAGGCAGCTATCTGCTGATCCGCAGCGGCCAGCCCGCCGTGATCCCTTTTGTGCCGCGTCGCTTACCGCACGGCAGAGGCTATGAGATGGTGATCCTGCCGGCGGAAGAGAATATGCCGCTGGATGATGAAGCTGCTACCGCCGCGCGAATGAATAAAGTCGTCGAGCACGGCGTGCTGATGGCGCCGGAGCAGTATATGTGGCTGCACCGCCGCTTTAAAACGCGCCCCGCAGGCGAACCCTCTCTGTACTGATGCTCCGGGCGGAACCGACCCCGCCCGTTTCTCAACCACGGCTCAATCCTCCCGCGTTTTCCCCGGCGGGTGCTATTAAGTCGTGCGCTTTAGGCGCATACTTAGTCTGCTAACAAACTGACCAGGCTGCGCTTATGGCTGTGACCGATGCTTCCCCTTCCCCGATTAACTGGCAAAAAAACCTCTTTGTCGCCTGGTGCGGCTGTTTTCTGACCGGCGTCGCCTTCAGCCTCGTGATGCCCTTTCTGCCGCTTTACGTCGAGCAGCTTGGCGTAACCGATCCGCAGTCGCTGAATCTTTGGTCGGGGGTGGTATTCAGCATTACCTTTTTGTTTTCCGCTGTCGCGTCGCCATTCTGGGGCGGGCTGGCCGATCGTAAAGGCCGCAAAATCATGCTGTTGCGGTCGGCGCTTGGCATGGCGATAGTGATGGTGCTGATGGGGATGGCCACCTCCATCTGGCAGTTTCTGGCGCTGCGGGCGTTGTTAGGTCTGCTGGGCGGTTTTGTGCCCAATGCCAACGCGCTGATAGCGACTCAGGTGCCGCGGAAGCGAAGCGGCTGGGCGCTGGGCTGGCTGTCGACGGGCGCGGTTAGCGGCGCATTGATCGGCCCACTGATTGGCGGATTGCTGGCCGACAGCTTTGGCCTGCGCCCGGTGTTCTTTATTACCGCCGCCGTGCTGTTTCTCTGTTTCCTGATGACGCTGTTTGCTATCCGCGAAACCTTCGTGCCGGTACAGAAGAAAGATATGCTGCACGCCCGTGACGTTTTTAGCTCTTTAAAACGGCCGAAGCTGGTGCTGGCGCTGTTTGTCACCACGCTGATTATTCAGGTTGCTACCGGATCTATCGCGCCTATTCTGACGCTCTACGTGCGGGATCTGGCTGGCGATATCCAGAATCTGGCGTTTGTCAGCGGAATGATTGCCTCGGTGCCCGGCGTCGCTGCGCTGCTCAGCGCGCCCCGGCTGGGTAAACTGGGCGACCGTATCGGGCCTGAGCGTATTCTTATCGCCATGCTGGTGGTTTCCGTGCTGCTACTGATCCCGATGTCGCTGGTGCAGACCCCTTTGCAACTGGGGATCCTGCGTTTTCTGCTGGGCGCGGCCGACGGCGCGCTGCTGCCCGCGGTACAGACGCTGCTGATCTATAACGTCAGCAATAGCGTCGCCGGACGTATCTTTAGCTATAACCAGTCATTTCGCGATATTGGCAACGTTACCGGGCCGCTGATGGGCGCGGTGGTTTCGGCTCACTGGGGGTTTCGTGCGGTGTTTATCGTGACGGCCGCCATCGTGCTTTTCAATGCGGTTTACTCATGGCGGACGCTGCGCCGCCGCGTGACGAGACCGGACGCGTAAACTATAACGCGCCCAGGAAATTACCTATCGTGTCGGCAAGCTCGCGGATACGCGGCTCGCAGCGGCGATAGTAGGTCCACTTGCCGACTTTGCTCGCCTCCAGCAGGCCCGCTTCCTGAAGCACCTTCAGGCAGAGCGAGGTGGCGGGCTGCGATAAGCCCGCCTTGTCCTGAATCAGGCTGGCGCACACCCCGTAACGGTCGAAGTCATACAGCTGGCTATAGCCGGCAAAGGCTTCATCAGGGTTTTTCAGCCAGGCCAGCACGGCCATGCGTGTCGGATTGGCCAGCAGCTTCATCGCGTTTTCAGGGGTCATCCAGCCTCACAAAATCAGGAACCGTAAAAAGGATAGTCAGTATACCCTTTACGCGTGCCGCCATATAGCGAAGCGGCATCCACGGCGTTCAGCGGATAGCCGTGGCGAAAGCGTTCCGGCAGATCCGGGTTGGCGATAAAGGTTCTGCCAAAGCCAAACAGATCGCCCCAGCCCTGTTGCAGCACGTGTTCTGCCTTTTCCTGGGTGTAGCGGCCGGAATAGATAATTGGCCCGCGCCAGGCTTTACGCAGCGCAATGCGGAAGGTTTCCGGCAGATCGGGGCTGTTATCCCAGTCGGCTTCTGCGATTGACAGATAACCGATCTCAAGCGTATTCAGCATCTCTGCCGCTACGGTGTAGGTAGTCTGCGGATCGCTTTCCACCAGGCCCAGGTAAACCCGCTCTTCATCCGTACTGGTAAACAGCGGTGCAAAGCGTACCCCGACGCGATGGCTGCCAAACACGGAACTGACCGCTTCGGTAACTTCTTTCAGGAAGCGCAGCCTGTTTTCCAGCGAGCCGCCATATTCATCGGTGCGGAAATTGCTGTGTTCGGAAATAAACTGATTGATCAGGTAGCCGTTGGCTGAATGCAGCTCAACGCCGTCAAACCCGGCTTCCTTCGCGTTTTGCGCCGCCGTGCGGTACAGCTCGACAATCTCTTTGACTTCGGCGGTGGTCAGTTCGCGCGGCGCATCCGGCGCGGTCAGGATGCCTTCGCCCGGTCCGGTTTCGATAAAGACGCGTACGCCCGTTGCAGGCACGGCAGACGGCGCCACCGGCGGCTGCTTGCCCGGTTGCAGTTCGCTATGTGAAACGCGTCCCACATGCCACAGCTGACAAAAAATTGTTCCGCCTTCCTGATGGACGGCTGCGGTGACCTTTTTCCAGCCCGCAATCTGCTCCGCGCTGTGGATACCTGGCGTCCAGGCGTAGCCCTGCCCGCGCGGTTCAATCTGCGTGCCTTCCGTGATCATAAAACCGGCGCTGGCGCGCTGGCGGTAGTAGTCCACCATCATCTCGCCCGGCACGTTGCCCGGCTGGTCGCTGCGGCAACGCGTCAGCGGCGGCAGCACAATACGGTTACGTAAGGTCAGATCGCCAATTTGCAAAGGCGTAAACAGGGTTTGCTTGCTCATAATTCCACTCGCTCAGGTAATAAGAGCCGCCATTATATTTAAACATTTAAATGTGTAAATTCATTTTGTGCTGTTGATGAAATATTAGCGATGCTTCAGCCAATCATCCGGGTAACCCATTGATATCGTTCGTATGTGGAGGAATAAGCCGTTTTGTGCAGGTTTTATGCTAAAACTGTTTAAAGTTTTTTCAGGGTGTGACGATAAATAATACAGACGGTGACGGGCATCCTGGCGCCGTATCCGAACCCTGGTTAAACTTTAAGGAAACGATTATGTCCGTTATCAATACTAACATCATGTCCCTGACCACTCAGAACAACCTGAACAAATCACAGGCTTCTCTGAGCACCGCTATCGAGCGTCTTTCTTCCGGTCTGCGTATCAACAGCGCAAAAGACGACGCAGCAGGCGAAGCGATTGCTAACCGCATGAACTCGCAGATCAAAGGTCTGACTCAGGCTTCACGTAACGCCAACGACGGTATCTCTCTGACTCAGACGGCTGAAGGCTCTCTGAACGAGATGAACACCAACTTACAGCGTATCCGTGAACTGACTGTGCAGGCGAAAAACGGCACCAACAGCGCCGACGACATCGACTCAATCCAGAAAGAAGTTGACGCGCGTCTGTCTGAAATCAACCGTATCGGTACGGCTACCACCTTCAACGGCACGGCGATCTTCAACAGCACCGGCAGCGTAAAAATCCAGGTTGGCGCCAACGACGCAACCGACGCTAACGTCATCAATATCGACCTGTCAGGCGCAGGCTTCCAGTCTTCTGGCCTGGGCGCAACCTTCAGCGTGACCGGCGGTAACCTGTCAGACCTCGACGCGCGTATCAAAGACGTTGATACCGCACGTAGCGGCCTGGGTGCGATTCAGAACCGTTTTGAATCCACCATCAACAACCTGAACACCTCTGTGACCAACCTGACCGCGTCACAGTCACGTATCCAGGATGCTGACTACGCAACTGAAGTTTCTAACATGTCGAAGGCGCAGATCCTTCAGCAGGCTGGTACCTCCGTGCTGTCAAAAGCCAACCAGGTTCCACAGGGCGTGCTGTCTCTGCTGCAGTAAGCCTCAGCTTTATCGGCAAAACTCCGCCCCGGCGGAGTTTTTTTTTGCCCTCTCCGCCTGCCCCGCCTTTATTTTCTGCGGCGGCTTCAAATCAAAACCTGCTTTAATGTGAATTCACTCACAAATCCCGCAACAACTTGTTTCTGACGTTATTCGGCGCGAGCGAGATTTAGCTCACAAAAATTAATCCATTAATAAACATATAGTTATATAAAAATCCCGAACTAACGCTGTTTTCCATGGTGATGTCCATCACAAAAATAAGTCATTTTTATTGCTGTCAATGACCGGCACGGGGCTATTTCATCCTTAAAGTGTGACCGGCTTCGAAAAATATAATTCAGGCATCTTTAACATCGATTCTCAGATTAACGATAAAAATTTAATTTGAGGTCGGCGATGAAAATAGGGCTGGTCATTAGCGGCGGTGATGTCAGCGGTATAAACAACGTCCTGTTTCAGATAAACAGAATGACGAATTATGAAATCGTTATTTTTGATGGTGGAATTAACGGCCTGCTTAAAAACAGCGCGAAGGATATAGCACGCCGCGATCTTGTTGATTTTTCCCTGTCGCCGGTACCGCTTATCGCCTCCGGTCGAAAAGAAGAAAAATGTAAAAAAGCTGAGTATGAAAAAATTGTAAAAAACATCCGTAAAAAGAAAATTGATTGTCTGGTTATGGGCGGCGGCGATGGTTCTTTCCAGTTTTTAAAAATCCTTAGCGGCTACGGTATTAACTGCTATGGCATAGGCATGACGATCGATAATGATATTATCGGCAATAGCTACACTATCGGCTTTTCCACCGCCTGCGAACAGGTTATCAGTGAGGTTGCCAAACTGCGCAATACCGGCCGCGGGCTTCCCGGCAGAATATTTATGATCGAATTATTGGGCGGCTACTGCGGTGAATTAACCCTACAGGCTGCCCTGAAAAGCAATGCGGATATTGCGCTTATTCCTGAGTCGGTTTGGGATATCGATTTACTGGCAGAAACCATCAGGCAGAAAGCAGCGCAGCAGAACAGCGTTATTATCCTTTGCTCCGAAGGCTATACCAAAGAGTATACGCCCGGTTTCCAGGGTGCGATTGATACCATGATCGGCAAACTTGAGCACAAGGTTGGCATCAGGATCAGAAAAACCATTATGGGTTATGGTTTACGCAACGGTTTTCCAACAGGGGAGGAAATTATCCAGGGCGCGATCCTGGCTGAAGAAGTGGTCAGATGTATTAATAGCGGCCTGACCAATAAAATTATCGTCATCAACAACAATAACAAAGCCATCCCTATTGATCTGAATGACTCTGACAAACGTTTGCTAGATAAAGAGAGTAACTTCTACAAACTGGCTAAAGTAAATAATCTTATCTGAGGGTAATAACATGCTTAAAGTACTCTGCGTATGTGGCTGCGGCCTCGGCTCAAGCTTTGCTATTGAAATGAGCGCGAAGTCTGTTCTTCATAAATTATCTATTGATGCTGATATCGATCACACCACGGTATCGGAAGCTTCGTCATTTAAGTATGACATTATCCTCACACAAAAAATATTTGCTGACATTCTGAATTCCGACGCCAGTGAGGAAGAAAAAAAACGGGTCATCATCCTGAATAAGCTGACCGATAAAAAAGAACTGGAAGAGAAAATCCTGGCCTGGTTAGGCACCCAAAAAAAGTGAGGTGTTAAATGGACGCAATCATTCATTTTATTATTAAAGATTTTTTAGGCCAGGCTGCCATCTTAATCGCTTTAATTGCTATGACTGGCCTTATCCTGCAAAAAAAATCCTTCGGGAAAACGCTTGAGGGGACATTTAAAACCCTGCTCGGTTTTCTGATTATGATGGCGGGTATTAATATCATTGTAGAAACGCTGACCTTTCTCAATGATATCTTTACCAGCGGCTTTGGCATGAAAGGCTACATTACCGACGTGGCGGCCATCGCCGGCGTGGCTAACCGCGAATTGGGATCGGAAGTGGCGCTGACGCTGCTGGTCATTTTTGCCGTCAATATCCTGATTGCACGCCTTACGCCGTTTAAATATATCTTCCTTACCGGCCAGGCGCTGCTGTGGATGGCCACGATCGGCACGGTCATCGGCTACAAAGCCGGGCTGACCGGCCTCACGCTTATCCTTACCGGCGGCATATTTGGCGGCGTGATGGCCGTCCTGATGCCTGCTATCGCTCAGCCCGTAGTGCGGAAAATCACCGACTCGGACGATATTGCCCTTGGCCACTTTTGTACGCTTGGCTATCTGGTTCAGGCCGCCGTAGCGCGCGCTATCGGTAAGAACTCCCGTTCCACGGAAGATTTAGAGCTGCCCGATCACTTCAAATTTTTACAGGACACCTACCTGTCGATGGCCGTGGTGATGGTGCCGATGTACCTCATCCCCGCGTTTGTCGCCGGGCCGGAGTATATTGCCCGGTTCGCCGGGGGCACCAACTACCTTATGTATGCCTTTATGCAATCGATGCAGTTTGTCGCCGGGGTATTTGTGCTTTATAGCGGCGTACGCCTGCTGCTGAACGAGCTGGTTCCGGCATTCAGAGGTATTGCCATGCGCCTGGTGCCCGATGCCAAACCCGCGCTGGATTGTCCGGTGCTGTTCCCCTACGCGCCCAACGCGGTCATCGTCGGCTTTCTTGCCACTACCGTTGGTTCCCTTATTGGTATGATTGTTTTTCCCCTGTTTGGTCTGGCGATGATTTTGCCCGGCCTATTGACGAATTTCTTTGCCGGAGGAACGGCCGGCGTATTTGGCAACGCGCTGGGCGGCAGAAAAGGTGCCATTATTGGCGGCGTGGTGCATGGCTTATTTATCACTTTATTACCCGCCATTCTGGTGCCGCTGCTGGAAAACTTTGGTTTTCAAGGCGTCACCTTCAGTGATTCCGATGTTATCGGCGCAGGTCTGGTATTAGGGCACGCTCTGCAACATGACTGGCTGTTCGTGGCTGGCTTTATCGCCTTTGCCATTTTCATTACCTGGTTCGTTAATCGCAAACTGACCGGGCATTCCCTTCCTGACGTTGTTAAAACCGAAACGGATTAATAAAAAATGTGGAGAGGCTGATGTTTGCAAAATTGAAGAATATTTTTACATCATCGCACCAGCAGCAAAATAGTGAAGATGACGAAGAGGCATTAAGAACAGAAGACGAATTATCTCTACTGGAATCGGCGCTATCGAAAAACCCGACGGATAGCAACACGCAGAAAAAGCTAATGGTTAAATATAATCAGGCCATTAAAATTTTCTCTTCCCGGAAAAACTATCGTCACCGCGTCGATGACCTGTTTATAAGAATGGATGAACTGAGAAATACTATCCGCAGAAATATATGAGGTGATATGAGCATCCGACAGTTTCTTGCACAGAACCAGTATATTCAGATCGGCATAAACGTCGAAGCCTGGGAAGATTTAATAGCAATCGCCGCCGCGCCATTAATTAAAGGAGGATTCGTCACTGCTGAATATCCCCAGGCCGTTATCGATAACACCAGAAAATACGGCGCCTATTATGTGTTTGAAGAAGGCATAGCCATTCCTCATGCGCGACCGGAGTGCGGCGTTATTAAAAATGGTTTTAGTCTGCTCACTCTGGCGCGCCCTGTCTCAATCAGCGACAGCGAGCCAGTTGATATTATCGTGATGTTCAGCGGTATGGACAGCGACACGCATATTACGCAAGGGATTGCCTCTATTGTAGAACTACTGGACAAAGCGGAGACGCTGGCACAAATAAGACAAGCCACCACGGTTGATGAAATTATCAGGTTATTATGAAGAAAATAATTTTAGTCAATGGTATCCCGGCATCCGGGAAAAGCCGCATCGCGCAAATGCTTGCCGAACGCCTTAATGCGCCGGTATTAAGTATAGATGGGATTAAAGAACCCTTTATGCTTCAGTTTGCGGACATTATCGACAGACCCTTAAACCGCAAGCTGGGCTATGCCGCCTATGAGGCCATGTTTAATATTGTGCGGATGGCACCGAAAAAAACGCTTTTCATTATGGACGCCTGGTTTGGCTTTCGCGAAAAAGAAATTTTAAAGCATTATCTGGCCGTCTCCGGCTGTCAGCACACTGTTGAAATATGGAATCAGATATCGCCGCAACTGGTCGCTCAACGTTATAAATCGCGCTGCGCCTGCCGGGTTAAAGGCCACCCGGGCGAAGACTATATTCCTGAATTAATGGATCTTGCAGGTAAAGCCCGGCCAATGCAATTGGGACATACCTTTATCGCCGATCAGGATAAAGGCATTAACGATAGCGAAATTATTTCCTGGATCGAATGTTTCCTCAGCCGCGTTTAGTTTATTTCCGATAATCAGCTCTATAAGGATCAGACTTATGAATAAAATGACAACAGCAGAACGTCGTGGTTATCAAATGATTTGTGATGCCACCGGTTCAATGATGGTCATCGCCTGCGATCAGCGGGGAGGAATGAGAACGCTGTTAGCCGCCACGCCCGAAGAGCAGGCAAAAATCAGCAACGAAACCTTAGGCAAAACTAAATATGACATTACCCGCTATCTGGCGGCAGAGGCAGGCTGCGTATTAGTCGATCCCATTTGTGCCGTGCCGGGAATTGTTGATGAAAACGTGGTGCCGCGTGATACCGCGCTGTTGGTTGGGCTGGATGCTTCCGGCTGGGATCTCTCCCCGCAGGGCTACCGTATTTCCAGAATGGTTGAAGGCATTAACGCGCGTAAGGTGCGTGAGCTGGGTGCCACGGGTGGAAAAATTATGATTTATTTACGTACGGATACGCCTGAGGCTAATACCGATAACCTTGCCACGCTGCGTGAGGTTATTGCCGACTTCGCGCGTGAAGATCTGCTTCTGGTAGTGGAGTTCCTGACTTATCAACTGGAAAATGAGAACAAGGAGACTTATCAGAATAAAATTCCTCAGCTTATTCAGGATGGCTGCCGTGCCTGTATTGACTGCGGCGCTAAGGTGCTGAAAATACCCTATCCGGGGACAGAAGCCGCCTGCGCCAGCGTCACCGAAATTTGCGGTTCCATTCCCTGGGCGGTGCTGTCTGCCGGCGTCGATCACCAGACCTTTCTGCGACAGGTGGAGATCTCCCTGCGCAACGGCGCTTCTGGCGTGATTGCCGGACGTTCACTCTGGAAAGACTGCATTTCCCTTGATCGCAACGTTTCCAGAGAGAAACTCACTTCGGTTGCGGTAGGCCGACTGCACGATATCCAGCAGCTTCTGCGTAAATATAAAAGGGCGATGGCTGACGCCTGACCGGAGGTGCCCTGGCCGCCGGATGCGATAAAAGGTAGCCAAATGTCCCCTGGCCACCGGATACGATAAACGGTGGCCAGGCGCCTCGGGACAGATTGCCCTCTGACTTAAGACTTTTCGTCAGCCGCCTGTCCGATTTTTATGTAACTAACTAATACTAATAGATAAATTATCTCATCTTTTTTTCCTTCGCCGGGTTTACCGCAGCCGATCTTCTACTATCCTTCTTTAAAACCTGCATTTTTCGTTATGGAGATACCCAATGAGCATGTATGCAACCCTGGAAGAGGCTATCGACGCTGCGCGTGAAGAGTTTCTGGCCGCTAATCCGGAGATGGAAGAGGACGATGCCGCGGTCAGCCAGTTCAACCTGCAAAAATATGTGATGCAGGATGGCGATATCATGTGGCAGGCGGAGTTCCTGGCGGATGATATCGAAGAGGGAGAGGTGCTGGCGCTGCGCAGCGGTGAAGCGGCACAGGCCATTTTCGACGGTGATTTTGACGAGATCGAACTGCGTCAGGAGTGGCTGCCGGAAAATACGCTGCATGAGTGGGATGAAGGCGAATTTCAGCTGGAGCCGCCGGGCGATACCGAAGAAGGCAAAGCAGCGGCGGACGAGTGGGAAGACGATAACAGCGATTCCGACCGCGCAGACCGCTGGGAGTAATTTTACTCGTAGGGTCCGTGGTGCGCATCCACCGGCAGCAGCAACGTATCGAGAACCAGCGACAGCGGCAAATCGATAATCGTCAGAAAGCGCCAGGGCGTATCACGGACATCCCACTGCACGCCAGGATAGTATTGATTGCCGTGCCCCTGTCCGGGCAGGGTTCGACTGATGATGCTGCCGCAGCCGGTCAGCATCGTCAGGCAGCATGCCAGCAATAAAGCACGTAACAGTGTGGTCATTACCTTTCCCGATCCGTATAAAAAACGCGCCATTGTACAGCAACGGCCAAGGGCAGTAAGCCTGCGCAGCGCAAAATATCCGTAAAATCTTCCTTAATTTTAGCCTTCTCTTTGTCCGATGTTTGACCTTTCGGCTCGCCGCGCGCCCTGCGTTCGTTTTTCATGTTCTATGCTTGGTAAACGCAAATTTTTTTGCCTTGACGTGAGACTGAAAAAAATACCGGAGCAGAGACTATGAGAGCCCTTACCTACCACGGCCCGCATCGGGTCAGCGTTGATAACATGCCCGACCCGACGATTGAAGCCGCAGACGATATTATTCTGCGCGTAACGGCCACTGCTATCTGTGGTTCCGATCTGCATCTTTACCGCGGAAAAATTCCCAGCACGGAGCATGGCGACATTTTTGGCCACGAGTTTATGGGCGAAGTGGTGGAAGCAGGCAGTGGCGTGACCAAAGTCGCAAAAGGCGATCGGGTGGTTATTCCCTTTGTGATTGCCTGCGGCGATTGTTTTTTCTGTCATCTGCATCAGTATGCCGCCTGTGAAACCACTAACAGCGGCCGCGGTGCCATTCTGAACCCGAAAAAAATCACGCCGCCCGCCGCGCTGTTCGGCTTCAGCCACCTTTATGGCGGTATTCCCGGCGGACAGGCGGAATACGTGCGCGTGCCGAAAGCCAACGCCGGCCCTTTTAAAGTGCCGGATACGCTGTCGGATGAGAAAGTGCTGTTTCTTTCCGATATTCTGCCCACGGCCTGGCAGGCGGTACAGAACGCTGAAGTCAAACAGGGCTCCAGCGTGGCTATCTTTGGCGCCGGCCCGGTTGGCTTACTCAGCGCCGCCTGCGCCAGACTGGCGGGCGCCGAGCAGATTTTTATGATTGACCATCATAATTACCGGCTGGCCTTTGCGCGCGAGCGCTATGGCGTTATCCCGATCAATTTTGATGAAAATGACGATCCGGCCGCCTGGATTATTGAAAATACCAAAGGCCATCGCGGTGTGGATGCGGTGATCGATGCGGTAGGGTTTGAGGCCAAAGGCAGCCTGACGGAAACCGTGCTCAGCAACCTGAAGCTGGAAGGCAGCAGCGGCAAAGCGCTACGCCAGTGCATTGCGGCCGTGCGCCGTGGCGGCATTGTCAGCGTACCGGGCGTTTATGCGGGCTTTATTCATGGCTTCCTGTTCGGCGATGCCTTTGATAAAGGGCTGACCTTTAAAATGGGTCAGACTCACGTTCACGCTTACCTTCCCGATCTGCTGAAACTGATCGAGCAGGGCCACCTGAAACCCGAAGAGATCGTTACCCACCATATGCCGCTGGAAGAGGCGGCACGTGGCTATGAGATCTTTGAAAAGCGTCAGGAAGACTGTCGCAAGATTATCCTGGTACCGGGAATGGCAAGCGCCCAGGCAACGGTTTAATTAATCTTAAGCCCGCCACAGTATCTGTTGGCGGGCAAAACGAACTGTTTTTCCGTAAAGTACCGCCGCTATTTTTGGAAGTCTGACGTTTCCAGATGCTTTACCTCCGGCGACTTTTTAACAGCTCGCCAGCGTGGGTCGTTGATAACGTTCATAAGTTAACTATTTGTTAATTATATTTTTTCCCCTCTGTCTGTGACCGCTGTCTCAGAATATTCCTTGAAAAGGATATTCTCCCCTTCTTGCCTTCCGAAATGCTCAGACCAGGCTAACCTTATTCCTGTAGCTTTACAGAGTGTGAATTTGCACTTTCTTTCCTGTTATTGAAATGGAGTGAAATATGACCATCAAGACGCTGGAAGATTTATTTATTCATGACCTGTCGGATGTGTATAGCGCAGAAAAACAAATCTCTCGCGCCCTGCCTAAAATGGCGCGTGCCGCTACCGATGAAAAACTGGTAGCCGCTTTCAAACAGCATCTTGAAGAGACTCAGGGCCAGATAGAGCGTCTGGACCAGCTGGTGGAAAGCACCGACGGCGTGCGCATTAAGCGAATGAAATGCCACGCGCTTGAAGGCCTGGTAGAAGAAGCCCAGGAAATTATTGATTCCGTGGAGGCTGGCCCGGTTCGTGACGCTGGCCTGATCGGCGCGGCGCAAAAAGTCGAGCACTATGAGATTGCCACTTACGGCACGCTGCGCGCGCTGGCTTTAAAGCTGGGCTATAAAGAGGCTGCTCGCCTGCTGGGCGAAACGCTGGAAGAAGAGAAGGCCACTGACGAGAAGCTTACCGTCATCGCTGAGCAGCAGTAACGCCAGAAGCTGGCCCCCGGAAAATAATTCAATCAAGAGGTACACCATGACAACGCATGAAGAGAACTATTTAGCCTGGGTGAAAGATGCGCACGCGATGGAAAAACAGGCGGAAAGCATGCTGGAAAAACAGGCAGAACGTCTTGAGCATTATCCCGATCTGAAAGCCCGTATCGTGCAGCATATTGAAGAAACTCGTCAGCAGCAGGCGCTGGTACAGTCGGTTATCGACCGCTACGATACTTCAAATTCCGTCTTTAAAGATACCATGGGTAAACTGACCGCTTTTGGTCAGGCGATGGGCGGCATGATGGCGGATGATGAAGTCGTGAAAGGCGCTATCAGCAGCTATGTGTTTGAGAACCTGGAAATTGCCAGCTACACCTCGCTGATTGCGGCGGCTGAACTGGTTGGCGATACCGAAGGCGCAAGAATTTTCGCGCAGATCCGCGAGCAGGAAGTGGCAATGGCCGACTGGGCGCTGAATCATCTGCCGGACGTTACCGAGCAGTTTATGACGCGCGACGCCGCGCCGGGCGTAGAAGCGAAAAAGTAACGCCTCTTCCTTAAGGCAAAAAAAATCCGGGAACCTGCGTTCCCGGATTTTTTATTTATGCCTGCATCAGATTTTCGTTGGCTGAATAGCCAGCGGATTCATACGCAGCGACTGATAGTAATCGAACCAGTCGTGATACTTATCGGCGTTCTGCCACAGACGATAGTGCATTCTGGAAAGCGTCACCGGGTCGCTAATCAGCGCCAGACGACGATCGCGATCCAGTTTCGCCGGTGACTCGCTCAGCGCCTGCTCGACACGGCGATCGCGGGCGAATTCCAGAATATCGCTTTTCAGGTGGCGCGAAGTGGCCATCGCGCTGGCCAGTGCGTTGAACGACGGATTGAACAGCGCGTGCATAAAGCCATCTTTCAGCGCACGTTCACGGTTCAGCGCGTTGTAGCGATCGGTGTCGACCAGCTCTCTCGGCGGCTCAAACTCTTCCGGGATCAGGAACAGATTAGCGCGTTTCGACGCCATTCCGGTCGTGGAGCGGCTTGAATACACCGACACGAAAGGCGAGAGGATCAGCGAGAAGACGATCGGTGCCAGCCACCACAGGAAGTTCAGATCCAGCCAGCCCATGCCTGCCGCCCAGACGATGCCAAGCGCCATCTGGGAACCGTGACGTTTAAACGCCTCGCTCCATGGGGTCGCATCGTCATCGCGCTGCGGCGAGTTCCAGACCACTTCCCAGCCCAGGAAGGCGCTGACCACGAACACCGTATGGAACAGCATACGCACCGGCGCCAGCAGGACGGAGAACAGCACTTCCAGGAACAGCGAAACGGTTACGCGCACCACGCCACCATAAGGCTTCGCTCCCTTAAACCACACCAGGATGATACTGAGCAGTTTAGGCAGGAACAAGAGCACCATAGTGGTAGAGAACAGCGCTATCGCCAGTTCGGGACGCCACTGCGGCCAGACCGGGAAAAGCTGTCTGGGCTGCAGGAAGTACTGCGGCTCCATCAGCGTATGCACCACCTGAAGCGCCGTTGACAGCGCCAGGAACAGGAACCACAGCGGCGCCGACAGATAGGACATCACGCCGGTCAGGAACACCGCGCGGTGTACCGGATGCATCCCTTTAACCAGGAACAGGCGGAAGTTCATCAGGTTGCCGTGACACCAGCGGCGGTCGCGTTTCAGCTCGTCCAGCAGGTTTGGCGGCAGCTCCTCATAGGAGCCGGGCAGATCGTAAGCGATCCACACGCCCCAGCCCGCACGGCGCATCAGCGCGGCTTCCACAAAGTCATGCGACAGGATAGAACCGGCGAATGAGCCTTCGCCCGGCAGCGGTGCCAGCGCGCAATGCTCGATAAACGGCTTCACGCGGATAATGGCGTTATGGCCCCAGTAGTGCGACTCGCCCAGCTGCCAGAAGTGCAGACCGGCAGTGAACAGCGGCCCGTAGACGCGCGTGGCGAACTGCTGGCAGCGCGCATAGAGCGTGTCCATACCGGAAGCTTTCGGCGAAGACTGGATGATACCCGCGTTCGGGTTAGCTTCCATCATACGCACCAGGCCGGTCAGACATTCGCCGCTCATGACGCTGTCCGCATCCAGTACCACCATGTAGCTGTACTGGCTGCCCCAGCGGCGGCAGAAGTCATCAATGTTGCCGCTTTTACGCTTCACGCGGCGACGACGACGGCGATAGAAAATGCGCCCTTCCCCGCCCACGTCACGTACCAGCTCCATCCACGCTTTCTGCTCGGCCATCGCGATGTCCGGGTTGTAGCTGTCGCTGAGGATATAAACATCGAAATGCTGCTGTTCGCCCGTTCTGACCACGGACTCCCAGGTAGCCCGCAGGCCAGCGAAAACGCGTTCCACATCCTCATTACAGATCGGCATAATCAGCGCGGTACGATGTTCCGGGTTAATGGGATCGTTATCGTTACTGTTGTACGAGATACTGTATTTGTCTTTGCCGATCAGCAGCTGTAAAAAGCCCATCAGCGCCGTCCAGAAGCCGGCGGAAACCCAGCAGAACAGCACGGCAAACAGGAACAGGATCCCGGTTTGCAGCACGTACGGCAGAATTTGCAGCACCGACTGCTGCCAGTTCTGGTTGATCATCTCCATAGGATCGATCAGCGCCCAGCCCTGATAAGGCAGAATGGTTTTCATGTACCAGGTGGCGATCACCGTTTGCGCGATGGTCAGCAGCAGCAGGATATAGCGGCGAATCGATCCGACGTGACGCCATTTATCTTCTGCACGCTGCTCTTCGGCATTGGCATAGCGCGGTTTGGTTTTATGCCCGCGCAGAGAATCCCACGCGCGTGACACCGGGTTAGTACGCCAGGCTTCCGGGTACATAGAAGAACGCGTGTGGGGCGGCATCGCCTTCAGCGTGGTGCGATGCAGCGCATCTTCGGCAAACTGTTCGCCTTTACCCACGGCATCCGGCCACGTCATCTCAATCCGCGATTTCACCGAAGCCAGCGGCGCGTCGTCCGCGCGCTCCGGCATTGGCGGCTCGCCCAGCGTCTGATGCAGCTGGCTAAAAGCCGCCTCAGACTGGTCAGGCAGCGCGTTCAGCAGCGCCTCTTTCCGCTCCGCGGGCAGAGGCAGCGCATCAATATAATCAGCGTTAGTCTTATTCATTGGCAGGCAACTGATAGCTCCAGGTTTCGGTCAGCGTTTTGTCGCCGTTAACCAGCGCAGCACGCATCTCTGTAGGCTGTTTGTTGTCCTTAACGCGTAGACGGATCACCAGACGCCAGCCTTTGGTGACCGGATTGTAGCGAACGCTGTTTTCCACCAGCTCGCCGTTATTACCGATGCTGACCTGAGGCGCAACCGGCGTATCGGCCGGCAGCTTGCTCATATCCTGACCGGCGAAGTCGACGATAAAGGCGACCGTGCCGTCCGGCTGACGAACAAGGTTAGACTGTTTCACATCGCCGGTTGAGCGCAGCGTATCTTTTACAAACGCCATATCCGGCGAGTGCAGCTGGCTTTCGTCGCGGGTAAAGTGCAGACGATACTTAAAGTTCATCTCTTTGCCCGGCTCCGGCAGGCTTTCCGGCGTCCAGTAGGCCACGACGTTGTCGTTGGTTTCATCAGCCGTCGGGATCTCTACCAGTTCCACCCGTCCTTTGCCCCAGTCGCCCTGCGGTTCAATCCAGCCGCTTGGGCGCAGATCGTAACGGTCGTCCAGATCCTGATACTGAGAGAAATCGCGGCCGCGCTGCAGCAGGCCGAAGCCTTTTGGATTCTCTACGGTAAAGGTGCTGACCGCGAGGTGTTTAGGGTTATTCAGCGGACGCCAGATCCATTCGCCGTTGCCGGCATGGATCGACAGGCCGTCGGAATCATGCAGAGCAGGACGATAGTTAACCTGCGAGGAAGGCTGGTTAGCGCCGAACAGGTACATGCTGGTCAGCGGCGCTACGCCCAGCTTGCCGACTTTATCGCGCAGGTAGACTTTCGACTGTACGTCGACAGTGGTTTCTTTACCTGGCGTGATAAGGAAGCGATAGGCGCCGGTCGCGCGTGGCGAATCAAGCAGCGCGTAGATCACCAGATGCTTGTCGGCCGGTTTTGGTCGTTCTACCCAAAACGTTTTAAAACGCGGGAATTCCTCGCCGGAAGGCAGCGCGGTATCAATAGCCAGCCCGCGCGACGAAAGACCGTAAACCTGACCAGCCCCGATAACGCGGAAATAGCTGGCACCCAGGAAACTGGTGATCTCATCGTCTTTTTTATTTTTACTGTTAAGCGGATAAAGCACTTTAAATCCGGCAAACCCAAGGTTTTTGACGGTTTCAGGATCGTGCTTAACATTGCCGAAATTAAAATAGTCCGGTGAATATTTAATCTCATGAACGGTAGACGCCGTCACTTCATTAATTTGCACCGGCGTGTCGAAGTACATGCCCTGGTGATAGAACTCCAGCTTGAACGGGGTTTTCAGCTTGCTCCACCAGGCTTTATCGCGATTGAACTGGATCTGCTGATAGTCAGCATATTTCATCTCGCGCAGTTGGGAAGGTAAATTGCTTTTGGGCGCTTCATACCCTTTCCCGGCCAAATCTTTCGCCTGTTTTGCTACATCATCAATGCTGAAAGCCCAGCCGGAGCTGGCATACATTGACAGCAAAACCGTTGCGCCAATCAGACGCAATTTCATCAGTTTTGGCTTATTTTTCATTTTAATCAGCACATCCCCCCCTTTCGTGTGCTTAAATCAATCCCATCCATCTTAATGGATAATTCGCAATTCCGACAGCTCAACAACATTTTTGTTCCTCGCATTTGTTGCTTTTAGCGCCCTGTTCTCAACTGCTTAGCGGATACGGATTCCCCTGATAGTATACCTGTGTTTTCTCCACTAGAGTAAGCGGTAAGCTTTAGCGTGGCTCAGGGTGAGCAAACGCTGTAACGTGTTGAATATGGGACGAATATGACAAAACAATCCGGGCAGCGAGAATATTTTTTTGACTCGATCAGAGCCTACCTGATGCTTTTAGGCGTACCTTTTCACGTCTCATTGATTTATTCCAGCCAAAGCTGGTCAGTAAATAGTCCGCACGCTTCCGAATGGCTTACGCTGCTGAATGATTTTATTCACGCATTCAGGATGCAGGTATTCTTCGTTATTTCAGGTTATTTCTCTTATATGCTCTTTTTGCGCTACAGCCCGCAGTACTGGCTGAAGGTGCGTCTGGAGCGTGTAGGCATTCCGATGCTGGCGGCCGTGCCGCTGCTGACGCTGCCGCAGTTTTTTATGCTAAAGGCCTGGACCGCGAGAATTGGCGACTGGAGCCAGCTAACGCTTTATCAGAAATTTAATGCGCTTAGCTGGGATCTTATCTCGCACCTGTGGTTTTTGCTGGTGTTGGTTATGCTGACCCTGACCGGCGCATGGCTGTTTAAAAAACTGCGTGACGGCAGACAATTAACGGACTATTCCGAGCTGAACTGGACACGTCTTAGCCTGGCTATCCTGCTTTGCAGCGTGATTTGGGGAGCGATTCGGCGATTGCTGTTTATTTTCGAGCCGCAGCTGTTAAGCAATGCCCTGTTTAATTTTGTGGTTATGCAAACCTTGTTCTTCCTGCCCTTCTTTATACTGGGCGCGATGGCGTGGAAATATCCGGCGATTAAGGCCCTTTTAATTAAACCTGTGCCCTGGACGTTTATCGGTTCCGCGCTCGCGTTTGTCGCCTATATTGCTAATCAGACATGGAGTAAAGGCGAAGGCTGGCTCTATGAGATTGACGCCGTGGTATCAATGATGATGGGGCTGTGGATGGTTAACGTGGTGTTTTCATTGGGACATCGCCTGCTGAACAGCCATTCGCCTCGCGTGACCTATCTGGTCAACGCCTCCCTGTTTATCTACCTGGTGCACCACCCGCTGACTATCCTTTACGGTATTTTCCTGGTGCCGCATATCGGCAGCAATACGCTGGGCTTTTTCGCCGGTCTGGTGTTCGTCTTCGGTATCGCGTTTATGCTTTACGAGATCCATTTGCGGATCCCGGTGCTGCGCTTTCTCTTTTCGGGCAAGCTGCCGCAAAAATAGCGCCTGAAAACTGGCCCGGCGACGCCGGGCCTTTTATAACAGCCACTCTATAGGCAAACGCCAGACCAGCCGCACCAGCAGCCGCTGAATAAAACGCGTACCCGGCTCGTGACGATGAACGATCTCCTTATCGCCTTCTCCGGGATATTCCACCCAGTTTACCCTGCCCCATTTATCCAGCCGCAGCGTCCAGGCGCGGTCGCGGATCCGGCTGATAAAACGCTGATGGATGCTGGTGGCTAACGGTTCGCTTTCAATCACAAAACCCATTTCGGTATTGAGCATGGCCGAGCGGGGATCGAAATTAAACGAGCCGATAAACACCTTTTCACTGTCGACGCTAAAAGTTTTGGCGTGCAGACTGGAACCGGAGTTCCCGGTCAGGCCGCGATCGTGCGGCTTTTCACGTAGCCCGGTGTTAGGTTTCAGCTCGTAAAGCGTGATGCCGTGCCGCAGCAGCTTTTTGCGCCACTTGGCATAGCCTGCATGAACCACCGACACATCGTTTGCCGCCAGCGAATTGGTCAAAATCGCTATTTTTACGCCTTTTCTGACCAGCCCTAACAGCTGTGCCACGCCCGCGCGAGTAGGTACAAAGTAGGCGGAGATAATATCGAACTGCCGCTGGGGCTGGCCAATCACTTCTAACATACGCTGTGGCAGCAGCGTCGACGCTTTGGCACGGCCCAATCCCTTACGAGGATCGTCGCTGAGCAGGCGCGTTTTAGCCCAGGTAAGCGGCAGATCGCCCGCGGCCAACTGCGTAGTAAAGGAGGAGACTTCAATACGTTGCAGATAGCGTTTCACCTGCGGGTTATTCAGCCACTCGGCGGGCAGCGACGCCGCTGCGCGTTCAGCTTCATGCTCAATATCCACCACTTTACTGAAGGGCTGCACGGCATGGCTTTCCCAGTAACGTTCAAAGTCATCCGTTACCTCGTTCACTACCGGGCCGATAGCCATCACATCCAGATCGGAAAAGAGCGGTTCGTCGCCGGCGCCAAAGTATTCATCGCCTACGTTACGGCCACCCACGATGGTGACTTCCCGATCGACGGTAAAACTCTTGTTGTGCATACGGCGGTTAAGCCGGGCGAAATCGGTAAGATAGCCCAGCGCGCGCAGCGTACGAAACGAGAAGGCATTAAACAGCCGAACCTGAATATTTTTATGGCGGCTCAGCTCGCTTAGCGTGTGGTCCAGCCCCATCGTATTGTTGTCATCCAGCAGCAGCCGCACCTGCACGCCGCGATCGGCTGCCGCCAACACGGCGCTGAACAGCAGACGGCCGGACATATCGTCCTGCCAGATATAGTACTGAATATCCAGCGTGCGTTCGGCATTAGCCATCAGCTGATAGCGGGCGGCAAAGGCGTCCAGGCCCTCTTCCAGCGGATAAATGCCGCTGTGTTCAGGGTGACTCTCTACCAGAGAGGAAACGGCGCTCGTCAGCGACGCGCGCGCGGCTGGCTCATCTTCTGGCGCAAAAGCTTCAACCACGGTTCTTCCTTATTTTAACTTCCCGATATACAGGCGGTGAGGAACAATTCAGGCACTCTCTATTATTGTTCCAGTTATGGCAGATTGTCATGCGACTGTTCTGATAGCGGTGCGGCAGCAGTGATAAACATAGTCGTTAATACCAATTGGTCTAGACTTAGCGCATATCGCGCAGGCTTTGCTATGAGGAAAACGTCATGAGAGTAACGCATCCGCTGCCGTCTCAGAGGCGCGACCAGCCGCTGTTCAAAAGCTTTTTCCAGGGCAGTTTCGCCTGCTCCACCGCCTGTCGGGGCGAGGGAAAAAGAGTGGATCTGGTGATCAACAGCGGCCACGATATGCTGCTGGAGAAGGATTATGCACAGCTGGCGGCTAACCAGCTGCTCACCGCGCGCGACAGCGCCCGCTGGTATTTGATTGAAAAAACGCCGGGCGACTACGACTGGTCGACCTTTCTGCCTATGCTGCACGCCGCGGAAAACAACGGGCTGGAAATTATCTGGGAGCTGGCGCACTTTGGCTGGCCCGACGGCCTGGATATCTGGCAGCCGGCCTTTGTCGATCGCTTTGCCGCCTTTGCGCGTGCTATGGCTTGTCTGATGCGGGACGAAGGCTACGAGACGCCTTTTTTCACCCCGGTTAACCAGATTTCTTTCTGGGCATGGGCAGGCGCCGAAGCCGCGCTGTTTAATCCCGGCGTGACGGGCCGTGGCAAGGCGCTGAAGCAGCAGCTGGTCAGGGCTTCGCTTGCCGCGATGCGCGCTATTCGCGAAGAGCTGCCGGGCGCAAGATTTGTGCTGACCGATCCGCTGGTACATATCGCCACCCACGAAGCGTCAGCGGCCGCTCGCGAAGAGGCTCAGCGCCAGCACGACGCGCAGTTTGAGGCCTGGGATATGCTAAGCGGGCGGCTGATGCCCGAGCTGGGCGGCGATCCTTCGCTGCTGGATATTATCGGCCTTAATTACTATCCCGATAACCAATGGTATTTAAACGGCGATCCGCTTACGCCCGAACAGGCTGAATATCGCGAGCTGTCCAGCCTGCTGCTGGAGGTCTGGCAGCGCTATCAACGACCGCTGCTGATAGCGGAAACGGGCGCGGAAGGCGATAAGCGCGCGCCGTGGCTGCGAAACGTCGTAGCACAGGTCATGCAGGCCAGGGATCAGGGTGCAGATGTGGAAGGCGTTTCGATTTTTCCGGTGGTGGACTACCCTTCATGGGCCGACGATCGCCGCTCGCCGGGCGGGCTGTTTGGCCTGCCTGATGCCAACGGCAACCGCACGATTTGCGAGCCCTATGCGCTGGAGCTGCGCAGCCAGCATATCAGGATGAAGTCTTTAGGGGGATAACGGACGAGGGCGGCGCGCACTCCTGCAGTGGGTAAGGCACCGGCGTGCGCCGCACGTCTGACAGCCAGGTCAGCACAAAGATAACCGCCACGGCAATCAGCCCGGCGGCCAGCAATCCTGTGAGCGCCAGCAGGCGATCTTCGCGAGTGTCCATGCTCTTTTACCTCCATCCTGACAACCATTACGTCATTAATAACGTAACCAGTAGCACAAAGGTTATCAGCGTAAAGGAAGCGACTGCAAGCACCACAATAGCAAAATGGGCATCGTCAAGCTGGTGACGCGACTCGCCGGAAAGGCTTTCTTGCGTTGGTTCTGTCATGTTAATCACTGTCGGCTGGCCTGACACGCTGCCAGCCCTGCTCTGTTAAATACGCAAGGCACTCCGGGCAAAGCGTTATCGTTCTGACAAGGCAGCGCATAAATAAAATTTACGCTTTAGCGTCGCTGATTCCTTCAGGTGTCATACATCTGCCGCGCATAAAAAAGGGAGTGTATCATAATCCCTGCCTGGGGACGCAAAGATAAATAGCCTTATTTAATGCTACTATCGTCTCAATTTTGAACCCCGATTTTTATTTATCGATAATTAAGCTCACTTATAAAGCAATCCGCACGATAGTTTCATATTCGTTTAATAATAACAGGCATGCGCAATACGCCCCTCGCCAGCATTGAGACCTGAGTTTATTTTCAATGAAAATTAATAGCAGCAACAATAAATATCAACAGAGAAAGAAAGTCTTTATTTTCCCTGAGCGGCAACAGCGCCAGAAAAGCAAATGCATAAAGCATACGTAGTTATTATTGCAAATTCATTACTACTGGAATAATTTATAGATGGCAAAGATAGTGATAAAGCTCAGCGTCCTTTTTATCCAGGGTAAATTTGTTACACAGCCAGCTCTGATGGCAGGTTTTCTTGTATTCGGCCAGCAGGCCCAGCTCGTGTAATATCCTTATCCAGCCTCGGGTACCGTATTGCGGCTTTTCGTAAATTTTTTCCCGGATGGCCTTAACATCAACCCGTAGAAGACAGGTATGTATATTGCCGTAATCAGGATGGATTTTGGTTGCGCCAATCTGTTCAAACAGCAAGTTTCTGATATAAAAAGCAGCCACTTTTTCTCTGACCTGCACCACGATGTCGTCCACTTTATCCACAAAAATGGCGTACATCATCGTCTTCAGATAAAGCATAAACACCAGGTTTTCCGTGCCCGCATCGCTCTTAATGGAGAGCGCGCCGATTTCCGTCACCTGTCGATGCTGGAGATTAAGCGTCTGCAGCTCTTCGGCAAAAAGCTTACTGCACGGCAGTTTATTATTTTTCTCTCTGATAACGCCTATCGTGCCTAACACCCGATCGCCTTTACGAGCCAGCAACAGCGTACTGTTTTTATCGACCAGTCCTTCATTATAAAGAAACAGAGCGCGATTTTTTTTAACGAATCCTTTCTTTGCATACTCTTCTTTTATTACATCCATACCCTTAAGAAAATCAATAAAGCCGCCCGCAGGCGAGACATCAATGTCGTTATCCAGTGATTTACTAAAGTTACAGATCCTTAGCGTACCGCGATGGAGCACCCCATCGCGCACGGCCTTTTTCAGGATGGAATCCCTTATTAAAGTCATGTCTTACCTCTCAGAGCAGCAGCGTGTACTCATAAAATATAATAAAGTATTGGCGCATGAAAAGCTAAGAATAATCTGAAGTAAAACAGGAAGGAAATAAGACGGGCGTTTAAAAAAAGTGGAGAGTCGGCTTCCCTGCCGGCCAGATAATAAAGCTTTAAGACAGACGTATCTTATTTAGTCCGTAAACGTTTTTTTTAGCTCTGTGCAGCGTGACGGCGATTGCCCAAAGCGCCACGACCGCCAGGAACACGCCCAGCCCCAGCATCGCCACAAAGCCGGCGAATCTGAACAGCAGCAGGCCCACGATACAGCCGGTCAAAAAGGAAAAGACGGTGGTCAGATGGGTATAAAGCTGTTTCTGCTGAAAGCGGCGCTCGCTGTAAGAAACATGGCTGATAAAGGAAGAGACGAACGAGCCTAAGGCGATACCCGCATCCGTCAGCGTGCCGGTGATGTGTGTCGCCCTGACCCGCCCGTTGGAAAGCTGCGTGGACGTCGAGTTATGGATGCCCATCAGGAAACCCAGCAGCACCGATATTTCCTTGTTATTGCCCGGCGAATAGAAAGCCAGCTCAAAAACGGAGATCAAGGAGAGCACCACGCTTTCTGCCAGGATAATCAGGCAGAAAATGGTTCTGAAATTCTTTTTTAGTCCCGCCAGCACCATAAATCTTGCACAGACGGAGCCAATGACAAAAGCCGCGATCAGCACCGCCAGAAAAATCAGGCCTTGCATATCGGCGCTGAAAACTTCTGAGGAGATCTGCGAGGTGTTTCCTGTCATATGCGAGGGGAAAAAGCCAAACGCGCCCAGCGCCATAGCGTTCAAAATCCCTGCCGTGGTGGCCAATACTAACGCCAGGTAACGATCTTCCGTGTGGGACCTGACCTTCTTTTTCTTAATCAGCACATTGTTCACCATTGAGTTGCGTGGAAGGAAAAGAGATAACGTAGGGTCCTGACAGTAAAACAGAACAAGCTTTAGCTTTATATGGCGCTAAAAGACGTTACGGAGCCTGATAATTGTTCAGCCTCACTAAAGCTTAACGCACCTTTGTTAGACAAATGTAAATGTAGAGTAATGTTTCTTAATATTACCAGTAAGAACAATAAATTACAGATTAATCTGGAAAATTCAGCCGGGCTGCCGGTGAAAATTGAGACGGTTTAAAGCGAGACGCTCGTCCCTTTTTTGCAACGAACGCCTCGCGGATTTAGCAGGAAATAATCAGAAATCGTAGGCCATTGAAAGCTTAAGCTGGCGAGGGTTTCCTTGATAGATATAAGAGCCATAGCTTTCCACGCCCGACCAGTACTTCCTGTTGGTGACGTTTTCCACGCCCAGACGCCAGGTCATCTCGTTTTGCTGCACGCTTATGCGGTAGCGCAGCCCTAAGTCCAGCGTGGTGTAGCTGTTCAGCTTTTTGCTATTGGCGGCGTTGGCGTACTGCGAACCGGAATGCGTCACCCGCGCCAGCGCCGTCAGCCCTTCAACCGGTTTGATATCATATTCCGCGCCCAGCACCGTATAGAAGTTCGCCACGCCGATAGCGTTTTTCCCTTCGTAGAGGCCATCTTCCGTTTTGGTCATTTTTGGATCCAGCCAGGTGGCGCTACCGTTCAGCCGCACGCCGTAAACCGGTTCGCCGAAGAGATTCAGCTCCACGCCACGGTTGCGCTGCTCGCCGTAAAGCCCAAACATCTGCGTTTGCTGGTTAATAATGCCGGTTGGTTTTTTGATTTCAAACAGCGCCAGCGACCCGCCGAGACGACCGCTATCAAGCTTCACGCCCACTTCATTCTGTTTGGAAAGTGAAATACCGGTGACCTGTCCCGCGTTCTTTGCGTCGCTGGTGGCCGTGTCGCCCGGCTGCAGCGCTTCAATATGGTTAGCGTAAAGCGAAACCGTTTCCCAGGGTTTCACCACCAGCCCATAGCCCGGCGTCCAGCGCGATTGGGTAAAGCGCGAGTCGGTATCTTCGATCGCCGTGCCGTAAGCATAGTTACGCACCACCACCTTCTGATGCCGTACGCCTGCCGTCAGCAAAATCTTATCATCCAGAAAGCCGAGCGTATCAGCCAGCAGAACGCCCTGCGTACGGATCCGACTGGTGGGGCGAGGATCGTCAAGATCGCCGCCGAAATAGGTGTTGGCTGGCGCCGGTACGGCGGAGGTCTGATAGATATTGGTCGCCTGCGGCGTCAGCGCCATGCCATAGGCGGTTTTTTCACGTTTGGTCTGTGCCGAATAGCCGATGTTGACGCTGTGGCTGACGAAACCGGTGTGGAAATTACCGCGAACGCCGCCCATGCCGCTGAAGGCGTCGACATATTTATTGGTATCCATACGGCTGATGGTCGCCGATCCGTCTTCATCAAGCAGTTTCGGCGTACCGTAAGCGCCCATTTCGTGAGAGTGCTGGCCGCCCACGGCACCGTAAGCTGTCCAGCTGTCGGTGAGATCGTATTCCGCGCGCGCCATGCCAAATTCGCTTTCCAGGTTGCTGTAAACCCAGTTCTGGCTGTAGTTGCTGGTTGCGCGCGGCACGGCGGGAATAAAATCGACGCCGCTGACGTTAACGCCAATGCGCCCGCCGTGGAACGCCTGCTTCTGATAGCCAAGATCCAGCGAAGTGCGCAGCCTGTCGCCGCGATAGTCCAGTCCCAGCGAGGCTAATGTGGTGCGGCGCTTTTCGTTATCAATCGCCGTTTCACCTTCACGATGCAATACGTTGGCGCGCACGCCCCACTGGTTGCTGTCACCGAAGCGGCGTCCTACGTCCAGCGACGTCCCTGCCTGGGAAGAAGAGGTATAATCTACGCCCAGTTGAGTCAACGGCGCGTCTTCGGCATGTTTAGGCTCCAGGTTAATCATGCCGCCGACGCCGCTGGTGGCGGCACCATTAATCAGCGCGTTAGATCCCTTAAAGATTTCCACGCGATCCACCATCTGGGTAGAAACGACCTGACGCGGCATCACGCCAGGCAGCCCGCCGAAGGTCATATCGTCGCCGTCCAGATCGAAACCGCGAATGCGATAAGTTTCCGCAAAGTTGCCGTAGCCCTGCACGTTCTGTACCGAGGCGTCATTAGCAACCACATCCTTCAGCGTTTGCGCCTGCCGATCCTGGATCATCTTGCTGGTGTAGCCGATCACGTTGAAAGGCACATCATGCGCATTCTGCTCGCCAAGCATGCCCAGGCGGCCGCCGTTGGCGACCTGCCCTTCCAGATAAGCGGGCACCAGCTGGTCGCCGCCCGATTTGAAATTATCCGCGCCTGTGGCAATAACGGTCATGGTCTTGTCGGCCGGGACGTTGGCGGCGGCAGAGACTGTTTTTGCGGCGGCAGGCGTTTCTGCCGACATAGCTGGCATACCGGCGGACGCGATAAACGTCGCCAGCAACGTAAAATTGAAGCGGCGGTGAAACAGGCGTGTATGGGCCATGGCGGTTCCCTGATAGCAAGCTGAGTGATAATCATTATTATTCTGATTGCGATTATCTTTATAGCTACCGGGAATGCAAGCGGTAAACTCCACTTTTACCGCCACTTTAAGAGAAGTAATCCATTAGTTGCGCAGGGTTTTATCCGCTGCCAGCGTCTCCCGCCTGCCAGCCGCCGCCCAGCGCCCGATACAGATCTATCTGCGCCTGCAGTAAATTATTTTTTACCTGCACCAGGTTCAGCTGGGTGCTGAACAGCGTTCGCTGCGCGTCCAGCGCCTCCAGATAAGATGCGTAACCGTTCTGATAACGATTATTGGCAATATGCAGCGCTTCGCTCACTACCTGCTCCTGGGTTTGCAGCTCCGCGAGCTGCTCTTTATAGCGAGCAATAGCATCCAGATCGTTGTTCACCTCGCTGAAAGCGTTGCGCACCACCTTCTCATAGTTAAACAGCGCCTGATTGCGGCCCGCCATAGAGACATCGACCTGCGCCGTCAGCGCCTCGCGGTTGAGGATGGGCGCCAGCACGCTGCCGCCGATGCTCCAGAGCCGGAACGGATTATCCGCCAGCTGATGCAGCGCGGCGCTTTGCAGCGTGCCGCTGGCCGTCAAATTCAGCGAAGGCAGCAGGCGCGCTTTCGAGGAGGCCAGCGTGGCGTCCGCCGCCAGCAGCAGGCGCTGGGCCTGAACGATGTCCGGACGCCGCTGCAAAAGTTCGGAAGGCAGCAGAGAAGGCAGCTGCTGTGGAGCGACCTGCTTAAAACGGCCCTGTCGGGCGATTTCGCGAGGATTCATCCCCACCAGGATGCTGAGCGCATTTTCCTGCTGCGCAATCTGATGCCGCAGCACCGGGATCTGCGCTTTTGCCGTCTGGTATTCCGACTGCGACTGCACCCATTCCAGCCTGGAGGTATAGCCGGTTTCAAACTGCCGTTGCGCCAGCCGCAGCGAATTCTCACGCGTGGCGAGCGTCGCCTCCGTTACGCGCAGCTGCTCGTCCAGCGCCAGCAGCGTCATATAGCCAGAGGCCACCGAGCTGGCTACGGTCAACTCTGCGGCAGAAGACGCGGCCTGGATTGCCGCCAGCGAGGACTCAGCGGCCGCAATGTTGCTGCTGCGTGCGCCCCATAAATCCACCTCATAATTGGCCTGGAGCACCCCTTGAAATACGGCAGATTCATGGGGCTGGCCGCTGACCGACGAGAGCGCTCTGGCGTGGCTGGCGGAGCCGCCTGCGCTCAGCGTGGGAAAGTTATCACCCTCGGCCGCCCGCAGCTCAGCACGGTACTGATCGACGCGGGAGCGAGCGGTAAGGATATCCAGATTATGCTTCAGCGCCTGCTCAACCAGTACGTTCAGATCGCGATCGCCAAAGGCGCGCCACCATCCGGCTTCTACGGGTGAGGAAGGCCCGGCCTGATGGCGCCACTGCGCCGGAACGGGCAGCGATCCCGGCGCCTTTTCGACTTTGGTGGCGCAGCCGACGGGCAGCAGGATAACGATCAGCAGCGCCAGCGCCCGAGGCCTCATTTCGACTCTCCGGCGGCGGTATCGATATTCACCTCAACGGACATGCCGGGTCGCAGACGCTCTACTTTTTCGCTGGTAATGGCTATCCGCACCGGAATACGCTGGGCGATTTTGACAAAGTTGCCGGTAGCGTTATCCGGCGAAATCGCGCTGAACTCCGAACCGGCCGCAGGCGAAATATATTCAACTTTGCCCTGATACGTTTCGCCGTTCAGTGCATCGACGGTAAAGGTCACGGGCAGGCCAGGCCGGATATGCGCCATCTGCGTCTCTTTCATATTGGCAACGACCCACTTCTGCGGCGGCACCAGCGAGGTAAGCCGGGTGCCTGCCGCCACGTAAGCGCCCAGGCGAACGGCAATCTGCCCCAGCTGGCCGTCGCGCGGCGCGATAATCCGGGTATTGTCCAGATCGATCTGCGCCAGCTCCAGCGCGGCCTGCGCATTCGCCACATCCGCCTCCATTGAGGCATGGTTAACAATCGCGGTTTGCAGATCCTGACGGGAAACTTCCAGCGTGGCTTTCGCCTGCTGTACTTCGGCCAGCGTCTGGGCATTGCTGGCGCGGGAGGCGTCGCGCTCGCGCACGGACAGCGAGCCGTCAGACACCAGATTCTCGACGCGCTTTAAATCCAGCCCGCTTTTAAGCGCCTGAGCTTTGGCATTTTCCAGCACGGCCTGGTTGCGGGCGATCACCGCCTGCGCGCTGCGCCGCTGCTGGACGTTGTTCTCCAGCGCCGCCTTTTTGATCGCCAGCTGCGCCTGCGCCTGATGCACCCGCTGCCGGTAAATACGATCGTCAATGGTCATCATCACCTCGCCCTTACGCACCGGCTGGTAATCCAGCACGTTGACGGCGGTGACGTAGCCGCTGACCTGCGGACTGATAAACGTGACCTGGCCGCGCACGTAGGCGTTTTCCGTAGACTGAACTGAACTGGTGAAAGGCGGCAGCTGCCAGGCATAAAGGATCACCAGCACCCCGACCAGGGCAATGCCTGCGCCCGTCACTATAGAGATGATCCGTAGCCTGTTATTGCGTTCACGCTCGGCGAGCTGGCTCTGTTCCTGCTGACTCATTCATTCCTCATTATTTTATTCGCCTGCAGCATCTGCCTTTCCGCTTCCGCTTCGCGTTTGGCCTGCTGCCAGTTGAGATAGCGCAGCCGCGACAGACGCCACAGTACCCAGATTAATGTGACAAAGGCCATGCCGGCCGTAAGAAGATAGGTATCGTTGTAAGCCAGCACGTTTGCCTGCAGCGTAGCTACCGTCTGTAGCTGCGCCGTACTCTGCGCGCTGAGCTGAGCGGGATCGCCGATCAGGCTGTTGAACAGCCCTGAATATTGCGACAGCCGCTCGGTGACGTTGGGATCCAGCAGGGAGAGCTGGTCGCCCAGCAGGCTGGAGTGATATTTTTCCCGCCACACCTGAAACGTTCCCAGCAGCGCCGATCCGATCAGGCCGCCCAGATTCTGGCTCATGCCGAACAGCACCACCAGGCTGACCAGGTTTTTCGGCTGGGTCACTACGCTGCCGATATTCAGCAGCAGCGCGGGCGCAATAAAGAAGGTGCTGCTGAAACCCAGCAGGAACTGGCTGAAATACATATTGTTGCCGCGGGTCAAAGGACTGGACTGTGCGTCCATCAACGAGGCTACGATAATCAACAGCAGCGACACCACGATTGGCCAGCTAAGATGTTTAACATTGATGGTCAGCGCGCTGGTGGCGATGCCGGCAATCACCCCCAGCAGGATAGCCAGCGCCAGGCCCTGCATCTGATCGTTCAGCAGCCCGACCTGCTGTAAATAGCCAATAGCGCCGGTATTCTGCTCGGCCAGCGTGACGCGCAGCATCACCATCACGATGCCAAGACGGAAAATGGCACCGGTACGCAGCCAGCGCGTATTGATTAAGGGATTGCTGCGGTTATGTTCAAGCACCACGGCGGCAATCACCAGCACCAGCCCGAGCGCCAGACATACGCCCAGCCACGGCGTGCTGGTCCACCACTCAATGCGGCCCAGCGACAGCACGGCGCAAAACAGCGCCATACCCGGCGCCATCAGCATAAAGGTCAGAAAATCCTTCTTTTCAAACACCTTCATACGATCGCCCGGCGGCAGCTTCAGGATCAGCACCGCCCCCAGGCAGATCATCGCCAGCCCAAGCTCAAACAGGTAAAGACCACGCCACTGCTCCAGCTGCAACAGCTCGCTGGAAAAAAGGCGCGCCAGCGGGATAGCCAGCTGTGAAGCGCCCAGGCCGATAGCCATCGCTTTTAAGCGATGCTTTGCCGGCCAGGCCTGCACCTGATAATAAATGCCCAGCGAGCTAAGGGCCGCACCTACCATGCCGTGGGCGGCGCGCACGATAATCGCCGAGCTAAGATCGTTAACCAGCAGATGAAAGAAAGATACCAGCGCGTAAAGCACCAGGAAGGCTTCGGTAAAGGCGCGCAGACCATACTGCTGGCGGAATTTCACCAGCAGCAGGTTAATAGAAATGTTGCCCATCACGTAAACCGAAGGCAGCCAGGCTATTTCATTGCTGTAGGCGCCAAACACGCCCTGTAAATTGCTCAGATTCGCCGTAACCAGCGCATTACTCAGCGCGCCGGTAACGGAAATCAGCAGTCCGATCAGACCAAAGGCGATGCGTTTTGGCGTGGGATGGAGAGGTGTTGAGGGCGATCCGGGCAGCATCGGCTTTTCGCCTGGCGCCCATTCGCGCGGCGCGAAAGGATCGGGACGGTTAGCGCGCACGCTATTTCGCCTCGGTCGCTTTCAACAGTTTTTGCAGCACTCGCTGTGCGACGATTAATTCGTCGCGGCTGATGGTCGCCAGCAGCTCGTTACGCAGCTTTTCTATCTCGCCCGCCAGCTGCTGATGCAGGGCCGTTCCCGCTGGCGTAATGGCGACCAGACGTTTGCGGCGATCTTCCGGCGGCTGCGTTCGCACCACCAGCTGCTGTTTAACCAGCCGATCCACCAGCGGCACTATCGTCGCCTCTTCCAGGCCCAGCGCCAGCGCCAGCTCTTTTTGGCTGACGGGCGCGGTTTGCGTTGCCAGCGTCGCTATCGCCATCCAGCTGCTGGTGGTTAAACCATCTTCTTTCACACGACGATCGATCGCCTGCCGCCAGGCCTGAGCAGTCAGGTGAAGCAGCCGGGAAAAGGTGAGATCCTGAATATTCAATATATAGAAGCCTGATAATTAGGTTGCTAACAAAAAACAGAGCATGATTATAATCAAGGATCATAGTCGACAGAAAGCGGTTTGCCGTGGTCCTGGGAAAATTATCGCAAAACAGGCTCTGCGCCTGCACGGCAAGCCAGCAGCCCGCGATAAAGGTTTTTTGTTTCTGAAGAGCATTGACAGAATATAAAGCGAGGCGGCAGCGCCCCACCTTACCAGAGCGGTTTGAATAGTTGCGGTGCCGGATAGTCAGGAAAAAAGGGGTAACCATGTACGCATCATGATTTCAGACGGGGAATTTCAGGCGCAAAATATCGAACAAACTATGCGCTATGACAGAAAGGTTAAAATAGTTCCAGTGCCAGGTAATCAGGAAAAATGAATAGTCATGCACACACAAAAAAATGATGTCAGGCGGCATGTCAGGCGGGTATTTTCAGGCACAAAAAAACCGCCTTGCGGCGGCTTCACGACATTGCACAAAGTGCTTGTTTTATTTGTTTTAATCGGTAGTCAAAGCGTGGTGCCCGGGGCGGGACTTGAACCCGCACAGCCATAAGCCGAGGGATTTTAAATCCCTTGTGTCTACCGATTTCACCACCCGGGCATGGGTGTAAAGTGGAGGCGCGTCCCGGAGTCGAACCGAGGTAGGCGGATTTGCAATCCGCTGCATGGCCACTCTGCCAACGCGCCTTTATTCTGCTTTGCTGCCAGCGCTACGCTGACCGCTAAATCTGGAGCGGGAAACGAGACTCGAACTCGCGACCCCGACCTTGGCAAGGTCGTGCTCTACCAACTGAGCTATTCCCGCATTTTTCAGCGTTCTTAACAGAACTTGCTGATTTACTTTATCTTCTGGCGACTCAGCTGCCTTTCGATGCGTTGCATTCTACTGACTGGACGAAATGAGTCAACACAAATATCCGCACTTTTTTCTCGTTTGCTGCTTTTTAAATCGCATTGATCATCGTTCGAGCAGATCGCCGCGTGCCGCGCTCAAATACTGATACATCGACCAGAAAGTGAGGACGGCGGCCACGTAGAGCGCCGCCACGCCGATGCCTTCTACCAGGCGATCCGGACGCCACAGCAGCGCAAACAGCGCCAGCATCTGTGCCGTGGTTTTCACTTTGCCGATCCAGGAGACGGCCACGCTGCTGCGCTTGCCGATTTCCGCCATCCACTCACGCAGCGCCGAGATAATAATTTCCCGCGCGATCATCGTAGCCGCCGGTAGCGTAATCCACCATTCGTGGTAATGCCCGGCCACCAGAACCAGCGCAATAGCCACCATCACTTTGTCCGCAACCGGATCGAGAAACGCGCCAAAACGCGTAGTTTGTTTCCAGCGACGCGCCAGCCAGCCGTCGAACCAGTCGGTGATCGCCGCCACGATAAAGATCAGTGCGCAAACCAGCGGCGCCCATTCAAACGGCAGATAAAAAGCCAATACAAAGAAAGGGATCAACACGACACGAAGCAGAGTAAGTAAGGTCGGAATATTAAAATGCATAGGTACGCTAACTGTCTGGGCAGAGTAGAATTTGTCCCTATGTTCCTACAATGCCTTAGCCAACGCAATGCTTAGTGTTTCAGCGAATAAAAGATTTTCTCCGCCAGCGCCTGCGAAATGCCGGGCACCCGAGCAATCTCCTCGACCGAAGCGTTCATCAGCGGCTGCAGGCCGCCCATATATTTAAGCAGCATTTGACGACGTTTAGGCCCTATGCCTTCGATGCTTTCCAGCGCGCTGGTATTTTTAACTTTCGCCCGTTTATTGCGATGGCCGGTAATTGCATGATTGTGAGAGTCGTCACGAATATGCTGGATGACATGCAGCGCTGGCGAGTCGGACGGCAGAGAGAATCCCTCCCCTTCCGGCTCGAAGAACAGCGTTTCCAGCCCGGCTTTGCGATCGCTGCCTTTGGCCACGCCCAGCAGGATCGGCCGATCTTTATCCCAGCCGACATCCAGTTCCGCAAACACGGCTTTCGCCTGCGCCAGCTGGCCTTTGCCGCCGTCGATCAGGATCAGGTCTGGAATTTTACTCTCTTCCAGCTCTTTGCCATAGCGACGGCGCAGCACCTGATTCATGGCCGCATAGTCATCGCCCGGCGTAATGCCGGTAATGTTATAGCGCCGATATTCAGAACGCAGTGGGCCATTGCTGTCGAAAACCACACAGGAAGCCACCGTCTGCTCGCCCATCGTATGACTGATATCAAAGCATTCCATCCGTTTGATTTCCGGCAGATCCAGCACTTCACTTAACGCCTGTAAGCGTTGGTGAATAGTGGACTGCTGCGAAAGACGGCTAACCAGCGCGGTGCTGGCATTCGTTCTTGCCAGCTTCAGGTAGCGAGCGCGATCGCCGCGAGGATTGCTCTGAATGGAAACTTTTCTGCCGGCCATTTCGCTCAGCGACGCGGCTAACAGATCTTTTTCCGGCAGCGCGAAGTCCAGCAGAATATCAGCAGGCAGCGTGCGCGCCTGGCTGCCCTGTAGGTAGAACTGCCCGACAAACGTCTGCACCACTTCGGCGATATCGGTGCCGCCCGGCACTTTAGGGAAGTAGCTGCGGCTGCCCAGCACTTTGCCCTGACGGATAAACAGCACGTGCAGGCAGGCCATCCCGGCATCGAAAGCGACGCCGATAACATCCAGATCGTCGCCATTATTGGAAACGAACTGCCGTTCGGTTACGCGCCGTACCGCCTGGATCTGGTCGCGCAGCCGCCCTGCTTCCTCAAACTTCAGCGCCTGGCTGGCTTCCTCCATACGGCTAATCAGCTGCTTCAGCACCTGATCGTCTTTGCCGGACAGGAACAGCCGTACATAGTCCGTCTGTTGCGCATACTCTTCTTCGCTGACTAACCCCGCCACGCACGGCCCAAGGCAGCGCCCGATCTGATATTGCAGGCACGGGCGGGAGCGGTTGCGGTATACGC
Source organism: Erwinia wuhanensis (assembly GCF_030484085.1). Classification (NCBI taxonomy): domain Bacteria; kingdom Pseudomonadati; phylum Pseudomonadota; class Gammaproteobacteria; order Enterobacterales; family Erwiniaceae; genus Erwinia; species Erwinia wuhanensis. Next base: position 101,930 of record NZ_JAUJUH010000002.1, read on the forward strand.
TGTTTTCGCACTGGCGGATCGGGAATATTTTCTGCAACAGCGACAGCGTTTCCCGCACCGCATAGCCGTTAGGGAAAGGCCCGAAATATTCGCCTTTGGCATGCTTGGCGCCGCGATGGCTGGCCAGACGAGGATGCTCATCCGCGCTGAGGAATATATAGGGATAGGATTTGTCGTCGCGCAGCAGGACGTTATAGCGCGGCTGATACAGCTTGATGTAGTTATGCTCAAGCAGCAGCGCTTCGGTTTCGGTATGGGTGACCGTCACGTCTATCTGATGAATGCTGGCGACCAGCGCTTCGGTTTTTCGGCTGCCCAGATTGCCACGAAAGTAGCTGGACAGGCGTTTTTTTAAATCTTTGGCTTTACCGACGTAGATAACCGTGCCGCCAGCATCATACATGCGATAGACGCCTGGCTGGCTGGTGACCGTTTTCAGGAAAGATTTGGCATCAAAAACATCATTCACTACTGGTTAACGACTCCGCATTGAACAGCCCGTGCCGGATAGCCAGATGCGTTAACTCGACGTCGCCGCTAATGTTCAGCTTGCTGAACATACGGTAGCGATAGCTGTTAACGGTCTTCGGACTCAGGCTAAGCTGTTCGGAAATATCTGCCACTTTCTGGCCCCTGGTGATCATCAGCATAATCTGTAATTCGCGTTCCGACAAACAATCAAAAGGCGACTCCGTTTTTTGCGGCTCGATCTGGCTGAGGGCCATCTGCTGGGCGATATCCGAGGCGATGTAGCGTTGTCCGGCGTTAACCTGGCGAATCGCGCTGACCACTTCCTGCGGCGCGGCGCCCTTGCTGAGATAGCCGGCCGCCCCCGCCTGCATTACCCTGGCGGGCAGCGGATTTTCAGTGTGGATGGTCAGCATAATGATTTTCACATCCGGGCTGTAGCGCACGATTTTCCGCGTTGCCTCAAGCCCGCCGATGCCGGGCATGTTCATATCCATCAGCACGACGTCGACATCATTGCTGCGGCACCACTTCACTGCGTCTTCGCCGCAGCAGGCTTCACCGACAACCTGAAAGCCTTTGATGTCTTCCAGAATGCGTCGAATGCCGGCCCGCACCAGTTCATGGTCGTCAACAAGAAGAACGCGTATCAAAAGGCCTCTCCAAATGGGTATTAACGGGGGGAAGGATCATTAACAGACCGTCGATTTTACCTCTTTTTGATTGCCGTTAGAACATAAATAAACGCCTGTTCCGCCGGGTGTTATTGCACGCCGTGCGCGCCAGGTGCCTGTATAGATGGGGTAAATATGATATACTCGTTACTTAATTGTATTATCAGCACCAAAAATCGCGCAGCCGATCCGTTAATAAAAAAACCAGGAGAAAACATGAGCGACACTGATTTTTCAACCAGTAAAGATACGCAAACTTTGGCCGAAGAGATGGCCTGCATGAAAGCGCTGGTTACATTTATGTTGAAAGGTATGGGCCAGGCCGATGCCGGTAAGGTAATTATTAACATGGAAAAATATATTGCTCAGCTGACGGATCGCCAGCAGGCGGACGTGTTCAGTAGCACGATTAGTCAAATTAAGCAGGCTTACCGCCAGTAATTGCCCGCAGCAAAGTAGCCCATTGTCTGCCGGTCAGCGTGGGGCTCGCTTAACTCACCAATGACTTAAGGGAACAATGGGCTTAATTTTTAAAGCTGTTTTGGGTGCGCTGGTTGTCGTTTTGATTGGTATTTTATCTAAAACGCGCAGCTATTATCTGGCTGGCCTGCTGCCGCTCTTCCCTACCTTCGCGCTGATTGCCCATTATATCGTAGCCAGCGAACGCGGCATTGAGGCCCTCCGCACCACCATCATCTTTGGTATGTGGGCCATCATCCCCTATTTTATCTATCTGCTGACGCTCTGGTATTTTGTCGGCATGATGCGGCTCCCCCTGGCGCTTGGTGGCGCCGTGGGGTGCTGGTGTCTGGCCGCATGGCTGTTGATTACGCTGTGGGCGCGCAGTCAGGCTTAAGCCTGACGTCCTCTGCCGCTCCAGCTGACGGAAACACCCAGCGTCGGCAGCACCTCTTCAGGGCTGAAACGGCGCGCGCCACGGAATTTTTCCGCCAGATTAGGCTGGTTAACCGGGATCCTGACGGCGAAAAGATTATCTTCAGACTGAATGACGCCTGCCGTTAACGGTTCATAGACCACCAGATGCTGTTCAAACATTCTTTCCAGCATTGGCGTAGCCGCGCTATAAAGGTATTCCACGCCCGACTGTTCGGCCAGCTGCACGCTGTGCCAGAGAATGCTAAGCGGTAGCTCGGGGTCAACATCCAGACGGGCAGAAAAACGCGACATTTCCCAGATAGCCTGCTGGCGCTTCTCTCCGCTTTCCCTGTCGTTCCACTCCATCAGGCGAGCGCAGCCGCAAATGCCTTGCTGTGCGGTCCAGGCGATTAACCAGACCACGTCCGAGCGGTCAAAGCGATCGTACTCCTGGCCAGGTGTACTTAACCGCGATGGAATCGACCATCCTTCGCCCCGCGCGAAAACGCTGTAGCGATAACTTCCTAATTCTGCCAGCAAAGACGAGGGCATGTCCCTTAGCTTGGTCTGGATAATCTTCATCATTAATCCTCTGTTGCATTCACCGCTGAATGCCTTTCCATGTGGCTCAGGCCTGGCAACCCCAGGCGCAGGGTAGACAACCGACCGGCAATACGAAACTACTAAAATTGGTAGCTATGATTCGTTTAAAGTAGCCCAATCGCAGCGGCATAAGAGGCCACCTGCGTTTTATTTGGCGCGTTGAACTTTCTTTGCATATTTTTCTGATGAAAATTCACAGTATGTGTTGAAATGGACAGGATCAGTGAGATTTCCGCTGCGGTTTTGCCTTCTGCTGTCCATTTGAGTATTTCTCGTTCCCGCTGGCTTAAAGGCATCGTCATTACGCTGAGCGAACGATCCTTTACGCGCTGTAAAGCATCAAGTATCCGGTCCGACAAAAACTGGAGTTTAAGTTGTTTTTCAGCGCATAACGCTGTCTTTTCAAAAGATTTACCCGAGGCCATCGACAAAATGCCCACAACGCGGTTGCTGGCTATCCTGGAGCAGGAAAACCCGGAACGAATACCAAACTCTTTAGCGGCATCGAACACTTTTCGTCCTTCCTTGACCACCGGATCGTTCCACAGCAGCAAAGTGCCCGGTACCTGGCAATAGCGAATGATCGGATCAACTTCCGAAAAATTTTCTTCCTGCCATTTTCGCACCCACCTTTCAGGATAGTTGGAAAAAACAAATATTTTAGGGCGAGTAAAAGGAACAGGATGGCGTATATATAGCGCATAGAAATTTAGCCCCAGATCCAGCGTGTGTTGGGCAAGCAATCGCATTATTTCAGTCGTATCTGTGACCTCAAGGAAAGCCGCCTCGGTTTCCTTACACCAGCTGAAATAGTTTCCAGTAGCCATTGCCGCCTCGGATGGATGAGGCATCAGCCCGCATCCTGCTGTAAATTTAGGGTCAATTCTGAATACCAGGTAATATAGGGGGAGAATTAACGCCCACTACTTATCCTTATGTCGCGGGATAATAACAAGAAAAGGTGCTCCTGATTGTCCGAAAATCGCAGGCATAGCAGTAACCTTTTAAATTAACAGAAAAATGCTGCGTGATTGCGCCTGGTGACGCCGGTAGCCGTAGCTATCCACTATCCACTATCCACTATCAGCCATCAGCCATCAGCCATCAGCCATCAGCCATCAGCCATCAGCCATCAGCCATCAGCCATCAGCCATCAGCCATCAGCCATCAGCCAAAAGGTTACCTTGTACCCGCCCGATGCCTCTTTTAAGAAACAAGAATAAGATTTTTCCTGGAAATATTCAATCATGCGCTTTTAAGGGTCGATTTTAAAGCCTGCTAAAAATTTATTGCTTAAAAGGAGGCACTTGCGGAAAATCAATTTGATACGACAGTATCAAATATTATAACCATCTGATTTACAGCAAATTAAAGCATTAAAGACAGAAATTTGTCTTTAGGATAATTATTAATTACGGCTGTAGTACGCCTTTTCTCCGCCCTCAATTGGCGACGACGCGCTTTTACCCGATCTGGAAATATGGCGCCGGCAGGTTACCGACAGACGCCAAATCCTCGCATGCCCAGATGAAAGTGCGAGGCGTGGGCGCGGTTGTAATCCGGGCCCAGTGAATTACCATACCAGGCGCAGCTTTGCTGGAAAACTTGCCGTAGCCAGAGCGCCTCGGGGCGCTGCTGTCCCCACGTCTTCTGCACGGTAATTTGTCTGCCATCCTGTAAGCGGAAACCCGCCACGTCCAGCGCTTCCGCCGTGGCATGTTCGCTTAGCCTGCCTGTGGCACGGTGATAAATATTTCTACAGGCGTAGCTGCCGACATGATCGATACGTGCCAGCGGTGAGCCGAGCTGCGCAGCCGCCAGTGGTTTTGCCGCCGTGATAAACATCGTGGTTGAGAGCGCCAGCGAGCAGCTGGCCAGAAACGAGGCGCTGAGACGCACATCGCCGAACCCCTGTACGCGCACCGGATCGGCAAGCGGACAATTTCCCCCAACGGGCCGGACGCGGCTGAAGCGGATATAGCCGCCTTCCTGCGCTCGCCGTAGTGCCGCCATACAGGCTTCGGGATCGTTTTGCAGCCGCTTTAGCTTATAGCGGGTGATCCAGCCCGGCGCGTCGGTGACGTTCAGCGGCGTAAAGGGGTTCCAGGCCGACGGCAGGTTTTTTTGCAGCCACGGCGTTATCAGCAACGTCAGCAGAATAATGATGCCTGCGCCAATCAGTGCTTTCATCATCTCCTCCCGTTCATGCCGCTCCGCCGGCCCGTTTTGTCGAATAATGAGTGTAGCGGCGTTTTTGTGCGATCGAACCAACTGTGAATAACTTTACCTGCCAGCCACGCGCTTTTACGTTAAGATTTGCGCCCTTAAGCGGAAAAACGATGTCGGCCTTATGCCGTTTTTTCCCGGAGAGCGCGGTAATACAACGAGTTGCCGACGCGCATTAACTAAATAACAGCCCTCAGAGCTGACACAACATCTACAGGATAACTTCTCGTTATGGTTGACCAATTGAAAAAGCCTCTTCAGGAGGAGGCGCCCGGCGAGCTGCGGCGCAACTTACATAACCGGCATATCCAGCTTATTGCAATCGGCGGCGCTATCGGCACCGGCCTGTTTATGGGGTCCGGGAAAACTATCAGTCTTGCCGGCCCGTCGATTGTTTTCGTCTATATGATCATCGGCTTTATGCTGTTCTTCGTGATGAGGGCGATGGGCGAACTGCTGCTCTCCAACCTTGAATATAAATCTTTCGGCGATTTTGCCGCCGATCTGCTGGGCCCCTGGGCGGGTTACTTTACCGGCTGGACCTACTGGTTCTGCTGGGTGGTCACCGGTATTGCGGACGTGGTCGCCATCAGCTCTTATTTCCAGTTATGGTTCCCCAGCTTCTCGGTCGGCATGAGCGCCCTGCTCTGCATCGCCGTTTTCCTGACGCTGAATATCGCCACGGTGAAACTGTTCGGCGAGCTGGAGTTCTGGTTCGCCATCATCAAGATAGTGGCCATTGTCGCGCTGATCGTTACCGGCATTGTGCTGGTCGCTATGCACTACCCTTCACCGGGCGGCGGCACGGCGGCGCTGAGCAATATCTGGGATCATGGCGGCCTGTTTCCAAAAGGAATGAGCGGCTTTTTTGCCGGCTTCCAGATTGCGGTGTTCGCCTTTGTCGGTATTGAGCTGGTAGGCACGGCGGCTGCGGAAACGCACGATCCGAAGAAAGTCCTGCCGCGCGCTATTAACGCTATCCCGCTGCGCATCATTATGTTTTATGTTTTTGCGCTGCTGGTGATCATGGCCGTTACGCCGTGGACGCAGGTCGTGGCCGACCGCAGTCCTTTTGTGGAAATGTTTATGCTGATTGGCCTGCCGGCGGCCGCCAGCATCGTTAACTTTGTGGTGCTGACCTCCGCCGCCTCTTCGGCCAACAGCGGTATTTTCTCCACCAGCCGTATGCTCTACGGCCTGGCGCAGCAGGGCGTCGCCCATCCACGCTTCGGCAAGCTGTCGCGGCGCGCGGTGCCGACTACCGGCCTTTTCTTCTCCTGCTTCTGCCTGCTGGGCGGCGTAGCGCTGATTTACCTGATCCCGAACGTGATGAAGGTCTTTACGCTGGTGACCACCGTCTCCGCGATCCTGTTTATGTTCGTCTGGTCAATTATCCTTTGCTCTTATCTGGCCTACCGCAAGCAGCGCCCGCAGCTGCATGCCGAATCCGTCTATAAGATGCCGCTGGGCAAGGTGATGTGCTGGATATGTCTGGCCTTCTTCGCCTTTGTGCTGGTGCTGCTCTCGCTACAGGAAGATACCCGCCAGGCGCTGATGGTGACGCCGCTGTGGTTTGTGATGCTCGGCATCGGCTGGTGGCTACGCCAGCGCAAACAGCGTTAATACCAAGAACGGGCCTTTACGGCCCGTTCTGACTGCTGACAAATCTAAATAGCGCATGCATCCTGGTGTTTTTTTACAGCAATCTGGCTGTTTCACAGCGGCAGAGGCTGAGCGGATAAGCGGACCGTTTTGGCGCATGGACGCGCCAAACGAGCCTACAGGGACGTATCTACGGCGTGTCCGTGTTCCGATCTGCCTCTGCCGCTTTTCACCAATCTGCAAGCGACCTGTTAGTTAAGGATAAGTTTGTCAACAATCTCAACGGGCCTTTACGGCCCGTTTTTTTTAGCGGACGCGGATACCTTCAATCACCATTCGCTGCACGTTTTCTACCGTTTCCAGGAAAAAAGCCTCGTCGTTGAGCGTACGTCCCGTGACGGCCTCAACCTGGCTGGCGAAATCCGCATAGTGCTGCGTGGTTGCCCACAGCATAAAAATCAGATGATGCGGCTCTACCGCCGCCAGCCTGCCCGCTTCTATCCAGCCTTTCACGATTCGTGATTTCTCATCCACCAGCGCTTTCAGGTCACCTTCCAGCTCCGCTTTCAGCAGCGGCGCGCCCTGTAGCATCTCCAGACAGAACAGCCGCGAGGCCTGCGGATGGTCGCGCGAGACTTCCAGCTTCAGCCGGATATAGTCACGTATAGCCACCAGCGGCTCCTGATCGCTGCGCAGCGCGCGCAGCGGCGCCAGCCAGACGTCCAGGATCTCCTTAAGCACGGCAATATAGAGCGCTTCTTTTGAAGGAAAGTAGTAAAGCAGATTGGTTTTTGAAACGTCTGCCCCTTCCGCCACCTTGTCCAGGCTGGTGCCGTGCAGACCATAAAGAGAAAACAGCTCAAGCGCCGCCGCCAGGATAGCCGTTCGCTTGGCGGCAACGGCTTTAGAACGCCGGGTCGGCGCGGGGGATTTTGCAGAATTCACCGTAACTCCATCCTTTAACCGGCGGGCGTCTTGCCACCGTGCACTTTTTTCGCTCACGTCCGCCTGCTTTTTGTGCATGAATTTTTACCAAATGGTCTGTTTCGGACCATATGCTCCACAATATTTTAACACAAATATCTCAACTGATTGAATCATAGCCTTTTTTATAAAGTGGCACAGCCTTTGCAATCTTTCTTTTGCGCCGCTCAACAGGGAGCAGGGAAGCAACGCAGCGCGGACTGTCACCGTTAACTATGAGGTATTCCCATGAAAGTTGGTGTTTTTATCCCTATCGGCAACAACGGCTGGTTGATCTCTACCACGGCTCCGCAGTACAAGCCGACTTTTGAACTGAACAAGGCTATCGTTCTCAAGGCGGAGCATTATCAGTTTGATTTCGCGCTGTCGATGATCAAACTGCGCGGCTTTGGCGGCAAAACCGAGTTCTGGGACCATAACATGGAGTCCTTCACCCTGATGGCCGGCCTGGCCGCCGTGACTTCCCGCATCGAAATTTATGCTACGGCCGCCACCCTGACGCTGCCGCCCGCCATAGTAGCAAGAATGGCTGCGACCGTGGATTCGATTTCCGGCGGCCGCTTCGGCGTCAACCTGGTGACCGGCTGGCAGAAGCCTGAATATGAGCAGATGGGCATCTGGCCCGGCGACGACTACTTCGCGCGCCGCTACGACTACCTGACCGAATACGTCACCGTGCTGCGCGATTTATGGGGCACCGGCAAATCCGACCTGAAAGGCGAATTCTTTACCATGAACGACTGCCGCGTCAGCCCGCAGCCGCAAAGCCCGATGAAGGTGATTTGCGCAGGCCAGAGCGACGCCGGCATGGCTTTCTCCGCGCAGCATGCCGATTACAACTTCTGCTTCGGTAAAGGCGTCAACACGCCGACTGCCTTTGCCCCAACCGCCGCCCGTATGAAAAGCGCAGCGGACCTTGCCGGTCGCGACGTCGGCTCCTACGTGCTGTTTATGGTCATAGCCGATGAAACCGACGAGGCTGCCCGCGAGAAATGGGAGCGCTACAAAGACGGCGCAGATGAAGAGGCGCTGGCCTGGCTTACCACGCAAAGCCAGCAGGACAAGCGCTCCGGCAGCGATACCAACGTGCGGCAGATGGCCGATCCTACCTCGGCGGTCAATATCAATATGGGCACGCTGGTTGGTTCTTACGCCAACGTGGCGCGCATGTTGGATGAAGTGGCTACCGTACCCGGCACCCAGGGCGTGCTGCTGACCTTCGATGATTTCCTGCAGGGAATTGAGAATTTCGGCGAGCGTATTCAGCCGCTGATGTCCTGCCGCAGCCATATTGCCCTGTCCGCTAAAGAGGTAGCCTGATGAGCCTGCAAGAAACCGTGATCTGCACCACCGCCGCCACTAAAAACAGCGTTACCCTGCCCGCGCGCCCGGAAGCCATCGCTTTCCCGCCGGAGCAGACCGCGCTGATCGTGGTGGATATGCAAAATGCCTATGCCACCACCGGCGGCTATCTGGATCTGGCCGGGTTTGACGTTTCCGCCACCGCGCCGGTTATTGAAAAAATCGCCGTCGCCGTGAAGGCGGCGCGGGATGCCGGGATCCAGATTATCTGGTTTCAGAACGGCTGGGACGACCAGTACGTCGAGGCGGGCGGCCCCGGCTCGCCAAACTGGCATAAATCCAACGCGCTGAAAACGATGCGCAACCGGCCCGAGCTGGCGGGCACGCTGCTGGCGAAAGGCGGCTGGGACTATGAGCTGGTTGACCAGCTTCAGCCGCAGCCCGGCGATATCGTGCTGCCGAAACCGCGCTACAGCGGCTTCTTTAATACGCCGCTGGACAGCATGTTGCGCAGCCGCGGCATTCGCCATCTGATCTTTACCGGCATTGCCACCAACGTCTGCGTGGAATCGACGCTGCGCGACGGGTTTTTCCTGGAATATTTCGGCGTGGTGCTGGAAGACGCCACCTATCAGGCCGGCCCGCTTTTCGCCCAGCAGGCCGCCATTTTTAACATCGAAACCTTTTTTGGCTGGGTAAGCAACGTAGAAACTTTCTGCACCGCGCTGCAAACCGCCAGCGTTGCGCAAACACAAACGGCCTGAGGCAGGAGAAAACGATGCCAAAAACGATTATTACTCCGCCGGGCACCGGCGTGCCCATTGCGCCTTTTGTGCCCGGCACGCTGGCCGATGGCGTGGTCTATGTCTCCGGCACCTTGCCTTTCGATCGGGACAACAACGTGGTGCACGTCGGCGATGCGGCGGCACAAACGCGGCACGTGCTGGAGACGATCAAAAGCGTTATCGAAACCGCAGGCGGCACCATGGCTGACGTCACGTTTAACTCCATCTTCCTGACCGACTGGAGCAACTATGGCGAGATCAACCGGGTTTACGCCGACTATTTCCCCGGCGAAAAACCCGCACGCTTCTGTATTCAGTGCGGGCTGGTAAAGCCGGACGCGCTGGTGGAAATCGCATCAATCGCGCATATCGGCAGCTAACGGAGGCGCCATGCATCTTGACATTTCCGGCCTGGCGCAGCCTTCTGCGCCCACGCTGGTGCTCTCTGCCGGTCTGGGCGGGCTGGGCAGCTTCTGGCAGCCACAGCTCGCCGAACTGCGCAAGGCGTACCGCGTGGTCACTTACGATCAGCGCGGCACCGGACGCAGCCCGGATACGCTGCCCGCTGGCTACAGCATGCGCGATATGGCCGAAGAGCTGGCCTCGGCGCTGGCGGCGCGCGACATCGTCCGCTTCGACATTATAGGCCACGCGCTGGGCGGCATGGTGGCGATGCAGCTGGCGCTCGACTACCCCGAACGCGTGGCGCGGCTGGCGATCGTTAACGGCTGGCTGCGGCTTGACGCCCATACCCGCCGCTGCTTTCAGGTTCGTCAGGATCTGCTGCTGAACGTCGGCGTGGAAGCTTACGTTCGCGCGCAGCCGCTGTTTCTCTATCCTGCCGACTGGCTGGCGGAAAACGAAGCGCGTATCGAAGCGGAAGACGCGCTGCATAACGCGCATTTTCAGGGTACTGAAAATTTGCTTCGCCGCCTGCACGCGCTGATGAGCTGCGACTTTACGCAACAGGCCGGGCAGATTACCCAGCCAGCGCTGCTGATCTGTTCGCAGGACGATCTGCTGGTGCCGTCGATCTGCTCGCAAAAACTGTACGAGGCGCTGCCAAACGCCACGCTGGAGGCGATGCCTCGCGGCGGTCATGCCATGAGCGTGACGGAAAGCGCCGCCTTTAACGCCCTTTTACTGACCTGGCTGGACGAAACCGCGCCCGCCCACTTTTCCCCGGAGCCGCTATGGCAGAAGCCCTGAATTCCACCGCGCTGGCGACGCTGTTCACCGCCGCGCGCACCTACAATGGCTGGCAGGATCGTCCCGTCAGCGACCAGCAGCTTGCTGAACTTTATGATTTGATCAAGATGGGGCCGACCTCGGCCAACTGTAGCCCGGCCCGCTTCTGTTTTGTGCGTAGCGCGGAAGGCAAAGCGCAGCTGAAGCCTGCCCTTTCCAGCGGCAATCTGGAAAAAACCCTGACCGCGCCGGTGACGGCTATCGTCGCCTGGGATCCGGCTTTTTACGAGCAGCTACCCACGCTATTTCCTCATGCCGACGCCAAAGCCTGGTTTACCAGCAGCCCGGCGCTGGCGGAGGAGACGGCCTTTCGCAACAGTTCGCTTCAGGCGGCTTATCTGATTAGCGCCTGCCGCGCGCTCGGTCTGGATACCGGCCCGATGTCCGGCTTTGACCGGGCGATGGTCGATACCACCTTCTTCGCCGACAGCGGCTGGAAAAGTAATTTATTAGTCAATATCGGCTATGGCGACGCGAGCAAAGTCTATGCGCGGCTGCCAAGACTGGCTTTTGCCGATGCCTGCACGCTTGTATAAGGGGAAAATTATGTCTGTGGATACGTTAATGCCTGAAGTCGTGTCGGGCGTGGAAAAACAGTCGTTTCGCAACGCAATGGCGCGCCTGGGCGCGGCGGTCAACATCATTACTACCGACGGCCCTGCGGGACGCGCCGGTTTTACCGCTTCCGCCGTTTGCAGCGTGACCGATTCGCCGCCGACGCTGCTGGTGTGCCTGAATCGCTCCGCCTCCGTTTATGAGGTTTTCAACGCTAACCGCCAGCTTTGCGTTAATACGCTGGCCGCCGGACATGAGGAACTCTCCGGCCTGTTTGGCGGCAAAACGCCGATGGAGGCGCGCTTCCAGGCCGCCGACTGGTCAACCCTGACCACAGGTTCGCCGGTGCTTGCGGGCGCGGTAGCGTCGTTTGACTGTCACGTTACGCAAATCGCCAGCGTCGGTACGCACGACGTGTTGATCTGCGAAATCCACGCGCTGGTCTGCAACGACCAGACTCACGGCCTGATCTGGTTCGATCGCGGCTACCACCACCTGGCGCGGCGGGATGCCTGATCCCCGCTCCGGCGGCTACTGATTCACTTCTCTGGAGAAGACGATGGCTGATTCCTGGTTCCCCCAATGGCGGCAGTCGGTGTCCGCCACGGGCCTTGTGGCCCCTGATGAAACGCTGCCGCCGGGCCAGACGATTATTATGGGACTGCAGCACGCGGTCGCGATGTTTGGCGCCACGGTGCTGATGCCGCTGCTGATGGGGCTCGATCCCAACCTTTCGGTGATGATGTCCGGCATCGGCACCCTGCTGTTCTTTCTGATTACCGGCGGGCGTGTGCCCAGCTATCTTGGCTCCAGCGCCGCTTTTGTCGGCGTGGTGATCGCGGTCACCGGCTTTAACGGCCAGGGCGTCAATCAGCATCTTGGCGTCGCGCTGGGCGGCATTATCGCCTGTGGCCTGCTGTATACGCTTATCGGCGTGGTGGTGATGAAGGTCGGTACGCGCTGGATTGAGAAACTCATGCCGCCGGTGGTGACGGGCGCGGTGGTGATGGCGATCGGCCTGAACCTGGCGCCGATTGCGGTTCGCAGCGTCTCCTCTTCCATGTTCGACAGCTGGATAGCCGTGATGACCGTGATCTGCATTGGTCTGACAGCCGTCTTTACGCGCGGCATGGTGCAGCGGCTGCTGCTGCTGGTTGGGCTGATAGCGGCCTGGGCGATTTATGCGCTGCTGACCAACGGTTTCGGCCTGGGTAAACCGGTGGACTTCGGCCTTATCGCCAGCGCGCCCTGGTTTGGTCTGCCGACCACGACCGCGCCGATTTTTAACAGCCAGGCAATGTTTACCATCGCGCCGGTGGCGATCATTCTGGTAGCGGAAAACCTGGGGCATCTTAAAGCGGTTGCGGGCATGACAGGTAAAAACCTCGATCCGTGGATGGGCAGAGCCTTTGTCGGCGACGGGCTGGCGACCATGTTGTCAGGCGGCCTGGGCGGCAGCGGCGTGACCACCTATGCCGAAAATATTGGCGTGATGGCGGTGACGAAAGTCTATTCGACGCTGGTGTTTGTGGCGGCGGCGGTTATCGCCATTCTGCTGGGCTTTTCGCCCAAGTTCGGCGCGCTGATCCATACCATTCCCGCGCCCGTGATCGGCGGCGCGTCTATCGTAGTATTCGGCCTGATTGCCGTGGCCGGCGCGCGTATCTGGGTGCAGAATAACGTCGATTTGGGCCAGAACGGCAATCTGATTATGGTTGCCGTTACGCTGGTGCTGGGCGCAGGCGATTTTGCGCTGAAAATTGGCAGCTTTACCATGGGCGGGATCGGCACGGCGACCTTCGGCGCCATCATCCTTAACGCTATTCTCAGCCGACGCCGCGCCGCCGCGCTGAACGATGTGGCAAGGCAGCAAAGCTAGCTTTGTCTCTCAGCGGGCGAAGGCCGCTTCGCCCGCTTTTTCAGCTTGAGCTCGCTAATCAGCACGCCAGCGACAATCAGCGCGCCGCCGAGCAGCGCGACGCCAGGCAACCGCTCGCCCGCCACCCTGCCAACAATGCCAGCCCAGACCGGTTCGCCCGCATAGATAACCGTAGCGCGAGTAGGCGAAACGCTGCGCTGTGCCCAGTTCATGGTGACCTGAATCAATGCGCTGGCCGCGCCCAGCCCCAGCGCGCTATACCATAAATAAGGTGAAGAAGGCGGAATCGCTTCGCCGTTGGGCGCCATCAGCATAAAGGAAAAAAGCGAGGCCGCTGCCAGCTGCACAACGGTGACTCTTTTGACGTCCACTTTGCCCGCGCTGGCGCTGATTAAAATAATTTCGCCTGCGATAGCCAGCGTGCTGAGCAGCGTCGCCGTTTCCCCGGCGCTGAACGAAAGCGAGCCGCTTTTCGGCCCGGCAAGCAGCATCAGGCCGCTAAACGCCAGCACGATACCGACCCAGGCCATCACGCCCGGCATGCGCCGCAGAAAAAGCCACTGCAGCAGCGGCACCAGCGGTACATACAGGGCGGTGATAAAGGCTGACTGGCTGCTCTCGATGGTTTGCATTCCCCAGGTTTGCAGGCCGTAGCCGCCGCTGATAGCGACGCCGATAGCCGCTCCGGCCCTGCATTCCGCCAGCGTCAGGCCGCGCAGCGACTTCCGCGCAACCAGGGCCAACAGCAGCGCCGCCGTGGCAAAACGCAGGCCAACGAAAAAGAAAGGGCCGCTGACGGTCATGGCATGGTGCACGGCCAAAAAGGTGCCGCCCCAGACCATGGTAATCAGCATCAGCACCAGCTCCTGCGAGCTGAGGGAAAATTTGTAGCGGGAAAGGAAAGACATAGCGCGCTCGTATAAATTTTTGGCGCAGTGTGGCAAGGGTTGTTGTGGGAATCAATCAGAAAAAGTTAAACGACGATCACGCCGCCGGGTGGCCCCGGCGGCGTAAGGATGGACTAACCGGATGTCTTGTCACGACTGCCTCGGCTATTGCGTCCTCCTTTTTCCCCGGCCTGTGAAGCGCGCTGCGGGTCATTTTTAAAATTACCGCCGCTGGCCTTGCCGCCTTTACGGCCTGCTTCTGATGCTCTTTTACGGTCTTCAGCGAAATTTCCAGATCCACCACGATGTTCTGCCATTTCTTACCTCCGAATAGTTAAGCCATCATACTGCATTCATACGGTGAGCCTGTGGCTTCACCCTGGCGACGGTGGCCGCTCTTTCTGTGCACCGTCCCGTTATTAAGCATAGATTATCGACGCGAAGCGCGAATTATTTTATCAAAAAGCAGGTTTACCAGGCGCTTTTAAGGCTAAAAATTGCTGAAAATCATATTATTAAATCTAATATTTATTTTAAGCATTTTCTGGAATGTACCCGTTTTTATCCCTCGCTTTTTGCGTTTCTGCAAGCTGGAGCAGCCTCATCTATACTTTTCTATCGAACGCTGTTTAAAACCACCTACTCAGGGAGTGAACGATGGCTAAAATTTTAGTGCTTTACTATTCGATGTACGGACATGTGGAAACCATGGCGAAGGCGGTAGCAGAAGGCGCACGACGCGTCAGCGGCGCGGAAGTGACTCTGAAACGCGTGCCTGAAACCATGAACGCTGAGCGTTTTGCTCAGGTCGGCGGCAAAACCGATCAGGATGCGGCCGAAGCCACGCCGGACGAACTGCCGCAGTACGACGCTATTCTGTTCGGCACGCCGACGCGCTTTGGCAATATGTCCGGACAAATGCGCACCTTCCTTGACCGCACCGGCGGCCTCTGGGCATCCGGCGCCCTGTTCGGCAAAATCGCCAGCGTTTTCGCTTCTACCGGCACCGGCGGCGGCCAGGAACAGACGATTACCTCAACCTGGACTACACTTGCTCATCACGGCATGGTTATCGTACCTATTGGGTACGGTGCGAAAGAGCTGTTTGATATTTCACAGGTTCGTGGCGGCACGCCCTACGGCGCCACCACGTTCGCTGGCGGTGACGGCTCGCGTCAGCCCAGCGAAGATGAACTGAATATTGCCCGCTATCAGGGTGAATATGTCGCCGGACTGGCGGTAAAACTGAACGGATAACCTCAACTCACAGGAGAACAGTATGGCTACGCAACAATCTAAAGAACATCGAGTGGGAGAATGGGCAAGTATTCGTTCCACCTCGCCTGAAATTGCCGAAGCCATTTTTGAAGTGGCGAACTACGATGAGAAGCTCGCCGAGGGGATTTGGGAGCAACAGGGTAATGATGAAGTTCTGATCCGCGCGTTTGAAAAAACCGATCAGGACGTGCTGACCTGGGATAACGTCCCGGTCGAGCGTAAAAACGTCTAACCTCCACTGCGACGAAACAGCAGTGCATTCTGCTGTTTCGTCGCGTTGCACAGCACAAACTGACACCCTTCCGCCTTGTTAAATCAATAAATCCTCTACTACGCTTATTCTCACCATTTAGCCTGACGGCCTTGAGAAGGAGCCACCATGTCCTATAAAACCATCAATCCTGCCAATAACGAACTGATTAAATCCTGGCCGGAGCATGACGATCGGCAGGTGGAAGCCGCGCTGAAAACCGCCGACGACCTTTATCATTCTTCCTGGTCCAAAGGCCCAATCCAGCCGCGCCTTCAGGTGCTGGCAAAGCTGGCCGATCTGATCGACAGCCGCGTGGACGAACTGGCAAAAACCGCCAGTATTGAAATGGGTAAACTGATTGAGCAGAGCCGTGGCGAAGTGCAGCTTTGCGCGAAGATTGCTCGCTACTATGCAGAAAACGCCGAGCGTTTCCTTGCCCCAACCTCCTATCCCACCGATCTGGGCGAAGCCTGGGTGGAAAATCACCCAATCGGCGTGCTGGTAGCCGTAGAGCCGTGGAACTTCCCTTACTATCAGCTGATGCGCGTGCTGGCGCCGAATCTTGCTGCCGGTAACCCGGTGCTGGCGAAACATGCCGCCAACGTGCCGCATTGCGCCACGCTGTTTGAAGAGCTGGTAACGGAAGCCGGCGCGCCAAAAGGCGCCTGGACTAACCTTTTCGTCAGCAACGATCAGATCGCCTCGCTGATTGCTGACGATCGCGTTCAGGGTGCGGCCCTGACCGGTTCCGAGCGCGCAGGCAGCGCCGTAGCGCAGCAGGCCGGTAAATACCTGAAAAAAACCACGCTGGAGCTGGGCGGCAACGACGTCTTCGTAGTGCTGGACGACTGCGATTTGGATAAAGCCGTGAAGGCTGGCGTTGGCGCGCGTCTGAGCAACTGCGGCCAGGTTTGCACCGCCGCTAAACGCTTTATCGTGCAAGAAAAAGTGGCCGATGCCTTTATCGAAAAATTCACTCAGGCCTTCCGCGAAGTGAAGATCGGCGATCCGCTGGATAAAAGCACCACGCTTGGTCCACTCTCTTCCGCCAGCGCGCGCGATACGCTGGTTAAGCAGGTAGAGAACGCGGTAGCCAAAGGCGCGAAGCTGCATCTGGGCGGCAAGGCGGTAGAAGGCGAAGGCTGTTTCTATGAGCCGACAATCCTTTCCGGCATTACCCGCGACAACCCGGCTTACTTTGAAGAGTTTTTCGGCCCGGTTGCGCAAATCTATGTGGTAAAAGATGACGAGGAAGTGGTGAAACTGGCCAACGATTCGCATTACGGCCTTGGCGGCTCGGTCTTTACCAGCAATATCGAGCGCGGCAAAACCCTGGCCTCGCGCATTGAAACCGGTATGGTTTATATCAACTCCGCCAGCGATACCGCACCAGAACTGCCGTTTGGCGGCGTGAAACGCTCAGGCTACGGCCGCGAGCTTTCCGATCTGGGGATCAAAGAGTTTGTAAACCAGAAACTGGTTGTGGTCAGCAAAGGCTGATCGCCAGACGTAAAAAAGGCCGACAGCGTCGGCCTGAAATCAGGTTCTGACAGAGCATGATAAGACCGGCAATCAGCCGGTCTTTTTTTCGCCCGCCGTCAGGAAGATTTGTTTTCCGTCTGCGCTGCCGGAGCCGCTTTGTCGTCCGCAGGCTTGCTGGCGGTATCGGCCGCGTTGTTATCCACCGGCGCGGCGTTAGCTGGCGCCTTTTCGGCATCAGCTTTATCAGCAGCGGCTTTATTGGCCGCAGCTTTCTCCTCAGCGGCCTGTTTTGCCGCGGCGTTGTCCGCTGCGGCTTTGTCAGACGCCTGCTTTGCTGCCGCTTTATCAGCAGCCGCTTTATCGGCGGCGGCCTTATCCGCTGCGGCTTTCTCCGCCGAGGCTTTCGCTTTCGCGGCTTTGTCCGCTGCAGCTTTATCAGCAGCGGCCTTATCGGCGGCCGCTTTGTCGCTGGCGGCTTTTTCATTCGCTACTTTTTCGGCCGCGGCTTTATCCGCCTCGGCTTTGTCCGCTGCCGCTTTATCCGCAGAGACTTTGGCCTGCGCCGCTTTTTCGGCCGCCGCTTTATCCGCTGCTGCTTTATCGGCTGCGGCCTTATCGCTGGCGGCTGTTGCCTGGGCTGCCGCCATCGGCGTACCGGCAATGGCTTTATTCAATACCTGAGTAAACTGATCCCACGGGCAAAAGCCGTTGGCATCGGTCTTACAGCCGTTCATCTCAAGCGTCACGCGTTTTGGCGGCGTATCCAGAGAAAGTGGCGTCGCGTCGCGCAGCTGATCGCTGCTCTGGTAAACGTATTCCACCTTCACCAGCTCCTGATTGTTTTTCTTGTCGTGCCAGCGCTGGAACTGGATCATACCGCCGATTGGCGTACGTTCAAACTGGCCGGGCAGCGTGTAGGCTTTAAAATCCAGCGCGCTCAGCAGCGAAGCGATATTGGAATCGTGCCCCACCATCAGGGTCACCTTTGGCGCACTGGCTTTATCTTCATCCACCAGCAGGCTGCGGATATAGTCGACCAGCGGCGCCGCTACGTCGCGCGCCACTTGCGGCGAGGTAAACAGCGTATCCTGATAGCCATTTTTGATCGCCGACAGCTCTTTCCACTGCTCAGGGGTTTTAATCTGTCCCCAGGCGACCTGGTCGGTCGGCAGACCTTCATAATATTGCAGGGTAAAGGCGTCAACCAGCGAGTTGCCCACCTTCAACGGGCCGCTTACCGTTGGCTCTTTACCGTTTTCCGCAAAGAATTTGTTCTGGTTGGTGCTGCTCAGGTCGCACTGTTTTTTGCCATCGCAGGCCGGCGAGTTTTTATAATCAATGATTTTTTCCAGCCGCTGGAACGCTGGCTTCAGCGTCAGCTTTTCGGCGGTGCTGTTCATCGCGGTCAGCGCCTGCTGGTTAAAGGCTTCACTGCCGTCGGTAATAATCGGATTAAAGACGGGATCCATGGTTCCCATTTCATCCTGATGGGAAACCGCGACGTCGCAGCCGGGGAAAGCGCCGGTAATAAAGTACTGTGCCGTAGCAACGGTACGCTGCAGGCTATTGGCATAAGCGTAAATTTCATCGCTGCCCGGACACTGGTCCTGTTTGATCAACCCTTGCTGCGCCAGCCACTCGCGGGTATAGCGTCCCATATAAACTTCCAGCACGCCGCCTTTCGTCGTGAGCTGGCCGCCCGGTACGTCCCACTGCGGCCACTTCTTCTTCGTCGACTGCGCCAGCACGCTGCCGTTGTCGGCCAGCGGCGCCCGAAGATTATGGCGGCTCATCATTAACACCTGTTCAAGCTGATAGTTATCGTCGGCGGCGAAAGCGGAGAGGCTGGTCAGAGCCGAGCAGACCGCCAGCGCGCAAAGACTATACTTTTTAATCATGTGTTTTTTCCATTGATCCAAGGGTAAATCACCCGGCCAGCAAAGCGATACGTCCGGCAAAAGGCGGGCGTCGGAAAAGCTCGCCGCCGCACGGCAAAATGGGGCCGGGACCGGGCATTATTCGTGTTGAGAATATAGCAGACTATCGCCTTTGCCGTTACGGCGCATCAGGAGATTGAAAAGAAACGGGATGTTTTTCGTAAGCAGGATAATCGTCCGGCAGAACAGGGCCAGTGAGCAGGTAGAAAATAAAAAGCAGAAAGCAGAAAGCAGAAAGCAGAAAGCAGAAAGCAGAAAGCAGAAAGCAAAACGGGCCGGCAATTGCCGACCCGTTAAATTTGATGGCGGAGGAGGAGAGATTCGAACTCTCGAACGGTTTCCCGTCGCCGGTTTTCAAGACCGGTGCCTTCAGCCACTCGGCCACCCCTCCGCACTTTTACCATCTGCACCTGAAGTGCATCTGATGGCGCGCAGTATAGGGGAAAGCCCAAAGGCTGCCAAGCATTTTTTTAGCTATTTTGTTGAATTTATGCGCTTTTATACATCTTTTTTTTGGTTGCTCAGGAAATGCGCCGCAGTGGTTCAAAAAGCCGCCAACAACGGGCCTGGAATAGCTAACAGCGATGCCGTAATAAGATAAGGTAGTTGAGAGTGGTTGAGTGGTTGAGTGGTTGAGTGGTTGAGTGGTTGAGTGGTTGAGTGGTTGGGCTGTTGGGCTGTTGGGCTGTTGGGGAAGCAGGGATCCTAAATCAGGCAGCTATGCCATATCACGGGCAAAGCAAAACGGGCCAGCTTTCGCTGACCCGTTGAATTTGATGGCGGAGGAGGAGAGATTCGAACTCTCGAACGGTTTCCCGTCGCCGGTTTTCAAGACCGGTGCCTTCAGCCACTCGGCCACCCCTCCGCAATGACCCGAACTATAAACATCCTCCGCGCCGATGTAAAGCAGGGCCTGATTCAACTGCCGCAAAAACAGCCAGTTTTGGTTTTTTTGTTGTTATTAGCGCCAGCCTGCTCACAGAAACGCCGCCTTAACGAGTAAAGAAGGGTAAAACGTCTTCCCCCCTTCAGGCGCGGTCCTTATTCTCACTGCAATCTAATGACCTTAAGAGGCATTTCTATGGATCGCATCGTTACTCATACCAGGCAAAGCTCGCTGCTTGCCACGCATAAAGTTTTGCGTAACACCTATTTTCTGCTGGGGCTGACGCTGGCTTTTTCAGCGGTCACCGCCACGCTCAGCACCGTCTTCGCCCTGCCCGCGCCGGGCTTAATCATTATGCTGGCTGGCTTTTATGGCCTGATGTTTCTGACCTACCGCCTGGCGGACAGCCCAACCGGCATTCTGGCTGCCTTCGCTTTTACCGGCTTTCTCGGCTACTGCCTGGGGCCGATGCTGAATACCCTGCTGTCGGCGGGCATGGGCGATGTTATCGGCCTGGCGCTCGGCGGCACCGCGCTGGTGTTCTTCTGCTGTTCAGCCTACGTGCTGACCACACGCAAGGATATGTCGTTCCTGGGCGGCATGATGATGGCCGGTTTTGTGGTGCTGCTGGTGGCCGTTCTGGCTAATCTGTTTTTGCAGATCCCTGCCCTGCATCTGGCGATTAGCGTGATGTTCGTACTGTTTTCTTCAGGCGCTATCCTGTGGGAAACCAGCAATATTATCCACGGCGGCGAAACCAACTATATTCGCGCCACCGTCAGCCTGTATGTTTCCATCTACAACATTTTTGTCAGCCTGCTGAGTATCCTTGGTATGTCCCGCAGCAACTGATGCGCTGAACAAAGACAACAAGCCCCGCAGCGCGGGGCTTTTTTTTGCTCATCCGCGCCGGAAAATTTTTGGTAAACTGCATCCCGGTTATCAATACAGAGGCAAAACGGTGTTTTTTGACGGTAAAGAAATTTCGCGCGACGCGCAGGGGTATCTGACTAAAACTTCGGACTGGAGCGAGGCGCTGGCTCCGCTGTTGGCGGAGGAAGAAGGCATTGAGCTGAGCGAAGCCCACTGGGAAGTCGTGCGCTTTGTACGGGAGTTCTATCTGGAATTTAATACTTCTCCAGCCGTGCGCATGCTTGTTAAAGCCATGGCGAAAAAATATGGCGAAGAGAAAGGCAACAGCCGCTACCTGTTCCGCCTTTTCCCTAAGGGCCCGGCAAAACAGGCAACTAAAATTGCCGGCCTGCCTAAACCGGCTAAATGCCTGTAGCGGCGGTCTTTATCCGGTGGTGAAACCCGCAGGCTGCTCCTGAAGCACACAGGGTTCCGTCAGCACTTTGTCGACCCTGGCCGAACGCGGCCCGCCCGCCTTCAGCCAGGCAATCAGCGCCTCAACCTCTTTTTCCTCCCCACAGGCCAGTACCTCCACGCTGCCATCGTCAAGATTGCGGGCATAGCCATTCAGCCCGCGCGCGCGGGCTTCGTGCTGGGTTGTATAGCGAAATCCCACGCCCTGTACGCTGCCGTGGACCCACGCTCGTTTACAGATTGCCGTCATATTTCCCCCTGAAGAGACAGTTTGCTTTTTGTGGCCAGGCACCGGACAATGACGCCTGTTTTTCTGACTGTAAGCATAGCAAATATGACCGTTCGTTTGATTCTCGCTAAAGGACGTGAAAAGTCCTTACTCCGCCGCCATCCCTGGGTTTTCTCCGGTGCCGTAGCCCGTATGGAAGGCAAAGCCCAGTCGGGCGAAACCATTGACGTTTGCGACAGCCAGGGTAAATGGCTGGCCCGCGCCGCCTGGTCGCCCGCTTCGCAAATCCGCGCCCGCGTCTGGAGCTGGGAACAGGATGAAGCGATCGATATCGCTTTCTTTACCCGCCGTTTGCAGGCAGCTCAGCAGCTGCGCGACTGGCTGGCGGAGCGCGACGATCTCGACAGCTATCGCCTGATAGCCGGCGAGTCTGACGGCCTGCCGGGCATCACCATCGATCGCTTTGGCAATTTCCTGGTGCTGCAGCTGCTTTCCGCCGGTGCCGAATACCAGCGCGCCGCCCTGATTACCGCACTACAGCACTGCTATCCGCAATGCGCCATCTACGATCGCTCTGACGTATCGGTACGTAAAAAAGAGGGTCTTGAGCTGACGCAGGGCGTGGTGCTGGGCGAAACGCCGCCTGAACTGCTGCCGATTACCGAACACGGTATGAAACTACTGGTCGATATTCAGACCGGCCATAAAACCGGCTACTACCTCGACCAGCGCGACAGCCGGCTGGCTACGCGCCGCTACGCAAAAGATCGCCGCGTGCTGAACTGCTTCTCCTATACCGGCGGCTTTGCCGTTTCGGCACTGATGGGCGGCTGCCAGCAGGTGATCAGCGTCGATACCTCACAGGCGGCGCTGGATGTGGCTCGCCAGAACGTAGAGCTGAACGGTCTGGATCTCAGCAAAGCGGAGTTTCTGCGCGATGACGTATTTAAATTGCTGCGTCGCTATCGCGAAAGCGGAGAAAAATTCGATCTAATCGTGATGGATCCGCCAAAGTTTGTTGAGAATAAAAACCAGCTGGCCGGCGCCTGCCGTGGCTATAAAGATATCAACATGCTGGCAATGCAGCTGCTAAATCCTGGCGGGATGTTGATGACGTTCTCCTGCTCCGGCCTGATGCCTACCGAGCTGTTCCAGAAAATTATTGCTGATGCTGCGCTCGATGCACAGCGTGATGTACAATTTATAGAACAGTTCAGGCAGGCAGCCGATCACCCGGTGATCGCCAGCTATCCGGAAGGTCTCTATCTGAAAGGATTTGCCTGCCGCGTGCTGTGACTTGAAAACGCTAACGCTGCCCCCATAAAGGATGACAGGGTTATGTTTCTCGGGAGGTCACGATGATTGCCAGCAAATTTGGACTTGGCCAGCAGGTACGACACAAGCTGCTGGGTTTTTTAGGGGTGGTGGTTGATGTGGATCCGGAATACTCGTTAGAGGATCCTAAAATTGACGATATCGCCGACGGCGCGCTGCGTAATGCCCCGTGGTATCACGTTGTGATGGAAGACGATAACGGCGAAACGGTGCACACCTATCTGGCGGAAGCGCAGCTGGGCTGGGAGATACCGGGCGAGCACCCCGAGCATCCTTCAATGGATGAACTCGCCGCTTCCATTCGCAAACAGCTGCAGGCGCCACGCCTCAGAAACTGACAAAGACCCCGCTTGCGGGGTTTTTTATTATCTGCCCAACCCCAGACGAGGAATTTCTATCATTGGGCAACGATCCATCACCACTTTCAAACCCGCATCGGCAGCCAGCACCGCAGCTTGCTCATTGATGACGCCCTGCTGCAGCCACAGCGATTTGGCACCTATCGCTATCGCCTCCTGCGCCACGCCCCAGGCCACTTCCGAATTACGGAACACGTCAACCATATCCACCGGCTCGGGTATCTCTTCCAGCTTTGCATAAACCCGCTGTCCCAGCAGCGTTTGCCCGGCCAGTTTAGGGCTGACCGGCGTCACCTTGTAACCCTGCCCAAGCAGATACGCCATCACGTAATGGCTGGCCCTGGTGGGTTTCTCGCTGGCGCCTACCAGCGCGATATGGCGAGTCGTTGTCAAAACTTCATTAATAATGTTGTCGTCCATAGCGGCTCCGTTAACTATTTCTGTTTTGCAAGACGATCGTATTTTGCGCTTATAATCATAGCCGCAAAAGATTTAGCATGAATAAATATGTAAAAATGTTAATATGCTGTCATACTGAAAGACTTTGATACATTCGCTCTTTTTTATATTTCGGGCATCTGGAGAAACAATGAAGCTGGGTCTGCTCCTGACAGGGTTGATGGCAATGTGGGTTGCGGCTGCGGCCCATGCAACCACCTTAAAACTCGCGCCTGAGATCGATCTGCTGGTGCTCGACGGTCATAAAATTTCCGGTTCACTGCTGAAAGGCGCCGATGGGCTTGAACTGGAGCAAGGACAGCACCAGCTGCTGTTCCGCGTAGAAAAAAGGCTGGAAAACAGCCATACCTCGTCCTGGCGTTCGCCGCCGCTGATCGTGACTTTTACTACCAACGTTAAATCAATTGCTATCGCGTTGCCCGCTATCCGCACGTCTGCCCAGGCACGTGCGTTTGCCCATCACCCCGATTTTCAGCTGCATGACGAGCACGGCAAGGTTGTGCAGAGCGAGCAGGACACACTGACCGGCACCGCTGGCGAAAATTATGAACGGGAAATGGCGGCTTATAATATGCAGGGCCATTCGGCTTCGGTGCCTCGCTTTGCGCAGCCGCATACTACCGGCAGCCCGACCGACGATACGCTGACTTTCGCCAGCAGCCATTATCCGGCTGGCCGGGTACTGCAGCTATGGTATCAACAGGTTGACGCCGCTACCCGCCAACGTTTTGTTCTGCTGATGAAAGCCTTCCGCACAGGTTAAGCCTGCCCTGCTGGCATCCCGGGATCGGAAGCCGTATAGTTTGCTTTTCAACGAAACAGGATATCGCCATGGAGCAGACTACCCGCACCCTCGGGGAAAAAAAACATATTGCGCTGGTCGCGCACGATCACTGTAAAGCCTCAATGATGGCGTGGGTCGACAGCCATAAAGCGCTGTTGCAGCACCATATGCTGTACGCAACCGGCACCACCGGCAATCTGATCCAGCGCGCCACCGGCCTGCCGGTTACCGCTATGCTAAGCGGCCCAATGGGCGGCGACCAGCAGGTAGGCGCGTTGATTTCGGAAGGCAAAATCGACGTGCTGATTTTCTTCTGGGATCCGCTGAACGCGGTACCGCACGATCCTGACGTCAAAGCGCTGCTGCGCCTGGCAACGGTCTGGAATATCCCTGTTGCGACCAATCGCACCACCGCCGACTTTATTATTCATTCTCCGCTGTTCGCACAGCCGCTTGATATTTCTATTCCTGACTATCAACGTTATTTGCAGGCGCGCCTGCAGTAGACGCCACGGGCGTGCCGGATTACGGCTTGCGTAACAGCGGCACGCCCATGCGTTTAAATTCTGCTACAAAGCCTGACGGCGCATCGCTGTCAAACAGCAGCCAAACCTGTTTTTTCGCCCGCGTAATGGCAACATAGGCCAAACGCCGCTCTTCGGCGTCGGGAAAATCTTCCGGCTGCGGCAGCAGCGCCTGCTCGATAACCGACTCTCTGGCGGCGGCCGGAAACCCATCCTCGCCGCTTTTTAATCCCAGCACCAGTACGTAATCTGCTTCCTGCCCCTTGCTGGCGTGTATCGTTGCAAAAGAAATATTCAGGCCCGGCCAGCGCGTCTTCGCTTTAGCCAGCAGCGTCGGTTGCTGGTAGTGGTAGCGCGCGAGGATCAGGATTTCCTCTTCCTGCGTGACGTAGCCGCTGAGCTTATTCAGCAGCGCTTCCAGCTGTGACTCAGGCAGCAACGAGAGCGCTTTTTTAGTGCCTTTGCTCAGGCTGTTCAGCGGCTTTTTCAGCTGGGACGGATTGCGCTGGATAAAGTCATTGGCTATTTCGCCAATACGCTCGTTGAATCGCCAGGTCGTGTCCAGCACGCAGCGTTCGCCTTCGCCAAAATAATGATGAAAGGCGGTAGTGAGCGCCATTTCCGCGCCGCTAAAGCGATAAATCGCCTGCCAGTCATCGCCCACGGCGAACAGCGAAGTCTGACTGTTTTGCCTGCGCAGCGCCGCCAGCAGAGCCGCTCGCTGCGGCGACATATCCTGAAATTCATCGACCAGAATGTGCTTCCACGGGCTGATAAAGCGTCCTTTTTCCAACACGGCGATCGCCTGATGGATCAGCCCGGCGAAATCTACCGCGCCTTCTTCTTTCAGTGCGCTTTTCCAGGCTTTTAACAGCGGCGCCATCAGTTTGACTCGTTTGCTGAACAGCTCGCGAACCGCTTCCGGCGCGGATTCGATCATCGCGGCCTGCGCGCCGCCGTGCATCCGCATGAGCTCCAGCCAGCGCTCCAGACGCTCGCCGACTCTGTTGGCCAACGTCTCATCCTGCCAGTAAGCGCCTTCGTCCAGCTCCCAGCCCAAATCCTCATGAAGCCACTGCCGCCAGCCGCTGGCCTGCGCTTTTTTCTCGCTGCACTGTTGCTGCCAGGTTTCTGTCAGCAGCCTGCGCCTCAGCGCGCCGTCGGTTTCCAGCTTGCTAATCACTGGCGACCTGTTGCTGCCCTGCTGAATAATGTGCAGCGCCAGGGAATGAAAAGTGCGCGCTTCAACGTCATCACTACCGAGGCGCGTTTTAAGCCGGTGGTTCATTTCTTCCGCGGCCCGACGGCCAAATGACAACAGCAGAATTTGCTCTGCGGCAGCCGCTTTACGCATCAGCAGCCAGCCTGCACGCGCCACCAGCACCGAGGTTTTCCCGCTGCCCGCCCCGGCCAGCACCAGCACCGCTTCCTCGCCGTTGACTACTGCGCTGGCCTGGGAGGCGCTAAGCGGTGAACTTTCGACGCCGGCAAAAAAATCGGCATACTGCGCCAGCATTTTTTCCGTCCAGCGCCTGTTGCGCTGCTGACGCTGCGCCTCGCTGTTTTCCAGCCAGCGCTGACAGAAAAGGTATGCTTCGCGACAGGATTCAAACTCTTCAAGACGGCTGACGGGCAAAGGCTGAGAGGAGAAAGCATCCCGGATTTTTTCGCCCCAGTTCGCCACTTCCTGACGTTTCAGCCAGCGATCCTGCTGCTCAAACTCGCTCAGGCTGGCAACCTGCTGCTGTAAAACTTCGGCGGCGATCGGGCTCATCTGCTGGCTCCACGCCTGCCACGCCTGATTAAGGTAGTGATAAAAACGCTGCGTTTCCTGCCACTCCGTGCCGTGCAAACGCACCACTTTATTATCGGGCAGCGAAAACTCCAGCTCTCCCCAGACCAGTCCGCGCTTGCAGCGGATCGCCAACAGCTGGTTAAAAGGGATCAGGTATTCATGCTTCTGACCACTGACTTCGACGCCGGCTGCGAGCAGACGCACCCGATTATAGGGATGCTGCGCCAGATGCTTACCCAGCGAGGTTGCTTTCAGTTCCATAGAGGCTCTCGGGCTGCGGTTAATCTGCCGGACAGTTTACCCGGCAAGGATGTACCGCTCCAGCGTTAAAACACGGTATAATCAACGTATTGAATTTTCTTTTTTCGCGCAGCGCGAGGACCCTATCTGATGCGTACCGTTTTAAATATTTTAAATTTCTTTCTGGGCGGTTTTGTCACGACTTTCGGCTGGCTTGTTGCCACGCTGCTCAGCATCGTTTTCATTATTACGCTACCGTTAACCCGTTCCTGCTGGGAAATCACCAAGCTTTCGCTACTGCCGTTTGGCAACGAAGCGGTGCATGTGGATGAGCTTAATCCCGGCAAAAAAAATGTTTTGCTGAACTCCGGCGGCACCGTATTAAATATCGTCTGGTTTATTTTCTGCGGCTGGTGGCTTTGCGTCACCCATATCCTGGTAGGCATCGCGCAGTGTATTACGCTTATCGGTATCCCTACGGGCATCGCACACTTTAAGATCGCAGCTATCGCACTCTGGCCGGTCGGACGCCGCGTAGTCAGCGTTGAAGTCGCCAAAGCCGCCCGTGAAGCCAACGCCCGCAGCCGGTATAACTAACTATGCGTCTGTCGCTGTCGCCACGCCTGCGCCGCTATGCCTATAACAGCGCCCTGCTCTACAACCTGCGCATCTTTTTTGCGCTGGCCGGCACGGCGGGCGTGCCTTTATGGCTGGGCCAGATAACCTGGACTATCCCGCTAACGCTGGGCGTTGTGGCGGCAGCGCTGGCCGATCTTGACGATCGCCTCAGCGGCAGGCTGCGCAATTTATTGATCACCCTGGTTTGCTTTTGCGTGGCCTCCGTCTCGGTGGAGCTGCTTTCTCCTTTTCCCTGGCTGTTTACCCTTGGGCTGGCGCTGTCTACCTGGGGGTTTATCCTGCTCGGCGCGCTGGGTCAGCGTTACGCCACTATTGCTTTCGGCGCGCTGCTGATCGCTGTCTATACGCTGCTGGGGCTTGGTCTGTTTCCCCAGTGGTATTTGCAGCCCTCGCTGCTGTTGACGGGAGCTATCTGGTACAACCTGCTGACGCTGATCGGTCATCTGATTTTTCCCGTACGTCCGTTACAGGAGAATATTGCGCGCTGCTTTGAAGGCCTGGCGCACTACCTGGAGGCGAAAGCAGGTCTCTTCGATCCAGACATCGAAGAGAATGACGACGCTTCGCTGATTGAAGCGGCAATGACCAATAGCCAGCTGGTCGCCACGCTGAATCAAACCAAGATTTCCATCCAGTCCCGGCTGCGTGGCGATCGCGGGCAGCGCAGCACGCGCCGCACACTGCACTATTATTTTGTGGCGCAGGATATTCACGAGCGCGCCAGCTCTTCCCACGCGCAATATCACGCCTTACGCAAAGAGTATCGCTACAGCGATATTCTGTTCCGCTTTCAGCGGCTGTTAACCATGCAGGCGCGCGCCTGCCAGCAGCTCTCCAACGCTATCTTGCTGCGCGAACCCTGGCAGCACGATCCGCGTTTTGAGCGCGCTTTTGTGCACCTTCAGGCCGCGCTGGAGCGCCTGAGTGCAAACCAACCCGCCAGCAGCGAACTTAAGGCTATGCACTACCTGCTGCATAACCTTAAGGCTATCGACGCCCAGCTGGCGACCATCGAGTCCGAGCAGGTTTTGCAGGACAACAGCGACGGACGTCTTTCCAGTGAAGGCCTGACCGGCTGGGCAGATATCCGTCTGCGCCTGAGTCGCCATCTTTCGCCGCAGTCGCCGCTTTTCCGGCACGCCGTGCGCATGTCGCTGCTGCTCTGTACCGGCTACGCTTTTATCCAGATCACCGGGCTGGAACACGGCTACTGGATCCTGCTGACCAGTCTGTTTGTCTGCCAGCCCAACTATAACGCGACGAAAAGGCGCCTGGCGCTGCGTATTGTCGGCACGCTGGCCGGTATAGCGATTGGTCTGCCGCTACTCTGGCTGATCCCCTCTGTTGAGGGACAGCTGATACTCATTGTGCTCACCGGCGTGCTGTTTTTCGCCTTCCGACAGTCGCAATATGCCTACGCCACGCTTTTTATCACCCTGCTGGTACTTTGCTGCTTTAACCTGCTTGGTGAGGGGTTCGAGATCGCGCTGCCGCGTATTATCGATACGCTGCTGGGCTGCGGCATAGCCTGGATCGCCGTGGCCTTTATCTGGCCCGACTGGCGTTTCCGCCAGCTTTCCGCCGTCGCGGATCGCACGCTTAATGCCAACTGCCGCTATCTGGACGCCATTCTGGTGCAGTATCACCAGGGCAAAGATAATCGCCTGGATTACCGCATTGCCCGGCGCGACGCGCACAACTGCGACGCCGAGCTGGCGTCGGTAGTGTCTAATATTTCGGCCGAAAAAAACGCCAGCGCGCGCCTGCGTGAAGACGCTTTCCGACTACTGTGCCTGAACCACTCTTTTCTCAGCTATATTTCCGCGCTGGGCGCCCATCGCGAGAAAATCACCAACCCGGCCATGCTGCAACTGATGGATGATGCGGTCTGCTACGTCGACGACGTGCTGCATA
Source organism: Erwinia wuhanensis (assembly GCF_030484085.1). Classification (NCBI taxonomy): domain Bacteria; kingdom Pseudomonadati; phylum Pseudomonadota; class Gammaproteobacteria; order Enterobacterales; family Erwiniaceae; genus Erwinia; species Erwinia wuhanensis. Next base: position 131,459 of record NZ_JAUJUH010000002.1, read on the forward strand.
TTGATATTGTTGATGAAGACAAAGCGGCCAGGCTGCTGGGCAATCTTTCCGCCCGCCTGGCAGCGGCGGAAGCGGCGCCGGACACAAAGGAGCCGCTGGTCTTACAGCAGGTTGGCCTGCTGGTTGCACTGCTGCCGGAAATTGTTCGGTTGAAAAAAAAGGGGCTGGCCTAAGACTTTTGCTGCCTGGCCCGGCGCCGCAGCGTTTCCTTATGCCACTGCCGAAGCTCGGTTTTGACGCTTTCCGGCAGCGCTTCGTAATGGCGGCCCGCGATCGCGCCTTCCAGCGCGAAAAGGACGTTGATGCCCAAATTATTGTTGCTGGCGTACAGCTTGAGCCAACAGCGTCTGGCGCCCTGCTCTTTGAGCATGGCGATAGTGCTGATGCCGACCTGACGTAGCAGCGTCTCGATGCGGATAGTCAAATTGGGCAAATCTTTCAGGCGCTGATTTTGCTGCTTTTGCGTTCGCTGCTGGCGTGCGCCCTGCAGGCAAAGCCGGGAGAGCGCCACCAGCTGCCCGTGCTCTTTCCACAGCGGGTCGTCCACCCGATAATAATCCAGCGCGACCGGCATCCCTCTTTTAGTAAAATGCAGAGGCTGCATCTTCCGCTCCACGATATAGGGCTTTACCTGCTCGCAGGCCCGCAGATAAAGCTCCCCTTCCGCTACCAGCGCGAACACCACGTTCTCTATCGACAGGCTGTAGCCGCCGAACTGGCTGCGGCATTCGATTTCGCCCAGTTCGGCAAGCTGGCGTCTGGCTTTTTCAATCTGTTTTTTTGACTGGCTCATCCTTTTCTCCCTGTATACAGAACACCCTCGTCCCTGTGAGAAATGAAAAGTATGCAATCGTGGTAACAGGTTCAATTACTAATTGCCGTTACAGCCGGTTTCATTGTGATTTTGCGAGACGTTATCAAAATTTAGGGTTGATCTTTGTTCACCGCCCTTATACTGTATATCCATACAGTGACCTGCGAGCAAAGCCGATATGCGTACTCATTCCATGAAATCTCATTCTGTTAACAGCCGTTTTCCTCAGCCCCGCTCTTCATCCCATAGCGAAGCGACTGGCCTGATCAGCGAACTGATCTACAGCGAGAATCAGCCGGGCATGACGCAAATGCTACTGCTCCCTTTGCTGCAACAGCTGGGCACGCAGTCCCGCTGGCAGCTATGGCTGACGCCGCAGCAAAAGCTGAGCCGCAGCTGGCTTGCGCGTTCCGGGCTGCCGCTTAATAAAGTGATGCAGGTCCAGGGGCAGGCCATTAATACGCTGGAGGCCATGATTAAAGCGCTGCAAACGGGGAACTACAGCGTGGTGCTGGGTTGGCTGCCTGAGGAACTGACCGAGGAAGATCGTCGTCGGCTCCATGACGCAGCGTTAAGCGGCCAGGCTTTAGGTCTGATTATGCGACCGGATCCGGTCGAAATTGTCGCGTACAGACCCTTTAATGGGTTAAAAATTCAGTCGAGTTTGTATCATTAAGTAAAAATAAGAGTTTTCTCATCATAAACTTCTTCGCCGGGCATGATAAGCGTCTGATTATGCTATGACCCGGCGTGACAATGGTTTAGCCGCGTTTTTCCCGGAAGTTATCTCCCGCCGTCCTGTACGCAAATGTGTAAAAATGTGTACAAAACGCCGTTTTTTTTCAGACCGCCTTCACATCTTACTTGTAAGTTTGCTGGTACGTTGTAGACTTTACGTCGCCAGGGTGCTCAATAATCTCCCTTTTTTGGATGAGTCATAATCGAGCGTCATAACCCGGCGAAGGATTAAATCAAAGAGCTAATGAAAGCTCATTGCCTATTTGGATGATAACGAGGCGCAAAAATGAAAAAGACAGCTATCGCAATTGCAGTGGCACTGGCTGGCTTCGCTACCGTAGCGCAGGCCGCTCCTAAAGATGACACCTGGTATACCGGTGCGAAACTGGGCTGGTCTCAGTACCACGACACTGGTTACTACGGTAACGATTATGCGAACAACGACGGCCCAACTCACGAAAGCCAGCTGGGCGCAGGTGCCTTCGGTGGTTACCAGGCTAATCAGTACCTGGGCTTCGAACTGGGTTATGACTGGCTGGGTCGTATGCCTAACAAAGGCAATGTCGTAAACGGCGCATTCAAAGCACAGGGCATTCAGCTGGCTGCGAAACTGAGCTACCCAATCTATGACGATCTGGACGTGTACACCCGTCTGGGCGGCATGGTATGGCGCGCTGACTCCACGCAGAACAACAACGGTACTCGCATCAGCGATCACGACACCGGTGTTTCTCCGCTGGCAGCTGTAGGTGTTGAATACGCTGTAACCAAAAACTGGGCTACCCGTCTGGACTACCAGTGGGTTAACAACATCGGTGATGCAAACACCGTTGGCACCCGTCCAGATAACGCCATGCTGAGCGTAGGTGTTTCCTACCGTTTCGGCCAGGATGAAGCAGCGCCAGCACCGGCTCCGGCTCCAGCACCAGCGCCAGTTGTTGAAACCAAGCGTTTCACCCTGAAATCAGACGTGCTGTTCACCTTCAACAAGGCGACTCTGAAGCCAGAAGGTCAGCAGGCTCTGGATCAGCTGTACACCCAGCTGAGCTCTCTGGATCCTAAAGACGGCAACGTCGTGGTTCTGGGCTTCACCGACCGTATCGGTTCTGACCAGTACAACCAGAAACTGTCTGAGAAACGTGCACAGTCCGTTGTTGACTACCTCGTGTCTAAAGGCATCCCTTCTAACAAGATCTCTGCACGTGGCATGGGTGAAACTAACCCAGTTACCGGCAACACCTGTGACAGCGTGAAAGGCCGTAACGCCCTGATCGAATGTCTGGGTCCAGACCGTCGCGTAGAAATCCAGGTTAAAGGCATCAAAGACGTGGTAACTCAGCCTCAGGGTTAAGTTTACGCTTTGATAAAAACCCCGCTTCGGCGGGGTTTTTTGTGGGCGCTATTTCGCGCTGCTGCTTATTGTCCCGCCGGCCGTAATTGCAGACCGTCGACAGGTCTAATCCGGCTTGCCCAGGATCGCCTGCAAATCCTGCCTGAGTGAAGACATCTGGCTGGCATATTTTTCTTTATGCTCTGCATCTTCTATCAGCTGCACAATGGTGTCCGAAAGCGTGACGTTTCGCCGCTGCGCCAGCGCGGCCAGCCGCTGCCAGACCAGATACTCCAGATCGATAGATTTCTTCCGCGTATGCTGATGTTCTGCATTAAAGTGACGCTTGCGGCGCGCGCGTATACTTTGCTTCATGCGGTTTTCCAGCGCCGGATTGATATGACGGGCAATCCATGTCGTTACCTCGCCAGGGCTGTGTTCTATCGCCAGCAGCTCACCGACGGCAGCCTGGGCCGCGCTTCGCTCCAGATAACGCGTGATCGCTTCACCTTCCCGGTGTTTTTTCACCAGGTATGTCCACTTCCATCCGCTTTCAAGGTTTTCCAGTTGCTGGTATTTCATCGGGCTCTCATGCTAAACCTGTAACCTATTTAGAATAACAGCTTTTTTAACATAGCCGCACGGAAAACCAGAGCGAACTCGCAATTGCGGCCCGTAAGGGTGCAAAGAAGAACTCAGCGATGCTTAACAGGCTGAAATCTTGTATAATGGCGTATTACTCATTTTAAGAAAAAAACGATAACTTTGATCAACAACCAACTTGAATGGCGCGCCCTGCAGCCCGATACCGACAGCGTTCAGTCGCTTTTCTCCGAGCTTCCTGATGATCCCTGTTACTTTTCCGAAGTACAGCCACGCCTGTTCAATACGCTGAGCCTGCTGCTGGACAGCCAGGCAAAACTGCCGCTGATGCTGGTCAAAACGCCGGAGCACCCGGAGTATCAGGCTCTGCTGCAGACCGTGATTTCAGGTTTTGATGATGAAAGCGTGACGCTGTACGGCGGTCATTATCATATTGACGGCGCGGCGGTCAGCTGGCGTCCGGCCGAGTCGGAGCAGGATAATTTTGCCTCGACGGGCGGCGTGCACAGCGCAGACTGGATTGAGGCGGAACAGCTGTTCGGCTGTTTCCGTCAGTACAATAATACGTTAACGCTTGAACCCGGACTGGTGCACAAGGCTAACGGCGGGACGCTACTGCTTTCTTTACGCGCCCTGCTGGCCCAGCCGCTGCTCTGGCTACGTCTGAAGCAAATCCTCAGCACCCGCCAGTTTAGCTGGCATTCGCCCGACGAGTCCCGGCCGCTGCCGGTTGCCGTGCCGCCAATGCCGCTGCATTTTCGTCTTATCCTGACCGGTGAACGCGACGCGCTGGCTGATTTCCAGGAGATGGAGCCGGAGCTGGCGGCGCTGGCGTTCTATTCGGAATTTGAGGATAACATTCAGATCGTCGACGAGCAGTCGTTCGCTTTGTGGATCAAGTGGGCACGTTCGGTCGCTGCTGATGAAGATCTGCTGATTGCAGACGATCTTTGGCCGGTGCTGATGCGTGAAGCGGTACGCTATACCGGCGACCAGGAAACGCTGCCGCTGTGTCCCGTCTGGCTGGCTCGCCAGTTCCAGGAGGCGGCGGCCAACAGCGATGAAAACCTGATCAACGGCGAACACCTTCAGGCGGCGCTGGATAATCGCGAGTGGCGCGAAGGCTTCCTTGCCGAGCGAATTCGTGACGAGATCCTGCTGGATCAGATCCTGATCGAAACCGAAGGCGAGGCGATTGGTCAAATCAACGCCCTTTCCGTTATCGAATTTCCCGGCCATCCCCGCGCCTTCGGCGAGCCTTCCCGCATCAGCTGTGTCGTACACGTGGGCGACGGCGAGTTCCATGACGTGGAGCGTAAAGCGGAGCTGGGCGGCAACATCCATGCCAAAGGCATGATGATTATGCAGGCATGGCTGATTGCGGAGCTGGAGCTTGATCAGCAGCTGCCCTTCTCCGCCTCGGTCGTGTTTGAACAATCCTATTCAGAAGTCGATGGCGACAGCGCATCGCTGGCCGAACTCTGCGCCCTGATCAGCGCGCTGTCCAGCCAGCCGATTACGCAACAGATTGCCGTGACCGGCTCGGTGGATCAGTTCGGTCGCGTGCAGCCAGTCGGCGGCCTGAACGAAAAGATCGAAGGCTTTTTCCATATCTGCCAGCAGCGCACGCTGAACGGCAGCCAGGGCGTTATCATTCCTGCGGCGAACGTGCGTCACCTTTGCCTGCAGCAGGAAGTGGTGGATGCCGTGCGGGAAGGAAAATTTCACGTCTGGGCGGTGGAAAGCGTGGAGGAAGCCCTTCCTCTCCTGACCAAAACCGAATGGGACAAAGAAGACGCGCCTTGTCTGCTAAGATCGATTCAGGAGCGCATTGCGCAAATAAACCAACAGGAAGGTCGGCAACGTCCGTGGCCGCTGCGCTGGCTGAACTGGTTTAACCAGAGCTAATCGGGCTTGCTCAGCTTACAGCTGTAAGCTAACCTTCGTGCTTCAATAAAATAAGGCTTATTAAGAACATGGTAGATAAACGCAAATCCTACTCAAAAGAAGACCTGATTGCCTCTGGTCGCGGTGAACTTTTCGGTGCCGAAGGCCCGCCGTTGCCGTCTGGCAACATGCTGATGATGGATCGCGTCATCGAGATGAATGAAGATGGCGGCAACTACGGTAAAGGCTTTGTGGAAGCGGAGCTGGATATCAATCCCGATCTGTGGTTCTTCGGCTGCCACTTTATCGGCGATCCGGTGATGCCAGGCTGTCTGGGTCTTGATGCGATGTGGCAGCTGGTAGGCTTCTATCTGGGCTGGCTGGGCGCGGAAGGTAAAGGCCGTGCGCTGGGCGTAGGCGAAGTTAAATTTACCGGCCAGGTTCTGCCAACGGCGAAAAAAGTCTCTTACCGTATTCACTTTAAGCGTGTTATTAACCGCAAGCTGGTGATGGGCGTAGCCGATGGCGAAGTGCTGGTGGATGGCAACGTTATCTATACCGCTACCGATCTGAAAGTGGGTCTGTTCAAGGACACCACCGCTTTTTAAGCGCGTTTAAAAGACGAAACCTCCGCCCGGGCGGAGGTTTTCCTTTTCAATAACAGAGCGGATTACGCGGTAACCGTCCTGTCCTCCATGGCCTGTCGCCAACCTCCCAACCAGTGAGATCTTGCATCTATCATTTGATAGGGACACATCTCTTTAGGGCGTCCGGTAATACCGGCCTGATAACCTCTGGAATGTGCCCGTTCGAGCCGATCTCGTTTCTGTCTCTTCATCATGCCTGTAATCCCCTCTTCAGGTCAGGTGGAATCTGGTGGAAAGAAATCAGTGAGTGCATACGCAGTCACAATTTAGTTCTAACGCCATTTTCGCTGAAGATCAACGCGCAAATTTCACGCCAATGTCATAAACCTGTGCGAGGATAGTGGAAACTTATCGCCTGAAAACTCTCCTGAAAACCAGATAACCTCCTGTATGGCAATAAAAAAAGCCCCGATTGTGCAATCTTCTGATTGTCGACAAACCGGGGCTTAGCGCCAGTGATTAATTTTTCTAATTAAGGCTGCGGATACCGTTAGCTATATCCTGCGCCTCCTGCTGCCAGCCTTCTGCCAGCGTTCTGACCAGCGCGTCGTAGCCATCCTCTTTCTGCGGCAGGGCCAGCGTAAACGAGCGCTTCACGATTTGCCCCTGATGCTCCAGCACCCAGTCGCCGCTGATCACCGCATGGCCGTCGTAACGACCGTGGAAGCCGGTCACCGTTACGTTGAGCGTATCCTGCTGCTGGCCCAGCGGTGAAGCCGAGACCAGCGAGCCGGGCAGCGCCTGGCTCAGGTTCGCCACCAGCGTTTGCTGTAGCTGCTGGTCGAGCGGGCTGGCCCAGAGGTTATTGGCAGCAATCGTATATTTCACGTCGCTGGTTTGGTAAACCAGCCCGTTACCGGACAAATAGTCCGGAACGGAAACATGCTGGACAAAAACCGCTGGCCGCGCGGCATCAACGCTGCTGACGGCCGCGCCCTTCGCCGCCACGGGCAGCTGGTAATAGGTGGTATCGGACGTGCTGCTGCAGGCGCTCAGCGCCAGGACCAAAGCCACAGGTAGCCATTTTTTCATTATTTCGCCCTCTTCGGCTGGGGATCCTGGCCGGGTTTTGCTTCAAACACCAGCGCATTGCTCTTGCTGTTCAACGTTTTCAGCACCGGCTGCAGTTCACGCAGCACCTGATTGAGCTGCTGCATATCGCCGACCAGTTTGCTGTAGGCCGGTGCGCCAGGCTGGAAGCCTTTCATGCTGGCGTTCAGCTCGCGCAGCGTTTTCTGCATATCGGCCGGTAGCTCTTTCATCGACTGGCTGCCGGTGATCTGGTTGATGTTATCCAGCGTTTTCTGCAGCTCGCGAATAGTGCGCTGGCTCTCTTTCAGCGTGCCCGTGGCCTGATTAATCATCGGGTTCAGCGGCAGCGAATTGATTTTATCCAGCGTATCCATCAGTTTCTGTTGGATCTGCGCCAGTCCGCCGCTGGTCGTTGGGATCAGCTCATAGCCCGCAAAAGAGGCCGGTCCTTTGAACGGTTTGGCATTGCTGTCAAAATCCAGATCGATATAGAGCGAGCCGGTCAGCAGGTTGGCCGACTTCAGCGAGGCGCGAAGACCCGCCTTGATACCGTCCTTCAGGTGCTGCTCAATATCAAAGTCCTTGCCCAGCATACTCTGGAAGCGGTCCGGCTCGATGCGGATCAGTACCGGGATACGGTAATCGTTGCCCAGCTGCTGCGCGACTTTAGTGGATTTAAACGGCACTTCCGCGACCGTTCCCAGCCTTATGCCCCGGAACTCTACAGGCGCGCCCGGCTGCAGGCCGCGAATAGAATCGCTGAAGAACATCAGGAAGTCTTTATGCACGGTGTAGAGCGAATCCTGAATGCTGCGCTGATCGTCAAACAGCTTATATTCCGCTTTATTCGCCGCCGCCTGTCCCAGATCCCAGCCGTCCGGCACGTCAAAGCTGACGCCGCCGCTGAACAGCGTGGTCAGCGAGCCCATTTCAACCCGCATACCTGAAGCGGACATATCTACCGCGATGCCGCTATCCTTCCAGAAGCGCACGTTTGTCGTGACCAGCCGGTCATAAGGGGCGGCGATAAACAGCTGATAGGTCATCATACGTTTGTCGGCGTCGAACTGGCTGGTTTCCACCGAGCCTACGCGATAGCCACGGAACAGCACCGGATCGCCAGGGTTCAGCTGGCCCGCTTTCGCGCTGTCCAGCGTAATGCGTACCCCTTTGGCATCCGGCGGCGCCAGCGGCGGCGCATCCAGCAGCTTATACTGTTCGGGCTGTTCGCCTTTGCTGCCCGGCTGCAGCTCAATATAGGAGCCGGAAAGCAGCGTCCCCAGACCGGTAACGCCTTCGCGGCCGATGGTCGGTTTAACCACCCAGAACGCGCTGTCGCCTTTCAGCAGTTTTTCCATGCCGGCGTTAAGGCGCGCGGTAATTTTCACGTGCAGCAGATCGTCAGTCAGTACGGCGCTTTCTACCGTGCCGACATCAACGCTGCGGCTTTTAATCGCCGTTTTACCGCCTTCGATGCCTTCCGCGTTGGTGGTGATCAGCGTGACCAGCGGCCCCTGATGGGTGAAATGATAAACAAGGATCCACGCACCGATTAATACGGTGACAATGGGGATGATCCAGACTGGTGACCAACGTTTGATTCGATCAACCGTCGCCACGCCATGATTATTTTCCTGCAATGCCTGGCTCCTCTTTAGTTTGGGTACTGACACGATCCCAGGTCAGACGGGGGTCAAACGTCATGGCGGCGAACATCGTCAGGATCACCACCAGCGCAAACAGCAACGCCCCCGTCGCGGGATAAATATTCATTAGCTGGCCCATGCGCACCAGCGCGGAGAGCACAGCTATCACAAAGACATCAATCATTGACCAGCGGCCGACAAACTCCACCACCTCGTAGATTTTATGCATCCTTTCGCTGTCCTGATGCGGCTTGCTTTTGCCGTTGGCATCCCAGCAAAGCCAGCCGATAGCCAGCATTTTTAGCGAAGGCACCATGATACTGGCGATAAAAATCACCAGCGCAACCGGATAGGATCCTTCTCCCCACAGCAATACCACGCCCGCCATAATGGTAGACGTCGTTTTGCTGCCAAGGGATTCCGTGATCATAATTGGCAGCAGGTTAGCGGGAATATATAAAAGCAGTGAGGTCAGCAGCAGCGCCATTGTCCATTGCAGGCTGTGCCTGCGCCGGGCGTGACCGCGCGTGCCGCAGCGTGAACAGGAGAGTTGTCCGACCGGCAGTATCGCTGTACAGCAGCTACAGGAACGCAGATCCTGCGCCAGGCCGCTGATGGCAGGCACCGGTTTCGCCGGCAACGCAGGCAGAGGCGCAATGCGCTGCCACATCCAGCGGCGATCGACGCACTGAAAAGCGCGCAGCTGCAGCACGCAGAACAAACACCAGGGAATAAAACTGGTGCCGATGCCGATATCGCCGTAGGCCATCAGTTTGACAAAGCTGACCAGCACGCCGGCCAGGAAAATTTCCGCCATGCCCCAGGTTTTGATCTGAAACAGCGCGCGCGCCATCGCTTTTTTTAACGGCGTGGGCAGATTAACAGGGTTCACCAGCAGCAGGATAATAAGCATACAGAGCGCGGGCACGGCCTGCACGAACAGCAGAAACAGCGTCGCCAGGCTGCTGTAATCCACCGAAACCATGACCTGCGGGATACGCATCAGCGTAATTTCGCTGCTCATCCCCGCCACGTGCATATTGACGAACGGAAACAGGTTCGCCAGAAGCAGCATAAACAGCGCCGCCAGCGCATAGCCGGTTGGCCGCTTGCGCGGCTCATCCCAGTTCATGACCAGCGTGGTATCACAGCGCGGGCAGCTGGCTTTGCTGCCCGGCGTGAGAGGCGGCAACTGTGTCATCAGGTCGCACTGCGGGCAAAGCATCCACTGGTCGGCCTGGTGCGATGAACACATAGATTACCTCGGGGTTATTGGTTTTTCAGCGATTCCAGGTATTCCCAGCGCTCGAAAGCCTTTTCCAGCGCCTGTTCGGCTTCGGCAAGCGCATCCAGTACCGGCTGGGTCACGTCGTGCGGCTGGCCAAAGAAGCTGACGTCGGCCACCTTCGCCTGCAGCGAGGCCAGCTCGTTCTCCAGCTGCTCCATCTTCTGCGGCATCTGCTCCAGCTCGCGCTGCAGGTTATAACTCATCTTAGCCGCCGGACGCTTTGCCGGATCGCTTTTTACGGTTTCCTGACGCGTGGCCGGCGCGCTTTGCGCCGCGCTGCGGGTTTGCTTGTAGGCGGTGCGCTGCAGCTGAGCATCATGATAGCCGCCGACAAAGGCGCCGATCTCGCCCTGGCCTTCAAAAATCCAGCACTCGGTAACAGTATTATCGACAAACTGACGATCGTGGCTGACCAGCAGCACCGTGCCCTGATAGCCGTCGATCAGCTCTTCCAGCAGTTCCAGCGTTTCCACGTCCAGATCGTTGGTCGGTTCATCGAGGATCAGCAGGTTGCTGGGCTTCAGGAACAGGCGCGCCAGCAGCAGGCGGTTACGCTCTCCGCCCGACAGCGCACGTACTGGCGTCATGGCACGCTTAGGGTGGAACAGGAAGTCCTGCAGATAGCCCAGCACGTGGCGCGGCTTGCCGTTCACCATCACTTCCTGCTTGCCTTCCGCCAGGTTATCCATCACCGTGCGATCGGGGTCGAGTTCCGTCCGGTGCTGATCGAAATAGGCCACTTCAAGCTTGGTGCCGATATGCACGCGACCGCTGTCCGGTTTCAGCTGATCGAGCATCAGCTTCAGCAGCGTAGACTTGCCGCAGCCGTTCGGGCCGATCAGCGCAATTTTGTCGCCGCGCTGCACCTGGCGGGAGAAATCCTTCACCAGCTGTTTGCCCGCCACGCCGTAGCTGACGTTTTCCAGTTCAAAGACGATTTTGCCGGAGCGGCTCGCCTCTTCCACCTGCATATTGGCTTTGCCCATCACTTCGCGGCGTTCGGCGCGCTCGTTGCGCAATGCTTTCAGCGCGCGGACGCGTCCTTCATTACGGGTACGACGGGCTTTGATGCCCTGACGGATCCAGACTTCTTCCTGCGCCAGCTTGCGGTCGAATTCGGCGTTCTGCATCTCTTCCACGCGCAGCGCTTCTTCTTTGCCCAGCAGGAACTGATCGTAGTCGCCCGGCCAGGAAACCAGCTTGCCGCGATCGAGGTCAACGATACGCGTCGCCATATTGCGGATAAACGAACGGTCGTGCGAGATAAAGATAATGCTGCCCTGGAAAGTTTTCAGGAAGGTTTCCAGCCAGTCGATGGTTTCGATATCCAGGTGGTTGGTCGGCTCGTCCAGCATCAGCACGCGCGGATTGCTGACCAGCGCGCGGCCCAGCGCCGCTTTACGCAGCCAGCCGCCGGACAGCGAGGAGAGCGGCGCATCGCCGTCCAGGCCGATCTGCTTCAGCACGTCCTGAATACGCGTTTCCAGCTGCCACAGGTTCTGGTGATCGAGAATGCTTTGCAGCCTGCCCATTTCGTTCAGGTTTTTCTCGCTGGGATCGCTCATTACCAGATGCGAAATCGCATGATAGGCCTTCAGGTACTCGGCCTGTTCATTCACGCCTTCGGCAACGAAGTCATACACCGAGCCTTTTACGTTACGCGGCGGATCCTGTTGCAGGCGCGCGATAACCAGGTCCTGCTCATAAATGATGCGCCCATCGTCCAGCGGCTGCTCGCGGTTGATGATTTTCATCAGCGTTGACTTGCCCGCGCCGTTGCGCCCTACCAGACAGACGCGCTCGTTCTCTTCAATATGCAGCTCGGTGTTATCCAACAGCGGCGCGTCGCTGAATGAGAGGTAAGCGCCATGAATACTGATCAGTGACATAAAACTTATTCCTTACCGGCGTGAGTAATCAGCCAGCAGTTATGAATTTGACGGTTGCGGGCGAAGTCCTGCGACTGCGTTTTCGCGGTAATTTCTTCAGCGTGCAGCTGAAGCTCGGCCAGGCCTTCCAGATCCATTTTGAAGCCGCGCTTATTGTTGGAGAACATGACGGTGCCGTTTTTGCGCAGCAGCCTTTTCAGATCTTTCATCAACAGCAGATGATCGCGCTGCACGTCAAAACTCTCTTCCATTCTTTTCGAGTTCGAGAAGGTTGGCGGATCGATAAAGATCAGATCGAACTGCTCGTCGGACTCGCGCAGCCAGCTCAGGCAATCTGCCTGCATCAGGCGGTGCTGGCGGCCGGTCAGGCCGTTCAGACGCAGGTTGCGTTCTGCCCATTCCAGATAGGTGCGCGACATATCCACCGTGGTGGTGCTTTTGGCGCCGCCCAGTCCGGCATGCACGCTGGCGCTGCCGGTATAGGCAAACAGGTTCAGGAAGTCTTTGCCCTTGCTCATCTGCCCAAGCATTTTACGCGCGATGCGGTGATCCAGGAACAGGCCGGTATCCAGATAGTCGGTGAGATTTACCCACAGCTTCGCGTTAAACTCGGAAACCTCGAAGAAGTCGCCCTTTTCGCCCAGCTTCTGATACTGGCTTTTGCCTTTCTGCCGCTCGCGGGTTTTCAGCACCAGACGGTTTGCCGGCAGATCCAGCACGCTGAGCGTGGCGGCTATAACGTCAAACAGGCGCTGACGGGCTTTAGACGGCTCGATGGTTTTCGGCGGCGCATACTCCTGCACCACCACCCACTCGCCATAGCGATCGACAGCGACGTTGTAGTCCGGCAGATCGGCATCGTAAATGCGGTAGCACTCAATGCCTTCCTGACACGCCCATTTTTCCAGCTTCTTCAGGTTTTTACGCAGGCGGTTAGCGTAGTCTTCCGCAATCTGCGCCACGCCGGAGGTATTCACTCCCAGCTGATAGTTTTTCTGTACGCAGTCCAGCGGGCCGTTTTTCGCCTTGAACTGGCGTTCAGCACGCAGCTGCAGGCAGCTCAGCAGCTCCGGCGACGCGCTGAACAGCGACAGGTTCCAGCCGCCGAAATGCTGTTTCATCAGGCGTCCCAGCTGGCTGTGCAGCGCAATCAGGGCCGGTTCGCTTTCCAGACGTTCGCCGTAAGGCGGGTTGCTCAGCACGGTGCCGGTTGGCCCTTCCGCCAGCGGATTGGTCAGCTTCAGCACGTCCTGGGTGGTAAAGCTGATAAGCTCCGCCAGGCCTGCACGACGGGCGTTAACGCGCGCGCGTTCAATGACGCGGGAGTCGTTATCGTAACCATAAAAACGGGACGTCGTTTCCTGAAGCCCGCGACGAGCGCGCACTTTCGCTTCGCTGGTCACTTCACGCCACAGCGCCTCGTCGAATTTGTTCCAGCCGGTAAAGCCCCAGTGGGTGCGATGCAGGCCAGGCGCGCGATCGCTGGCGATCATCGCCGCTTCAATCAGCAGCGTGCCCGAGCCGCACATAGGATCGACCATCGGCGTGCCCGCCTGCCAGCCGGAGCGCTGCACGATAGCCGCCGCCAGGTTTTCCTTGAGCGGCGCCATGCCGGTTTGCTGGCGATAGCCGCGCTGGTGCAGGCCTTCGCCGCTCAGATCCAGCGCAATGCTGGCATTGTCTTTGTTCAGCCAGACGTTAACGCGGATATCCGGCTGCTCGCGATCCACATCCGGTCGCGCCAGGTTTTTGCGGGTAAAGCTGTCCACGATGGCGTCTTTGACTTTAAGCGCGCCGTACTGGCTGTTGCGGATCACTTCATTCAGCCCGCTGAAATGCACGGCAAAGGTTTTATCGCTGCCGAACAGCGCCGGCCAGTCGATAGCCTGTACGCCCAGATAGAGATCCAGGTCGCTGTATACGCCGCATTCGGTCAGCGGCAGCAGGATGCGGGAAGCCAGGCGGCTCCACATCAGGCTCTGATACATCAGACGATCGTCGCCCTGAAAATGTACGCCGCCCTGGACAATCTGGCAGGCCTCGGCCCCCAGCGCTTCCAGTTCACTTTTTAACAGCTCTTCGAGCCCACGCGCCGTACTGGCAAACAGAGAATTCATAACATCACTTATCATCTGGAAAATTGCTGCGCATTATAGCTAATCCGGGGCGCATGTCATAAAGTTAGCTTCTTTTCGTCAGCCGCTCCCGGCTCTTTTTTTGCGCTGGCGTTTTCTTCCCTGCTGGAGAGCACCATGATTAGCCTGTCCCGTCTGTTTATTCATCCCGTAAAATCCATGCGTGGCACGCAGGTTTCTCATGCTCAGGCGCTTGCCAGCGGCCTGGCCTTCGATCGTATTTTTATGCTTACCGAGGCGGACGGCACCTTTATTACAGCGCGTCAGTATCCTGAAATGGTGCTTTTTACGCCCGCACTGCTGCCGGACGGTCTGCTGCTGGCGGCGCCGGACGGCAGCAGCGCCACCGTGCGCTTTGCGGATTTCGCCGCCGAGCCTGCGCCGGTGGAAGTCTGGGGCAACCATTTCACCGCGCTGATTGCGCCTGCGCCAATCAACAGCTGGCTGAGCGGCTTTTTTCCGCGTCCCGTACAGCTTCGCTGGGTAGGACCGGAGATGACCCGGCGCGTGCAGCGATTTAGCGAGGTGCCGCTGGGCTTTGCCGACGGCTATCCTTATTTGCTGATTAATGAGGCCTCGCTGCACGATTTACGTAAGCGTTGCCCGGCCGGCGTAAAGCTGGAGCAGTTCCGTCCAAACCTGGTGGTAACGGGCACGACGGCATGGGCGGAAGATCGCTGGGCAACGGTGCGCATCGGCGGCATCCTTTTTGACGCACCGAAACCTTGCGGCCGCTGCATTTTTACCACTGTCAGCACGGAGCGCGGCCGCAGGCATCCCACCGGCGAGCCGCTGACTACCCTGCAAAAATTCCGTACCGCGATGGATGGCAGCGGCGATGTCGATTTTGGTATCAACCTGGTGGCACGCAACAGCGGCATCGTGCGGGTGGGTGACGAGCTGGAGGTGGTTGCCGATAAACCGGCACGCCTGTATGGCGCGGGTGAAGTGGCGGAATCGCTGGAAGCGGTTGCCGCAGCGCAGGAAAGCGTCACCCTCAGCTGGGAAGGCGAGCGCTTCAGCGGCAACAATCAGCAGGTTTTACTGGAGCAGCTGGAGATGCAGGGTTATCGCATCCCCTACTCCTGCCGTGCGGGCGTTTGCGGCAGCTGCCGCGTCCGGCTGGCGTCCGGCCAGGTTCGGGCGCTGAAGAAAGGCGCGCTGCGCGAGGACGGCACGCTGTTAAGCTGTAGCTGCGTCCCGGACGGCGACCTGGTGCTGTTGGCGCGTTAAACGGCGCGGGCGAAGGTGAAAATATGCTGGCTGATGGCGGGCAGCAGGCGATCGTGCATCACCTTGATAGCATCGCCCAGCACCATCGTTTTGCCGCCCAGCTGCAGCTCCGGCTGCGCCAGCAGGCACAGCGCGGCGTTTTCGCCCGCTTCCACCACCAGCAGCGTGGCTTCTTCGCCCGTTTCGCACAGGCGCACCGCTACCAGCTCGCCATCCTGCGGCGTACAGTGACGCGGATGCGCGGAAAAGTGCCAGCTTTTTGGCATCTGCGGCTTCAGAAAACGCAGGGCAACCAGCGCGTTCAGCACCAGCTCGGTACGCTGCCATTCGGTCAGGTCGCACGTCAGGCATTTTTCTGCGAAGGTGGAAAACAGGGCGGCGTCGTCGACGGAGAATTGCGCGGCGTTAAAGGCATCGGGCGTCAGCATTTTACGAGGGAAGCGTGAGCGGAACAGCGCGCCTTCCGCCATAGCCAACATCATGCGTTCCTGTTCGTCATCGAAGAACCAGCGCCAGCTGTCGTCAGGTTTAATCCTCATGAAGTATCCCGTAATGATCGTCAGGTCGGCTATTTATCGCGAGGTCAGCGAACACGCGATCCGCCCCGTGCCAAAATAGTCTGAATAATGCATAAACAGGAGAAAATATAAACGAGCCAGAGGGGAAAATAAACCCCCTGGCCCCGTTAAGCCTGCATTTAATCAAATATGACTGACAATTTCTTTAATCAGCGGCGGCCCTTTGTAAATAAAACCGGAATATATCTGCACCAGCGAGGCGCCCGCCGCCATTTTTTCTTTGGCTGCCACCAGCGAATCTATGCCGCCTACGCCGATAATCGGCAGCCGGCCCTGCAGTTCCTGCGAGAGACGGCGAATGATTTCCGTACTTTTCAGCTGTACCGGACGCCCGCTCAGGCCGCCCGTTTCTTCGCTGTATTTCAGGCCGCTAACCAGCGAACGATCCAGCGTGGTATTGGTAGCGATCACGCCATCAATATTATGCCGCACCAGGCTGTCGGCAATTTGGATAAGTTCTTCTTCAGCTAAATCCGGCGCAATTTTGACCGCTACCGGCACATATTTTTGATGCTGATTTTCCAGCGCCTGCTGTTTGTGCTTAATCGCCTGCAAAAGATCGTCCAGCGCTTCACCATATTGCAGCGTGCGTAACCCTGGCGTATTCGGCGATGAGATGTTGATCGCAATATAACCTGCATAAGGATAAACTTTCTCCATACAGATTAAATAATCTTCTTTACCCATTTCGACCGGCGTATCTTTATTTTTGCCGATATTGATGCCCAGAATGCCGTCGAAGCGAGCCTGCCTGACATTATTGACCAGCTGGTCCACGCCCAGATTATTGAATCCCATACGATTAATAATGCCTTCCGCCTCTCTGATGCGGAACATACGCGGCTTATCGTTCCCCGCCTGTGGTCGTGGCGTCACGGTGCCGACTTCAATAAAGCCAAAGCCCATTGCGCCGAAGGCGTCAATACATTCACCGTTCTTATCCAGCCCCGCCGCCAGGCCCAGCGGGTTTTTGAACGTCAGGCCCATGCAGTTGACGGGCTTAAAAGGAAGAGTTTGTCGAACCAGATGAATAAGCGGCGTTCCGGTTATCCGGTGCAGCTGCTGAAGGGTCAATTCGTGCGCACGCTCGGCGTCGAGCTGAAAAAGCGCGTTACGAACCAGGTTATACATGATCGCTCCTGAGTAGCCCATAATGCCGGGCCGGAAAAGGACTAACGGTTGCCTCAGCAACCCTGAAAACTGTGCGGTCGACACGCCTTCTTCGCTTTTATACGTTATCAGATACAAAGAACAGCGGCCTTCGACATGCGCAGCAACGCTGCAGGCGCGGGGGAAAATGGTAAAGTCCTTTGCCGGGAAAGTAAAACGTTTGCGTGCCCCCATCCCTCTCTTTTTCCGCGCTTTCCTGTTATCTGTTTTTCGCTTAGTCAAAAAGTAACTTAAATATGCCGGATAAATCATTTAAGGCGTCCGTCACACTCTGCCAGGATAGTTCCATAAGTTCAGGAATTATTTTAATCAATAACTTTTGGTTATAAGGAGAGATGATGCGCGTTATTACTCTGGCAGGCAGTCCTCGCTATCCTTCGCGGTCAACCGCGCTGCTGACCCTGTGCCAGCACGCGCTGGAGCAACGAGGCGCCGAGGTGATCCCCTGGAACCTGCATAACTTTCCTCCAGAGGATTTGCTTTACGCCCGCTTCGACTCGCCTGCGCTGCTGGCTTTAAAAGAGGATCTGGCTAACGCCGATGGGCTGATCGTCGCCACGCCGGTTTATAAAGCCTCTTTTTCCGGCGCGTTAAAAACCCTGCTCGACTTACTGCCGGAACGCGCGCTGGAGCATAAAGTGGTGCTGCCGCTGGCGACCGGCGGCACCATCGCGCATATGCTGGCCGTGGACTATGCGCTAAAACCGGTGCTTAACGCGCTGAAGGCGCAGGAGGTGCTGCACGGCGTGTTTGCCGACGACAGCCAGATTAGCCATTACGATCGCCAGCCCGAACTTTCTCCCCTGCTTGCCGAACGCATTGCGGAATCACTCGACACCTTCTGGTATGCGCTGTCGCGTCGTCATCAGCGGCTGGCCGCAGCGGTATAAGGAAGCGCCCATGAGCCTGTTTACACGTTTTGTCTCGGCGCTGGCCTTCAGCGCGCTGTTCACTGGCGGCGCGCTGGCGGACGAGGCCGCGCCTGCCGCTTTCCGTATTGGCTATCAAAAAGGGTCGGTGAGCATGGCGCTGGCCCGCTCGCATCAGCTGCTGGAAAAGCGTTTCCCTCATACGCAGATTAAATGGATTGAGTTTCCGGCCGGCCCGCAAATGCTGGAAGCGCTGAATGTTAACAGCATCGATTTGGGCAGCACGGGCGACATTCCGCCAATCTTCGCCCAGGCGGCCGGTGCCGATCTGCTTTATGTCGGCTCAGAGCCGCCCAAGCCGCAATCTGAAGTAATCCTGGTAGCCAAAGACAGCCCGATTAGAAGCGTCGCCGAACTGAAAGGCCATAAGGTGGCTTTCCAGAAGGGCTCCAGCTCGCATAATTTACTGCTGCGCGCGCTGACCAAAGCCGGGCTGAAATTCAGTGATATTCAGCCTGCCTATCTGACGCCTGCCGATGCCCGCGCGGCTTTCCAGCAGGGCGATGTCGATGCCTGGGCTATCTGGGATCCCTACTATTCCGCCGCGCTGTTGCAGGGCGGCGTGCGGGTGCTGGCCGATGGCGACGGGCTGAACCTGACCGGTTCGTTTTATCTGGCGACCCGCCCTTTTGCTGAAGCCAACGGCGCTTTCGTGCAGCAGGTGCTGGAGACGTTCAGCAAGGCCGACGAGCTGACCCGCAGCGATCGCGAGCAGAGCATTGCCCTGCTTTCGCAAACTATCGGCCTGCCGAAACCGGTTATCGCCAGCTATCTCGATCACCGTCCGCCGACCGTTATCGGCCCGGTCAGCGACAAAACCGTGCAGGCCCAGCAGCATACCGCCGATCTCTTTTACGCTAACCATTTAATGCCGGTGAAAGTCGATATCGCCAGCCGTGTCTGGCATGTCGCCGCCGCTACGCAAGGAGTCCCACAATGAGCCTTTCCGTTTTCTGGTTTCTGCCCACGCATGGCGATGGTCACTATTTAGGCACGACGGAGGGCGCGCGTCCTGTCGACCACGCTTATCTGCAGCAAATTGCTCAGGCTGCCGATCGTCTGGGTTTTGGTGGTGTGCTGATCCCAACAGGGCGTTCCTGTGAGGATGCCTGGCTGGTGGCCGCGTCGCTGATCCCCGTGACGCAGCGCCTGCGTTTTCTGGTTGCGCTGCGTCCCGGCGTAATCTCCCCTACGCAGGCCGCGCGCCAGGCCGCCACGCTGGATAGGCTGTCAAACGGCCGTGCGCTGTTTAACCTGGTGACCGGCGGCGATGCGGAAGAGCTGGCGGGCGACGGCGTCTTTCTGGATCACCGTGAGCGCTATGTTGAGTCGGCGGAATTTACCCGCGTCTGGCGTCGCGTGCTGGAAGGCGAAACGGTGGATTACGAAGGCAAGCACGTGCACGTTCGCGGCGCCCGGCTGATGTTTCGGCCCGTGCAGCAGCCGCGTCCGCCGTTATGGTTTGGCGGCTCTTCCGAACCTGCTCAGGATCTGGCAGCGGAACAGGTCGATGTCTACCTGACATGGGGCGAACCGCCGGCGCAGGTCAAAGAGAAGATTGAGCAGGTGCGGGCGAAAGCGGCGGCCCAGGGCAGAACGGTGAAGTTCGGCATCCGCCTGCACGTTATCGTGCGGGAGACCAATGAAGAGGCCTGGAAAGCGGCAGATCGTCTGATTTCGCATCTGGATGACGCCACTATTGCTAAGGCGCAGGCCGCGCTGGCAAAAACCGATTCGGTCGGTCAGCACCGCATGGCCGCCCTGCACGGCGGACGTCGCGATAAGCTGGAGATTTCACCCAACCTGTGGGCGGGCGTCGGACTGGTACGCGGCGGCGCGGGCACCGCGCTGGTCGGCGATGGCGCTACCGTAGCGGCCAGGATGCAGGAGTATGCCGATCTGGGCATCGAGACGTTTATTTTGTCCGGCTATCCACATCTGGAAGAGGCCTATCGCGTCGGCGAGCTGCTGTTCCCGCATCTCGATTTGAACGTGCCGGAAGTGCCGCAGCCGAACAACATTACCGCGCACGGCGAAGCCGTAGCGCATGATTTCGCTCCACAAAAAGTGTCGCAGAGCTGAGGTGGCTATGAGCAAACCGCTTAATCGTATCGGCAATCAGCTGATCCCATGGGCACTGCCCATTGCGCTGGTGATCGTGTGGCAAATCGCCTCACAGACCGGCTGGCTTTCTACCCGTATTTTGCCTTCGCCAGAAGCCATAGTGATTACGTTCTGGAAGCTGTCGGCCAGTGGCGAGCTGTGGCAGCACCTGGCGATCAGCAGCTGGCGTGCGGCGGTCGGCTTCAGCATTGGCGGTTCCATCGGCCTGATCCTCGGCCTGATTACCGGCATGTCGCGCCTGGGCGAACGGCTGCTGGACACGTCGGTGCAAATGCTGCGTAACGTGCCGCACCTGGCGCTGATCCCGCTGGTGATCCTGTGGTTTGGCATTGACGAATCCGCCAAGATTTTTCTGGTGGCGCTGGGTACGCTGTTCCCTATTTATCTCAATACCTATCACGGCATCCGCAATATCGATCGCGGCCTGGTAGAGATGGCCCGCAGCTATGGCCTCTCCGGCTGGAGCCTGTTTATTCAGGTGGTGCTGCCGGGCGCGCTGCCCTCCATTATGGTCGGCGTGCGCTTTGCCCTGGGCCTGATGTGGCTGACGCTGATCGTGGCGGAAACCATTTCCGCCAACTCCGGCATCGGCTATCTGGCAATGAACGCGCGCGAATTTTTGCAGACCGATATCGTGGTGGTTGCCATTATCCTGTATGCCCTGCTCGGTAAACTGGCTGACGTCAGCGCGCTGTTACTGGAACGCGTCTGGTTGCGCTGGCATCCGGCTTATCAACTTAAAGAGGAAAACGCATGAGCGAGTTAACGTCTTCTCCAGCGCGTCTTAACGCCGGTACGCCTCTGATCGTTAACCGCGTCAGCAAGCAGTATCACGGCCGCACCGTGCTGAATAACATCGATTTGCATATTCCTTCCGGCCAGTTTGTGGCGGTGGTCGGACGCAGCGGCTGCGGTAAAAGCACCCTGCTTCGCCTGCTGGCCGGGCTGGAAAAAAGCAGCGCCGGCGAGCTGCTGGCCGGTAGCGCGCCGCTGAGCGAAGCCAGAGACGATACCCGCCTGATGTTTCAGGATGCGCGCCTGCTGCCGTGGAAAAGCATTATCGATAACGTTGGCCTGGGATTGAAAGGCCGTGCCTGGAAAAGCGACGCGCTGGAGGCGCTGGCAGCCGTCGGCCTGGCGGAACGCGCCAACGAATGGCCTGCGGCGCTGTCCGGCGGGCAAAAGCAGCGTGTGGCGCTGGCCCGCGCGCTGATCCACCGGCCGGGTTTGCTGCTGCTGGATGAGCCTTTAGGCGCGTTGGATGCGCTGACGCGTATTGAAATGCAGGATCTGATCGAGTCGCTGTGGCAGCAGCATCATTTCACCGTGCTGCTGGTCACCCATGACGTCAGCGAAGCCGTGGCGATGGCTGACCGGGTGCTGCTGATTGAAGAAGGCAATATCGGGCTGGATTTGGTAATCGACCTGCCGCGCCCGCGCCGTAAAGGCTCCGTGCGGCTGGCAGAGCTGGAAGCGAAAGTGCTGGATCGCGTCATGAAACGCTCGCCGGTGGAAGAAGAAAAACGCTACGCGCAACGCTGATTTACGCCGTTGCTAAAAGAAAAAGCCCCGACTATCGGGGCTTTTTGTCATTTACGCCGGACGATTAGTCCTGAAGCGCCTTGCTGATTTTTTCGTAAAGGTCGCCGGAAAGGTTCTCCAGTGCCTTTAACTTCTCAAGCGCGCCGCGCATCAGCGCCTGACGGGCTTCGTCGTAGCGTTTAAAGCGGATCAGCGGCTCAATGATGCGCGAGGCAACCTGAGGATTGCGCGTATTCAGATCGGTCAGGATCTCCACCAGGAACTGGTAACCGCTACCGTCAGCAGCGTGGAAGGCGGAAGGGTTAGCCGAGGCGAACGCGCCGATTAGCGAACGGATACGGTTTGGATTGCTTAGCGTAAAGGAACGATGGCTGAGCAGCGCGCGAACGCGGCTAAGTACGTCCGCAGCCGGGCTGGTGGCCTGCAAAGTAAACCACTTGTCCATCACCAGGCCATCTTTATGCCAGCGCTCGTCGAATTCGGCCAGCAGCGTTTCCCGGCACGGCAGCTGCGCGGCAACCGAGGCCGTCATCGCCGCCAGCGAGTCGGTCATATTGTTCGCCTGACGGAACTGGGCGGTAACCAGTTTCTCGGCCAGCCCTGTTTCGCCGAAGGCCAGGTAGTTGAGACAGGTATTTTTCAGCGCGCGCTTGCCGATATCGGCATGATCGATACGATATTCGTCCACACGATGCGCGTTGTAAACCGCCAGCCACTCATCCGCCAGCTCCGTAGCCAGCGTACTCAGCAGCGCACGGCGCACTTCCGCAATGGCTACCGGATCGATTACCTCAAACAGCTCGGCAATTTCGTTTTCGCCAGGCAGCGTCAGGATCAGCGCCATCAATGCCGGATCGCTGTTTTCCTCCAGCAGCACGGCGCGGAAAGCATCGGCAACGTGCAGCGGCAGCGAAAGCGGCTGGCCCTGCTGGAAGCGGGCGACGTTCAGCCTGATATGGGTCGCCAGCAGACTTTGCGCGGCATCCCAACGTGAGAAATCGTTACGGGCATGGCGCATCAGGAAAGTCAGCTGCGCATCGCTCCAGTTGTAGTCCAGCTTCACCGGCGCGGAGAATTCACGCAGCAACGAGGGGATCGGCTGCTGATAAACCTCGTCGAACACAAAGCTCTGGAATTCTTCCGTCACGTTCAGCACATGATGAACCGGATGACCATTGTGCTGCAAAGGAATGACGTTGCCTTCACTGTCGTAAAGCTCGATATCCAGCGGAATATGCAGCGGCAGCTTGTTTTTCTGATCGGCCGTTGGCGGCGTCATTTGGGTAACGTGCAGCGTGTACTGTTGTAGCTCGGCGTTATAGTCATCGCGTACGGAAAGCACCGGCGTGCCGGACTGGCTGTACCAGCGGCGGAACTGGGAAAGATCGACGTTGGAAGCATCCTCCATCGCCTGCACAAAATCGTCGCAGGTCGCTGCGCTGCCGTCGTGGCGCTCGAAGTAAAGCTGCATGCCTTTCTGGAAATTCGCCTCGCCCAGCAGGGTGTGCAGCATACGAATAACTTCAGACCCTTTTTCATACACGGTCAGCGTATAGAAGTTGTTCATCTCGATCACCTGCTCAGGGCGGATCGGATGCGCCATTGGGCTGGCGTCTTCGGCAAACTGCGCGCCGCGCATCACGCGCACGTTATCGATACGATTGACCGCGCGAGAGCCGAGATCGGAACTGAATTCCTGATCGCGGAATACGGTCAGGCCCTCTTTCAGGCTAAGCTGGAACCAGTCGCGGCAGGTGACGCGGTTGCCCGTCCAGTTGTGGAAATATTCGTGGCCGATCACCGCTTCAATGCCCAGATAGTCTTTATCCGTCGCCGTTTCCGCTTTCGCCAGCACGTATTTAGAGTTAAAGACGTTCAGGCCTTTATTTTCCATCGCGCCCATGTTGAAGAAGTCGACGGCAACGATCATAAAGATATCCAGATCGTATTCCAGGCCGAAACGCTGCTCGTCCCACTTCATGCTGTTTTTCAGCGAGGTCATTGCCCAGTCGGCGCGATCGAGGTTGCCGCGATCCACGAAGATCTCCAGCGCAACATCCCGGCCGGAGCGCGTTTTAAAGCTGTCGCGCAGCACGTCAAAGTCGCCTGCCACCAGCGCAAACAGGTAGCACGGCTTTGGAAAAGGATCTTCCCATTTTACCCAGTGACGTCCGTTTTCCGCTTCGCCGCCGGCTATCCGGTTGCCGTTTGACAGCAGATACGGATAAAGCTGTTGTTCCGCGATGATGGTCGTGGTGAAGCGAGCCAGCACGTCAGGGCGATCCAGATACCAGGTGATATGGCGGAAGCCTTCGGCCTCGCACTGGGTACAAAGCGCCTCGCCCGATTTATACAGGCCTTCCAGCGCGCTGTTTTTATCCGGATGAATATCGTTGACGATTTTCATCGTGAATGACTCCGGCAGGCCGGAAACTATCAGCGCGCCCTCTTCCAGCGCGTAATCCGTCCAGGGCCGATCGTCAATCTCCAGCGAGACCAGCGTCAGATCTTCCCCATCCAGACGCAGCGACGCATCAGCCTGGCCCAAACGCTTTACGCGGCTGACGGCCGTCACACGGGTGGTTGCGGCATCCAGTTCAAACGTCAGATCGATGTCGGTAATGGTGTAATCCGGCGCACGATAATCATGGCGATTTTTGGATTGTGGCAGTTGCGTCATAAGTGCTTCTCATGTCGATAATTAGTTAACTTTGCAAGTCTATTCCGCTTCCTGCAATGTTGCCATGGAGAATCGCGTCGGGTGGTCGGAATTGCTGTTAAAAGCTACATCCTCTTAACAATCGCACGGATTGCCCTCGACCTGCCGGATCGAATTGTGCTGTGATCGGGTTCAATAAATGAGTATTCAAGTTATACTCCTGCGTCATTACTATTTTTTAAACCAGGGATAACGCTCTTCGCCAGAGGATGCTGAAACGCACCATGACACGACATGCTTCCCCGATACTGACCACGCTGCTGGATACGGACGCCTATAAGCTGCATATGCAGCAGGCGGTATTTCATCGCTATCAGAACGTTTCCGTAGTGGCTGAGTTTCGCTGCCGTGGCGACGATCTGCTTGGCATCTACGCTGAGGAAATCGCTCAACAGGTGACCCTGATGCAGTCGCTGGCGCTCAGCGACGAAGAGAGCCGCTATCTTGCCGGACTGCCGTTTTTCAGCGCGGATTATCTGCAGTGGCTGAAACAATTCCGCTATGACCCTGCTCAGGTGCGCATCCGCAATCATCAGGGCAAGCTGGATATCCGCATCGCCGGCCCGTGGCGGGAGGTGATTATGTGGGAGGTGCCGCTGCTGGCGCTGATCAGCGAAGTGGTGCACCGCCACCGCTCGCCGCTGGTCGTCCCCGCGATGGCCGTCGAGCGTCTGCAAAGCAAGCTGCTTGATTTCGGCAAGCTGACGGCAGATTTGGATATGTCCCGCTTTAAGCTGATGGACTTCGGTACGCGCCGCCGTTTCTCCCGCGATGTGCAGCTGGCGATTGTCAGCACGCTAAAAGCCGATTTCCCCTGGCTGGTCGGCTCCAGCAACTACGATGTTGCCCGGCAGCTACAGCTCGCGCCGGTGGGCACGCAGGCGCATGAATGGTTCCAGGCACATCAGCAGATCAGCCCTGTTCTGGCCAACAGCCAGCGCGCCGCCTTGCAGGCCTGGCTGGAGGAGTATCCGAACCGTCTGGGTATTGCGCTGACCGACTGCATCACCATGGACGCTTTCCTGCGTGATTTCGGCCTGAATTTCGCCAGCAGCTATCAGGGACTGCGCCATGACTCCGGCGATCCCGTGGAATGGGGTGAAAAAGCCATTGCGCATTACGAAAAGCTCGGCATCGATCCGCAGGAAAAAACGCTGGTCTTTTCAGACAATCTCGATTTGCCAAAAGCGGTGGAGCTTTATCGCCACTTTGGCCAGCGCATCGAGGTCATTTTCGGTATCGGCACGCGGCTGACCTGCGATATCCCTCAGGTAAAACCGCTGAATATCGTCATTAAGCTGGTAGAGTGCAACGGCAAACCGGTCGCCAAACTCTCCGACAGCCCCGGCAAAACCATTTGCCAGGATAAAGCTTTTGTTCGCGCCCTGCGCAAGGCGTTCGATCTGCCGCTGGTGAAAAAAGCCAGCTAGGCTGCCTACAGAGAGAAAGGCGCCCTGCCTTTCTCTCTTTCTGATTGCCTTTCGTTAAGAAATCTCCTGCCTCGCAACGAATTCTTCTTGTGTCTCATCTTCTGGCAAGTAACATAGCATTGCCCCGGTTTCGGGTAATTTTAATTCTGATGAAAAGAGAGACTTATATGAGCGTTGTGCCTGTAGCGGATGTACTGCAAGGCCGGATCGCGGTTGACAGCGAAGTCACCGTTCGCGGCTGGGTGCGTACCCGAAGAGATTCAAAAGCCGGTATTTCCTTTATCGCCGTCTACGACGGTTCCTGCTTTAATCCTGTCCAGGCCGTCGTTAATAATTCTCTGAATAATTACCAGGAAGAAGTGCTGCGCCTGACCACCGGCTGTTCCGTGGCAATCACCGGAAAAGTCGTGGCCTCGCCAGGCCAGGGCCAGAGCTTTGAGATCCAGGCCAGCGCGGTGGAAGTCGTGGGCTGGGTCGACGATCCGGACACCTATCCGATGGCGGCCAAGCGTCACAGCATCGAGTATCTGCGTGAAGTGGCGCATTTGCGTCCGCGCACTAACCTGATCGGCGCCGTCGCGCGCGTTCGCCATACGCTGGCGCAGGCGCTGCATCGCTTCTTTGACGAGCAGGGGTTTTTCTGGGTCTCCACCCCGCTGATCACCGCTTCCGATACGGAAGGCGCTGGTGAAATGTTCCGCGTCTCCACGCTCGATATGGAAAACCTGCCGCGTACGCCGGAAGGCAAAGTCAATTACGATGAAGATTTCTTCGGTAAAGAGGCGTTCCTGACCGTTTCCGGCCAGCTTAACGGTGAAACCTACGCCAGCGCGATTTCCAAAATCTACACCTTCGGCCCGACTTTCCGCGCTGAAAACTCCAATACCAGCCGTCACCTGGCGGAATTCTGGATGCTGGAGCCGGAAGTGGCCTTCGCCGATCTGGAAGATAACGCCGCGCTGGCTGAAGCCATGCTGAAGTACGTCTTTAAGGCCGTCCTGGCCGAACGTGCCGACGATATGGCTTTCTTTGCCGAACGCGTAGACAAAGAAGCGATTACTCGCCTGGAGCAATTTGTTACTACCGATTTTGCGCAGGTGGATTACACCGATGCTATCGAGATCCTGAAAGCCTGCGGCGAGAAGTTTGAAAACGCCGTCTCCTGGGGTATCGATCTCTCGTCCGAGCACGAGCGCTACCTGGCGGAGAAACATTTTAAAGCGCCGGTCGTAGTGAAAAACTACCCGAAAGACATCAAGGCGTTCTATATGCGCCTGAACGACGATGGCAAAACCGTGGCGGCGATGGACGTTCTGGCGCCGGGCATTGGTGAAATCATCGGCGGTTCGCAGCGTGAAGAGCGTCTGGACGTGCTGGACGCGCGTCTGGCGGAGATGGGGCTGAACAAAGAAGACTACTGGTGGTATCGCGATCTGCGCCGCTACGGCACCGTGCCTCATTCCGGCTTCGGCTTAGGTTTTGAGCGCCTGATCGCCTACGTTACCGGCGTGCAAAATGTCAGGGACGTCATCGCCTTCCCAAGGACGCCGCGCAACGCCAGCTTCTGATTTTTGCATTAAATATAAGAAATTCATATATATAACTAAGGCCAGCCTCGCTGGCCTTTTTTTATTTTTGTAAATTTAGATATAGTTCACAAAGTTCCGTTTTATTTACATATTGAAACACAAATTTTCTTCCTGTAACCAGAATAGGATATTAGTAGCATTTTCGAGGTAGATTAACCGCACCGCGAATGGAAAGATGCGTGCAGATACAGGAAGACACCAAACTCTCATCGTAGTTCTGTAAAGAATTATTGACGGCAGTGGCAGGTGTCCAGATAACTCCAATGAGGGTAATAAATAATGATGAAGCGCAATATTCTGGCACTGGTTATCCCAGCCCTGTTAGCCGCTGGTGCAGCCAATGCAGCAGAAATCTATAACAAAGACGGCAATAAGCTGGACCTCTATGGGAAAGCAGTTGGTTTGCACTATTTCTCTGATAACGACGGCAACGATGGCGACCAGAGCTACGTGCGTTTTGGTTTCAAAGGTGAAACCCAGATTAACGATATGCTCACCGGCTACGGCCAGTGGGAATACAACATCCAGGCAAACAATTCTGAAGGCGGCTCCGACGCGCAGGACGGCAACAAAACCCGTCTGGGCTTCGCTGGTCTGAAATTCGCTGAGTACGGCTCTATCGATTACGGCCGTAACTACAGCCTGCTGTACGATCCAATGGGCTGGACCGATATGCTGCCAGAGTTCGGCGGCGACTCTGCCTATAGCGACCTGGGCATCCTGGGCGGCCGTACTACCGGCGTGCTGACCTACCGCAACACCAACTTCTTTGGCCTGGTTGACGGCTGGAACTTTGCCGTACAGTATCAGGGTAAAAACGAGCGTGAAGACGACATTCGCCGCGCTAACGGAGACGGTTACGCAGTCTCTACCAGCTATACCGCGCCAATCGGTGTAGGCGTGTCTGCAGCTTATGGTTCTTATGACCGTACCGATGCGCAGGCAGCTGGCGTGCGTACCGTGACTAACCCGAATAACTCCGCTGAATCCGTCACCATCAATAGCGGCGCGGGTAAACGTGCTGAAGCATGGGCTACCGCGCTGAAATATGACGCTAACAGCGTTTACCTGGCAGCGATGTACGGTGAAACCCGTAACGCCACGCCAATTTCTTACAGCGGCAATTTTAGCGACGCTGACAGCACTTCCTGGTCTGCTAACTCTTTCGCTAACAAGGCTCAGAACATTGAGCTGGTTGCGCAGTATCAGTTTGACTTCGGTCTGCGTCCATCCCTGGCCTACGTGCAGTCTAAAGGCAAGGATATCGAAGGCGTTGGCGATGCTGACCTGATCAAATATGTTGATGTGGGCGCAACCTACTACTTCAACAAAAACATGTCTACTTACGTTGACTACCAGATCAACCTGCTGGATGACAACAATCCACTGGGTCTGAACACCGACGACACCGTGGCTGTAGGTCTGGTTTACCAGTTCTAATCAAGCAACAAATCGTCTGGCGGGGCTTCGGCCCCGCTTTTTTATTGTCTGCACCTTCGCTTTTCTCTGCCTGCCCTTATTCCCTTCCTGACTTGCCCGTGCTGCTAAATAAAACCTGTCGCTTCCCTATGTAATTTCTTTTTCCGTTTCATAAAAATTCGAGCCATGCCGCAGCGTTCCTGAAAAATTTCCAAAAGTGTTTGTTAGCCACGCGTGAACATGAAAAAATCAGTCTGGATTTAGCTTAAGGAGAGCCAATATGGATATGGACAGCCCTCTTCTGCTAACGCTGTCAAACCACAGCAACCAGCAGGAAAAAAAAGAAACCGAGACGGAAGCGCGCTTTACCCGTATCGAAATGCATATCGCCTGGCTCAGACATGACGTTAACGATATCAGAAACGAGCTCCATGATATTCGTGGGGAAATAAAGGATGTACGCGGCGAGATAAAGGACGTGCGCGGTGAGATACAGGACGTACGCGGTGAGATGAAAGATATCCGCAAAGATATGCAGACTGATTTTCGCCTGATGTTTAGCGCGCTGATCGGCGTTGCGCTGGGCCTGGCCTACATTATGGCCAGAGGTTTTCATTGGCTATAGGCCCCGTACGCCAGGAAAGCGGCCGCGCTTATTTTACCTTTACAGGTGTTTATAGCAGCTGGCTGCCGCTACCTTTATCCAGGGCATTCTTTCACTGTTTTTAGCGCAAACGGTTGGCATTTTTATCATAGTGGCGGTACCCTGAATTCTCATTTCGTTTCAGGTTATAACGGACTTTCATTATGTTTGAACGCATTGCAGCTGCACCCGCAGATCCTATCCTTGGCTTAGCCGACCTTTATCGTGCGGACGACCGTCCTGACAAAATTAACCTTGGCATTGGCGTTTATAAGGACGAAACCGGCAAAACGCCGGTGCTGACCAGCGTGAAAAAAGCCGAGCAGTATCTGCTGGAAAATGAAACGACCAAAAATTATTTGAGCATTGATGGCCTGGCCGATTTTGGCAAATGTACGCAGGCGCTGCTGTTTGGCAAAGATAACGCCATCCTGCGTGACAAACGTGCGCGTACAGCGCAAACGCCTGGCGGTACGGGCGCGCTGCGCGTAGCGGCGGATTTTATTGCCGCGCAAACCGGCGCCAGGCGCGTTTGGGTCAGCAATCCTAGCTGGCCTAATCATAAAAATGTGTTTCAGTCCGCCGGACTGGAAGTCTGTGAATATCAGTATTACGATGCGGCCAGCCATTCGCTGGATTTCGACGGAATGCTGAACGCGCTGCGTGAAGCGCAGGCGGGCGATATTGTGCTGTTCCACGGCTGCTGCCATAACCCTACCGGCATCGATCCTACGGCCGCACAGTGGCAGGAGCTTGCCGAGATGTCGCTGGCGAAAGGCTGGCTGCCGCTGTTCGACTTTGCCTATCAGGGCTTTGCGCGTGGGCTGGAAGAAGATGCAGAGGGCCTGCGCATTTTTGCTGCCGGACACCAGGAGCTGATTGTCGCCAGTTCTTATTCGAAGAACTTCGGGCTTTATAATGAGCGCGTAGGCGCGTTCACGCTGGTCGCCAGCACGGCCGATATTGCCAACACGGCCTTTAGCCAGGTTAAAGCTACCATCCGCGCGAACTACTCTAATCCGCCTGCGCATGGCGCGGCGGTCGTCGCCACTATCCTGGGCAACGATGCGCTGCGTACCCTGTGGGAGCAGGAGTTGACCGATATGCGCCAGCGCATCCACCGTATGCGTCAGCTGTTCGTTAATACCCTGCAGGAAAAAGGGGCAAAAGGCGACTTCAGCTTTATTATCAACCAGAACGGTATGTTCTCTTTTAGCGGCCTGACCAAAGATCAGGTGATTAGACTGCGGGAAGAGTTTGGCGTTTATGCGGTCAATTCAGGCCGGGTTAACGTAGCGGGAATGACGCCGGACAATATGGCGCCGCTGTGCGAAGCGATTGCCGCCGTGCTGTAAGTGCACATAAAGCGGATGCGAAATATTTTATCCGTCACGCAATAAAAAAGCCTGCATTACGCAGGCTTTTTTATACGGCAGCTTTATTGCAGAAAAGGATTGGAAATCCGCTCTCTGCCCAGCGTCGAGCTGGGGCCGTGGCCGGGTAAAAAGGTGACGTCATCGCCAAGCGGCAGCAGCTTGTTTTTGATCGCGGCAATCAGGTCGCTATGGCTGCCCTGAGGGAAATCGGTACGTCCCACGCCGCCGCTGAAGATCACATCGCCGGAGATCAGCAGGCGAGAAGCCCGATCAAAAAATACGATATGACCCGGCGTATGGCCCGGACAGAGCAGAACCTCAAGCGAGATATCGCCCACGTGCACAACCTCACCCTCTTCCAGCCAGCGATCGGGCGTTAACGGCGCACATTCAGGAAAACCAAACATCTGGCTCTGCATCGGCAGCCCTTCCAGCCAGAACGCATCTGCTTTATGCGGCCCAACAACCGGTACGGCATAAAAAGCAGCCAGTTCAGCCGCCGCGCCTACGTGGTCCAGATGGCCATGCGTCAGCAGAATTTGCGTAACTGTTACGCCCTTTGCCGTCGTCTGCGCTTTAATTTTTTCTGCGTCGCCGCCAGGATCGACAATGGCGGCCTGCAGCGTCACCGGACACCAGATCAAAGAGCAGTTTTGCGAAAAGGCCGTTACCGGAATAGTTTGATAATTCATAAGGCTCCATTAATTCCGGTCAGCCCGGATTTTCTTACCAGTGCCTTGCCGGCCCGGTATCAATATGCACAAAGTTGCTTTTGGGATAGTATCCTACACCCCCGGCCCGCATGGAAAGAGCCGCTTTGCGTATATTGCTGAGGGCGATCCCCTCAATATGAAAATCCATTGCCTGGCCCAGCGTATGATAGCTGTGCTTGGCTACGCCGGTGCTGCTGCCGCGTTCGCGCAGCGAGTTGTTGGTCGCCAGCGTACGGTAACCGGAAATCAGCTGTACGGGCTTGCGCGTATCTAACAGCGCCTGGAGCCGATACAGCTGATCGAAAAGATGTGGATCGATGCTTTTGATCCTGTTGGCGCGATAATCACGAAAAAAATGGTTAAGGCGCGTTAACTCATTCTTGTCATAGCTTTTCCCGTTGAAAAACTCGGTTTTAAGGCTTTCTCCGGTATGTAAATTATTCAGCGTCAGAATGCGAGGACGTGAGGTGGAAAGCGAAGCGAAAGCCTGGCCAGGAAGCAGCGACAGGCCTAGTGCCGCGCCGCCCAGGGCCAGTAATTTACGGCGATGAGAGTCGAATTTATCCATTAATCTGTGTTACCCGGCTAAAAAAGTTCTGAAACGGTGGAAACGTTCACCGCCCGGAACCATAACCGGGTAGAAATGTGGCGTCAACCGACGAAACGTGACGGATACGGCAATTCCTTGAGAGGCTGCCGTACCCGTCAGACAGGCTGGCCGCAGGCCAACATCAGAAAACCTGAAGAATCAACCACTAGAGTAATAATTGACCAGCTTTCGCCAATACCTGCGCCCCGGAGCGCGCCGTCAGGTCATAATTGTAAATATCTGTACGATATTGCGTACGTCCGTCGTCAGCGACCCAGGCGGTCAGGTAATACAGGTTGACCGGAATGTGATGACGCACCGGCACATAACGGGTATCACCCTGCTTCAGCGTGCTGGAGATACGCGAATCATTCCAGCCCGCATCCTGTAACAGCAGATTAGCCAAATCAGACGCCTTGTTTACCCTGACGCAGCCGGAACTCAGCGCCCTGATATCCTTCTGGAAAAGATTGTGGTTAGGCGTATCGTGCAGATAGATAGCGTCCGAGCTTGGCATATTAAATTTATAACGACCCAGCGAGTTCGTTGCCCCTGGCGCCTGACGGATACGATACGGGAACGAAGCTGCCGAAACCATCCGCCAGTCAATCATGGAAGGATCGATCACTTCAGCATCGCTGCTCCAGCCGGAAAGCAGCGTGTAGTTGTGCTTATACAGGTAGCTCGGATCCTGTTTTACCTTCGGGATAATATCTTTGCGCACCAGCGTGGTGGGTACATTCCATGGCGGATTAAGCACCACGTTGTTTAAGGCACTGCGCATGAGCGGCGTTTTACGATCCGGACGGCCCACGATAACGCGGGAATCCAGGATCTGATTGCCATTCAGATAATATTTCAGCGAGTAGTTGGCAATATTCACCATGATGCCGTTATGCATATCATCCGGCAGCAGCCTTAGCCGCTGAATGTTCAGCGCCAGCAGCGAGGCCCGCAGCTGCGGAGAAACGTTTAGCCATTCACGCGTTCTTGGCCCGATAACGCCATCGGCCTCCAGGCCCTGCCAGCGCTGAAAGCGTTTCACGCCCGCCACCAAATCTTCAGAATAGATATGGGCAGGATTACTGAGCGTACCACTTTCTACGTGGCCGGCCTGCTCCGGCGTATTCGCCTGCGGAGTTTGCTCTGCGGGAGAGGCCGAAGGGCTAACCGCGATTTCTTCATCTACGAAGGAAGCCGGGACCGGCGTGGTCGGCACCGCATCGTCATCAGGTTTTGGCGTATCGCTGCCGGGCGTCAGCATATTGGTGCGCTGCAAAATTTCTCTCAGCGCAGGCACATCGTCGCTCAGCTGCCCAGGGCGCAGGCTTTGTCTGTCGGTCAGCTGCGGCCAGGCGCGGTTGTCCGCCAGCAAATCTTTTAACGCCTGGTGCATTAAAGGATACTGTGGATGCTGCGGCGCCAAAGAGGCGACAAAAGCATGCGTGGCGCCATGCTCAATTGCCCGCTGCCACTGGTTAATCACCGATAAGGCAGGAACTTCCAGCTTGTAGGGGACATTGCTGTAAAGCCAGGTTTCGCCTTTAGCCGGCACCGTCGAAGCGAATTGCAGATAGCCAAGCATAGCGTCGGAAAGCACGACGTCTCGTTCCAAACCTGTTACCGCAGGATCGGTTAATAATTTAACCCACTGCGTGAACTGCGGCTGTACGCCGGAAATCGCGACTTCCGCCAGCTGCTGCTGAAACTGCTGCACGGCCTGGCGATCCTGCCACAGAGGCTGCATATGCTGCGTAGCATATAACGATGCCAGCGTTTTAAGATAAAAAGGCCGGTAGCCGTTAGTAAACAGCGATTGTAGCTTTACCTGCGCCTGCGAAGCGGAAACGGCGGCCGAATGCGGCATGGCCGCAGCGGCGGGTACGGCTTGCCCCAGCGCTAACGCCAGGCAGCAGGCCAGGCTAAGCTTTGCAAAATGAGTTCCTGTCAGCAACATCCCTTGCCTCCTGTAGCGGGTCTGAACGATCGACGCCTGAATAATGTTATTAGTATAGAAAAGAAAACGGCGCGCGTATGCAGCGGCGCGCCTGAGAGAGTAATTCGGCGGCACGGATTTTGCTATACGTGCCGCCGATTATTTTGTGCTGTTCGACTCAGGAGGAGAGTTCGGCAGGCTCTGCCGAAATATTGGCAGGCTCGGCCGCGAAGCCGCGCAGGCCAACCACGTGAACGTGCTCGCTGTTGTTGATAACCTTACGCACCAGCTTATAGGTCGTGCCTTTCTCCGGGCTGATATTCTCCGGCGCGGCAATAATCAGCTGCATTTCAAGGCGATCGCACAGTTCAAAAAGCGTGGCGATAGATTTGGCATCCAGACGCGCCGCCTCATCCAGGAACAGCAGGCGGCAAGGCGATATATCTTTACCGCGCAGGCGGCGAGACTCTTCTTCCCAGCTTTGCACTACCATCACCAGAATCGACATCCCGGTGCCGATCGCCTCGCCCGTCGACAGCGCCCCGCTTTCCGCGCGCAGCCAGCCATCGGAACCGCGGTTAACCTCCACTTCCATAGAAAGGTAGTTGCGGTAGTCCAGCAGCTCTTCGCCGATAGTTTGCGGCGTGCGCTGTCCCATATCGATCTGCGGATTCAGGCGCTGATAGAGCTTCGCCAGCGCTTCGGAGAAGGTCAGACGCTGGCTCTTGAACAGATCCTGATGCTGTTCGTGCTGCTCTGAAAGCACGTCCAGCAGCGTGGCGTGCGTTTCCCGCACGTTGACGTTCAGCCGCACGCTGTGTACCTGACCAAAGCTGACGCTCTGCAAGCCCTGGTTCAGCTGGCGGATACGGTTCTGCTCGCGCTGGATGGTTTTGCGAATGATGTTCGCCACGCTGCGCGAGCTGATAGCCAGCATCTGCTCACGAGCGGTCAGCTCTTCGCTCAGACGGCTCAGCTCAATTTCCATCTGCTCGATCGCTTCTACCGGATCGTCCGTGCGGATAATATCCTGACGGATACGCTCGCGCAGATGCTGATAAACGGCGATAAAGAACTCAATTTTACGCTCAGGCCGCTTAGGATCTTCCGACTGGCGCAGGATATCACGCAGGTGCTCGTTATCGGCGACCGCCAGACGCAGCGCGCCCAGCGCCTTATCCGACATGGAGCGCAGCTCGTCGCCGCCCAGATAGGCCAGCTCGCGGCGATGCAGACGACGTTCGACGCCGTTATCTTTCACCATGCGCAGAACGGCGACCCAACCGGCTTTGGCGCTGACCACCTGTTCGCGGCTCTGGTGATAATCACGCTCGACGCGCTTCAGTTTTTTCTGCAGCGCGTCCATTTCCGCTTCACAGAAGGTCAGCTGTTTTTCCAGCTGGTTGCGGCGGCTGCGGTTATTGCTCAGCGCCGTATAAAGCTCGTCGCGACGCAGCCGCGCGCGCTCTTCCGCGCTGGCATCCGCCTGCACGCCGATAGCCTGCATTTCCTGCTGTAGCTCCTTCAGCATATCTCGCTTGGCATCATACGAGCTTTTCAGCGAGGCGAGCACCTGGCTGTATTGCGTCAGCTGCGCCTGATGGTTTCTCAGCTGCTCGCGCGCACGCGCACGTTCGGCCTCTGCCTGCTCAAGACGACGACGCAGCTTCTCGTTGAGGTCGCTGTTGCCGTCAAGCATTCCGGCCGAGTCCGCATAGTTGAAATGCGCGCGTCGCTGCACCACTTCGGTGATGGCGAAAGCCTGCTGACGCGCATCGCGCTGCGCCTGCTGCGCCTGCTGATAATCCAGCTTGAGCTGCTCATGCTGTTCCGGGTCGCTTTGCAGCAC
The DNA here is from genome assembly GCF_030484085.1 of Erwinia wuhanensis. Lineage (NCBI taxonomy): Bacteria > Pseudomonadati > Pseudomonadota > Gammaproteobacteria > Enterobacterales > Erwiniaceae > Erwinia > Erwinia wuhanensis. The sequence goes on from NZ_JAUJUH010000002.1 coordinate 167,307, forward strand.
CGCCACCAGCGGCTCCAGCTTAGCGAGGGCGGCACCGTGCTGCTGCAGGAAGCGTGCGGCTTCCTGCGCTTCGTCCAGGCGCTCCAGCAGCTCTTCGTGACGATCCTGGAGCGTTTCGTCCAGCAGCAGGCTAACGCGCGGCATCAGTCGGTTAAGCTGAGCGACACCCTCTTTCGCCTGGTCAAACTGCTGGCGCTGCTGCTGGTTTTCGCTTTCATGTGAGCTGATGGCGCGCTCAAGCTCGCCGCGGCGGCCATTCAGCTGACGAATTTCCGCTTCCGGATCCGGCTCGAAGGCCACGCCCAGATGGCCGCCGATAAAGCGGCTGAACGCCTGATGCAGGCGCTGCGTTTTCTGCACGTCGAAGGAGAGCGTGGCGTAGCGTTCCGCCAGCGTTTCGCGCTCGGCACGCAGCAGCTCCAGCTGGTTTTCACGGGCGGCGCGGCCAAACAGCGGGACTTTCGGAAAGCGGGAATAGCGCCACTGACGATCGCCCGCTTTGACCACGACCGCTTTTTGTAACTCTTCAACATTGAAGACGCTGTCGTCGAACGACTGCGGATCGCCTTCGATCAGATAGAGATCTTCCGGGCACTCTTCCAGCCCGTCCAGCTGTTCACGCACCAGCGACAGATCCGGCACCACGATAGCGTGGCGCGCAGGGCCGTACAGCGCGGAGAAGTAAGGCGCGTCCTCAATGGTGACGTCATCATAAATTTCAGAAAGCAGCACGCCGCCGAAACGCTCGGCCAGCTGGTTCAGGCGCGCATCTTCCGATCCGCCCGGCTGGCTCAGCCGATCGATCTGGCTTTCCACCTCGCGTTTGCGGCTGGCGACTTCATCACGCTCAACGGTGGTTTCACGCTCGCGCTCCAGCAGGCGCTGCATATGCTCGGTTACCTGCTGGCCGTTTTCCAGCGCCTCGCCGGTTTGCTCGCGCAGCTGTGTTAAAATTTCCTGCGCGTTCAGCCACTGCGGCGCCTGTCGCGTCAGGCGGGCGATACGTTCACGCACCTGCTCCAGCTCCTGGCGCATCGCCAGACGTCGTTCGCCCGCGTCGGCAACGCTCTCGCCAAGCTGCTCAATGCGCGCTTCCAGCTCATACTGCAATGCTTCCAGCTCTTCTGGCGCGTACTGCTGACCGTGCTTTTTGCAGAACTCGTTCAGCAACCGCTCGGCTTCCTGCTGCTCGCGCAGCCGCTGCTCCATCTCTGAAAGACGCGAGCGCAGCGACTGGAGCTGATCGGCGTGATAGCGCTGATTGCCGGCGTCGCGCAGCAGCTCGCGGCCGGTCTGCCAGGCTTCGCTGCGGCTCACCGGCCCGGCAATACGCGTCACCAGCTCAAACGCCTGCTCGAACTGGCTGTGCGCGGCCTGCGCCACGCTCATTTTCTGCTCCAGCATCAGCAGCCTGTCCGTGGCTTCCTGCTCTTTCGCCCGGAAGGTTTCCTGCCATTCCTGAGCGTTCTCAATAGTCAGCTCGCGGATCTGGCAAATTTCCTGAGCGCGCTGTAAGGCCGCCAGCGCCTGCTGGTATTGAATAGCGCGCGTTTGCTGTACATCCAGCGCCTGCTGATAGTCGGCCAGCTGGCTTTTCAGCTCGTCCACTTCCAGCTCGGCGGCTTCCGCCCGCGCTTCGTTTTCTTCATGGACTTCGCGCGCTTCAGCAACGACCTCGTTCTGCTCTTCCAGACGATAGGTCAGCTCATCGATATCGCCTTCGTAACGCTCGATTTTTTCCTGCTGGCGCATGGCGGTCTGCACCAGGTTAAGGTGATCGCTGGCGCTCTGGTAATCCGTTTCCAGATCGCTTTCCGCCCCGCTATGCTCCGCCAGCTCGCGCGCCATTTCTACATGACGATACTGCTCGGCGGCCAGCTGTTTACGGCTGCCGAAAAGCTCGCTGCGCTGCAGCATGGCGCCGTTCAGATGAACGCGGCGCTCGTTGGCGTGGCGCATATAGTCGGCGGCCACGTAGCTGGTCGCTTCTGAGATAAGATGCTTAAAGAGATCGCGATCGGACTGCGTTACGCGGATCGCTTCCAGCGTCATCCGGTTTTCACGCAGCGCCGCTTCCATATCCTGGAAAGCCTTACGCACGCCGCCGTTTTCCGGCAGCAGGTAGTCACGCAGCGAGCGCGTAATGGCGCTGGAGATGCCGCCGTACAGCGACGCCTCGATCAGGCGGTAGTATTTGCTGCGATCCGCCGCAGAGCGCAGACGACGCGCCACAATGCCCAGATCGAACATCATCGAGTGGTATTCAGTAATGGAGTTGTACTGCTTGAACTGCACGCTCTCCATCGCTTCGAACTTCTCTTTCAGCTCGCTGAGCGGCAGCACGCGAGCCTGACGAGCGTTAACCGTTTCGGTCAGGATCTCCGTCGGGTTAATGGACGTCGGCAGGCCGTGAATACTGAACGGTCTGATATCCACTTTGCGGTCGCGGCCGGCGATTTGCTGCAGGCGCACGCCGACGATAACGCGCTGGTGCACCGAGTTAACCACGTCCAGCGCCGCATAGCAGACGCCCGGCTTGAGCTTGCCGTGCAGGCCTTTGTCGCGCGAGCCGGAGGTCGCGCCCGCTTCCGTAGTGTTACGAAAGTGCAGCAGCGTCAGATCGGGGATCAGCGCGGTAACGAAAGCGGCCATCGTGGTCGATTTCCCCGCGCCGTTACCGCCGGACAGCGTGGTAACCAGTTCGTCAAGATCGAAGGTTCGGGCAAAAAAGCCGTTCCAGTTAACCAGCGTTAGCGAGCGAAATTTTCCGCGTTCAATCATTCTTCTTCCTCCGCCTGGCCGGCGTCGTTACCCTGCTCTTCTTCGTTCTGGCGGGCCTGGCCGCTTTCCGTAAACATTGCCTCGCCGTCTCTGATCATTCTCAGCTGCGCTTCGCGAGGATCGTCCCCGCTACGCACGTCGGCGCCAAAGCGGAACACGGATTCGGTGATGCGGAACTTGCTGCTGTCATGGCCCATAAACCACACCATGCCCAGACGACGCAGGCGGCTTAAGGAGGCGCGCATTTTTTCATGCAGCTTCTGACGGTCCAGATCCGAACCGGTTGAGCGCTGGTTTACCAGCTTAAGCAGCTTGCTTTCATCCGCCAGCGTCAGCAGTTCGTCGTACAGCTCCTGCTGGGTGAAGATGCCTTCATTGGCCAGCCGCTCGGGGCTGAGGTAAAGCCAGCACAGGACTTTGCCCACCATCATATCCAGTTCGGAAAGCACCGAACGCGCAATCAGCGTGGTAGAGCGCGGACGCAGATAGAAAAAGCCTTCCGGCGCGCGGATCAGCTCCACGTTATAGCGCAGATAAAACTCTTCCAGATATTCCTGGTAATCCATCAGAAAAGCGTGGTTGTCCAGCTCCTCAATACCGATATGGCGGCCCGCGCGCAGCTGGCTGTCGAGCGCAGGAAATAACGGATTAGCCAGCGCCATCGCCAGCTTAACCGGCATCACTTGTTCAATATTTATCGATGACATGCGCCTGTACCTTGGCTCCGTAATCATTAATGGCCTGCCACTCGGCGGGCAGACCGGAAAAATCAGCTTCGGCGACGCCTAAACGCACGGCCTGGTCGACCACGATCCTTGCCACGTCAAAATGGCGGGCGCGGGGATATTGCGCCAGATAGTCGCGCATCACCACGCCCAGATTCAGCGGTTTTTGCTGGGCTTTATAGATGGCCAATGCCTCTTCGATCATGGCGGCCAGCTGCTCGCGAATTTCGCTCAGCTCTTCGTATTCCAGTTCGGCAGGCAGTTCGCCCATCACCTCTTCGTTACGCAGCGTCAGCTCTTCGTCACGCACGTCAAACAGGCGTTCGGCATTGGCATAGGTCAGCGCCCACGGCGCGTCGAAATAGTTTTGCAGCGACTGACGCAGGCGCTGAGCGAAGACGCGGTTTTTATCCATATCAATCGCGGTACGGATAAATTTATGCACGTGGCGGTCGTAGCCAATCCAGAGATCGATGGCCTGCTGGCCCCAGCTGATAATGCGGTCAAGCTTGTTTTGCAGATCGAACACCAGCTTGTCGATAAAGCCGAGGTCGGGACTGCCCAGAGTGGCGTCCTGGATCCGCAGCAGGTTGGCCTGCAGCTTGTCGCCTGCGGCTTCCAGCGTATCCTGCAGTTCGCGCAGCGTGCCGGAGGTTTCATTCAGCAGCATCTCGCAGCTTTCAATCGCCGCGCGCCAGTCTTTGTTGAGCAGCTGCGCGATATCGTCTTTCACCGCCTGCTGCTGCTCATCCATAATGCGCTGGGTGATATCAATGCTGTCAAAAATCTCGGCAACGGAATATTTTAGCGGCGCGAAGACGTTGCGGTGCCAGTGAAAGTCATCGCCGTCTTCATCCGCCGCATCCGCCGCGCGCTTCAGTTCGCTTGCCACGATAGAAAGCTGCATGGAGAGCCGCAGCGTAGAAAACTCACGCTGGCGAATGTAGTAATCGGTGATGCCGATCGCGAGCGGCGTCAGGCGGTAAATGGCCTGCCCTTCAGCCTGTTCGCTGGTAAAGCGATTAAGCAAACGCTGCCGCACCATGTCGTTGATAGCGTTGTTGGCGCGGACGCTGACGGTTTCGCTGGTCTGTTCAAATCCTTCGCTGACGTGACGGAAGGCGTCCGTAAGTTCGCCTTCGCTCATCTCGCCATCCATGCGCTCGCCGTTAAGCGTGGCGACCGCCAGCAAAAAAGCCAGACGTTCGGTAGGCAACGAGACGGAAAAATCATTTTTTCGCGCCCAGGCAACCAGCTCCGGTACTGTCTGGGAAAATTCACTCATGCTTCGTCCTTTATGGGCTTCCGCGCTGTTACGTGGATATAGCGACCCAAACTTAAAAATGGCTCCTGGCGGCAAAAGCGCTTTTCCAGCGCCAGGATCTCGTCAAATCGTTCTGTTTGCTTGTGCTTATCGCGCATATAGTCGTGAAAAACGCGCACGCCGGCTTTGCTTTCGACGGTAAAACCGATCTCCGCCAGCCAGCGATAGACCTGCTCCGGGTCGCGCGGATAGTCCGGCGACAGGGTTTTACGTTTGCGCTTGCGCAAGTCGGCCTGCATATAGCCAAAGTTGCCCAGCACCAGCGTCTGCATCATCAGCCCGTTGAGGTTGTAAAACATCAGCGAGAGCACGCCGCCGGGCGCCAGCGTATCGTAAAGCGCGGCCAGCACCGCTTCCGGCTCGGCAACCCATTCAAGCACAGCGTGAAACAATACCAGATCGACAGGCTGAACCAAATGCTGACCGACTTCCTGTGCGCTGATTTGTCTGAATTCCATGTGGTCGCTCACACCTTGCTCGCTGGCGTTAAGGCGCGCGCGCTGCAGCATTTCTTCGGATAAATCGCACAGCAGAACCTGATGGCCAAGGCTCGCCAGCCCACAGCTGATTTGGCCTTCGCCGCCGCCCGCATCCAGCACGCTCAGCGGCCTTTGCGGCAGCGTCGCCAGAATCGTCTCCAGCTCCTGCCAGGCGATGGCCTGGCGAATACGGCCTTTGGTGGTGCCGTAGATATTCTGCGAAAATTTTTCCGCAATATCATCAAAGTTGCGATCCTGCATAAGCGGGCTCCGGGCTGGGCAAAAGGGTGAATCCGGCGGCTATTTTGGCATACACTGAGGGAGAATGAACCTTTCCGTCACTGCTTCGCTTTCGGGTGGCGTTTTTTCGGACAAAAGGAAGCTGTTTTTATGCTTTTTACGCTTAAAAAAGCGATTGGCGGCCTGCTGATGCCCTTGCCGCTGCTGCTGTTAGTGATGGCGGTCGGGCTTTTTCTGCTCTGGCGCAGCCGCTGGCAAAAAACCGGGAAAATTATACTCTCTTCTGCCTGGCTAATCTTGTTATTGATCAGCCTTCAGCCTGTTGCTGATAGCCTGCTGTCCCCTGTTGAGAACCGTTTCGCTACGTGGCAGGAGAGCCGGAAGGTGGACTACGTTGTGGTGCTGGGCGGCGGCTATACGTGGAATCCGCAGTGGGCGCCGGGATCGAATATGATCGGCAACAGTTTGCCAAGGCTGGTGGAAGGGATCCGTTTGTGGCGTGAAAATCCAGGATCGACGCTGATCTTTACCGGCGCGGCCGCGCAGAACAATCCCGTCAGCTCAGCGGAAGTCACGGCCAGAGTGGCGCAGTCATTGGGCGTACCGCGCAGCGCCATCATTACGCTGGATAAGCCGCGCGATACGAGCCAGGAAGCGCGGGAGGTGGCTAAAGTGGTTGGCCGCCGCCCTTTCCTGCTGGTGACCTCCGCCTCGCATCTGCCGCGCGCCATGCTGTTTTTTCAGCAGCAGGGGCTGGATCCGCTGCCCGCGCCGGCTAATCAGCTGGCTATCGCTTCGCCGCTGAACGCGTGGGAGAAAGCCATTCCCTCCTCGCTGTGGCTTGGTCACAGCGAGCGCGCCATCTATGAGACGCTGGGACGACTCTGGCAAAAGATAACGTCGCCTTCACTCAAGCCAGGGCAGCAGGGAGCGAGCGGCTAAATCGAAGCGGGCGCGGTTGAAACGGCCGGTATGGATCAGCCGATCCGCTTCTTCCCACAGCATATAGAGCCAGCGTCTGGCGATAAATCCTTCCGCGACGGGCGCCTGTTGCAGATAGCGGAACAGCAGCGCTTCCGCCGGGCCTTCCTCACTCAGGCGAAACAGCTCGTATTCACGCGGCGCCCAGAGCGTTCTGCCGGGATTGATCATTGACAGCAGCTGGTCGCTCCAGGCTTCCTTCAGCATATTGCTGAGCGACAGGTTGCCGTGCACCAGCACGCAGGGATCGTCGAAGTCGTCAAAAAGCGCGCAGAGGTTCTGGCGACAGCGAAAGAGAAAACGGTGATCTTCCATCGTCAGCCGCTCCGGGCGCATATAGCTCAGCGTTGACCACCACACCTCAACCCGCTGTTTATACCAGGCGGGCCAGTTATTCTCCTGCGTGCTGTCTACCGTACCGACCAGACCGTGGCTGTCGATGCGATGCCAGGCCAGCAGCGCGGCGACGATCTGATCCTGCAGCTGCTGCCAGCGAGCCGGCGTGCGGGTGGGCGCTTCGACCGAAACGCCGCCCATGCGCTCAATCAGCAGGATCTCATGCTGCGGCGGCAGCTGGCTGACGATCAGCCCGTATACCGTCGGCATACGCACGGTGCTTTCGCGCGCCAGCATCGACAGCTTATAGGCTTCCTGCGAGGCGATTCCTTTGGTATTGAAGTATTTTGCCATCAGCGGCAGAGAGTGGCCTTTCCCATCGTAAAGCGAGTAGAGGCTGGCATAAGGCTGTTCGCTGATGCATTCGAGACGGCTTAGCGTCTCACCCAGCACTATCGAAAGTTCTGAACGAAGATGTTCCATCTGCTGCTCCTGATCGCAAGCGAAGTCGGATTGCCGTTTTTTTCCTGGTAATAGCAAGAAGCAGAGAACCAGGGCCGCTGCCGGCCCTGAAAATAGTTACTGCATGGCTGCCCGCACACGTTCCAGATCTTCCGGTGTATCAACACCCGCGCCCGGAACGGCCTGCGCCACGTCAACATGGATTTTTTCGCCGTACCACAGTACCCGCAGCTGTTCGAGCAGCTCAATCTGCTCCAGCGGGCTGGTCTGCCAGCTGACATAGCGGCGGATAAAGCCGGCACGATAGCCGTAAATGCCGATATGGCGCAGAAAATGATCGCCAATCGCCTGCTGCGAAACGGCAAACCGCTCGCGGTCCCACGGGATGGTCGCGCGCGAAAAATAGAGCGCGTTGCCCTGCGCATCCCTGACCACCTTCACGGCGTTAGGGTTAAACGCTTCTTCCGCTGACTCGATTGGTACCGCCAGCGTCGCCATACCTACGCTGCTTTTCGCCAGATTATCCGCTACCTGCCGGATGATGACCGGCGGGATCATCGGCTCATCGCCCTGCACGTTGACGATCACCGTCTCGTCAGGGAAACGGTATTTCTCAATCACCTCGGCCAGCCTTTCCGTGCCGGACTGATGATCGGCTCGCGTCATGCAAACTTCGCCGCCCGCTGCTTCTACAGCACGCGCGACGTCATTATTATCCGTAGCGACAATCACGCGCTCGGCTCCTGATTCACGCGCGCGTTCCATAACATGCACGATCATCGGCTTGCCGTGGATATCGACCAGCGGTTTTCCGGGCAGCCTGGTGGAAGCGTAGCGCGCCGGAATAATTGCGACGAAACTCATGGATGCGTCTCTTCCAGCGTCAGCGAGCGCGCTTCCGTTTCAAGCAGAACGGGGATGCCGTCACGCACCGGATAAGCCAGCCCGTCAGGCTTGCAGATAAGTTCCTGACGATCTTTATTGTAATACAGCTTACCGTGACAAACCGGGCAAGCAACGATTTCAAGCAAACGATGATCCATGGTGTCTCCCTGGTGGATCCGATCAGACAGAACGTTAGAATATCATAGCTCGCGGTTGAGCGGTTAACCTCCCCGTCGGCTTAAAGCGCCCATTCTTTTGGCCAGATCGCGGCCAGTTCCGCAGGCAGGTTTAGCAGATGTACTTTTTGCGCGCCCTGCCAGCGGGCAAAACGGCTGATGGCCTGCTGAAGATCGGTCAGCAGCCCGGCGGTGATCCTCACGCCCGGCTCCAGCCACAGTTGCCTGATCAGCAAAACTTTTTCTTTGCGCTGCATTTTGGCATCCAGCCGCCCTTTTAGCGCGCCGCGATGCAGTATCGGCAAAACAAAGTAGCCATACTGCCGCTTCGCTTCTGGCGTATAGCACTCCAGACGATAGGCGAAGTTAAACAGTTCCAGCGCCCGCTTGCGATCCCACACCACCGGATCGAAAGGCGACAGCAGCGCAGTATGCGTGGCCTGGCTTTTTTGCTCCAGCATCGGCAGCTGTGAGTGATGGAGATAGCACTGCCCTAACGTTTCGACCTCCACCGGCACTACCGTGCCCGCCTCCATCCACTCTGCCAGCTGCTCTTTTACCGGCGCACGCTTCAGCCGATAGTAATCTGCCAGCCACTCGGCCCGGAAAAGCCCCAGGCTTTGCGCGCTGTTGTACAACATTTGCCTGACCGCCTCTTTCTCTTCCAGCGCGTGCAGCGCATCATCCCATTCCGGCAGCACCCGCTGACGAAGGTCATAAACCCGCTGGAAATTACGCCGTTCGACCACCATCAATTCCCCGGCGGTAAATAAGTTTTCCAGATGGCGCTTGTGCGGTTTCCACGCCCACCAGCCGGACTGCTGGCCCGGCGGCGCGGCGAAGTCGGCCGATCTTACCGGCCCGTGATCTTTGATATGCGCCAGCAGCTGCGCGACCTCCTGCTGCCGCGTCGCGGCCCACTCCCCGTTATATTTCCAGCCCATAGCCTGCGGCGAAAGCATACGGTGGCGCAGCAGCGGATAATCTTCAGCAGGAATAAAGCAGGCTTCATGCGCCCAGTATTCAAACAGCCTGCCGGTAGCCAACGCCTCTTCCAGCCACGCGGACGGATAGTCGCCAAGTCGGCTGAACAGCACCAGATAAGGGCTGCGGGCTACTACATGGATAGTGTCGATTTGCAGCAGGGACATTTGCCGCACGCAGTTGATCAGATCGGTAAATTGCGCCTTTCGCTGGGGCGGACGAAGCAGCCCCTGAGCGGCAAGATGAATATGGCGGGCCTGAATTAGTGAGAGAGAAATCGACATAATGCACCTGTATTCACATAGTGCATTCAGTTTAGCGAGTTATTTTTGCGTAAGGGCAATAATGCGGTTCAGCAGCGCGTCAGCCCGATCCGTCGGTAGCGCCGCGTCCACCGGCAGATACCACCAGTTAGCCGCGGCAAAGCGGCTGGCTTTAACCGCATCCTTCTCCGTCATCAGCAGCGCCTGGTGTGCAGTCGCCAGCGGGGCCAGCTGCGCCTCGCTGTAGGCCTGGTGATCGGCGAAAGAGACTTCCTTAATCGGGATAACGCCCAGCTGACGCAGCGTGGCAAAAAAACGCGGCGGATGACCGATGCCTGCCATAGCGACTACGTCGCCAAGCGATGCCGCAGGGCGGGTTTCGCCGGTTTGCAGATTGACAGCAAGGCCGGGCGTCAGGCGCATCGCTATTTCATCAGCCAGCGCCGCGCCGCCGTTAGTAATGACCGCGTCCACCGTTTGCAGGCGTGATGCCCGCTCGCGCATTGGCCCGGCCGGCAGCCACCAGCCGTTGCCAAATCGACGCTGACCATCAATGACGACTATTTCAAAATCTCTGGCCAGCGCGTAATGCTGCAGACCGTCGTCGGTGATAATAATATCCACCTCGCCCTGCGCCAGCAGCGCCTGCACGGCGTCTTTACGGCGGGGTGAAACGGCCACCGCCGCGCCGGTGCGGCGATAGATCAGTACCGGTTCGTCACCCGCCTCGCTAGTGGTCGTATTGCCATCAAGCACCAGCGGATAAGCTTCCGCTTTACCGCCGTAGCCTCTGGATACCACGCCGGGGCGCAGACCACGCTGCTGCAGTGCCTGCACCAGCCAAATCACCACCGGCGTTTTGCCGTTGCCGCCAGCCGTCAGATTCCCGACCACGACCACGGGCACCGGCGCGCGCCAGGCCTTTCGCCAGCCCTGACGATAGCTAAAGCGGATCAGGCTGGTGATCAGCCCGTACAGCCAGCTGAACGGCAGCAGCAGCCGCCAGAGGCCGGACCGACCGCTCCAGAGGCGCTCAATCATTGACCAAATTGCATTTTATGAAGCTGAGCATAGGCACCCTGGCGCGCTAACAGCTCGGTATGGCTGCCGCGCTCCACGATATGGCCATCCTCAACCACAACGATTTCATCTGCCTTTTCAATAGTGGAGAGGCGATGCGCAATAACCAGCGAGGTACGGTTTTTTTGCAGCTCATCCAGCGCTGACTGAATAGCGCGCTCCGACTCGGTATCCAGCGCGGAAGTAGCCTCATCCAGGATCAGGATCGGACAGTCACGCAGCAGCGCGCGGGCAATGGCAATACGCTGGCGCTGGCCGCCGGAAAGCAGCACGCCATTTTCACCGATGACCGTATCCAGGCCGTTATCCATTTTACTGATAAAGTCCATAGCGTGCGCCATCGTTGCCGCTTTTTCGATATCTTCCCGGCTGTACTGCTCGTTGCGGGCGTAGGCGATATTATTGGCTACCGTGTCGTTAAACAGATGCACGTTTTGCGAGACTAAAGCGACCTGATTTCGCAGCGAGCTGAGCGTATATTCACGCAGATCGTGACCATCCATCAGAATTTCGCCCTGCTGGATATCGTAAAAACGCGTCATCAGGCTGGCAATCGTGGATTTACCCGATCCAGACCGTCCCACCAGCGCAACGGTTTTGCCCTCCGGGATCGCCAGGTTGATATTATGCAGCGCAGGCGTTTCGCGTCCCGGATAGGTAAAGGTCACATTGCGGAACTCCACATCGCCGCGAGCGCGCTCAATCACGCGCGTGCCCGTATCAACTTCCTGCTCGCTGTCGAGAATGGAGAAAAGCGTCTGGCAGGCGGCCATGCCGCGCTGGAACTGGGCGTTAACGTTCGTCAGCGATTTTAGCGGGCGCATCAAACCAAACATAGAGGTAAAGACGACGGTAATCGTGCCCGGTGTCAGCGTTGCCATTACGCTTGGGAAGCTGGCAGCATACAGAACAAAAGCCAGCGCCAGCGAAGCGATAAGCTGAATAATAGGATCGGACACGGAAGAAGCGGAAACCAGTTTCATCCCCTGCTGACGCATCCGATTGCTGACGCGGTCAAAACGCTGGGTTTCGATTTGCTGTCCGCCAAAGATCAGCACTTCTTTATGCCCTTTCAGCATCTGTTCTGCGCTGGTGGTCACCTGGCCCATGGTGTTTTGCATGCTTTTGCTGATATTACGAAAGCGTTTTGACACCATACGGATTGCAAAGGAGACGACCGGCGCCAGCAGGATCAGGATTAGCGACAGCTGCCAGCTGTAGTAAAACATCATAATAAACAGGCCGATAATGGATGCGCCTTCGCGCACTACCGTTACCAGCGCGCTGGAAGACGATGAGGCGACCTGTTCGGAATCATAAGTAATGCGCGACAGCAACGTGCCGGTAGATTGCTGATCGAAGAAAGCGACCGGCATCCCCATCATATGGCTGAAAAGACGCCGACGCATCGACATCACCACATTCCCCGATACCCAGGAGATGCAGTAGCTTGAGATATAGCTTGATATGCCGCGTACCAGCATCAGGCCGATAACGGCGAGGGGCATCCAGACCAGTACGGAGGAGTCCGCTTTACCAAAACCATCGTCCAGCAGCGGCTTAAGTAAGGACATCATCAGCACGTCGCCCGCTGCGTTAATAATAAGAGCAACGGAGGAGACGGCCAGCCCCGGTTTAAAGGGTTTGATCATCGGCCAGAGGCGTCGAAAGGTCTGCCAGGTGGAGAGATCTTTGTCCTGATGCATGTGTTAACCAGCTTCCAATTGAAATAGCCGCTCATTCTAACTGGAATAACGTGTTACGCCAAACCACTGATGGTACCAACGGGGCATTATTTGCGCTCTTAAGCTTAAAACACGCCAGTTATCCTTAGAAAATTCTACGCTGATTTGCCCTGCCACAGCCGTGTCGTACCAGCTGTAATTGTCCTTCAGATAGCGGGTAATTATCCTTTCCGCCGGTAGCTTCCAGGCGCTATAGCGGGCAGCGGAAGCCAGCGCGGCCTGGCCAGCCACCCTTCGCAGCAGGGGCGGCGAAGACGACGTTCCACTACCGTGATGCGGCACCTGTAATAGATCCGCCCGTAACGCTTCGCCATAGCGCCTGACAAGCTGTAGCTCTGCGGGCGTCTCAATATCCCCGGTCAGCAAAACCCGCCATTTACCATCCGTCACCATTACGACGCAGGACTGATTATTACCGTGCTCTTTCTGCGGTCGCTCCGGCCAGAGAACCTGAAAATTTAACGTCTGCCAGCGCCAGTTTTGGCCCTGATAGCAGGGTAAATGTCCCGATACGCCCAAATCGCTGTGGATTTTCGCTGCGGGAAACGCCTTGTGCAGGCTTTCCAGGCCGCCGATATGGTCGAGATGGCCGTGGCTTAAAATAATGTGTTGTACGCTTATGCCCTGCCAGCGAAGCCAGGGAATAATCTGGCTTGAGGCCGCGTCGCCCCCTGCCCATCTGTTGCCGGTATCATACACAACCGCATTTCCCTGCTGCGAAATTACTACGGCCAGTCCATGACCGATATCCAGCATATCCATACGCCACTCTGGCTGCCTGACGTGCAGCCGCCAGCACAGCAGCGCCAGACATAAGCTGGCCAGCGTCAAAGGGGAACTTCGCCACCAGTGAAAGCGCCAGGCAAAGAGCAGCAGCAGGCACACGGGACTGAGCCATAATGCCTGCTGGCTGACGGTAAGCCAGCCGTCGGGCAGCTGCCGTAAGGGATAAAAAACCAGCGCCAATGAGCGATCCGCCGCCCACCAGAGCAGCTGGCTTAGCGATGCGACAGGCAGCGATAAAACGGCGCCAAGGATCAGCGGTACCGTAAGCAACGTGACCAGCGGCACTGCCCACAGGTTAGCCAGCAGCGCGCTGACGCTCACGCCGTGAAAAATAAAGATCTGTAGCGGCATCAATAATAAAAACAGCCCGGTCTGTAAGTGCAGCAGCTGTAACGGCAGCCAGCGTTTTTTCCCGATAAAGCGTCCGGAAAGCGGAAACCATTGATACCAGAGAAGTAACCCGGCGACGGCAACAGCTGACAACCATAAGCTGTCCGACAAAATGCTTAAGGGATCGAAAAACAAAATAGCACCGATACACAGCCGCCAAACCTGCCAGCCGCTACAGTTACGCCCCTTCAGGCGCAGCAGGCTCCAGCTAAGCAGCGCCACTATCGCTCGCAGCGCCGGAGGGCTTCCGCCGGAAAGCCAGCAGTAGATCAGCGCCAGCGCGATGCCGCTAAACAGGGGAAAACGATACTCTATCCAGCTGGCGCGGAAGCAAGGCTGGAAAATTCGCGCTATCAGCCAGCCTACGCTCGCAGCCAGGCCTATATGCATGCCTGAAATCGCCATCAAATGCGCCGTCCCGGTCTCCCTCAGCAACGCTTTTGTCTCGCTGCTTAGTTCGCTACGTTCACCAAACGTCAACGCCAGGATAACGCTATGCCAGGGCAAGGCGGCGAAATAGTCACGACTTTTCTGCATGACTTTTTCACGCCAGCCACAGCGGCTGTCGACAATCTGCCATGTCAGCGCCCTGCCCGTCAGCGGCGTGCTGACAGCCAGCGCGAAACGTTGCGCATCGAAGCCGCCCTCGTTAAGGCGCGCATGCACGGGCCGCAGCCTGAGCTTCATACGCCAATGCTGGCCCGGACAAAACGTTTGGGTACCCGGTATAGCGATCAGGGCGTAAACAGGTGGAAAAAGACGTTTCTCCGCCACGCTTTCAATGCGTATTTTGACGCGTTGCGACTGCGGCTGTAGCTGTTCAATGCCCACTACGGCTTCAACAGGAGCCGCTGAGAGAAAGGCGGTTTGTTGTAGAAGCGTTTTTGCCGGGATAACGGCCCAGATAAAAAGCAGCAGAACCAGGGCACTTTCTCTTAACCAGCACTGTCGGGTTATCAACAGGAGCGCAATCAGCCCCAGCAAAAGCTGGATGGCGGCTGTATCAGGCAGCGCCCGCAACCAACAAAGCGGCAGCGCTGCGATAATCATCCACAGCGAGAGTCGGCTAAGGCTATAGGACATAATGCTACCTCCGTTACGCATGACGGAAGTCTGACGGGGTTTCATTACGGGCGCAGCCAGCATTTCTCAGTCTTCAGAAACGTAGCGCAACATTTTTATCAGGTTGCAGAAAGCAATACAGGGTTTGCGAGGAGGCTCTGGTTAATCCACTATCGGACTGGATCCAGCTATGCTGCAGGCAAAAAAAAACGACACCGAAGTGTCGTTTTATTGCGTGGTAATGCGAAACCTTAGCCGTAGATATTCGCGCGATCGCGTAATTCCTTGCCCGGTTTGAAGTGCGGAACGTATTTACCTTCCAGCTCAACCTTGTCACCCGTTTTAGGGTTACGACCGGTACGGGGAGCGCGATAGTGCAAAGAAAAACTGCCGAAGCCCCGGATTTCGATGCGTTCGCCCTGGGCCAGCGTAGTGGCCATGTGCTCAAGCATCTCTTTTACCGCATCCTCAACGACTTTCGCCGGAATATGAGAGTGCTGGCCAGCAAGTCTTTCAATCAGTTCTGACTTGGTCATAAATCCTCCGGTTAATCCCTGTTGGAAAAAGCTTTGGCAATCACGGCTGGTTCAGGGCAGCTTAAGCCGCCCTGATGCAAACGCAATTACTCGCCTTTAGCTGCTTTAAATGCTTCAGCCATAGCGTTAGAGAAGTTGCCTTCTTCCTGTTTGGTGTTAACAGTATTGATAGCTTCTTTCTCGTCAGCCTGGTCTTTAGCACGAACAGACAGGCTCACTACGCGGTTTTTGCGATCCACGCCAGTGAACTTAGCTTCAACGTCGTCGCCAACGTTCAGAACCAGCGTAGCGTCTTCTACACGGTCGATTGAAGCTTCAGAAGCGCGCAGGTAACCCTCAACGCCGTCTGCCAGTTCAACTGTAGCACCTTTAGCGTCAACTGCAGTTACTTTACCGTTAACAATGGCACCTTTCTTGTTCAGAGAGATGTAGTTGTTGAACGGATCTTCTGCCAGCTGCTTAACGCCCAGGGAGATACGCTCGCGCTCTGCGTCAACCTGCAGAACCACAGCAGCGATTTCGTCGCCTTTCTTGTATTCACGAACTGCTTCTTCTCCGGTAGCGTTCCAGGAGATGTCAGACAGGTGAACCAGGCCGTCGATGCCGCCGTCCAGGCCGATGAAGATACCGAAGTCAGTGATTGACTTGATTTTACCTTCAACGCGGTCGCCCTTGTTGTGGGTTTCTGCGAACTGCTGCCATGGGTTAGATTTGCACTGCTTCAGACCCAGGGAGATACGACGACGTTCTTCGTCGATGTCCAGAACCATAACTTCAACAACATCGCCCACGTTAACAACTTTAGACGGATGAATGTTTTTGTTGGTCCAGTCCATTTCTGAAACGTGCACCAGGCCTTCAACGCCTTCTTCGATTTCAACGAAGCAGCCGTAGTCGGTCAGGTTGGTTACACGACCAGTCAGGCGGGTGCCTTCCGGGTAACGCTTAGCGATTGCGACCCATGGATCTTCGCCCAGCTGTTTCAGACCCAGAGAAACACGGGTACGTTCGCGGTCGAACTTCAGCACTTTAACAGTGATTTCGTCGCCAACGTTGACAATTTCGCTTGGGTGCTTAACGCGTTTCCAGGCCATGTCAGTGATGTGCAGCAGGCCGTCAACGCCGCCCAGATCAACGAATGCACCGTAGTCAGTGAGGTTCTTAACGATACCTTTAACTTCCATGCCTTCCTGCAGGTTTTCCAGCAGCTGATCGCGCTCTGCGCTGTTTTCGGATTCGATAACCGCACGACGTGAAACCACCACGTTGTTACGTTTCTGATCCAGCTTGATTACTTTGAATTCAAGCTCTTTGCCTTCCAGGTGCAGCGTGTCGCGTACTGGACGAACATCAACCAGGGAACCTGGCAGGAACGCACGAATACCGTTCAGCTCAACTGTGAAGCCACCTTTCACTTTGCCGTTGATAACACCGGTAACAGTTTCAGCATCTTCGTAAGCTTTTTCCAGCGTGATCCAGGCTTCATGACGCTTAGCTTTCTCACGGGACAGCAGGGTTTCACCGAAGCCGTCTTCCACTGCGTCCAGAGCAACGTCAACTTCGTCGCCTACCTGGATTTCCAGTTCGCCGGCTGCGTTCTTGAACTGCTCTGCAGGAATTGCAGATTCAGATTTCAGACCCGCATCAACCAGAACTACGTCTTTGTCGATAGAGACAACAACGCCACGAACGATGGAACCCGGGCGGGTTTCGATTGTTTTTAAGGATTCTTCAAATAGTTGAGCAAAAGATTCAGTCATATTGATAATCTTCAGGATTCTTCAATTTAACGTCCACCTGACATCCTGCCGGGTGGGGTTGTTTCACATGCCCTGTGATATCCATATCAAAGGGTTAAAAAAATCGGTTCTGCGATGCTACTGCGGCAGAGAAAGTTTTTCGCGCGCATAATTCAGAGCAGTTTCAATCACCTGCTCGATTGACATGCTGGTTGAATCCAGCACTAACGCGTCTTCTGCCGGTCTTAACGGTGCGATAGCACGGTTGCGATCGCGATCGTCACGCTCTTTTATCTCAGATAAAAGGCGTTCAAAGTTAACACTAAAGCCCTTCTCCTGCAACTGTAGCATACGGCGATGCGCACGCTCTTCAGGGCTGGCATCCAGAAAAATCTTTACCTGGGCGTCCGGAAAAACCACCGTACCCATATCTCTTCCGTCCGCAATAAGGCCTGGTGCTTCCCGGAATCCCCGCTGACGGCGCAGCAGCGCTTCACGTACGCGCGGGAAAGCGGCGACTTTCGAAGCCGTATTGCTGACATCCTGAGTGCGAATTTCGCTTGAGACGTTTTCGCCCTCAAGGATGACTTCCATCTCGCCATCGCTGGGCACAAAGCGAACATCCAGATGCGCCGCGATAGGGACCAGCGCCTCTTCAGAAGTCATGTCTACCTGATGGTGTAACGCGGCCAGCGCCAGCACGCGATAAATAGCGCCTGAATCCAACAGATGCCAGTTTAATGCCTCAGCCATTGCCTTGCACAAGGTCCCTTTACCGGCTCCGCCTGGACCATCAATGGTGATCACCTGGGCTATAGGCGTCATGTCGTTCTCCTGTTGGTGGAATGCCTGCTTAACCTGCTCAGGCAAATAACGACGCATATTATACGCTGCTCTACTGACGATCGTTACCCCTTAAGCGTAGACGGGCTGAAATTAATCGAGAGCCGCAAAAGGATTTCCCAGGAAACCAATGCCAGGAGCGTGAAGCAGATCGCAACCCGCTGCACAGCTATGCAGCGGGGGCGTTCGTTATGCCGGCTGGCTGAGACGTGCAAACTGCTCGAAATAATCCGGGAAGGTCTTGGCCGTGCATTTCGGATCGAGAATGGTCACTGGCGTAGCAGACAAGGCCACCAGCGAGAAGCACATCGCCATACGGTGATCGTTGTAGGTGCCGATTTCAGCATACTGAATAGTTTCAGGCGGCGTGATGCGAATATAGTCATGCCCTTCTTCGACTTCAGCACCAACTTTACGAAGCTCGGTCGCCATTGCCGCAAGACGATCGGTTTCTTTCACGCGCCAGTTGTAGATATTACGCATTACCGTAGTGCCTTTGGCAAACAGCGCCGCCGTGGCGATAGTCATCGCCGCGTCCGGAATATGGTTCATATCCAGATCGATAGCGTTCAGTTCGCCGCGCGTGCAGGCGATATAGTCGTCGCCCCATTCAATAACCGCGCCCATTTTTTCCAGCACGTCGGCAAAATGAATGTCGCCCTGCATACTTTTTCGACCGATACCGGTGACTTTAACCGTACCGCCTTTGACTGCGGCCGCTGCGAGGAAATAGGAGGCGGAAGAGGCATCGCCTTCCACCAGATAATCGCCTGGCGAGGTATAGTTCTGGTTGCCCCTGATACGAAATACAGCGTAATTATCGTTTTCTACCGTGACGCCAAAGGTCTGCATCAGGTTCAGGGTAATATCGATATAAGGTTTTGAAACCAGCTCGCCCTTAATGGCAATGGTCGTGTTTTGTGGAGCCAGCGGCGCGGTCATCAGCAGCGCGGTCAGGAACTGGCTGGAGACGCTACCGTCGACGGCCACTTCGCCCCCGCTGAAGCCGCCTTTGATATGCAGCGGCGGATAATCCGTCTGTTCAAGATAGTCGATCTGCGCGCCGCCCTGGCGCAACGCATCGACCAGATGACCAATCGGACGTTCTTTCATCCGCGGCTCTCCGGTCAGCACAATATCGTTAGAACCCAGGCAAAGCGCGGCGGCCAGCGGGCGCATCGCCGTCCCGGCATTGCCTAAAAAAAGCTCCAGCGGCTGCGTCGACTGCAGAGGGCCGCCCTGACCAGTCACTTCACACTCTGTGCGGTCTTCAGAAAGCGTAAAGCTTACGCCCAGCGCTTTTAGCGCGTTCAGCATATGACGCACGTCATCACTGTCCAGAAGGTTGGTCAGACGAGTAGTGCCTTTTGCCAGCGCAGCGAGCAGCAAAGCGCGATTTGAGACGCTTTTGGAACCAGGTAGGTTAACGGTACCTTCTACTCGCGCGACGGGTTGTAAAGTCAGGGATTCCTGCATGTGAGACTTCTTCTCCAGATAAAATGCAACAAAACCCCGCACCGGGCGAGGTTTTACTATCAAAACCGTACCGGCTAATTAACCGTGACGACGTTCAAAATCAGTCATAAATTCGGTTAGCGCTTTAACGCCTGCCAGCGGCATAGCATTGTAAATTGAAGCGCGCATTCCGCCTACGGCACGATGACCTTTTAACGCATGCAGGCCAGCCGCGAATGATTCTTCGAGGAAAACCTTATCCAACGCTGCATCAGCCAGCTGGAAAGGTACATTCATGCGCGAGCGATTAACGTGAGCCACATCGTTACGGTAAAAATCACTGTTATCAATGATACCGTAAAGCAGATCGGCTTTAGCCTGATTCCGCTTGTCCATTTCCGCTACGCCGCCCTGTTCTTTCAGCCATTTAAAGACCAGGCCGGAAAGATACCATGCAAAAGTCGGCGGCGTGTTAAACATGGAGTCGTTTTCGTTTAATACCGTGTAATCCAGGATTGACGGCAGCGCTTTCTGGGCTTTGCCCAGCAGATCTTCACGTATGACCACCAGCGTCAGGCCAGCCGGCCCAATGTTCTTCTGCGCACCGGCATAAAGGACGCCATAGCGGTTAATATCCAACGGACGGGAAAGAATAGTGGAAGAGAGATCGGCCACAGCAATCTTATCGCCGAAGTCCGGCTCTTCATTAATAGCAACACCGTCAATGGTTTCGTTTGGACAATAGTGAACATAGGCTGCTTCATCTGAAAGCGCCCACTGGCTCATAGGCGTAATAGCGCGCAGCCCGTCAACGGTTGTTTTCACGTCGATGACGTTAGGCGTACAGTATTTTTCCGCCTCTTTAATCGCGCTGTGCGCCCAGTAGCCGCCGTCGGCATAGTCTGCCGTACTCTGGCTGCCCAACAGGTTCATCGGAACGGCAGCAAACTGCGCGCGCGCGCCGCCGTGACAGAATAATACTTTGTAATTTGAGGGGATTTTCAGCAGATCGCGAAAATCTTTTTCCGCTTCCACGGCCACCTGCGTAAATTCCTTGCTGCGGTGGCTGATCTCCATCACGGAAGTTCCTGAACCCTGCCAGTTGCAGAGTTCCTGTTCGGCACGACGTAGCACTTCTACCGGCAGCATTGCTGGACCGGAGCTAAAATTGAAAACCTGGCTCATTTCCCCTCACCACTTTCAGATCAATCGATTTCGAGTCTGCTACCGGTTTTATCATTGCCACCCTGGCGCTGCAATGTTTAATCGGGTCAGCCGACCAGTTATACGGCCTGCGCCGCAACAGCTTGTAGCGTGAAATATAGTGACCACGATATTTTGTGAGGCGTCTTCCGGTTAGCTTTTTTTATGGCCGATCTGCGCAGGCAAAAATGCCACAATAGCCGGGTAAAACAGTTCGTCGGATAGCGAATGGTCGGGAAACCCCGTATCATGGCGCGTTTTCGGCACAACCCAAAAACGAGTGGGCACTATGACGCAAACTTATATTCCAGGCAAAGATGCCGCACTGGAAGATTCCATCGCACGCTTTCAGCAAAAATTACAGGATTTTGGCTTCCATATTGAAGAGGCCTCCTGGCTGAATCCGGTTCCTCATGTATGGTCGGTCCATATTCGCGACCGCGACTGCCCGCTCTGCTTCACCAACGGTAAAGGCGCCAGCAAAAAAGCGGCGCTGGCTTCGGCATTGGGTGAATATTTTGAGCGTCTGTCGACCAACTATTTCTTTGCTGATTTTTGGTTAGGTAACGCGATCGCCAACGGCGATTTCGTGCATTATCCTGACGAAAAATGGTTTCCGCTGTCGGATGACGACAGCCTGCCGGAAGGCATTCTTGATGCGCGACTGAAGGCGTTTTACGATCCTGAGCAGGCACTTAGCGCCAGCGATTTGATCGATCTGCAGTCCGGCAATGCCGCACGCGGCATCTGCGGCCTGCCGTTCACGCGTCAGTCCGATGGGCAAACGGTTTATATTCCGATGAACATCATCGGTAACCTCTACGTCTCTAACGGCATGTCGGCAGGCAACACGGCCAACGAAGCGCGCGTTCAGGGCCTTTCTGAAGTCTTCGAGCGCTATATCAAAAACCGCATTATCGCCGAATCTATCAGTCTGCCGGCCATCCCGCAGGAGGTGCTTAACCGCTATCCGGGCGTAGTGGAGTCCATTGCTAAACTGGAAGCTGAAGGCTTCCCAATCTTTGCTTACGACGCTTCACTGGGCGGCAACTATCCGGTTATTTGCGTGGTGCTCTTCAACCCGCAAAACGGTACCTGTTTTGCTTCATTCGGCGCGCATCCTGATTTTGGCGTGGCGCTGGAGCGTACCGTGACAGAACTGCTGCAGGGACGCGGGCTGAAAGATTTGGATGTCTTTACGCCGCCAACCTTTGATGATGAAGAAGTCGCCGAGCACGCTAATCTGGAAACGCACTTTATCGATTCCAGCGGTCTGATCTCCTGGGATATGTTCAAGGACGAGGCGGATTATCCTTTTGTCGACTGGAGCTTTGCAGGCACCACGCAGGAAGAATTCGCCACGCTGATGGCCATCTTTAAAGCGGAAGATAAAGAAGTCTATATTGCTGACTATCAGCATCTGGACGTGTATGCCTGCCGTATCATCGTGCCAGGCATGTCAGATATCTATCCTGCGGAAGATTTGCTGCTGGCTAATAACAGCATGGGCGCTTACCTGCGCGATACGCTGTTATCACTGCCCGACAGCCAGTGGGAAAAAGAGGATTACCTGGCGCTGATTGAACGCCTGGACGAAGACGGCCATGACGACTTTACCCGCGTACGCGAGCTGCTGGGCCTGGCAACAGGCAAAGACAACGGCTGGTACACGCTGCGTATCGGCGAGCTGAAAGCGATGCTGGCCCTGGCAGGCGGCGATATCGATCAGGCGCTGATCTGGACGGAATGGACTATGGAGTTTAATGCCTCCCTGTTTTCACCCGCCCGCGCCAACTACTATCGCTGTCTGCAAACGCTGCTGCTGTTGAGCCTTGAGGATGAACGCGATCCTGTGCAGTATCATACTGCTTTCGTACGTATGTATGGACAGGAAGCCGTAGACGCGGCATCTGCCGCCATTAGCGGTGAAGCGCCTTTCTACGGGTTGCAGAGCGTGGATGAAGAGCTGCTGGCCTTCCCGGCTCATCAGTCGCTGCTGGCTGCCTATGAAAAGCTGCAGCAGGCGAAACGCCGTTACTGGAAATAATATTTTTGGCCCGCTCGACAAAAGCGGGCCTTTTATCAGGGCCAGTTTTAACGCTAATTAATCCATTAACTTTTCTTAAGGTTAATAAAAAGTAGTTTATTTATTTCCAGGTATTAAAAAATTTATTTATTCGGGATCTATTTTATTGCAGTTGTTAACCAGAAAAGCAGATGCTATTTAAAAAATAATAGATAAATTAAAATAAATTTTAACTAATAAAATCAATAAATTAACCCACCTTACACGCCTTTTTTTTAACTCGTTCCGACAATGTCCGGCGTCAATATGATCCACATCAATTTCTCACCTATACTGCTTTGTTAGTATTTCGTTGTTGATAAACTTCAGGAGACGTTAGTGTGAAAGCTGGCAATCCGTTCGATTTACTTTTACCGTCTGAAATGGCTAAAGTCGCTGAGGAAGCCGGTGTCTATAAAGCTCAAAAGCACCCCTTCACCACGTTTTTTTTGGCGATTACCGCAGGCGTTTTTATTTCCATAGCGTTTGTTTTTTATATCACGGCCACAACAGGGACTGAAACTATCCCTTATGGCGTAGCGAAGCTTATTGGCGGCATCTGCTTTTCGCTGGGGCTGATGCTGGTCGTGGTCTGCGGTGCCGACCTTTTCACCTCGACCGTGTTAACCATGGTGGCTAAAGCCAGCGGACGGATTACCTGGGGTCAGCTGGCGCGCAACTGGCTCAATGTCTATATAGGGAATTTCTTCGGCGCGATGTTTTTTGTCGGGCTGATCTGGTTTGCCGGCCAGTATATGGTGGCAAATGGTGCATGGGGGTTAAATGTTCTGCAAACGGCTGACCATAAGATGCACCATACTTTTATTGAAGCTGTCTGCCTCGGCACCCTCGCTAACCTGATGGTTTGCATGGCGGTCTGGATGAGCTATTCCGGCCGCAGCCTGACGGACAAAATGCTGTCGATGGTGCTGCCCGTAGCGATGTTTGTCGCCAGTGGTTTTGAGCACAGTATCGCCAACATGTTCCTTATCCCCATGGCGATCGTTATTAAAGATTTCGCCGCACCGGAGTTCTGGCAGGCCACGGGAACCACGGCAGCACACTTTTCCAGTCTGACAGTAGGCAACTTCATTGTTGACAATCTTATCCCCGTGACGCTTGGCAACATTATTGGCGGTGGATTGCTGGTCGGCCTGACCTACTGGGTTATCTATTTGCGGGACGGCGATCATCACTGATTGCCGACAACAGGATTAAGCCCTGCTGTGCTGCAGCAGGAACGAAAGAACTTCATTGAAAAGGTGATCACATGAGCGAGCAAAATGTAAACCAGGCTGCTGCCTGGGCAGGCTTTGCAGAGGGCGAATGGCAGAACAGCATCAACGTCCGTGACTTCATTCAGAAAAACTATACGCCTTATGAAGGTGATGAATCCTTCCTGAGCGGCGCAACTGAAGCGACCACTAAGCTGTGGGATAAGGTAATGGAGGGCATCAAGCTCGAAAACCGCACCCACGCGCCGGTCGATTTCGATACCGATTTAGCCTCTACTATTACCTCCCATGACGCTGGCTATATTGACCGCAAACTGGAAACCATTGTCGGCTTACAGACTGAAGCGCCGCTGAAACGCGCGCTGATCCCTTTTGGCGGCATTAAGATGGTGGAAGGCTCCTGTAAAGTTTACGGACGCGAGCTGGACGCCGGCCTGAAAAAAGTCTTTACCGAGTACCGCAAAACGCATAACCAGGGCGTATTCGATGTTTATACGCCGGATATTCTGCGCTGCCGTAAGTCCGGCGTGCTTACCGGTTTGCCAGATGCCTACGGCCGCGGCCGCATCATTGGCGACTACCGTCGCGTTGCGCTTTACGGCATTGATGCGCTGATGAAAGATAAATTCGCCCAGTTTGCCTCGCTGCAAAGCGATCTTGAAAATGGCGTCAATCTTGAAGCGACAATCCGTCTGCGTGAAGAGATCGCCGACCAGCATCGCGCGCTGCAGCAGATTAAAGAAATGGCTGCCAAATACGGCTGTGATATTTCCGGCCCGGCCACAACGGCGCAGGAAGCCGTGCAGTGGACCTACTTTGGCTACCTGGCCGCCGTTAAATCGCAAAATGGCGCGGCAATGTCTTTTGGTCGCGTATCCACCTTCCTGGATATCTACATTGAACGCGATCTGCAGGCGGGCAAAATCACCGAGCAGGATGCACAGGAACTGATTGACCACCTGGTGATGAAGCTGCGTATGGTGCGCTTCCTGCGTACGCCTGAATACGATGAGCTGTTCTCCGGCGACCCAATCTGGGCAACGGAATCGCTGGCCGGTATGGGCGTTGACGGCCGTACGCTGGTAACCAAAAACAGCTTCCGCTTCCTGAATACCCTGTACACTATGGGTCCTTCGCCAGAGCCAAACATGACCATCCTGTGGTCTGAAAAACTGCCGCTGAACTTCAAGAAATTTGCGGCCAAGGTTTCAATCGATACTTCATCCGTTCAGTACGAAAACGACGATCTGATGCGTCCTGACTTCAACAACGACGATTATGCTATCGCCTGTTGCGTCAGCCCGATGATCGTCGGCAAGCAGATGCAGTTCTTCGGTGCCCGCGCCAACCTCGCTAAAACCATGCTTTACGCTATCAACGGCGGCGTGGATGAAAAACTTAAAATGCAGGTAGGCCCAAAAGATCCGCCGATGATGGACGACGTGCTGGAATATGAAAAAGTGCTGGATCGCATGGATCACTTTATGGACTGGCTGGCGAAACAGTACGTTACCGCGCTGAACATCATTCACTATATGCATGACAAATATAGCTACGAAGCTTCTTTGATGGCGCTGCACGATCGCGATGTCTATCGCACCATGGCCTGCGGTATTGCCGGTCTGTCCGTCGCTGCCGATTCACTTTCCGCGATCAAATATGCCAAAGTTTCCCCTATTCGCGACGAAGATGGACTGGCCGTTGATTTCAAAATTGAAGGTGAATATCCGCAGTTCGGCAACAATGACTCACGCGTAGATGATATTGCCTGTGACCTTGTTGAACGCTTTATGAAGAAAATTCAGCAGCTGCAAACTTATCGTGATGCTGTCCCGACTCAGTCGGTGCTGACTATCACCTCTAACGTGGTATACGGTAAGAAAACCGGCAACACGCCAGACGGTCGCCGTGCCGGTGCACCTTTTGGCCCAGGCGCTAACCCAATGCACGGCCGCGATCAGAAAGGCGCTGTGGCTTCGCTTACCTCCGTTGCGAAGCTGCCATTTGCCTACGCTAAAGACGGCATCTCCTACACTTTCTCTATTGTGCCAAACGCGTTAGGTAAAGATGACGACGTACGTAAAGCCAACCTTGCCGGTCTGATGGATGGCTATTTCCATCATGAATCCAGCATTGAGGGCGGTCAGCACCTGAACGTTAACGTGATGAATCGCGAAATGCTGTTGGAAGCGATGGATAATCCTGAGAAATATCCTCAGCTGACCATTCGCGTTTCGGGTTATGCGGTGCGTTTTAACTCGCTGACCAAAGAGCAGCAGCAGGATGTGATTACCCGTACCTTTACGCAAACGATGTAAGCCTCAGGGCTCCGGTTCGCCGGAGCCCAGCCTGCTTTGCCAGCCCTCTTCTTCGCAGGCGGCTGGCAAAACAGACTTAACGCAGCTTCAGACTGCGCAGCCGCTACAAGCGGCATGACTATGGAGAATTCACCGCAATGTCAGTTAAAGGTCGTATCCACTCGTTCGAATCCTGCGGGACCGTTGATGGCCCCGGCATCCGCTTTATCACCTTTTTTCAGGGCTGCCTGATGCGCTGCCTCTACTGCCATAACCGGGATACCTGGGATACGCACGGCGGTAAAGAGGTTACGGTGGAAGAGCTGATGAAAGAAGTTGTCACCTATCGTCATTTTATGAACGCATCAGGCGGCGGCGTTACCGCTTCGGGCGGTGAAGCTATCCTGCAGGCTGAGTTTGTCCGCGACTGGTTTCGCGCCTGTCATGCAGAAGGCATTCATACCTGTCTGGATACCAACGGCTTTGTTCGCCGCTACGATCCGGTTATTGATGAACTGCTGGAAGTAACCGATCTGGTGATGCTGGATCTCAAGCAAATCAATGATGATGTTCACCAAATCCTCGTCGGCGTCTCTAACCATCGCACGCTGGATTTTGCCCGATATCTGGCCAAAAAGAATATCCGTACCTGGATACGCTATGTGGTTGTCCCCGGTTATTCCGATGATGATGACTCCGCACACAGGCTGGGCGAATTTACCCGCGACATGGGCAACGTCGAGAAAATAGAGCTGTTACCCTATCACGAGCTGGGTAAACACAAGTGGCTGGCAATGGGTGAGGAGTATAAGCTGGACGGCGTCCATCCTCCCAAAAAAGAGACGATGGAGCGGGTCAAACATATCCTCGAAGGATACGGGCATAAAGTGATGTATTAACGAGCGGAGACCCGCTCGTTATTTTACTTTTCGCCCATCAGGCATGTGCGATCGGCGTGGCATGACGATCGGCCTTGCGCAGCAGCATCATCAGATAAACCAACGCCACGCCCGCAATCATCACAAACAGTACACGGTCAGAATAGCTCTGCATCAACATTGAGGTCAGCGCCGGTCCTGCAAGGCTACCGGTGGTATAGCTCAGCAGCAGCGCCTGATTCATCGCCACCAGCTCATGATGCGCCACTTTTTCGCAGGCCCAGGACATCGCGACAGGGTAAAGCGTAAAGCCTGAACAACCCAGCACAAAGAGCGCGGGTGCCATAGCCGCATTGCTGAGCATCGCTACCGCGCCCAGGATGACGCCAAACACCAGCACGCGCAGCACCAGCAGCCGCCCATAGCGATCGGCCAGGCGCCCTACCGGCCACTGTCCGATAATGCCGGCGCTGACCAACAGCGCCATCCAGTAGCCGACGGCGGAGTCGTTCATTCCCTGATGGGAAAGATACAGCGGCATCAGGCCGTACAGCGATCCCAGCAGGATCCCGGAAATAATGCAGCCGTTGATCCCCAGGCGTGCGCTGCGTCGACGCAGCATAGACCACATGCGCCCGGCAGGAGCTTCTTCTCCCTCGCCGCTGGCGGTAATCCGGGTAAAAACCAGCGGCAGAATAGCCGCTACGATAAAACCGGTTACCCAGGGCAGAGTATGCAGCAGTTCCGTTGACACCTTGCTGACCAGCAGCTGACCAATCACCGTCGCCACATAATAGACAATCATATAGGCCGCCAGCAGCTGACCACGATTACGCAAGGTGCCGCTGCACAATAAGGCGCTTTCAACCACTACCCATATCAGAGCGCAGCCGATACCCGCGACGAAACGCCAGACGGACCATGCCCAGAAACCGTGTTCGAAGCCCAGCGCGGCCGTAGCCAGGGCAAACAGCGCGGTAGCAATGTAGTAAGCGCGATTAAAGCCCAGCCGCTTGATTAGCCAGCCAGCTATCAGGGTGCCGATCAGGTTTCCCGTAAAATAAGCGGAGCTGACCGTGCCGACCTGCCAGGTAGGCAGAGCCTCATGAGTAAGCCAGAGCGGCACCAGCGTGTTGAGCACGGCGATGGCGATAGTCAGCAGCAGCAGGCCGCAAAGCAGCACAATAACGGGACGGGACCAGGTAGACATAGTCAGAAATGACCAAAATAAAGGAAGATTTTGCGCGCATAATGCCACTGGCCGAATTATTGTCAACGGGGCGTTTTGGGGCACCGCACAATTTGCCGTGCGGTGATTTAAATTTTTTATCCGCAGCTCTGTAAGCACTGATTAAAAGGCAACCCATACCTGTTTAATCCTTTGATAATTAATAGCTAATAACGAAAACGGGTTTCTTTATCGATGATATTTATTGCTGGATAGCCTGCATGGTTAAGGGCTGCTAAAACCGCAGGCAAAAAAAAACCTGTGGGTATGAACCACAGGTTTTTTAGCTGTCCCGAAGATTAGCCGATAAACTCAAGGCCTTTCATATAAGGACGCAGCGCTTCCGGCACCTGAATTCGGCCGTCTGCCTGCTGATAGTTTTCCAGAACGGCAACCAGGGTGCGGCCTACCGCCAGGCCAGAGCCATTGAGCGTGTGCACCAGACGCGGTTTTTTCTCCGTTTTGCTACGGCAGCGCGCCTGCATACGACGAGCCTGGAAATCGCCCATATTGGAACAGGAAGAGATTTCACGGTAGGTATCCTGCGCGGGCAGCCAAACCTCCAGATCGTAAGTTTTGCATGAACCGAAGCCCATATCGCCGGTGCACAGCAGCACCTTGCGGTAAGGCAGCTCCAGCAGCTGCAGCACCTTCTCCGCATGGCCTACCAGCTCTTCAAGCGCCTGCATGGAGTCTTCCGGCCGCGTGATCTGCACCATTTCAACCTTGTCGAACTGGTGCATGCGGATCAGCCCGCGCGTATCACGACCGTAGGCGCCAGCTTCAGAGCGGAAGCAAGGCGTATGCGCGGTCAGTTTCAACGGCAGCGACTCTTCTTCCAGAATTTCATCACGGACCAGGTTGGTCAGCGGCACTTCTGCGGTAGGGATCAGCGCATAATCGCTGGCCGAGGCTTCCTCATCCAGCGGACGAGTATGGAAAAGATCTTCGCCGAACTTCGGCAGCTGGCCCGTTCCGTAAAGCGTGGCGTGGTTAACCAGATAAGGGACGTAAGTTTCCAGATAGCCATGCTGTTCGGTATGCAGATCGAGCATGAACTGGCTGAGCGCACGATGCATCAGCGCAATTTGCCCTTTCATTACCACAAAGCGCGAACCGGTCAGTTTGGCAGCGGCGGCAAAATCCAGACCGGCGGCCATTTCGCCCAGCTCGACGTGGTCACGCACGGCAAAATCATATTTGCGCGGCTCGCCCCAGCGGCTGACTTCCTGATTCTCGCTGTCGTCTTTGCCCAGCGGCACTTCGTCAACGGGAATATTAGGGATCGCTAAAGCGACATCACGAATTTCGTTCTGTAACGCATCAAGTTCCGCTTTGGCCGCATCCAGGCGTTCGCCCAGCGCGTTCACTTCCTGACGTAACGGCTCGATATCTTCCCCACGCGCTTTGGCCTGCCCGATAGATTTGGATCGGGAGTTACGTTCAGCCTGCAGCGTTTCGGTTTCGACCTGCAGAACTTTGCGGCGCTCTTCCTGCGAGCGCAGCGTTTCAACGTCCAGCTTATAGCCCCGGCGTGCCAGTTTTTCAGCGACTGCGTCTGGCTCATTACGCAGCAGATTGGGATCGAGCATGCTTGTCCTGTGATCAGTAAAAAAAGTGGGCGCATTCGCCAGGCGAATGCATTGAATTCCTTGCTAACCTTACCGCAACGCCCGGATCAACGATAGCGTTTTGTCGGGCTATTTTGATCCTGTTCAGCAAGCCAGGCCAGCTTTTCGCCAATCTTTCCTTCCAGCCCGCGCGAGGTCGGCTGATAATAGCGCGTCTGCGCCATTTCCCCCGGGAAATAGTTCTCCCCCGCGGCGTAGGCGCCGGGTTCGTCATGCGCATAGCGGTATTCGGCGCCCAACCCCATCTCTTTCATCAGCTTTGTAGGCGCGTTACGCAGATGGTCAGGCACATCGTAATCCGGCCGATCGCGCGCGTCGCGCATCGCTGCCTTAAAGGCGGTATAAACGGCATTGCTTTTCGGCGCACAGGCAAGATAAACAATCGCCTGAGCAATAGCCCTTTCGCCTTCGGCCGGCCCTACACGCGTAAAGCAGTCCCAGGCGGAAATAGCCACCTGCATGCCACGCGGATCGGCGTTGCCCACGTCTTCGGAGGCGATAGCCAGCAGGCGACGGGCCACATAAAGCGGATCGCCGCCTGCCGTAATAATACGGGCATACCAGTAAAGCGCAGCATCGGGCGCAGAGCCGCGCACCGATTTGTGCAGGGCGGAGATCAGATCGTAAAAGCGATCGCCTTTATTATCGAACCTGGCGCTACGTTCACCGGAAACTTCGTTAAGCAGCTGCGGCGTTAGCAGACGCTCGCCTTTGTCGCTGACCTCGGCCATATCGGCCATCATTTCCAGGGTATTTAACGAGCGGCGAGCGTCGCCGTTGACCAGCTCCGCAATCATTCTGCGCGTAGCATCAGGCAGCACGATGTTTTGCTTGCCGTAGCCCCGCTCGCTGTCTTGCATCGCCTGATCCAGCACGCTTTCTATATCTTCAACGGTCAGAGACTTCAACAGGTAGACGCGCGCCCTGGAAAGCAGAGCGGAATTGAGCTCGAAAGAAGGGTTTTCCGTCGTAGCGCCAATAAAGGTAATAGTGCCGTCTTCAATATGCGGGAGAAAGGCGTCCTGCTGGCTTTTATTAAAGCGATGCACTTCATCGACAAACAGGATAGTGCGACGTCCGGCATTGCGGTTCTGCCGCGCACGCTCAATGGCCTCACGGATCTCTTTTACGCCTGAAGTGACGGCAGAAATGCGTTCGACATCCGCCTGACCGTAGCGACCAATGATTTCTGCCAGCGTGGTTTTGCCGGTACCTGGCGGCCCCCAAAGGATCATTGAGTGCAGGTGCCCTGCCTCAATGGCCCGCGGCAGCGGCTTCCCCGCCGCCAGCAGATGCTGCTGACCGATATATTCCGCCAGCGTGCGTGGCCGCATACGCGCGGCCAGAGGCTGAAACTCGTTATGAGAGAAATCCAGAGAGAGTGTGCTCACGCTGACCTCACTGACGTTGATCGTCCACCGTCACGCCCTTGGGCGGCGTAAAACGGAATTTGTCGGGGCTGACCGCGGTGTTCTGCTGGCTTTTCAGCGTATAGCTGCTGCGCTGCCCGTCCTGTTCAACGGCGCTGAACTGATTGATGGTGCCGCTGGCGGAGACGTTAATCGTAAACTGCTTCAGGTTGCCATCGGCTGATTTTGGCGTCAGCTCGAAGTTATCGCCAAGCTGTTTGATGTTGTACTGCTTCCAGTCGCTGCGCTGGTTGCGGGCAATCAGCATAAACGGCGTATTGCTGGTGGCGTCTTTCAGCCATGTCGCGCTGACCTGCTCGACAAAGGGATTATAGAACCACAGCGTTTTGCCATCCGAGATCAGGATGCTTTCGTCCGGCGCGGTCATATGCCAGTTGAAAAGATCGGGACGTTTAACCCACAGCTCGCCTTCGCCATCCTGCACGGACTGGCCGCTGCCGTCGGTGACTTTTTGCTGGAAGCTGGCGTGAAAACTGGTGACTTTATCCAGACGCTGCTGCAGGTCGGAAGAAGCGTCCGCCATAGCGCTGGCAGAGGCAAAAGTAGCAAGCAGACAGCATGTGATAGTGAGTTTTTTCATTTACGACATCCTTATTGAAACTTTTGTATCCCGATTAGCGGGCAGGCTTAACTGTAGCCAGGCAGCAAAGAAAGCAACAGGGGAATAAGCTGATTGCGATAGATCGGAGATGGGGACAAAGCGCTGAAATTCAACGGGTCGGCATAACCGACCCGCTGCTTTTGACAAAATATTACATCTCGTGCGGCGGTGGCGAAAGCACCTCGCGGTTGCCGTTATGGCCAGGCGGCGACACGATACTTTGCGCCTCCATCTGTTCAATGATACGGGCTGCACGGTTGTAACCGATACGGAACTGCCGCTGCACGCCGGAAATAGACGCACGACGCTTTTCTACCACGAAGGCGACCGCCTGGTCGAACAGCGGGTCGAGCTCTTCATCGCCATCCAGCCCCAGCGACGCGCTTTCGCTCTCTTCGCCAGCGGTAATGCTTTCGATATATTGCGGACGACCACGCGCCTTCCAGTCTTGTACCACGGCGTGGACTTCTTCATCCCGCACAAAGGCGCCATGTACGCGCACCGGCATTGAAGAGTTAGGTGGCATATAAAGCATATCGCCCATGCCCAACAGCGATTCCGCACCGCCCTGATCAAGAATGGTGCGCGAGTCGATCTTGCTGGAAACCGTGAACGCGATGCGGGTTGGGATGTTAGCCTTAATCAGGCCGGTGATCACATCCACCGACGGACGCTGCGTCGCCAGCACCAGGTGA
Source organism: Erwinia wuhanensis (assembly GCF_030484085.1). Taxonomy (NCBI): domain Bacteria; kingdom Pseudomonadati; phylum Pseudomonadota; class Gammaproteobacteria; order Enterobacterales; family Erwiniaceae; genus Erwinia; species Erwinia wuhanensis. The sequence goes on from NZ_JAUJUH010000002.1 coordinate 199,842, forward strand.
ATACCGGCGGCACGCGCTTTCTGCGCCAGACGCGCAATCAGCTCCTCCACCTTTTTACCCACGGCCATCATCAGATCGGCGAACTCATCCACCAGCACTACGATGTAAGGTAGTTTTTCGAGCATCGGCGGCGATGTTTCCATACTGTCGCCCGGCTTCCAGAACGGATCGGGAATAGGCCGCCCCATCTCTTCCGCCAGCTTAACTTTTTCGTTATAACCCGCCAGGTTACGCACGCCCAGCGCCGACATCAGCTTATAGCGACGCTCCATTTCGCCGACGCTCCAGCGCAGCGCGTTGGCGGCATCTTTCATATCCGTGACCACTTCGGTCAACAGATGCGGGATGCCTTCATAGACCGACAGCTCAAGCATTTTCGGGTCGATCATAATAAAGCGCACTTCTTCCGGCGTGGCTTTATAAAGCATGCTAATAATCATGGCATTAACGCCAACGGACTTACCGGAACCAGTTGTACCGGCGACCAGCAGGTGCGGCATTTTCGCCAGATCGGCCACCACCGGCTGGCCTGCGATATCTTTTCCTAACACCACCGATAGCGGCGACGGATTGTCGCGGAACTTATCGCATTCAAGCACTTCACGCATATAAACGGTCTGGCGATGCTTGTTTGGCAGCTCCAGTCCAACGTAAGGCTTGCCGGGGATCACCTCCACCACACGAACCGCTACGGCAGAAAGCGAGCGGGCCAGGTCGCGCGACAGATTGGAAATACGCGCGGCCTTCACGCCAGGCGCAAGATCCAGTTCAAAGCGGGTAATAACCGGCCCCGGAGAGATACCAACCACCTCGGCTTTAACCCGATAGTCGGCCAGGCGGGCTTCCACCAGGCGGGCAGTCTGCTCAAGAGCAAACATATCGACGGGTTCGGCTTCCGCTGGCGGTGCCGTCAGTAGATCCAGGGTAGGCAGCGGCGTGGTTGGTTTCTCAAGCGGCTGCTCATGACGCACCAGGAATGGATGGAACAGGCTATCCTGTGGCTTGACTTCCGGCTGGATTTGTTCAGCCTGGCGTACCGGCTCCTGAGCCGCTGGCTGCCATGCTGGTGCGGCCGGTTGTGCAGGCTCCTGAGCCGCTGGCTGCCACGCTGGCGCAGCCGGTTGTGCAGACTCCTGAGCGGCTGGCTGCCATGCTGGCGCAGCCGGTTGTGCAGGCTCCTGAGCCGCTGGCTGCCACGCTGGCGCCGCCGGTTGTGCAGACTCCTGAGCGGCTGGCTGCCATGCTGGCGTGGCCGGTTGCGCAGGCTCCTGAGCGGCTGGCTGCCACGCTGGCGCGGCCGGTTGTACGGGCTCCTGAGCGGCTGACTGCCATGCTGGCGCGGCCGGTTGTACGGGCTCCTGAGCGGCTGGCTGCCACGCTGGCGCGGCAGGTTGTACGGGCTCCTGAGCGGCTGGCTGCCATGCTGGCGCGGCAGGTTGTACGGGCTCCTGAGGCTGGCTGTGCTGCTGCCACTGCGCAGCGGGCCTGCTCTGTTGATTTTCAGGCGGCAGCGTAAACAGCGGTTCGCCTGCGCCATCATCAACCAAATCTTCTTTAGGCGAGAAATCAAATGCGCCACCGGTATCCAGCGTGGAGGCAGGTGCGCTTTGCTGCGGCTGTCCATAACGCTGGCTTTGCTGTCCGGCAAACTGACGGGCAAGCTCGGCCTGATGACGCGCTTCCTCTTCATCTTCCTCAGCGCTTTCTGCTACAGGCGCGCTGTTTGCTGCGCTATCAGGCTCAGCGTAACGCGCCTGCTGCTGAGCGGCAAAAGCGTCGCGCAGATGGCTTTCATCCTGGCCCGGCTCTTCCGCCCCTGTTGGCGCAGAAGCCTGAAGACGCTGCTCCTCTTCTTTCGCTTTTTCTTCCGCTATACGCTGCGAAGGCAGCTTAATACCATAGGAAGCCAGCTCGCGACGCGTAGGCAGCTTAACCGGATTCGGCCGCGGCAAAGCGGGGCCAATACCCTGCTTGACCTGCGGATTAGCCGGAGCCGCCTCGCTGGTGGCGCTGAAGCCTGGCATAAACGCAGTGGGGGCGGCGGCAGACTGCGCCGCGCTGGCCAGATCCTGTGCGACCTGCTGCGGCTGAGCCGGCTGCGTCGTAGAGAAATCGAAAGGTGAGGCATCCGCTTCCCGCCAGTTGCCCATGCGGGGAGCATCATCTTCATCAGCGACAGGAACCGATGGCGCAGGCGTTTCCGCCGGCATCTCGAAGCGATAAAGTTCAGGCTCTGCCGCTGCTGACGGCGTGGAAACCTGTGCAGCAGGCTCGGCCTGTTGCTGAGCGCTCCCGGGCGCTACAGTAACCGTGGAAGCCGGCGTTGCCGTAGTTGCGGACGCTACCGGCGCCACAGGTGCTGCCGTGGAAACCGTCTGTGCAGCGGCAGCGGCTGCCGTCGGGGCTGCCGCAGGCTTGCTCAGCAGCGGATCGTTGTCGTCCTCTTCGGCCGTTGCCGGCACTGCCAGCAGGATATCGTCTTCATCATCGTAGCGGGCACGCTGCTTCGGAACCGGTTTTTCATCCGGCTCATCGTCATAATCATCATATCTGTATTCGTCACTGCGCGCACGCCCGCTGGCGAAAGTCAGCACGCCCATGACAGCCGCGCCAATTTTTTCAGCGATGGTCAGCCAGGACCAGCCGGTATAAAGCGTCAGACCGGCCGCCCACACGCACAGCAGCGTCAGGGTGCCGCCTGCGGCGTTAAACCATGGCGCCATTGCATTGCTGAGCAGGCTGCCAATTACGCCGCCGGAAGCAAAATACCAGATATCGTCAGCGTTTAGCGCCGCCAGGCCGCATGATGTGACCACGAGCGCCAGTACGCCGATCAGGCGCAGCGCCACGGCAAAGTAATCAATGTAATCCTGCGAATGCCGCTGGCGGAAAGTGATCCAGCATAGTCCCAGGATAACCGCAGGAATGGCGTAGGCCATCACGCCAAAAATGAAGAACAGCGTATCTGCCAGCCATGCGCCAATGCCGCCGCCCAAATTATGGATGGGTTCATGCCAGGCAGTTTGCGACCAGCTGGGATCGGAGGGGTTAAAGCTCAACAGCGCCACCATCAAATAGACGGCAAAAAGCGCCACAACAATCAGTAACGCTTCAAGCAGGCGACGACCGCTGCTCAGCGACTGTAGGGAAACATCTTTATCTTCTGTATATTCCTGGCTCAAGAGTACTCTCCAGGTGCCTGTAAACAATGGAGGCAACAGCGTCGGGCAGGCCCGACGCTGAAACTGTATGAATTCACAGGAGTGTACCGAAACCTATCAGGTTTTGCACCTGCCCTGTGTTACCGCGTCTTAATGACTAAGCGGTTACTTTGTTTCACTTCTTCCATGACCACATAGGTCCGCGTATCGTTTACGCCAGGCAGGCGCAGCAGGGTTTCACCCAGCAATTTACGGTAGGCGGACATATCCGGCACGCGCGTTTTCAACAGGTAGTCGAAATCGCCTGAAACGAGGTGACACTCTTGAGTTTCCTCAAGTTTTTGCACTGCGGCGTTAAATTGTTCAAACACGTCGGGCGCGCCACGATTCAGAGTAATCTCAACAAATACCAGCAGCGAGGCATCCAGATAGTGCGGATTCAGCTGGGCGGTATAGCCAAGGATAAACCCCTGTCTTTCAAGACGACGAACGCGCTCAAGGCATGGTGTAGGTGATAAACCTACGCGTTTGGAAAGCTCGACGTTAGAGATACGTCCATCCTTTTGCAGTTCGTTAAGGATATTACGATCGATTCTGTCGAGATCTTTTCCAGGCCGTTTTTTATTGTCTACCATTATTATTGTCTCTCTTAATGCCTTCCCTTTGCCTGCCACACCCTGAACGAAATCATTATCGCAGGGTTGTTCTAAGTGAAGTCTGGAGCCTGTTGCGGTGTTATCACGCCCATCCGTATGACGCATGTTGTCTGTCCACACCATGCGTCATGACCAATGACAGACTGAGTTTATTGAGCCGGATGTCCCAAAACAGGAAAAATCTGTCTTGTAAGCTCAAATGTCCTCTGCTTCCCCCACTGTTTTCGCAAAAGCACAGCCGATTGTCAAAGTAAAACAACCAAAATCAGTACAACATGCCAGATGTTGCGCTGCATGACTGTTTTATAATGAAAAAATTTACTCATTGCACCATTTTACAGCGCGTTTCGCCCTGCTTTGGCGCAGTGGTGCCGTTGCTCCCTAAGGGAAATCGGTTAAACCTTTTGCAACCATCGCTAACAAAATCGCAGAACGCTTTTGTTGCCGACCTAAATTCCCTACAATCGCAACATAGTTGGCAGCTAAATAATGAGGGTCTCATGAGCACGGCCAGACACAGTAAATTACTTATCTTAGGTTCCGGCCCCGCTGGATACACGGCGGCTGTTTACGCAGCGCGCGCTAATCTCAACCCCGTGCTGATCACCGGGCTTGAAAAAGGCGGCCAGCTGACCACCACCACGGATGTGGAAAACTGGCCCGGCGACCCGCACGATCTGACCGGTCCGGGTCTGATGGAACGCATGCATGAACATGCGGTAAAATTTAATACCGAAATTATCTTCGATCATATTCACAGCGTTGATTTACAGCATCGCCCTTTCCGTTTGATCGGCGACAGCGGTGAATACACGGCAGATGCGTTGATTATTGCTACCGGCGCCTCCGCTCGCTACCTTGGCCTGCCTTCTGAAGAAGCGTTTAAAGGCCGCGGCGTTTCAGCCTGCGCAACCTGTGACGGCTTTTTCTACCGTAATCAGAAGGTAGCCGTGATCGGCGGCGGCAATACGGCCGTAGAAGAAGCGCTGTATCTGGCGAATATTGCGTCGGAAGTGCATCTGATCCACCGTCGCGACAGCTTCCGCGCAGAGAAAATCCTTATCGATCGCCTGATGGAAAAAGTACGCAACGGCAATATCGTGCTGCATACCAACCAGACGCTGGACGAGGTCATGGGCGATCAGATGGGCGTCAGCTCGCTGCGCCTGCGCTCCACGCTGGACGAGTCGCAGCAGGAACTGAGCGTTGCCGGTCTGTTTGTCGCTATCGGCCACAGCCCGAATACGGCGATTTTTAAAGATCAGCTGGATCTGGAAAACGGCTACATCAAAGTGCAGTCAGGCCTGCACGGTAATGCAACGCAAACCAGCATTCCGGGCGTGTTCGCCGCAGGTGACGTTATGGATCATACCTATCGTCAGGCGATTACCTCTGCCGGCACCGGCTGTATGGCCGCGCTGGATGCGGAACGCTATCTGGATGGTTTAGTTAAAGAATCTCAGTAATCGTTACTGCTTTGATGCGATCTCGGTAAAGGCGACCTGTTAAGGTCGCCTTTTTATTTTCTGCGCTGTACCATTGCTCGCGATTACCCTTACTAAGGGCATGGCATTGCAATTTTACCTGCCCCAACGCGCGGCATATTGGTACAGCATGGATAAATTCCGACAGCAACAGCTCCTTTCCTGGCTAAAAAAACAGCGTATCTACGGCAATTTCTGGTTCAGACTATCGCTGCTAATCGGCATGGTCGGCGCGCTGCTTATTGTTTACCAGGCCTGGCTATTGGCCACGCTGCTGCAAGGGCTGATCGTTGATCATCTTTCTCGCGATGCGCTTCTTCCGCAATTTATTCTGCTGCTTTCCTGTTTTGTGCTGCGCGGCGTATTGCTGTGGCTGCGTGAGCTGGCCGGGTTCGCTTCGGGCCGGGCCATCCGGGAGAAACTGCGCCGCGATATTCTGGACAAGCTGACTAAGGCTGGCCCCGCCGTTATCCAGGGTCAGGCTGTCGGAAGCTGGACCACGCTTTTGCTGGAGCAAATTGATAACCTTCAGGATTACTACGCGCGTTATTTGCCGCAAACGCTGCTGGCCGCGCTCATCCCCTGCCTGCTCCTTGCTGTTCTGTTTCCCGTAAACTGGGTGGCAGCGCTGATCCTGCTGCTGACGGCCCCGCTTATTCCGCTGTTTATGGCGCTGGCCGGCATGGGCGCGGCTGACGCTAACCGGCGTAATTTTCAGGCCCTTGCACGGCTCGGCGGCTATTTTCTCGACCGCCTTCAGGGCATGGAAACGCTGCGGTTGTTTAATCAGGCCGACGCGGAAACCGATCGTATTCGCACCGCTTCGGCCAGCTTTCGTCAACGAACCATGGAAGTACTGCGGCTGGCCTTTCTCTCCTCCGCCGTACTGGAGTTTTTTGCTGCCGTTTCTGTAGCAGTGGTGGCGGTCTATTTTGGTTTTTCCTACCTCGGCGAGCTGAACTTCGGCCATTACGGCACCGGCATCACGCTTTTTGCCGGCTTTCTGTCGCTTATCCTTGCGCCGGAATTTTTTCAACCGCTCAGAGAGCTGGGCACGTTTTATCATGCCAAAGCGCAGGCTACAGGCGCCGCTGACGCGCTGGAAAAATTCCTGACAGCGGAACTGCTTCAGGCATCATCCGGCACGCTGACGCCCAACGTTGAGCAAGGTATGACGCTTACCGCCGCTGATTTGCGGATTATGACGCACGAGGGGATAGAGCTTGTCGGGCCGCTCAATTTTACCCTTAGCGCAGGGAAAAGAGTGGCGCTGATTGGGCGAAGCGGCGCGGGCAAAACCTCTTTGCTGAACGTCCTGGCCGGGTATTTGCCCTATCAGGGATCGTTGAAAATAAACGATACGGAGCTGCGTGATATCCTGCCGTCCTGGTGGCAACAGCAGCTTGCCTGGGTGGGACAGAACCCACATTTACCTGCGCAGACCGTACGCGAAAATATTGTTGCGCATGGCGAGGGCGATCCGCTCAGGTTACAGCAGGTTTGCGAGCTGGCTGGCGTGGACGAGTTTCTGGCGCGCCTGCCTGAAGGCCTGGAAAGCGCGGTCGGCGAACAGGCGGCGGCCCTCTCCGTAGGGCAGGCGCAGCGCATCGCTGTGGCGAGAGCGCTTTACAAGCCTTGTCGACTGCTGCTGCTGGACGAGCCTGATGCCAGCCTTGACGGCCCGGCTGGCGAGCACGTAAACCGGGCGCTGCTGGCCGCCTCTTTCAATCAGACCACGTTGTTTATTACCCATCGGCTCGATCGCTTAGCGGAGTGGGATGAAGTCTGGCTGCTCCAGGCGGGAGAAATCGTCCAGCAGGGCAGTAAAGCGCAGCTGCTGCAACGGCCCGGCCCCTTTAAAGCGCTGGTTGAGGAGGCGCAGGCATGAAGCTAATCCGACCCTGGCTTGCGCTTTTGCGCCCGCATGCTCCGCGCCTGATGCTGGGCATTTTGCTGGCGGTCGTGACGCTGCTGGCGAGCATCGCATTGCTGACGCTTTCCGGCTGGTTTCTTGCGGCCTGCTCGCTGGCGGGCGCCGCCGGGCTTTACAGTTTTAACTATATGCTTCCTGCGGCTGGCGTAAGAGGCGCCGCAATTTTACGCACCGTCGCTCGCTATGCGGAAAGGCTGGTCAGCCATGACGGTACTTTTCGTATTCTGGAAGATTTACGCGTGTTCACTTTTAATAAATTGATCCCGCTTTCGCCCGGCGCGCTGGCTCGTTTCCAGCGGGGTGACCTTCTGAATCGGCTGGTAGCCGATGTGGATACGCTCGATCACCTTTATCTGCGCCTGCTCTCTCCCCTACTCGGCGCGCTTGTCGCGATTGTGACGGTAACGCTTCTGCTCGGCTCGCTGAACTGGCCGCTGGCGCTGATGTTGGGCGGTATCATGCTGGCGACGCTGCTGCTGCTGCCGCCAATCTTTTACTGCCTGGGACGGAAAGAAGGCGAAGCGCTGGCGCACCTGCGCGCCCTGTATCGTAGCCAGCTGACAGGATGGCTGCAAAGCCAGGCGGAGATGCGAATTTATGGCGGCGTGCAGCGCTTTCGCGCCCGGCTTGATAACACGGAAGCGCGTTGGCTGGGCGCTCAGCGCTTCCGCGCCCGTCTTACCGGCTTATCGCAGGGATTGCTGACGATTATTACCGGCGCGACGGCCGTTTTACTGCTCTGGTCAGCCTCAGCGCTGTTTCATGACGCCACGCTCGCTCTGTTCCTGTTTTGCGCGCTGGCGGCCTTCGAAGCCCTGGCTCCGGTTGGCGGCGCCTTTCTGCATCTGGGGGAAGTCTTCGCCTCTGCCCGTCGCGTTAATGAAGTGATTCTGCAAAATCCGGCCGTGAACTTTCCGGCTGAGCAGGGCAAAAGCCCTGCCGGTATCCGACTAAAGCTGCATGATGTCAGCTTCAGCTATAACGAAGGTTTTCCCGTGCTGCGCTCGATCTCCCTGGACATTGCGCAAGGTGAACACGTTGCGCTGCTGGGCAGCAGCGGCTGCGGTAAATCCACGCTGCTTCAGCTGCTCACCCGCGCATGGGATCCGACAAACGGCGAAATCCGGTTAAACGATCGTCCGCTGGCCGCGTGGGATGAAGCCACATTACGCAGGGCTACCGGCGTTGTGACGCAGCGCGTGTATCTGTTTAACGCCACGTTACGCGATAATTTATTGCTGGCCGCGCCGCATCGCCATGACGACGAGCTGCTCGCCATGCTGCGAAAAGTCGGGCTGACAACGCTGATTAACGCTGAAGGCCTCGATGCCTGGCTGGGCGAAGGCGGCCGTCAGCTGTCGGGTGGCGAGCGGCGTCGGCTGGGGCTGGCCCGCGCGCTGTTGCACGACGGCCCTTTACTGCTGCTCGACGAGCCGACGGAAGGGCTGGACACCCACACCGAACGGCAGATCCTTACCCTGCTGCGGGAAGCCGCCCGCGGCAAAACGATGATCGTGGTCACGCATCGTCCGCAGGGGCTACGCCATTTCGACAAAATTTGCCTTATGGAAGGCGGCACCGTGGTCGAACAGGGAACCCACGTCGAATTAATCTCAAAACGCAGCCGTTACAGCGCTTTCCTGCAGCGGATTACGGTATAGTCATAGCCTTCTCGCATTACTGAGACAGTGACTATGCGCCTGATGCAGCTCTCAAGAGAATCACTTAATTTTCCACCGCCGGAGATGGCGCTGCGTGAACCGAACGGCCTGCTGGCAATGGGCGGCGATTTAAGTCTGCCCCGCCTGCTCAGCGCCTATCAGCGCGGGATTTTTCCCTGGTTTTCGCCAGGCGATCCTATCTTATGGTGGTCGCCGGATCCGCGCGCGGTGCTGTGGCCGGAAAAGTTTCACCTTAGCCGCAGCATGAAGCGTTTTCATCAGCGATCGCCCTATCGCGTGACGCTGAATCAAAGCTTTAGCGAAGTAGTGGAAGGCTGCGCCAGCGATCGTCAGGAAGGCACCTGGATCACGCCCGCCGTGAAGCACGCCTGGCAGCAGCTGTTTGATGCTGGCGAAGCGCAATCCATCGAGGTCTGGCACGACAAAGAACTGGTTGGCGGTATGTACGGCCTGGCGCTGGGACAGATTTTTTGCGGCGAATCGATGTTCAGCCGCTGTGAAAATGCCTCAAAAACGGCACTGCTGGTTTTCAGCCGCTATTTTCTACAGCAGGGCGGCAGGCTGATCGATTGTCAGGTGCTGAATCCCCATACCGCTTCGCTTGGCGCCGAAGAGATGTCCCGCGCTGACTATCTTAAACAGCTTGATTTGCTGGCCAAACAGCCGCTTCCGCCCGAATGCTGGCGTCAGCAGACCCTTTTTTAAGACCGTACGGTGATGTTTTCCACGCAGACCAGGATAATAATGGTATAATATGAGAGCTTGGTATGCGTGTATAAGCCTTTTTGAAGACCGCACTTTCCCCCCGGTTTTGTACCAACTCTTGATTACGCGTTTCCGTGCGCTGCTTATGCCGCAGGGAGGCCGACGCTGGTGGAATCATCAGCTATTCTTTACATAACGTTCTTAAATCGGCATTATTTGCTGATTCGAGACAAAGGTTATAACACCCAGAGGATTTGATGGCCAAAGAAGATAATATTGAAATGCAGGGTAAGATAGTGGATTCATTACCTAACACTATGTACCGTGTTGAACTGGAAAATGGACACGTCATTACTGCGCATATCTCCGGTAAGATACGCAAAAACTATATCCGTATCTCAACGGGCGACCAGGTTACCGTAGAACTGACCCCATACGATCTGAACAAAGGTCGTATCACCTTCCGTATCCGCTAACCTACTTTACTGCAGATGCTGGCGCCTGATGCGCCGCACGGGTAAAAAAAAGGCCGAAGAATCTTCGGCCTTTAGTTTTTTTACGCCTAATGTACAGAGCCTTCCGTTTTGCGCTTTTCGGCGCTCACGAACTGGTAAGTCAGCTGGTTCTGCTCTTTGTCGAGCGCCACCGAAACCGACCCGCCGTCCACCAGGGAGCCAAACAGCAGCTCGTTCGCCAACGGTTTTTTCAGGTTTTCCTGCACCGTACGCGCCATTGGACGCGCGCCCATCGCTTTATCGTAGCCTTTTTCTGCCAGCCAGTTGCGCGCTTCGTCGCTGACTTCCAGCGAGACGCCTTTCGCATCCAGCTGCGCCTGCAGCTCAACGATAAACTTATCCACTACCTGATGGATAACCTCGCTGTCGAGGTGTTTGAACCAGATAATGTTATCCAGGCGGTTACGAAACTCTGGCGTAAAGATCTTTTTGATCTCTTCCATCGCATCGGTGCTGTTGTCCTGATGGATCAGACCAATAGACTTACGTTCGGTTTCACGTACGCCAGCGTTCGTGGTCATCACCAGCACCACGTTGCGGAAATCGGCTTTACGCCCGTTGTTATCGGTCAGCATCCCGTTATCCATCACCTGCAGCAGCAGGTTGAAGACGTCCGGATGCGCTTTCTCGATTTCATCAAGCAGCACCACGGCGTGCGGATGCTTGATCACCGCGTCCGTCAGCAGCCCGCCCTGATCGAAACCGACATAGCCCGGAGGCGCGCCGATCAGACGGCTGACGGTATGGCGTTCCATATATTCCGACATATCGAAACGCAGCAGCTCAATGCCCAGCGCTTTCGCCAGCTGTACGGTGACCTCTGTTTTACCCACGCCCGTAGGGCCGGCAAACAGGAAGGAACCGACAGGCTTGCGATCCTGTCCCAGACCGGCGCGGCTCATCTTGATCGCTTCGGTTAAGGCTTCGATAGCGTTGTCCTGACCAAACACCAGCATTTTCAGCCGGTCGCCGAGCGTTTTCAAAGTGTCGCGATCCGTGGCGGAAACGCTCTTCTCAGGAATACGCGCGATACGGGCAACCACGGATTCAATATCAGCCACGTTAACCGTTTTCTTGCGCTTGCTGACCGGCAGCAAACGTGCGCGCGCGCCCGCTTCGTCAATCACGTCAATCGCTTTATCCGGCAGATGACGGTCGTTGATATATTTCACCGCCAGCTCGACCGCTGCACGTACTGCTTTTGCGGTATAGCGGACGTCATGGTGCGCTTCATACTTCGGCTTGAGGCCGTTCAGGATCTGCACCGTTTCATCTACCGTAGGCTCGGTAATATCGATTTTCTGGAAACGACGCGCCAGCGCGCGATCTTTCTCAAAGATATTGCTGAATTCCTGATAGGTGGTGGAACCCATCACGCGAATTTTGCCGCTGGAAAGCAGCGGTTTGATCAGGTTGGCGGCATCTACCTGCCCGCCGGAAGCGGCACCGGCGCCGATGATAGTATGGATCTCATCGATAAACAGAATGCTGCTGTTATCCTGCTCAAGCTGTTTCAGCAGCGCCTTAAAGCGCTTCTCGAAATCGCCGCGGTATTTAGTACCGGCAAGCAGCGACCCGATATCCAGCGAGTAGATGGTGGCGTCTTTCATCACTTCAGGCACGTCGCCCTGCACGATACGCCACGCAAGCCCTTCGGCGATCGCGGTTTTACCCACGCCCGATTCGCCCACCAGCAGCGGATTGTTTTTCCGGCGGCGGCAGAGAACCTGAACGGTACGCTCCAGCTCTTTATCCCGCCCGATCAGCGGATCGATACCGCCTACGCGAGCAAGCTGGTTAAGATTGGTGGTGAAGTTTTCCATACGTTCCTCCCCGCCTGCTTGCTCTTCGTTAACAGGGTTTTCTGCGCCCGAAGCGGGCCCCTGCTCATCTTTGCGCGTGCCGTGAGAAATAAAATTAACCACGTCAAGGCGGCTGACTTCATGCTTGCGCAGCAGATAGGCAGCCTGGGATTCCTGTTCGCTGAAGATAGCGACCAGCACGTTAGCGCCCGCTACTTCACTGCGGCCGGATGACTGCACATGGAAAACGGCGCGCTGTAGAACGCGCTGAAAGCTGAGCGTAGGCTGTGTGTCGCGCTCTTCTTCGCTGACCGGCAACACCGGGGTTGTTTGTTCAATGAAGGCTTCGAGCTCCTGCCGCAGAGCCACAATATCCACCGTGCAGGCTTCAAGGGCCTCTCTTGCTGATGGGTTACTGAGCAACGCCAACAGCAGATGCTCGACGGTCATAAACTCATGTCGGTGCTCGCGCGCTCTGGCGAAAGCCATATTTAAACTGAGTTCCAGTTCTTGATTGAGCATAGGCACCTCCCCCATTAGATCGCCTTATTCAGGCTTTTTCCAGCGTACACAGCAACGGATGTCCGTTCTCCCTCGCATATTTATTGATATGCGCGACCTTGGTCTCCGCCACTTCGGCGGTAAAGACACCGCAGATTGCCTTTCCCTGGTAGTGAACCGTCAGCATCAGTTGCGTTGCACGTTCAACATCATAAGAAAAGAACTTTTGCAGTACGTCAATAACAAATTCCATAGGTGTATAATCGTCATTATTCAGAATAACTTTATACATCGAAGGCGGCTTGAGACCTTCGCGGAGTTTGTCTTCTGCAAGATGTTCAAAATTAAGCCAATCGTTAGTGTTTCCCATACGTACCCAATATGAAAACGTTGCCTGCCTGCATCAGACTAACACCCTTAAGCGTAAGTTTAGCACGCCCGAAATGCTGTCCGAAGCCGGTGAATTTTTGCACCAACCTGCAACTACGCGACCTTCATCACAAAAATAGCAATAGCGTTAACTGCTTCAAATTTTGATGAATTCATCCCGGCATCTCCTCTTCATTCGCTTGACGCCTGGTACGATTTCTCTACAGTACAGGCGTATGCTGGATGCGTTTTAACCAGCCTGGAGGCCAATGCCTCACTACCTCACCCATTTGAATGTCTTGCGAGGGATCCAAAAGCATGGAGACGGGTACTGTTAAATGGTTCAACAATGCCAAAGGCTTCGGCTTTATCTGTCCGGTCGGTGGCGGCGAAGATATCTTTGCTCATTATTCCACTATCCAGATGGATGGCTACCGAACGCTGAAAGCCGGGCAGCAGGTTCAGTTTGATGTGCACCAGGGGCCAAAAGGCAATCACGCCAGCCTGATTGTCCCCGTTAATGCCGAAGCGGCAGTTGCTGTCAGCGCCTGACCGCTTAGTGATATTCTGACCAACCTTGCAATAAAATGCCAGCCAGCGTCGCTGGCATTTTTATGGGCAACTTTTACCAACCTTAGTAAAGTGGCGCCGTCCTGTCATTTTTCAAGCCCCCTTTTTGCACGAAATTAATTTTCATCCTCGCTTCTTGCCCACCGCCGCGTTTCAGCGCAGTAAATTTGCGTTAAATCAACCTGGCTGCGTTTTTTCAGGACAGATTATGTCCTGAAGGATTAATGTTGCATTTTAAATGAAACTTTAAAGGATAAGGCTATGTTTTGCGTGCAATGTGAACAAACTCAGCGCCGTCTTGCGGGTAACGGCTGTACCGGCGTGCGCGGCGCCTGTGGGAAACTGGCGCAAACGTCAGATTTGCAGGATCTGCTGATTGCCACGCTTCAGGGGCTTTCCGCCTGGGCGCTGGTGGCGCGACAGCAGGGTATTATTCTGCATGATATCGACAGTTTCACGCCAAAGGCGCTGTTTGCCACGCTAACCAACGTCAATTTTGATTCCTCACGCATCGTAGCGCTTGTCCGTCAGGCCATCAGCTATCGGGAACAGCTAAAAGCGTGCTGCAAGCTTCCTTGCAGCGCAGAAAATTATCCTGCGGCGGCAATAGACCTGGAAAGCGATGACCCTGGGCAGCTACAGCAACAGGCGCTGGCGTGGCGCCCCAATCGCGGCAGCGAGCATGAGGATATTATCGGTCTGCGCCTGCTGTGCCTGTATGGCCTGAAAGGCGCGGCGGCCTATATGGAACATGCCCATGTTCACGGCTACTTCGATAACACCATTTACCAACAGTTTCATCAGATCATGGTCTGGCTGGGCGCGCAGCCGGACAGCGCCAGCGATCTGCTGGCGGCGGCGATGGATATCGGCAAAATGAATTTCGCCATCATGGCGATGCTGGATAAGGCGCAGACCACCACTTACGGTTCGCCGCAGCCCGTGGCGGTTAATACCCGGCCGGTGGCGGGAAAAGCGATCCTGATTTCCGGGCACGATCTGCGGGATCTGCAACTCTTGCTGGAACAAACCGCAGGCAGCGGTATCAACATTTACACGCATGGCGAAATGCTGCCGGCACATGGCTATCCGCAACTGAAGCGCTATGCGCATCTGGTCGGCAACTATGGCAGCGGCTGGCAGAACCAGCAAAAAGAGTTCGCCGCCTTTCCCGGCCCGATCGTTATGACCTCCAACTGCATTATCGATCCTTTCAGAGGCGATTATCAGCAGCGTATCTGGACCCGCAGCATTGTCGGCTGGCCCGGCGTGAATCACCTGCACGACGACGACTTTTCTGCCGTTATCGCGCAGGCGCAGCAGATGCCGGGCTTCTCCACCAGCGAGATCCCCCGCACCATTACCACGGGCTTTGGCCGCCAGACGCTGCTTGACGCCGCCGACAGCGTGATTGAGCTGGTGAAACAGCGTCAGCTGAGGCATATCTTTCTGGTAGGCGGCTGCGACGGCAATCGCGTGCAGCGCAGCTACTTTACCGATTTGGCCACCGCCATTCCCGATGACTGTCTGATCCTGACGCTGGGCTGCGGTAAATATCGCTTTAACAAACTGGCTTTCGGCACGCTGGGCGGCCTGCCTCGTCTGCTGGATGTGGGCCAGTGCAACGACAGCTATGCGGCTATCGTGCTGGCGGTCAGGCTGGCGGAAAAATTAAACTGCGACATTAACGATCTGCCTTTATCGCTGGTGCTCTCCTGGTTTGAGCAGAAAGCGATTGTCGTGCTGCTGACGCTCTTGTCCCTCGGGGTAAAAAACATTTACACCGGCCCGACGGCGCCGGGTTTTCTCACGGATAATCTTCAGGCGCTGCTGAAAAAAGAGTTTGGTCTGCGGCCGACATCTTCCGTACCCGCAGATCTGGCAACGGCGCTGCATTGATGCCTTGCCGCATTATTTTCGCCTGCGGCGCGCGCCGTATAATGCCCTACCCTTTGCTCAGCCTCGACTATGCTTTTTGCTGAAGATCCCTCCCTTCGGGACACTAATTAAAGCTTTAAAGGAGCAGAAATGAAGCAAACGCTAGCCGCACTGGTGGCGAAAACACTTGAAAACGCCGGCGTAAAACGCATTTGGGGCGTAACCGGGGACTCGCTTAACGGACTGAGCGACAGCCTGAACCGCATGGGCACCATCGAATGGATGCCGACTCGTCATGAGGAAGTCGCCGCTTTCGCTGCCGGGGCCGAAGCGCAAATCAGCGGCCAGCTTGCCGTCTGCGCCGGTTCGTGCGGGCCGGGCAACCTGCATCTGATCAACGGCCTGTACGACTGCCACCGCAACAACGTGCCGGTGCTGGCGATTGCCGCGCATATTCCCTCCAGCGAGATCGGCAGCGGCTATTTCCAGGAAACGCATCCGCAGGAGCTGTTTAAAGAGTGCAGCCACTACTGCGAGCTGGTTTCCAATCCCGAGCAGCTGCAACAGGTGCTGGGCATCGCGATGCGTAAAGCTATTATCAATCGGGGCGTGTCGGTCGTGGTTATTCCTGGCGACGTGGCGCTACAGCCCGCGCCGGAAAACGCTCGCGCCGAATGGTATCCGCCGCAGTTCCCTATCGTGCAGCCGCCCGCCAGCGAACTGGACAAGCTGGCGCAGCTGCTTAATGAAGCAAAAAATATCACGCTGATGTGCGGCTACGGCTGTGCGGGCGCGCATACGGAAGTGGTGCAGCTGGCGGAAACGCTGAAAGCGCCCATCGTTCACGCGCTGCGCGGCAAAGAATATATTGAGTACGACAACCCTTACGATGTCGGTATGACCGGCCTGATTGGCTTTTCATCCGGCTATCACGCCATGATGAATGCCGATACGGTGATCCTGCTGGGAACGCGTTTCCCTTACCGCGCTTTTTATCCTGAAAAAGCGAAAATTATCCAGATTGATATCGATCCGGGCAGTATCGGGTCGCATTGCCATGTGGATATGGCGCTGGTCGGCGACGTTCGGGCCGCCCTTTGCGCGCTGCTGCCGCGCCTCGAAGTAAAAGAGGATCGCGCGTTTCTGGATAAGGCGCTGAAGCATTACCAGGAAGCCAGAAAGAGTCTGGACGAGCTGGCGACCGCCAACGACAAACAGGCGATCCACCCGCAGTACCTGGCGCAGCAGCTTAGCGAGCTGGCCAGCGAAGACGCGATTTTTACCTGTGACGTCGGCACGCCTACCGTCTGGGCCGCACGCTATCTGAAAATGAACGGCAAACGTCGTCTGCTGGGATCGTTCAACCACGGTTCCATGGCCAACGCCATGCCGCAGGCGCTGGGAGCGCAGGCTATTGACAGGCAGCGCCAGGTGATAGCGATGTGCGGCGACGGCGGCTTCTCTATGCTGATGGGCGATTTCCTGTCGGTAGCACAGCTTAAGCTGCCGGTGAAGCTGGTGGTGTTTAATAACAGCGTGCTGGGCTTTGTGGCGATGGAAATGCAGTCCGGCGGCTATCTGACCGACGGCACCGAACTGCAAAACCCGGCATTTGCCGATATCGCCAACGCCTGCGGCGTGAAGGGCATTCGCGTGGAGCGCGCTTCCGAGCTGCCTCGCGCTATCGAAGAGATGCTGGCGCACGACGGCCCGGTGCTGCTGGATGTGGTCACAGCCAGCGAAGAGCTGGTGATGCCGCCGCAGATCAAGATGGAGCAGGCGAAAGGCTTTAGCCTCTATATGCTGCGCGCGCTGATCAATGGTCGCGGCGACGAAGTGGTCGAGCTGGCTAAAACCAACTGGCTGCGGTAAAACATTGGTCTGTCTCACGGACGCTGCGGCGTCCGTTTTGCCCTTTAAGGAGCGCAACGGTGATCGACTTACGCAGTGATACGGTAACCCGCCCTTCCGCCGCGATGTTGTCCGCAATGATGGCGGCGGAAACCGGCGACGATGTTTATGGCGACGACCCTACGGTTAACGCGCTCGAGGCCAAAGCGGCCGCACTCAGCGGGAAAGAGGCCGCGCTTTTTCTGCCGACCGGCACCCAGGCCAACCTGGTGGCGCTGCTCTGCCACTGCCAGCGCGGCGAAGAATATATCGTCGGCCAGCTGGCGCATAACTACAAATATGAAGCTGGCGGCGCGGCGGTGCTGGGCAGTATTCAGCCGCAGCCGATCCTTGCAGCAAAAGACGGTACGCTGCCGCTGGACGTGGTCGAACAGTTTATCAAGCCGGATGATTTTCATTTTGCAATGACCCGGCTGCTGAGCCTGGAAAACACCCATAACGGTAAAGTGCTGCCGCTGGCCTATTTGCAGGAAGCCTGGGCATTCACGCGCAGCCATAAGCTGGCGCTGCATGTGGACGGCGCGCGCATTTTCAATGCGGCCGTGGCGCTGGGCGTCACGCTGCGCGATCTTACGCAGTATTGCGATACGCTGACAATCTGTTTGTCGAAAGGTCTGGGTACGCCGGTCGGCTCGCTGCTGTGCGGCAGCAAAGACTATATCGAGCGCGCGAAGCGCTGGCGCAAAATGACCGGCGGCGCCATGCGGCAGTCGGGCATTCTGGCGGCGGCCGGGCTTTACGCGCTGGAGCACAACGTCACGCGGCTCCAGGACGATCACGATAACGCCGCCTGGCTGGCTGCGCAGCTAAAGGCCGCTGGCGTGCAGGTTTCCAGTCAGAACACCAATATGGTGTTTGTGCGTCTGCCGGCACATCAGGCTGAGCCGCTTAAAGCCTGGATGCGTGGCAAAGGCATCGTTCTGCATACCGGCGCGGTGACGCGTTTGGTCACGCATCTGGATGTCGATCGTCCGGCGCTGGAAAAAGTGGTCGCGGAATGGAAAGCGTTTCTGGCCAGCCAGCCGGACTAACCGCCATACTTTTCTAACAGCGCCTCGGCGATAGCCTCGCTTTCCGCGTCCGCCACGCCTGAATAGTCAGCGGGCCGGAAATGCATCTGAAAAGCGGCAATCACCCGCTGTTGCTGCGTGGCCGACATATCAGGCGTCGATTCATAGCCGTAGCGCGCCAGCAGCGACAGCAGATGCCCGCTGTCCGTCAGCTGGCCAGGCGCTCTTCCCGCCAGGTAATAGCTTACGCGAGCCTCGTCCGGCCACGCGCCAATGCCCTGTTGATAAAGCCAGCGCCACGGAAACAGCGGGCCGGGATCCTGCTTGCGCTGCGGCGCGATATCGCTGTGTCCGACGACATCCTGCGGGCGAATACCGTAGCGCCGGGTGATATCCCGCGCCAGCGGCATCAGCGCGGCCATCTGCTCGCGGGAAAAAGGATACCAGGCTCGCCCTTGCGGCGTGCGGCGATAGCCCGGATTTTCCAGTTCGATACCGAGTGAGGTATCATTGAGCCGCGTCGCGTCGCGCCAGAAACTGATGCCCGCGTGCCACGCCAGCTCGGATTCCGGCACAAGCCGCAGCACCACCGGTTGCTTTCCATGCTGGAAGGGTTTGGCCGGAATAAGATAGTGCACGCTGACTTCCCGGTCGGTCAGCGTAGCCAGCGAGCGGGGAAAATCCTCAGCGGTATAGTGAATAACCAGCACCTTAATACGCGGACGAGCCCCGTAAGCGGCGTGGCGCGTATCCACTACGTAGCCATTCTGTTTTTCCAGACCGGATGTACAGGCGCTCAGTACGATGGCCGCCGCCAGCGCCGTCAGCAGGCGCATCAACGACGTGTTTTAACCGCGGTGCCGCTGACGCTGACCATCAGCATACTGCTGTCTTTGCCAACGGTTTCGTAATCGATATCAATCCCGACCACGGCGTCCGCGCCCATGGCCTTCGCCTGCTCTTCCAGTTCGGCAAAGGCTATCTGGCGCGCTTTGCGTAACTCTTTCTCATATGCGCCGGAACGGCCGCCGACGATATCGCGAATGCCGGCAAAGAAATCGCGGAAGATATTGGCGCCCAGTATCGCTTCGCCGGTCACGACGCCGCAGTATTCCGTTATGGGCTGGCCTTCCAGCGTTGGGGTAGTGGAAAATTGCATGATTTTCTCCTTAACTTCAATCCAGGGTTTTAGCTCTTATGGCCAGGCAGACCAGCTATACTTTATGCTAAAAAACGCCATCCAGAAACCATAAGGAAATCAAGATGAAGTTACAGCTTGCCGCTCTGGCTCCGCTGGCGCTGCTGCTCAGCGCCTGTACCACGGTACAACCCGTCTTTAAGGATAATGGCAGCCGCACCTCTCCCTGCGTCGAAGGCGGCCCGGATTCTGTTGCCCAGGCGTTTTACGATCTGCGCCTTGAGCAGCCTGCTCAGGGCCTGCCGAACGCCACCCAGCTGGCTAAATATCGTCCTTACCTCAGCGACAGGCTCTATCAGACGCTGCTGAAGGCCGATAGCGATCCGCAAAAAGAAGCGACCCTGCGCGGGGATATCTTCTCAAGCCAGGCGGCGGGCGCCACCTCGGCGAGCGTAGCGGATTCATCGTCAATCCCTAACCACGACGCGCGCAATATTCCGCTGCGGGTTAAGCTCAGCCGCGACGGCGACAAGCCGCAAAGCTGGCAGGATGAAGTGCTGATGATCCATGAGGGCACCTGCTGGGCGGTGGACGACGTGCGCTATCTTGGCCCCGCGCCGCATATTGAAGGCGGCTCCCTCAGCCAGCGCCTGCTGCGATAGTGTTTTCCGCGCACCGCCGACGAGCGGTGCGCCTCTTTCCCCTGCTGCATTTTCATCCAGCCTCCCTCATTTTGTGCTAGCCTTGTAGTTAACTTGCCTGCATAAGCGAATTTTTCGCCGCGCTGATTGCATAACTATGCCGTCAACGTTAAGATTCGCAGAACTAATCGCTATTCACTTTTTGCGCATGAGTATTCAACTAAACGCTGTAAACTGCTTTTATGGCGCCCATCAGGCGCTTTTTGATATTCAGCTGACCTGCCCCGAAGGCGAGACGCTGGTGCTGCTCGGCCCAAGCGGCGCCGGCAAGAGCTCGCTGCTGCGCGTGCTGAACCTGCTGGAGATGCCGCGCTCCGGCACGCTGGGGATCGCCGGTCACCATTTCGACTTCAGCAAAGCGCCGGGCGACGCGGCTATCCGCGAGCTGCGTCAAAACGTCGGCATGGTGTTCCAGCAGTACAATCTCTGGCCGCACCTGACGGTGATGCAGAACCTGATCGAAGCGCCCTGCCGCGTGCTGGGATTAAGCAAGGATCGGGCGCTGGCTCGTGCCGAAAAACTGCTGGAACGCCTGCGCCTGACCAAATTCGCCGACCGTTTTCCTCTGCACCTGTCCGGTGGACAGCAGCAGCGTGTTGCTATCGCCCGCGCATTAATGATGGAACCGGCCGTGCTGCTGTTTGATGAACCAACGGCGGCGCTGGATCCGGAAATCACGGCGCAGATCGTGGCGATTATTCAGGAACTCTCTGAAACCAATATCACTCAGGTGATCGTTACCCATGAGGTCGAAGTGGCGCGCAAAACGGCCAGCCGCGTCGTCTATATGGAGAATGGTTATATCGTGGAACAGGGTGACGCCAGCCGCTTTACACAGCCGCAAACCGAAGCGTTTGCCAATTATCTTTCGCACTGATGCAGGACATAATGATGAAAAAAATCGTACTTGCCGCGCTGTTAGCCGGTGTAAGCCTGAGCGCCAGCGCCGCGCAGACCATCCGTTTTGCTACTGAAGCCTCTTATCCTCCTTTTGAATTTGTCGATTCCGACAACAAAATTCAGGGTTTTGATGTCGATTTAGCGAACGCGCTGTGTAAAGAGATGGACGCGACCTGCACCTTTACCAATCAGGCTTTCGACAGCCTGATCCCAAGCCTGAAGTTCCGTCGCTTCGACGCCGTGATGGCCGGAATGGATATTACGCCCGAGCGTGAAAAACAGGTGCTGTTTACCAAAGCCTATTACGATAATTCCGCTTTATTTATCGCGCAGAAAGGCAAAGTTGCTGACGTAGCCGCGCTGAAAGGCAAACGCGTCGGCGTGCAGAACGGCACCACGCACCAGAAATACCTGGCCGAGAAACTGACGGAGGTGAAAACCGTACCTTACGACAGCTATCAGAACGCCATTCTGGATCTGAAAAATGGCCGTATTGATGCCGTATTCGGCGACACGGCGGTGGTAAACGAGTGGCTGAAGCAGAACACCTCGCTGGCCGCGGTTGGCGAGAAGGTCACCGATAAAGACTACTTCGGCACCGGACTGGGTATTGCCCTGCGCCAGGGCAACACCCAGCTTCAGGGCAAATTCAACGCCGCGCTGGATAAAGTGAAAGCCGACGGCACCTATAAAACCATCTACAGCAAATGGTTCCAGCAATAACGGAATGAACGAATTTTATCCTCTTGCAAGCGCCGCCGGGATGACCGTCGGCCTTGCCGTTTCTGCGCTGGCCGCAGGCCTGATTCTGGCGATGATTTTCGCCGTCTGGGAATCCGCCCGCTGGCGGCCGGTCGCCTGGATCGGCACCGCGCTGGTGACGCTGTTTCGCGGGCTGCCGGAAATTCTGGTGGTGCTGTTCGTCTATTTTGGCGCCTCGCAGCTGTTACTGACGCTTTCCGACGGCTTTACGCTGCATCTGGGCTTCGCTTCATTGCCGGTGCAGATGACGATTGAGAATTTCGACGTCAGCCCGTTTCTCTGCGGCGTTATCGCGCTGTCGATCCTTTATTCCTCTTACGCTTCGCAGACGCTGCGCGGCGCGCTGAAGGCGGTGCCTCAGGGACAGTGGGAGTCGGGCCAGGCGCTGGGCATGAAAACGCCGGCGATATTCTTCCGTCTGATCCTGCCACAAATGTGGCGTCACGCGCTGCCGGGCCTGGGCAACCAGTGGCTGGTGCTGCTGAAGGATACGGCGCTGGTATCGCTGATCAGCGTCAACGATATTATGCTGCAAACCAAAAGCATCGCCTCACGCACGCAGGAGCCTTTTACCTGGTACATGGTGGCGGCGGCGATTTATTTAATTATCACGCTGCTCAGCCAGCAGGTTTTAAAGCGTATCGAAGCGCGTACCACCCGTTTTGAGCAGGGGAATAACGGATGCTGAGCTATTTACCCGAGCTGCTGAAAGGGCTGCATACCAGCCTGACGCTGACGGTGGCCTCACTGCTGCTGGCGCTGCTGCTGGCGTTGCTGTTCACGGTGTTCCTGTCGCTGAAGATCCCGGTACTGAGCCAGGTCGTGCGCGGCTATATTACGCTGTTCACCGGCACACCGCTGCTGGTGCAAATCTTTTTGATTTACTATGGGCCGGGACAGTTTCCTTCCATTCAGGCGATCCCGTGGCTATGGAACGGGCTGTCGCAGCCCTGGCTTTGCGCCCTGCTCGCGCTTTCGCTTAACAGCGCGGCCTATACTACCCAGCTGTTTTACGGCGCGGTCAGAGCTATTCCTGCCGGTCAGTGGCAATCCTGTGCCGCGCTGGGGATGAACCGTAAAGATACGCTGCGCATTCTGCTGCCCTACGCGTTTAAACGCGCGCTTTCCTCTTATTCCAACGAGGTGGTACTGGTATTTAAGAGCACCTCGCTGGCTTATACCATTACGCTAATGGAAGTGATGGGCCAGGGACAGCAGCTTTACGGGCGAACCTACGACGTGACGGTTTTTGCCGCAGCAGGCGTCATTTACCTGTGCGTTAACGGCCTGCTGACGCTGATGATGCGCCTGATAGAACGACGAGCGCTGGCTTTCGAGCGCCGTAGCTGAGCCACCATGCCGGCGGCATCGGTCGTCGGCATTCGTCAAATAACAGCGCTTAACCGTCAGTTAATCCGCGCATAACGCCGCGGCGGCAGCCGTCATACTATCCCGATAATATTCACGCAAGGGCCGGAGACATGCTTAAGGTTTGCGTTTTTCTACTTGTCGGATTTGCTGCCAACGCGCTGGCCAGCGGCCCGCTTCGCTTTGCCACTTCGGCGACCTATCCGCCTTTTGTCTACCTGAATGCCGGGCATCAGCTGGTGGGGTTTGATATCGAGCTGGCAAAAGCCCTGTGCGAAAAAATAGCGCGGCAGTGCCTCTTTACCAATAATGATTTTGACCGCCTGCTGCCTTCGCTAAAATTCAACCGCTATGACGCGGTGATTTCCGGCCTGGATATTACCGAAGAGCGCCGGGAAGAGGCGGATTTCACCCAGCCTTATCTGGAAAGTTCCGGCATGGTGATTGCGGTTAAAGGCCGCTACGCCTCTTTAGCGGAGCTACGCGGCAAGCGCGTTGGCGTCGCCGATGCCACAACCTTACAGGCCTGGCTGCAAAGTTCGTGGCCGGATATCATTCCTGTCGCGTACGACAACTATCAGAATGCGCTTCTGGATATCCGCAGCGCCAGGCTCGACGCCATTTTTGGCGAGACGCCTTCCATGCAGACCATCCTGAGAAGCAATCCCGGCCTGGACGCCGTAGGCAAGCCGATTACGGATAATCGCTATTTTAGTGCAGGCTTGGGTATCGCAGTACGTAAAGGCGATAAGGCGCTGCTGGAGCAGCTGAATGGCGCGCTACAAAGCCTGAGCGATGACGGTACGCTGCACATGCTGAAGCAGCGCTGGCTTGGCCCGACAGCCGATCTGCCCGCCGAGTCAGAGATGCCGTAGCAGCGTCAGCACTTCGCCGTGCGCGGTATGCGGGAACATATCGAACAGCTGGACTTTAACAAGGGTGTATTCGCTCAGGCGGGCGATATCGGTAGCCATGGTCTGCGCGTTGCAGCTGGAATAAAGAATGAACGGCGGCGCCATGCGGCTCAGATACTCGCAGAGCGCGGCGCCAATACCGCGACGCGGCGGATTGACCAGCACCAGATCGGGCGTGCTGCCTTCGCCGGTAGCAAACGCCGTAGAGTCCAGCGCGGCGAAGCTGACTTTCTCCAGCCCCATCTTTTCCGCTGACCGTTTAGCGCAGGCGATGGCCTCCGCGCTGATTTCAATACCGGTCAGCGACATCTCTGGCGTGGCGCAATGCAGGCCGAAGCCGCCTACGCCGCAGAACAGATCCCACATGCTTTTGACGCCCAGCTCGCTTACCCATGCTCTTGCCGTAGCATACAGCGAGGCGGCTACCGCCGGGTTGGTCTGAAAAAAACTCTGCGGCCGGATCCACAGCGGCACGTCGTTCAGCTGGTCGGCCAGCGCCTGATTTTCCGTTAGCGGGATCTCTTCTTCGCCTTCCAGAATCGCCATATGCACCGGCTGAATATTGGCTGAAATCACGCTCAGCTGCGGCAGCTGCGCCTGCAGGGCGGGCAGCGCGTTAGTGAGCTGGGTCAGCTTCTCTTTGGATCGCAGCACAAAGCGCAGCATCAGCTCGCCGCTGCGGCTGCTTTCCGTCAGCAGGATAAACTTCAGCTCGCCGCGCCTGCGCGCCACGTTATACGGCGTCAGACCCGCGCGGGCGATAAAGGGTTTCAGCTGCGCAAATACCGCGGCGAAGCTGTCGGGATAAAGCGGACAGCCACAAAGATCGACTGGCGTCCCGTCGCGATGCACAATGCCGAGCAGCGGGCGCTCCACGCTGCCGCTGACCACCATTTTCGCCTTGTTGCGAAAGCCCTGCTGCGCCGAAGTGACCGGCGGCAGCCATTCGCTGACCGCCTGCGCGGACAGAAGCTGTTGCAGCTCAGACTGCTTCTGGTTCAGCTGTTGCGAATAGGGGCGATCCAGCCACTGGCAGGAGCGGCAGCGATCGGCATCATAAAGGGCGCAGTGCATGTCAAATCTCGTCAAACAAAAGCGGGCGGGGATTGTACCACTGTGGGATCAGCGCTGCTGAAAAAATTCCCGGCTGCTGGCAGGGAAAAAGAGCAGCACCAGCACCAGCAGGTCAGGCAGCTTTTGCGAGAGCAGCAGATGCCCCTGCTCGCCGTGTAAAGAAAATATTTCCGGGCCGATCCAGCCCGCCGACGCCATCAGCATATAACCGATCACGATCAGCTGCGAACAGCCGTAGCCCAGACGTCCCCAGCGGCGGCCATGCAATAGCGCAAGCGCACAGCGTAGCTCAATAAAAAAGAGCAGCTGGCTGGCGATAAATATCAGGGTGGCGCTCCAGCTTTGCGCGGCAAGATGGATAACATTCAGCAGCGTATTCAGCCCCATTTCATGCACTTCCAGCGCGACGCTCAGGCAGCGTGTCATAATGATAGCGATTGCCGCCACCACCACCGGGACGGGGATCTCGCAGGCTGGCTCCTGTTTCAGCACCTCTGACATCATTTTCTCCCGTCCATGCTCCGTTTTAGTGCAGGTATGCCCGTGCAGCGTTCCCCTGCCCCCGTTTGCCGTGCTTTCGGCCACGGCTGTCGCTTCGTTAGCGCCAGAGAAAAAGAAAGCGCGAGGCTTTCTTTGCTCGAGCCTCTTTCCTGGCACGATAACTGCTTCTCACCTGTTGAATTGGCAGCAATTTATGTTTAGTCCAGTTTACGCACAATTGCCACTGGATAAGATTTTTCGGATCGCTACTCGGGAGACAGAAATGGAGACTGGATCGGCAAAAGCTCGTGAACACTGGACGCCAGGCATTGGCGCTTATCTGGCCCTGATCGTGGCTATTCTCTTTTTTTCCGGCCTGTTTTTAAACGTGGAAGGGGCAAAATGGCTGGGCGCGTTTGACTTCACCACCCTCGGCGGCAAGTTCGGCACCATTAAGGATGCCGCGCGCGCCACCTTTCTCGGTGAGGGCGGCACGGGCGCTAAAGCCGGTTTTCTGTTTGCGCTTTCGCTGGTGCCGACGGTGATGCTGGCGCTGGGCCTGCTGGAAATCTTCACCCACTATGGCGCCATCCGCGCCGCTCATAAGCTGCTGACGCCGCTGTTAAAACCCCTGCTCGGCATTCCGGGCCGCTGCGGGCTGGCGCTGATCACCGATTTGCAAAGCACCGATGCGGGCGCGGCGCTGACCAAAGAGCTGCACGATGAGAAACAGATAGGTAAAAAGGACGTGGTGATTATGGCCGCCTGGCAATACTCCGGCGCGGGGCTGATTAACAACTATTTTGCCATTGGCTCGGCGCTGTTCGTCTCGCTTTCCGTCCCGGTGCTGGTGCCGCTGGTGCTGATGTTTGTATTAAAGTTTGTTGGCGCTGCCGTGGTGCGCCTGGTGTTAGCTACTGTTTATAAGCAGGATTTCCAGCATGAAAAATAATCCGCCCGTTGCCGTTTCCCATAATCCTTTTGATGTGTTCGTGGTTGGCGCGCGCAAAGGGTTTCATATCGCTATTCATAATTTAATGCCTAACGTCATTATGGCGTACGTGATTGCCGAGATGCTTAACCTGCTGGGCGTGATGGCCTTTATCGGCAAGGTCTTTGCGCCCGTAATGGGCCTGTTTGGGCTACCGGGCGAAGCCGTGACGGTGCTGCTTACCGCCTGGCTTTCGTCGTCGGCCGGAACCGGCGTGGCGGTAAGCCTGCTGGCGAAAGGCGTGCTGACCGGCGCCGATATTACCATCCTGGCGCCGGCCATCTTTCTGATGGGATCGCAGCTGCAATATATGGGTCGCCTGCTGGGCGTGGCCGACGTGCCGAAAAAGCACTGGCCGCTACTGATGCTGACCAGCGTTCTGAATGCCGTTATCGCCATGCTGGTGATGCGTTTTATCGCTTAATGGAGGCTTTATCGTGTTAAAAGTTTTGGAACATTACGCCTTTCTGCATGAAATCCCGGAGCTGGGATTTGAGGAGTTTAAGACTTCCGCTTACCTGGGTCAGCAGCTGAAAGCCGCCGGGTTTCAGGTGACGGAAAACGTCAACGGCACAACCGGTATCGTCGCCCTGCTCGACAGCGGCGTACCCGGCCCAACGCTGGCGCTGCGCGCCGATATGGACGCGCTGGGGCATATCATCGACGGCGAGGCCTGCGCGCGCCATACCTGCGGGCACGACGCGCACTCTTCCGTGGTGCTGACCGCCGCGCAGGAGCTAAAAGCAGAGAACGCAGTTAAACGAGGCCGCCTGAAGCTCATTTTCCAGCCAGCGGAAGAGTTGGGCACCGGCGCGCTGGCAATGGTAGCAGGCGGCGCGGTCGAGGATGTGGATATGCTGCTGGGCTTTCATCTTCGTCCGGCGGAGGAGTGCGCCGTCGGCACCGCGATCCCCGCCATGTACTATTCCGCCTGCGTCACTCTTGAAGCCACCATAGGTGGGCAAACCGCTCACGCCGCGCGGCCGCATTTGGGCATCAACGCGCTGGATGCCGCGGTCAGCGCCGTACAGGCTGTTAACGCCGTGCATATGGCGCCGGGTAAAAGCTGGAGCGCCAAGGCCACCCGGTTTTTATGCGATGCGGGCGTCACTAACTCCGTTCCCGACACGGCCCGCGTAGTGTTTGACCTGCGCGCGGCGGAAAACGAGGATATGACGCAGCTGCAAAGTCGGGTGGAGCGAGCGATAACGCAAAGCGCGGCGGCCTACGGCGCTACCGCTAAAATTGCAGTGCTGAAAGCGATGCCCGCCGCTGAGATCGATGCGGAGATGACGGCGCTGGTGGCGGAAGCGATCAAAGAGGTATTGGGTGAAGCGGCGTTAATGCCGGTACGCTCAACGCCGGGCAGTGAAGATTTCTTCCACTATCCCGTGCAGCGTCCGGCAATCAAAGCAGGGTTTTGGGGGCTGGGCACCGGCCTGACGCCGGGTTTGCACCATCCGGATATGCGTTTTGACCTGGATGCGCTGCCGGTCGGGGTGAAAATCTTTAAGGCCTGCGTGATAAAGATTTTAGGCTAGTCGCGCCGCCATTCAGGCTGGCGGCGCCGCCAGGCCGATCGTCCCTGATCGGCCTGCCGTTAGTGACCTTTTTGCGCGCGCTGCGCATCCCGAATGCGCTGTTTCTCTTCGTGCGCCATAAACCGCCAGGCAATAAAGCCAACAATGCCCACCACAAACAGGATCAGCGACGCCAGCGCGTTAATCTCCGGATTAACGCCGCGCCGCACGGTGGCGAAAATCTGCATCGGCAGCGTGGTCGCGCCCGGCCCGGTAACGAAGCTGGCAATCACCAGATCGTCCAGCGACAGCGTAAAGGCCAGCAGCCAGCCGGTGACGATCGCGGGCGCGATCATCGGTACGGTGATCACGAAGAAGACCTTCAGCGGCGTGGCACCTAAATCCATTGCCGCTTCCTCAATAGAGCGGTCCAGCTCGCGCAGACGGGCGTTGATCACTACCGCTACATAGGCGGTACAGAAAGTGACGTGCGCCAGCCAGATAGTGAGCATGCCGCGATCGCCAGGCCAGCCAAAGGTATTGCCCATTGCCACAAACAGCAGCAGCAGCGACAGCCCGGTGATCACGTCCGGCATCACCAGCGGTGCGGTAAGCATAAAGGCGAAGCCGGTTGATCCCTTAAAGCGGCCGAAGCGGACGATCGCTACCGCCGCCATCGTGCCCAAAATCACCGCGGCCGTTGCCGACAGCGCGGCGATGGTCAGACTCAGCGTGACCGCGCTTATCATCGCGCCATCGTGGAACAGCACGTTGTACCAGTGCAGCGAGAAGCTTTCCCATGCGGCCAGCTGCGATGAGTTAAAGGAATAGACCACCAGCAGCACCATCGGCGCGTACAGGAAGAAAAAGCAGACTATCAGGATTGCAATACGCCACGGGGAGCGCACGGTCGGCAAAGCACTCATGCTTTTTCTCCCAGCTCTTTGTTCTGATGCTTATGAAACCAGATGATAGGCAGGATCAGGATCAGCAGGATAATTACCGCCAGCGCCGAGGCGACCGGCCAGTCGCGGTTGTTAAAGAACTCCTGCCACAGCACGCGGCCGATCATGATGCTGTCCGGGCCGCCGAGCAGTTCCGGGATAACGTATTCGCCGACTGCCGGAATAAACACCAGCATGGAGCCGGCGATAATGCCGCCTTTGGTCAGCGGCACTATCACGCTAAAGAACGTTTTCAGCGGACGGGCACCTAAATCCAGCGAGGCTTCCACCAGCGAATAGTCGATACGGGTAAGCGCAGTGTAAATAGGCAGCACCATAAAAGGCAGATAGCAGTAGACGATGCCGATATAGACCGCGAGATTGGTATAAAGGATTGCCACCGGATGATCGGTAATGCCGCTCCACATCAGAAAACGGTTCAGCACGCCGTTATCGTTCAGAATGCCCATCCAGGCATAAACGCGCACCAAAAAGGAGGTCCAGGAAGGCAGGATCACCAGCAGCAGTAGGATATTGCGGGTAGAAGGCGAACTGTACGCCACGGCCCACGCCAGCGGATAGCCGATAATCAGGCAGGCTACGGTAGAAATTGCCGCCACCTGGAGCGAGTGCAGGTAGGCATCGATATAGAGTGGATCGTCCGTCAGCGTTAGATAGTTGCCAAAATTGATCACCGCGGTCAGCTGACCATCCGCCCAGCTGAACAGGTCCGTATAGGGTGGGATAGCTCGCGCAATATCGGCGAAGCTTATCTTGAGCACGATCAGAAACGGCAGCAGAAACAGCAGGACCAGCCAGAGATAAGGCAGCGCGATCGCCAGCTTGCGGCTTGAGCGCAGCCTGTTCAGCAATGCCGGACGTCTGGACGCAGTAACTTGAGTCATAAACGCCTCCCCTTATTGCGTCAGCACGACGCAGCTATCCGTATCCCAGCAGAGGCGGACTTCGTCTCCCCAGGTCGGTGCCCCTTTACGGAAGCGATAGCCATTCTGCAACTGCGCGCTGATCATCTGGCCGCTGTGCAGGCGCACATGGTAGATGGAGAGATCGCCCAGATAGGCAATATACACCACTTCGCCCACGGCAAAGTTACAGCCATCGGCGGGCACTTCATCGCTCAGCATGACTTTTTCCGGGCGCAGCGCCACGTGTACAGGCACGCCGTCCACAATGGATGCGTCGGAATCAACCTTCAGCGGATGGATCAGGCCTGGACTGTCGATAATCAGGCCGTCTGGCTGGCGCTCGCGCAGCATTCCCTGAAAAATATTTGCTGAACCGATAAACTCGGCGCTGTAGCGCGTCGTGGGATGCTCGTAGATCTCTTCCGGCTCGCCGATCTGCACAAACTTGCCGCGATTCATAATGGCGATACGTCCGGCCATCGTCATCGCTTCTTCCTGATCGTGAGTAACCATCACGCAGGTCGCGCCAACGCGCTCCAGAATGTCCACCACCTCCAGCTGCATCCGGTCACGGAGTTTTTTATCCAGCGCGCCCATCGGCTCGTCCAGCAGCAGCAGCTTAGGGCGTTTAGCCAGGCTGCGGGCCAGCGCCACGCGCTGCCGTTGTCCGCCGGAAAGCTGGTGCGGCTTGCGCTTTGCATACTCCTGCATATGCACCAGCGCCAGCATCTCACTGACGCGCTCGGCGATCTCAGCCTTGGGCAGCCGATCCTGTTTCAGGCCGAAGGCGATATTTTGCTCCACCGTCATATGCGGAAAAAGCGCATAGGACTGAAACATCATATTGACCGGGCGTTGATAGGGCGGCACGTGGGAGAGATCCTGGCCATCCAGCATAATCTGCCCGGAGGTAGGCGCTTCAAACCCGGCCAGCATCCGCAGCAGCGTGGATTTGCCGCAGCCGGAAGCGCCCAGCAGCGCGAAGATCTCACCTTTGTAAATTGTCAGATTGACGTCGTCAACCGCGTGCTGTCCGTCAAAGGACTTGGTCAGATTGCGAATTTCCAGCAGCGGCGTAACCGCCCTGCTGACTTTTTTTTGCGGACGAGGGATCGCGTCGTTCACTTCCATTACACTCCGGCGCTTTTAAACGGTCATGCCGTATAAAAAGAAAACAGAGGCGGGGTCGCCTCTGTGATAACTCAGTGAGGCTTCAGCTACTTGCCACTTTTAACTTTAGTCCATGCCCGCGTGCGCACACGATCGAGTTTCGGATCCTGGACTTTCAGCACAAACAATTTAGCCATCGTCTCGGCGTTGGGATAGATGCCCGGATTGTCGCGTACGCTGGCCTCCACTAACGGCACCGACGCTTTATTGCCGCTGGCGTAAAAAATCTTGTTGGAGATATTCGCCATCACGGCTGGCTCCATCAGATAGTTCAGGAACTGATAAGCCTCATCCATGTTCTTCGCATCTTTAGGAATGGCCAGCATATCGAAGAACGCCAGCGCGCCCTCTTTTGGAATGCTATAGGCGATGTTCACGCCGTTTTTCGCGGCGGCAGCGCGATTCTTCGCCTGCAGCACGTCGCCCGCCCAGCCGATAGCCACGCAGGTATTGCCGTTCGCCAGATCGTTAATGTACTGCGAAGAGTGGAAGTAGCGGATGCTCGGACGCAGCTTCAGCAGCAGATCGGTCGCCGCGCCGGAATAATCTTTGGCATCACTGCTTTTAGGATCTTTGCCCAGGTAGTTCAGAACGGTAGCAAAAATCTCTTCCGGGGCGTCCAGGAAAGAGACGCCGCAGCTTTTGAGTTTTTCCAGATTCTCCGGCTTCAGCACCAGATCCCAGCTGTTAACCGGCGCATCTTTGCCCAGTGCGGCTTTCACCTTATCGACGTTATAACCAATGCCGGTGGTGGCCCAAAGGTAGGGAATGGCGTATTTGTTGCCCGGATCGTGCTGCTCAACCTTTTTCAGCAAATCAGGATCGAGGTTTTTATAATTTGGCAGCTTGCTCTTATCCAGCGGCTGAAAGACGCCGGACTGTAGCTGGCGAGCCAGAAAACTGGAGGATGGCACCACGATATCGTAGCCGGTGCTGCCGGCCATCAGCTTGCCTTCCAGCACCTCGTTGGAGTCGAACACGTCATAGACGACTTTAATGCCGCTCTGCTTCTCAAAATCAGGCACGGTATTGGGCGCAATATAGTCGGACCAGTTATAGACGTGCAGCGTCTTATCCGCCGCCGTGGCGCCAGCTGAAACCGCCATCACCATGCCAGCAACCAAGCCTGACAACCATTTTTTACGCTGGTTGAACATGTTTTCCATCCTCCTGAACAGAGATAATTACGGCTAAAAGCGGGCCAACGGCGTTTCGCTTACTGTAAGGATTAGCCGCCGCGCTGTTAAATAGAAAAAACCTATACCTGCTGCGACCTTGCACACAAAATGCAGTTTCGCAAGGATAGTCCCACAATGCAGGCCAGACCAGAGCCGGGCGCAAAAAACGCCTTTTATCGATATTCGCCTGGTTTTACTCTATGCAAGCGAGCCGGGAGCGGGAAAACGGCGCAGAAAATAGGGGAAAAACGGCCCTGAGCCAGCATAAAAGCGGGAAAAGCGCGGGGGAAAAATGAAGGAAACGGCCGGATGCGGCCTTAAACAGGGAGATATGCGTCCGTCAGGGCCGCCAGGCCCTGAAATAGTGACTGAAAATCAGTGCAGCATAGAGTGTGAAGCGATGATTTCGCCGCGATCTTCCTCTTCGCTCATCATCAGCAGATGATTGGCAAAGGCTTCCATCACTACCATTGAGATCTGCTCTTCACTCTGCTTCATAAAATGCACGAACTGCCCATAGGTCAGGCCAGCCGTGATGGTAAGCGACTGGCAGACAATCAGCTTGGGCAGATTATCATCCTGAATATCAACGAAAGCTTTCACCGTCAGTGAACTGGCGTTGATCTGTGACAGATCGCCCACCAGCGGGATCAGTGCGGTGGGTTTGACTTCCGCCAGCGCGGAAAACAGAATAACGTTGTCCACCAGATCCAGCTTGGCATCAAACACCCCGTCGAAATTCTGCATATGCGGCAGGTGAAGCGCCTGACAGGAATCGCACTCAAACCAGGTGATGCTCTGCTGATCCAGCCAACGTCGTAAAAGCTCGATATCGGGAACGACGAGTGAATCCATGTAATTGGTCTCTTACTGCCTTAAAATTGCGCCCTAGCTTACGTAAAAAAGCCCCTGAACACCACGACTGTGTAGTAAATATCAGGTCAACCGCCGGTTTTCAGACAGAAACCAGGCTTCGCCTGCTGCTCAATCCAGGCGATCATCTGCGTGGCGATATCCCTCCCCGTGGTCTTTTCGATGCCTTCCAGACCCGGTGAGGCATTAACCTCCATCACCAGCGGCCCGCGCTCGGCGCGTAAAATATCCACGCCCGCCACGTCCAGACCCAGCGTCGCCGCCGCGTGCACGGCAATCTCCCGCTCGCTGTCGGTGATCTCCACCCTGCGCGCTTTGCCGCCGCGATGCAGGTTCGAGCGGAACTCGCCTTCTTTGGCCTGCCGCTCAATAGCCGCCACTACCCTGCCGCCGATCACCAGGCAGCGGATATCCTTGCCTCTGGCTTCCTTGATAAATTCCTGCACCAGAATATGCGCGTTAAGGCCGCGGAAGGCGTCAATCACGCTTTCGGCCGCCTGACGCGTCTCCGCCAGCACCACGCCGATGCCCTGCGTGCCCTCCACCAGCTTGACGACCAGCGGCGCGCCACCCACCATCTCGATCAGATCGCTGGTATCGTCCGGCGAATGCGCAAAGCCCGTAATCGGCATGGGAATGCCTTCCCTGGCAAGCAGCTGCAAAGAACGCAGCTTGTCACGCGCGCGGGTGATAGCGACCGATTCGTTAAGCGGATAGCTGCCGCAAACCTCAAACTGCCGCAAAACGGCCGTGCCGTAAAAGGTAATAGCCGGTCCAATACGCGGGATAACCGCATCATAATGGCTCAGCTGCCTGCCCTGGTAATGAATGGCCGACGATCCGGGATTGATATTCATATAGCAGGACAGCGGATCGATAACTTCAACGCTGTGACCGCGTAGCTGGGCGGCTGCCAGCAGCCGCTTGCAGGAATAGAGCGAGCCGTCCCGGGAAAGAATCGCTATTTTCACCCGATTTCTCCGAAAGGGTTTTAACGGGTTGCCCATCCCTGCTTATGCAGATAATCCAGCATAAACGGACGACTTTCTTTGATAATGGTTTTCTGGATATGTTCGCTCCAGCTTTCACGCCGCGCGTTGCTTTCACGCGTCAGATAATACGCCTCGTGCTGGGCGTCATAAGCGGCCAGCGTGTCCGGGTCGATCGGCTGATAGCGATTCTCGTGAACCAGCATAGCGGCCGGCATGCGGGGTTTTAACTGCGGGATCTGCTCAGGCCAGCCCAGGCACAGCCCAAACAGCGGCAGCACGAACTTCGGCAGGCCCAGCAGCTCGGTGACTTCGGCGATGCTGTTACGGATGCCGCCGATATAAACGCCGCCCAGCCCCAGCGATTCTGCGGCCACCAGCGCGTTTTGCCCCATCAGCGCGGTATCCACGCAGCCCAGCAGCAGCTGCTCCGCCAGGCCCAGCTGCGCTTCCGGACAGATCTGCTGATGACGGTTAAAATCGGCGCAAAAAACCCAAAACTCGGCGGCCTGGCCAACATATTTTTGTCCGCCGGTCAGCTCGACCAGCTTCTCACGCACCGCTTTGTCGGTGATGCGGATAATGGAAGAGCACTGCAAAAAGCTGGAGCTGGAAGCCGCCTGCGCGGCCGCGATAATCGCCGCTCGTTCAGCCTCGCCGATGGGCTGGTCAGTAAAAGATCGGATAGAACGGTGGGAGCAAAGTAGCTCAATGGTCGGCGTCATGCTTCTCTCCTGGTGAGGATTTTTCAGACAAGTTAAACAGCTCCGGCGCCATTGCTTTCGCCGTACGCCACATCATCACAATGGCGGCGGGCAGCATCATCATAAGGCCAACGATAAGCAGGATCGTGGCAGCAAAGGCTCCGGAAAAAGATGCAGGCAAGGGTAGCACCTGATGCAGCGCTAAGTAAGAGAGCAGCAGGATAATTCCGCCCAGCGCCTCGGCAATCAGCACTGGTTTAGGCATGTTACTGAAGGTTAAACCGCCCATACCGCCTCCGTCTCTGGGTGTTAAGCGTTCATACAGCGTAACCGGTTTATCTCTATATAGATGAAACGAATCGAAACGACAGGTAATTCCTTCTTTCTTTCACCTGCGGAAGTGGGCATGATAAGCGCCATTACATGATAAGTTGTGATGTACATCACACTAAATCTGACCTTTGAGGAGAACCCTATGTTTGCCGTAATTTTTGGACGTCCTGGCTGTCCTTATTGTGTCCGCGCTAAAGAACTGGCTGAAAAACTGACCGAAGAGCGTGAAGATTTTAACTTCCGCTACGTGGACATCCACGCTGAAGGCATCACCAAAGCCGATCTGGAAAAAACCGTGGGCAAACCGGTGGAAACCGTACCGCAGATTTTCCTCGACCAGACTCACATTGGCGGCTGCACCGATTTTGAAGCCTATGCCAAAGAAAACCTGGGCCTGTTCCAGTAAGACTTTCTGTTCCTGACTTTTGTTGGGATGATAAAAAAGAGGGCCGCCATGCGGCCCTCTTTTTTTTGCCTGCCGCGCTTAGCTGTGCGAATGCCAGAACAGCGTGCGGCAGAGCATAACGGCCAGCGCGCCGGAACCGCACCAGAATATCGCGCTGGTATCAAAAGCCAGCTCCTGCAACGGTGCGTGATAGTGCAGCGAATAGTAGTGCAGAAAAATCAGGCAAAGCGGCGTAGCCAGTAAAGCGCCCAATAACGCTATCGTCAGCGGGTGCTCTTTTGAGGTCAGCGCCGCGATAGCGCCCGGCAGAGTAAACATCAACAGGCCCGGCCTCGCCTGTGCCCAGGCCGTCCCCTCTATGACCATACCGTAACGTACCGCCAGAAAAACGACGCTGTAGAGAACAAAACTAAACGCTACGCTTGTCCAGGACATACCCTTAAACATAATAGGATCTTCTCTCGGTAATTGATGTTATCACCTGGCCGGAATGACGCCGGACTGATTTTCCCTGTTCTAAATAAACAAAAGCCATGGCTTTTACTGGCTGAAAAAGCGTGAAGCGATTAAAATGACGACCGTTTTATTTGGCTCTGGGCTGTAATTCGCGGAAATTCCTGAATGTTGCCGCTGCTCTGATGGCAGTGCAATAAATTTAGCGTAAAACACCCTTTAATTCAACATGTTACTAGTAAACAAGAAGTTAAACCGTGAATATAAACGTCGCAGATTTGTTAAGTGGAAATGACATTCTGTTATTATTCGTCGTACTGGCGCTCGGGCTCTGTCTGGGTAAATTACGCCTGGGTTCAGTCCAACTGGGTAATTCTATTGGCGTTTTAGTTGTTTCTCTTCTGCTTGGCCAGCAGCATTTTACGATGAATCCCAACGCCCTTAATCTCGGTTTTATGTTATTTATTTTTTGTGTGGGTGTGGAAGCCGGGCCGAATTTTTTCTCTATTTTCTTCCGCGACGGCAAAAATTATCTGATGCTGGCGCTGGTCATGGTTTCCAGCGCGGTGCTGATTGCGCTGGGGCTGGGCAAACTCTTTGGCTGGGATATCGGTCTGACCGCCGGTATGCTGGCAGGCTCCATGACGTCCACGCCGGTATTAGTGGGGGCTGGCGACACGCTGCGCCATACCTATCCCAGCGGTGCGATGCTGAGCCAGGCGCAGAACAACCTCAGCCTGGGCTATGCGCTGACCTACCTGGTCGGGCTGGTCAGCCTGATTTTCGGCGCACGCTATCTTCCCCGGCTTCAGCACCAGGATCTGCCGACCAGCGCGCAGCAGATTGCCCGTGAGCGTGGCCTGGATGCCGAACAGCGCAAGGTTTACCTGCCGGTGATCCGCGCCTATCGCGTAGGGCCGGAGCTGGTCGCCTGGATTGACGGTAAGAACCTGCGCGAGCTGGGCATCTATCGGCAAACCGGCTGCTATATAGAGCGTATCCGCCGCAACGGCATTCTTGCCAATCCTGACGGCGATGCCGTCCTGCAGCAGGGAGACGAGATTTCATTAGTGGGCTACCCGGATGCGCATTCCCGTCTCGACCCCAGCTTCCGCAACGGCAAAGAGGTGTTCGATCGCGATCTGTTGGATATGCGCATCATCACCGAAGAGATCGTGGTCAAAAACAATAACGCCGTGAACAGAAGGCTCAGCCAGCTCAAGCTGACGGATCACGGCTGCTTTCTGAACCGCGTGATCCGTAGCCAGATTGAAATGCCTATTGATGACAGCATTATTTTAAACAAAGGCGACGTGCTGCAAATCAGCGGTGAAGCGCGGCGGGTGAAATCGGTGGCTGACAAAATCGGCTTTATTTCTATTCACAGCCAGGTTACCGATCTGCTGGCCTTTTGCGCCTTCTTTATTATCGGGCTGATGGTGGGCATGGTCACCTTTCAGTTCAGCCGCTTCAGCTTTAGCGTGGGCAACGCGGCTGGCCTGCTGTTCGCCGGGATCATGCTGGGCTTTCTGCGGGCGAACCATCCGACCTTTGGTTATATCCCGCAGGGCGCCTTAACGATGGTGAAAGAGTTTGGCCTGATGGTATTTATGGCCGGCGTAGGATTAAGCGCGGGCAGCGGTCTTTCGCACGGCATGGGCGATACCGGTCTGCTGATGCTGGCGGCCGGCCTGACGGTCAGCCTGCTGCCGGTGGTGATCAGCTTTGTTTTTGGCGCCTGGGTACTGAAAATGAACCGCGCCTTGCTGTTTGGCGCCATTATGGGCGCTCGCACCTGCGCGCCAGCCATGGAAATTATCAGCGACACGGCCCGCAGCAATATTCCGGCCCTCGGCTATGCGGGAACTTACGCTATCGCTAACGTCCTGCTCACGCTGGCCGGAACGTTAATCGTGCTGATCTGGCCAATGATGGGTGGCTAAAATAATTTCCGATTGTTTGCGAACTTTTGCTGGTGCCCGCAGTCATAATTAATGCCACTGCTTTTCTTTGAAATCCCCAGATTGTGGAGCCCGTTAATCTTATGATTGACGGGTTTTTTTCTTTTTGTTTTCCGCTGTTTCCTGCCCGTTCCCCTTTTTCTGTCCTCAATCCTTAACGAAACCACAACCGCTAACGGAATTAAGAGCGAGCCTATTTAACTTTTATTGGGCCGCTTCTACCTTATGCGGCTGCCTTCAGGGATGCCGTGACGGGCTGGCCGCCGCGCAAACCTCTGAGCAGATTGCGACACTTTAAGGCCGTCACCGGCCCGTTTTTACTTTCAGGTACGTCAGGTACCGCTGAACGAGATGAGGAAATAACCATGCTGGAAGCGCTAAACCGGTCGCTGTTTCTCTGGATTAACGCCACGCCCGACACGCCCGCCTGGTTGATATCGCTGGCTACCCTGGTGGCTCGCGATCTGATCACCATTGTGCCCGTACTTATTGTCGCGCTGTGGCTGTGGGGGCCGAGAAGTCAGGTTGGCTCGCAGCGCCGGCTGGTCCTGAAAACCGCTATCGCTTTGGCCTGCGCCTTAACCGTATCCTGGCTGATTGGCAGCCTGTATCCTCATCCACGCCCCTTTGTTATCGGGCTGGGCCATCAGTTTCTTGCGCACGACGCGACGGAATCCTATCCCAGCAATCACGGCACCATTATTTTCACTTTTGCCATCGCCTTTTTCTGCTGGCATCGCGCCTGGTCAGGTGTAGTGCTGCTGGCGGCCGGCCTGGCAATTGCCTGGTCACGCATCTTCCTGGGCGTTCACTGGCCAATGGATATGCTGGGCGGCCTGCTGTTGGGGATGCTTTCCTGCCTGGTGGCGCAGGTTACGTGGCATTTTTGCGGCCGTCGCTTATTGCATAATATTTCTTCGCTTTACCGACTCTTGTTTGCTTTCCCTATTCGCAAAGGCTGGGTGCGTGAATAATACTTTGCCAGGTTAAGTGTAATAATCAGGCCGAAGCAACGGCTTACATTATCGACACAATATTGCGCAACAGGCCGAAATAATAAACGCCTTTTAT
Organism: Erwinia wuhanensis; assembly: GCF_030484085.1. NCBI lineage: Bacteria > Pseudomonadati > Pseudomonadota > Gammaproteobacteria > Enterobacterales > Erwiniaceae > Erwinia > Erwinia wuhanensis. The sequence continues at coordinate 238,875 of NZ_JAUJUH010000002.1, forward strand.
TCGTCCGTTGCGCAAATGAATAAAATTAACCCTACGCATTGAAGATTAATTTTTAAGTTATTGATTTATTTATATAAAACTCATAAATACTGTAAATGCTCGTGAGAGAGCATTATTTAACCAATCGCGCAGCGGCCAGATTTAGTTTTAATGACTATAGTAACCGCTTCCACTCAGCACTTCTTATGGTGCTCACCTTTCCATTCAGACGATCGCGCTATAAATACGCAAAGTAATCCCTTTATCTGAGATCTGTGCCTTCTAATTTTCCCTTTCTTCTTCTTTTTCTGGTGGTAGAGTGTTGCTCGCCTCAGCCAGAGTAGTTAATTACGCTGACGAGCGCCGTTTTCCTGCTTTACGTTCAGGTTATTTAGCTCACTATTTTCAACCGGGAGATTGTCAATGGAATCCACTAAAACGGCTACGCTGCCGTCAACGGACGCGTCGACAGAGTGGCGCAAAAGCGACACCACGTGGATGCTCGGCCTGTACGGCACGGCTATCGGCGCTGGCGTGCTGTTTTTACCGATCAATGCCGGTATCGGCGGGCTGATTCCTCTGCTTATTATGGCGGCTCTCGCTTTTCCTATGACTTTTTTCGCTCATCGCGGTCTCTGTCGCTTTGTACTCTCCGGACGCGGCGATCGGGATATTACCGGCGTGGTGGAAGAACATTTCGGCGCGGGCGCGGGCACGCTGCTTACCCTGCTCTATTTCTTTGCTATCTATCCTATCCTGCTGGTTTATAGCGTGGCTATCACCAACACCGTCGAGAGCTTTATCACCCATCAGCTTCATTTGTCGCCGCCGCCCAGAGCGCTGCTGTCGCTGATTTTGATTGCAGGTTTGATGGCAATCGTGCGCTTCGGCAAAGAGACCATCGTTAAAACCATGAGTGTGCTGGTTTATCCTTTTGTCCTGGTGCTGATGGCGCTGGCGCTATTTTTGATCCCACACTGGAACAGCACGATTTTTCATCATGCGGAAGGCAGCAGCAAGGGCCTGTGGATGACGCTCTGGCTGGCTATCCCGGTCATGGTGTTTTCTTTTAATCATTCACCGATTATTTCGGCTTTTGCGGTAGCAAAGCGTCAGGAATATGGCGATAACGCGGCAAAAAAGTGCGCGCGCATTCTGGCCCGCAGTCATCTGATGATGGTAGTGACGGTGATGTTTTTCGTCTTCAGCTGTGTGCTTAGCCTGTCGCCGGAAAACCTGGCGGAAGCGAAAGAGCAGAACATCTCTATTCTTTCTTATCTGGCTAACCATTTTAATACCCCGCTGATGGGCTGGCTTGCGCCGCTGATCGCGATGGTCGCTATCACCAAATCGTTTCTGGGCCACTATCTGGGCGCGCGCGAAGGCTTTAACGGCCTGATCGCCAGGACTTTCCGCCAGCCGCCGGCGGAAAACAAACTGAACCGGATAACGGCAGTCTTTATGTTTCTGACCACCTGGCTGGTAGCAACCAAAAACCCCAGCATTCTGGGGATGATTGAAACGCTGGGCGGGCCTGTGATTGCCGTGCTGCTTTTCCTGATGCCGATGTACGCGATTAACAAGGTGCCGTCGATGCGCCAGTACAGCGGGAAAATCAGCAACGTATTTGTGGTGCTGACAGGCCTGATCGCCATTTCGGCTATCGCTTACGACCTGTTCTGACCAAGGATGCGCCACGGATGGCGCCGTAGCATGTCGATATTAAGCGCTTAGCCTAACCATTTGCCGAACCAGCCTTGCAGCTTCATCAGCACAAAGTCCCACATCCGGCTAAACACGCCCCCCTCTTTCACCTCATCCATCGCCACCAGCGGACGCTGCTCAATAGTTTTACCGTTCAGCTGAAAATCAATGGTGCCGACGATCTGATTTTTCTTTAACGGCGCCGTCAGCTGCGGCTCGTTGAGCGTAAAGCTCGCTTTCAGCTCCTTTGCCCGATCTTTTGGCAAGGTTATCGCTGCATCTTCCGCCACGCCCAAACGCACCTCTTTCCGATCACCGAACCAGACCCGCTGCGAAGCAAAGGGTTTGTCGGCTTTTATCGGCGTGATAGTTTCATAAAAACGGAAACCCCACGTCAGCAGTTTTTCGCTTTCGCGAAAGCGTATGGCGTCGGTTGCTGCGCCCAGCACCACGGAGATCAGCCGCTGTTCTCCTTGCGTCGCTGAAGCGACCAGGTTGTTTCCCGCTCCGGCGGTATGGCCGGTTTTGATGCCGTCTACCTGCAGATTTGTGCTCCACAGCAGACGGTTACGATTGTGCTGTTTAATATTATTGAACGTGAATTCTTTCTCTTTATGCAGCGCGTATTCCGCCGGCACGTCGCGGATCAAAGCCTGGCCAAGCAGCGCCATATCACGGGCGGTGCTGTACTGGCCGTCTGCATCCAGCCCGTGCACGGTTTTAAAATGCGTGTTTTTTAGCCCCAGCGCCTGGACGTAATTGTTCATCAGCCCCACAAAGGCGTCCTGGCTTCCCGCCACGTAATCCGCCAGCGCAATGCTGGCATCGTTGCCGGACTGGATCACCACGCCTTTGTTCAGTTCGGCGACGGGAATGCGATCGCCCGGCTTTAAAAACATCAGCGAAGAGCCTTTCAGTATAGGGTTACCGGTAGCCCAGGCATCCTGGCCGATGGTGACCAGATCGTCATCGTGAATTTTTCCCGCTTTCATCGCCTGTCCAATAACATAGCTGGCCATGATTTTGGTCAGGCTGGCCGGATCGTGGCGCTCGTCCGCATTGGATGCGGTTAGTACCTTACCGCTGTGGTAGTCCATCAGGATCCAGGCTTTGGCCTCAACCTGTGGCGGCACAGGGGCTTCCGCTGCGCGGCTGCTAAAAGAGGCCACGAGCAACAAAACAGGGAGCGTGGCAGCGTGAATTCCGGCGGAGAGGCGCATCATGGTCATGGCGGTTTCTGGCTATCCTTATGAAAAATAAAAGCTTGTCGCATTTACGGGCGAAGGGTCTTTTACGCTAGCGTTTATGGCCGCTAAAAAGAACCTTGATTCAGTAAAGTTTTTTAAAATTTATTAGAGAAACTCACCGCGCCACAGGGGCGTTAGTCTGATTTTGCAGCAGGCTGTTAAGTCCGTCACAAAACTCCGCTAATCTGAATTCAGTCTCTTGGTGGAGTCAACATGATGGATTTAGCCCTGTTCGATCTTGATGAAACGCTTATTTGCGAAGACAGCGCCAGCCTGTGGTGCCGCTGGCTGGTTTCGCAAGGGTATGCGCCGGCCGTGCTGGTAGAGCAGGAAAGAGCGCTAATGGCTCGTTATCGTGAGGGCCTGCTGTCGGCAGAGGAGTATATGCAGGCGACGCTAACGCCGCTGGCAGGCATGGGTACGCTTACCGTTGCCGGCTGGGTCAGGCGCTTTATTCAGCGCGATATCCTGCCTCGCCTCTATCCTGCCGCGCGCGAAAAGCTGGCATGGCACCAGCAGCGTGGCGATAAAGTGATGGTGATGTCGCCAGGCGGCGACCATCTGGCGACGCCTATCGCGCAGCAGCTTGGCGCAGATGGCGCGCTGGCTGTCGGCGTGGAGATCGTCAACGATCGCTACAGCGGCCGCCCCTGCAGCGTAGGCAATAACGGCAGGGATGCGACGGCCAGACTGACGGACTGGCTGGCGCTAGAGGATGACGCGCGGTTTACGCAAATCTGGGCCTATAGCGATTCCATTAACGATCTGCCGCTGCTGGAACGTGCCGATCGCGCCCACGTTATTAATCCAGCGGAGCCGCTCTATCAGCTGGCGCTACAGCGCGGCTGGGAAGTGTGCCGCTGGATAAAATAGCGGGCTGCCCTCGCTTTCCCTGGTAAACCGGCCCCTCGGCCGGTTTTATTTCGGCGCAATGCGCAGCAGTTTGCCGTCTGTTTCATCCGTTAATACGTACAAATAGCCGTCAGGGCCGGTGCGCACGTCCCGAATGCGCTCGCCGCGATCCTTAAGCAGGCGGGCTTGCTCCGTCACCTTTTCGCCGTCCACGGTCAGATGGATAAGACTTTTGTCTTTCAGCGCGCCGATAAAGAGCGAGTTTTTCCATGCCGGAAAGCGATCGCCCTGATAAAACGCCATTCCGCTGAGCGCAGGCGAAACCTTCCAGTAAAGCTGCGGCTGAACCGTATTCGGTGCTTCGCCGCCCTGAGAACCGGGCACTTTGTCGCCGCCATAATCTATGCCCCAGGTCGCCAGCGGCCAGCCGTAGTTTTCTCCCTTACGCAGAAGATTAATCTCATCGCCGCCGCGCGGGCCGTGCTCATTTTCCCACATTTCCCGCGTCGTCGGATTCAGCGCCAGCCCCTGCGGATTGCGCATGCCGTATGTCCAGATTTCAGGCCGTGCGTCCTTTTGCTGCACAAATGGATTATCTTCAGGCACGCTGCCATCCGCTTTCAGCCGCACAATTTTGCCGGTAAGCGTTTTAAGATCCTGCGCCGTCGCGGCCTGGAAATTATCGCCAAAGCTGATGTAGAGATAGCCTTTGTCATCAAAAGCCAGCCGTGAACCTAAGTTGGCGCCACCTGAGAGTTTCGGTTCCTGACGCAGTACAACGCGAAAACTCTCAAGCCCGGTATGGGCTGTATTCAGCCTGCCATAACCTACAACCGCGCCGGCACGTCCCTCTTTATCTGCTTCCGTATAGCTGAGCCAGACCCGACGGCTTTGCGCAAAATCAGGCGCCAGCGCGATATCCAGCAGGCCGCCCTGTCGTTCGGCCCAGACCTTGGGGACGCCTGTCAGCGGCGCCGACAGCCCCTTTCCCTGCTGCCACAGGCGCAGCTGCCCGCCGCGTTCGGTGATCAGTAATCCCTGCTCCTCCGGCAGGAAGGCGATGCCCCAGGGATGATCTAATCCTTTTTGGAGTTCGGTCACGGTAACTTCTTCGGCCACAGCCGTTCCCATGGTCAAAAGCGAGGCGCTCAGCAGGCAAGTTTGCAGCAGTCGGGACATACTTTTTCTCCAGATAAAGGGGCTGAAATAACTCTAGTGGAGATGCTTTTCAGGCGGGCTACCTTTACAAAAATTCAAAATTGATAGCAGATTCAATTAACTCGATCGCTTAAAAAAAGTACTGGATATTTAAACAGGCAACTGTATAATATTTCTACTGCCCGCTCGGGTGTCTTTTGAAAAGCTTGGGGGTAAAACCTATGATGATTTCGACAGAAAACCTCAGCTCGCTGAATCAATCGGTCACGATGAGCAGCCGGGAAATCGCTCAGTTAGCTGGTATTCCGCACGGCGAAGTAAAACGGCTGATCAAAACGCTGGAAACCACCCAGCGTCTTTCTCAACCGCTGACGATTGGTGTTTACGAGCGTGATGGCGAAACGCGTCAGGAGTATTGCCTGAACAAGCGCGATTCGTTACTGGCCGTGGCGCGTCTTGCGCCCGCGTTTATCACCCAGGCGCTGGACAGCTGGCAGGAACGCGAGAGAAGTACTCGCCTGCCGGATTTCACCAATCCCGCAGCGGCGGCGCGGGCCTGGGCCGAACAGTTTGAACAGCGCCAGGCAGCCGAGCAGCAGCTTGCCCTTTTCGCCCCAAAGGCGGAGTTTTTTGACCGCTTTGTGCAGGTGGAAGATTCGCTGGGTTTTCGCCAGCTCTGCAAAATGCTGAAGGTGAAAGAACCTGAATTCCGTCAGTTCCTGTTTGAACGCAATATTATGTACCGCGCCAACGGCACGCTGATGCCGCAGCAGCACCATGTGCAGGCGGGCTACTTTACGGTGCGCACCAGCGTAGGCGAGAACCTGCACGCCTTTTCACAGGCTCGCTTTACTGCTAAAGGCGTGAAATGGGTGACTAACCTGTGGGCAGCGCATCTTGCTGCACAGCCAAAAGGCGCAGCGGCATAACAGCAGTAATCGGCCATGGACTGGCTGGGTTATAGCGTGTTGTCACTCTGATCGGGTGGCTGATGTTCCGGCTAAAATAATCCGCAGCACGCCCGCTTTCAGAACCGTTGTTTATGCGGAGGCTATCCCTTCCGCTTGTCGGTTATTCCGCCTGGAACACGGTACAGTTGGGCGGCTTTAAGAGCCGTCTTTTATGCTGAGGCTAACCCTCCTGATTGCCGGTTATGCTATCTGATATCCTGTCTTAAACCCGGTACCGGTAATCGGCTTTCAGAACCATCGTTTATGCTATGACTCTCCCTTCCGCCTGACAGTTTCCTGCCTGAAACCGGGCTGCAGTTAGTTATATGGATAAAACTCGTTGCCTGTTGTAGCTGACCGCTGTTAATCATCCCGCCTGAAGATTTGTGACGCGCTGCAGGCTTCAGAAAAGTCTGTTTTTGCGGGGAGGCTTATCTGGAATATTCCGTTCGGTTTTAAGCGCTTTTCAGCGCCATGCCTGCTTTCCGCCACGTTTTGACGCGCGCTGTATCTGCTTGTTTTCTGGGCATCCGGTGTGGGTAAATGAGAATCTATCGTGTTTGCCTTCCCATTTTTACCAATTTCTACCAGGCTTATTGCGTTGCTTAACTAACGTAATCTACCAGGAGGAAAACATGTTTCATCATTCATCGAAACTGCAATATCCGGTAAAAGTCGACAAGCCCGATCCAGAATTTGCCATGCTGTTGCAGCAGGCCATCGGCGGTGTCGAAGGGGAAATACGCGTTGCTATGCAATATTTTTTCCAGGCGATGGGGACTCGCGGCGATCCACGCATTAAAGATTTGCTGATCTCCACCGCTACCGAAGAGCTGGCTCATATCGAAATGCTTGGTCACGCCGTCGCACTTAACCTTGAAGGCGCACCGCTCTCCTATCAGGAAGAGTCGGCAAAGGATCCGGTAGTTAACGCTATCCTGGGCGGCATGAATCCGCGTCATATTCTGTCGTCAGGCCTGGCGGCCATGCCCGTCAACGCCAACGGGATGTCTTTTGATATGAGTCACATTTACGCTTCCGGCAACGTCGCTGCGGATATGCTGGCTAACGTTACCGCAGAGGCTACCGGCCGCGTACTGGCAACCCGCCTGTATAACCTGACGGAAGACAAAGGCATGAAGGATTTCCTCTCTTTCCTGATTGCCCGCGATACCATGCACCAGCAGCAGTGGCTGGCGGTAATTGAGGATATGGGCGGTATCGGTGCGTCTATGCCTGTTCCGAACAGCTTCCCGCAGTCGGAGGAGGCGCAGGAGCACTCTTATTACTGTCTGAACACTTCGCTGGATAAACCGCTGCCGAAAGGCCGCTGGAGTGAAGGCCCGGCCTACGACGGCGTAGGGCAGTTTACCGCGAAAGAGAAACCGGACATCCTGGGACAGGAACCTATCCTTGGCCCGGCCAGACCGGGTTCCGGCGCGCAGAAAGAACAGATCCAGCCGGGCGCTCCGCTGGAAAATTAATGCTGTATTCAGGCCGCTTAACTGCGGCCTTTTAACGTTTAACCGCGTTAGCCATATTTCGCCTGATGGGCTTTTTTACGTTTCAGGTAATCTTCGTCCTCACGGATCTTATCCCACCAGACTTTAAAAATAGCCGCCGCTTCCGCTTTCTCTTCATTCACGTGATAAGGCAGTACCTGCCGATCTTCGTCATATTTGCGGCCGCCTTTATGATTGGCGTAGCGCCTGGCTCGCGTATAGCCCATCTGAATAAATTTTCGCGCCATGTCCATACCGACAAAATCATCTTTTGCACGGTACTCTTCGAACAGCGCCATAATTTTTTTAGCCGAGGCTTCCGCAATGGCAGGCGTTCTGAAGCGCCAGTGCGGTAATATTTCGCCTTTATAAGGCTCGACCATCAGGACGCCCTGTTCACCGCGCCCAACCTGATACAGCTCAGGATGCTGACGAAAATCGATGGTTTTAAAATCCTGCTCGTAATCAAATTCCTTCACGGCCCACCTCTGGGTAAAAAGCTAAGCCTGGCACAGGAAAAGAAAAAGACGCCAGCATGGCTCAGTTTTTCAGTTTAGGATCCAGCGCGTCGCGCAGCCCATCGCCCAGCAGATTAAATGCCAGCACGGTCAAAAAGATGGCGAGGCTGGGGAAAATCGCCACGTGCGGCGCCATCACCATATCCGCGCGTGCCTCGTTCAGCATCGCGCCCCATTCCGGCGTGGGCGGCTGCGCGCCCAGCCCCAAAAAAGAGAGGCTGGCGGCGGTAATAATCGAGGTGCCGATACGCATGGTGAAATAGACCACCACAGAGGAGAGCGTACCCGGCAGAATATGGCGCAGGATAATAGTGACATCTGAAGCGCCAATGCTTCTGGCGGATTCAATGTATGTCATCTGTTTCAACACCAGCGTGTTACCGCGTACCAGACGCGCAAAGGCAGGAATACTGAAAATAGCCACGGCGATAACCACGTTCGCCATGCCGCTGCCCATAATAGCGACCACGGCAATCGCCAGTAAAATTCCGGGGAAAGCGAACAGCACGTCGCTGATGCGCATAATAATGCGATCCCACCAGCCTTCATAATAGCCCGCCAGCAACCCCAGCACCGTACCGATGGCCGCGCCGATCGCTACCGAAAAAAAGCCGGAAATCAGCGATAAGCGTGTTCCCAGCAGCACGCGGCTAAAAATATCGCGGCCCAGCGAATCGACGCCGAACCAGTGCATCGCCGATGGCCCTTCCGTCAGGCGATCGTAATCAAAGTAGTTTTCCGCGTCGAAGGGCGCCAGCCAGGGCGCCACAAAGGCAACCGCAATCAGCAGGATAATAAAGAGGCCGGCCGTCATCGCCACCGGCTGGCGACGAAAGCGCCGCCAAAATTCCCGCCACGGCGTGCGTACGCGATGCTGTTTTATCGTTGGCATCGCGGCCAGGGCCGCGCTACGTCGCCAGTTTTTCATCGCCCGTCCTTATTTGTAGCGAATAGTCGGGTTAATCGCCGCATACAGCATATCGACAACCAGGTTAATAAGAATAAATTCCAGTGAAAACAGCAATACTTCGGCCTGTACCACGGGGTAGTCGCGCATTTCTACCGAATCCACCAGCAGGCGCCCCAGTCCCGGCCAGTTGAACACCACCTCCACCACAATCGAGCCGCCCAGCAAAAAGCCGAACTGTAGGCCCATCATGGTAACGACCGGGATCATCGCGTTGCGCAGGCCATGCTTGATCACCACCCACGTTTCGCGCACGCCTTTCGCCCGCGCGGTACGCATGTAATCTTCCTGCATCACCTCCACAAAAGAGGCGCGGGTAAAACGGGCCATCACTGCGGCAACGGCCGCACCCAAAGTGATGGAAGGCAGAATATAGTTGCGCCAGCCATCCGCGCCGACGGTAGGCAGCCAGCCCAGTTCCACGGAGAAGATTTGCATCAGCAGCATGCCCAGCGCGAAGGCGGGAAAAGAGATGCCGGAAACGGCCAGCGTCATGCCGATACGATCCGGCCAGCGATTGCGCCAGACGGCCGAGACGATGCCGATAGTCATGCCGAAAATCACTGCCCAGACCATGCTGCTCAGCGTCAGCCACAGCGTGGGCAGAAAACGCTGGGCGATTTCCGCCGAAACAGGTCGACGGGAAACCATCGACTGACCAAAATCGCCCCGTATCGCCTGGCTGATAAAATGCCAGAACTGCTGAATCAGCGGCTGATCCAGGCCCAGCTGCTGGCGTACCAGCGCCACGACGGTGGCGTCCGCTTCCGGCCCGGCCACCAGCCTGGCCGGATCGCCCGGCAGCATATGCACAAACAGAAAGACCAGCACCGCCACGATAAGCAAAGTGGGGATCAGGCCCAGCAGTCGTTTAATAAAATAGTTAAGCATAGGTTTCCTGACACGTTCACGGCGGCGCCCGCCACACCAGGCGCCGCCGGAGCGGTTACTTCAGATCGGCCTCTTCAAAGCTGAACGAAGTATCCGGCATGACATAAAAGCCCGTCAGGTTTTTGGTATTGGCTGAAACCAGCTTTTCCACCACCAGCGGTGCCCACGGGCGATCGTTCCAGATGCGATCCTGCGCGTCTTTATAGAGCGAGGCTTTCTTCTGAGCGTCGGTGGTGTTTAGCGCATCGGCCAAATCTTTATCCACCTGCGGATTGCTGTAGAAAGCGGTATTGAAAATCGTCGGCGGCCAGGACTGCGTGGCGAACAGCGGCGTCAGCGCCCAGTTAGCTTCGCCCGTCGAGGCGCTCCAGCCGGTATAGAACATTTTCACGCCGCTCTCTTTCTGCCCTTTATCCTCAACCTGTGCCGCGCGCTGGCCGGCATCCATGGCGGTGACCGTAACTTTAATGCCTACCTGCGCCAGCTGCTGCTGGGTAAACTGCAACACTTTCTGCGCCGTGCTGTGGTTATGCGAAGACCACAGCGTGGTGCTGAAGCCGTTCGGATAGCCCGCTTCTTTCAGCAGCTCGCGCGCTTTCGCCGGGTTGTACGCCAGCGGCGGATAGCTTTGCGCATACTGAATCGATGGCGGCACGATGCCCGTGGCCGGCGTGGCGTAACCGGCAAAGGCGACCTTCACCAGCGCCTGGCGATTGATGGCGTAGTTGATGGCCTCGCGCACTTTGGGATTATCAAATGGCTTCTGCGTGACGTTAAAACTGATATAGCGCTGCATGATGGAAGGCGTAGCCACCAAATCTAATTTGCTGTTTTTTTCCAGCAGCTTGGCCTGCTCGTAAGGCACCGGGAAAGCCAGATTCGCCTCGCCGGTTTGCAGCATTGCCGCACGGGTATTGTTATCCACTACCGGCCGCCAGGTAATGCTGTCCAGCTTCGGATAGCCAGCCTGCCAGTAGCCCGCAAATTTTTTCACCTTTACAAAATCGGTCTGGTTCCAGGTTTCCAGCTCGTACGGGCCGGTGCCCACCGGGTGGAAGCCGATCTCTTTGCCATATTTTTTCAGCGCAGTTGGTGAAATCATCGCCGCTGCCGGGCTGGCAAGCGTGTTGATAAAAGCGGAGAACGGCTGTTTCAGGGTAATTTTCACGGTAGTGGGATCGATCACTTCCGTGGTCGCCACCGACTTAAACAGGTTGTAGCGCTTGAGGTGATTATCAGGGTTGCTGGCGCGATCCAGATTCACCTTCACCGCTTCAGCGTTGAAATCGGTACCGTCCTGGAACTTGATGCCGCTGCGCAGTTTAATGGTGTAAGTCAGGCCGTCCTTGCTGGCGTCAAAACTCTCCGCCAGCACGTTAATCCGCTTCATCTCTTTATCAAAGCCGAACAGGCCCTGATAGAAAGATTTGGCGACCGCCTGCGACAGCGTGTCGTTGGCGTCATAAGGATCGAGCGTGGTGAAATTAGAGCCAACGGCGATCACCGCATCTTTTGCCGCCCAGGCCGGGATCGCCGTCAGGCTGCTCAGGATCCCGGCAGCCAACAGCAGCTTGCGTTCAATAATCATGCTTTTTCTCCAGTGATTTTGTTATGCAGCATATTCAGACGCCGCCGACGGCATGACGGGCGACATAGTGCCCCGCACCGACTTCTACCAGCGGCGCGACTTCAGGCTCTTCGCCGATAGCCCGAATCGGGCTGGGTATCTCATCCGCCAGCAGCGCCCGTTCGCGACGGCGATGCTGCGGATCGGCTACCGGCACGGCAGACATTAATTTACGCGTATAGGGATGCTGGGGATTTTCGAATACCGCCTGGCGCGAACCTATCTCAACGATCTGCCCGAGGTACATCACCGCCACGCGGTGGCTGATCCGTTCCACTACCGCCATATCGTGAGAGATAAACAGAAAGGCGATGCCAAACTCCCGTTGCAGATCCATCATCAGATTGACGATTTGCGCCTGCACCGACACGTCCAGCGCCGAGACGGATTCATCAGCAATCACCACTTTAGGATTGAGCGCCAGCGCTCGCGCAATGCAGATACGCTGGCGCTGGCCGCCGGAAAACTCGTGCGGATAGCGCCGGGCATGTTCCGGCAGCAGGCCGACGCGCTCCAGCAGCCAGGCCACGCGCGCCTCGGCCTCTTTGCCTTTCGCCACGCCGTGCACCAGCAGCGGCTCCATAATAGAAAAGCCAACCGTCAGACGTGGATCGAGCGAAGCGTAGGGATCCTGAAAGATAAACTGAATATCGCGCCGCAGATGAGAAAGCGCCGCGCCGGTAAGGTTGTCGATGCGCTGGCCGTTAAAGGTGATGGTGCCGCCCTGGCTGGCGACCAGCCGCAGCAGCGAACGACCGGTGGTGGATTTCCCACAGCCCGATTCGCCAACCAGCGCCAGCGTTTCACCCGCGCGCAGATCGAAACTGACCTTTTCCACGGCATGAACGCGCCGCGTGACGCGATTCAGAATGCCGCTGCGTATATCGAACCGCGTCACCAAATCCCGCACCTGAAGCACCGGAGGCGCGTCGCTCACCACGGTATCCTGTTTTTCCTGCGCCGTTTCGCTGTCGGCCATTAACAATGGAAAACGAGCCGGGAAAGGCCTGCCCCGCATCGCGCCCAGCTTAGGCACCGCGGCCAGGAGCGCTTTGGTATAATCCTGCTGCGGATGCTGAAAAATGGCCTCAACCGGCCCGGTTTCTACCACGTCGCCGCGATACATCACCTGCACGCGATCGGCCATTTCCGCCACCACGCCCATATCATGGGTGATGAAAATAACGCCCATCTGCATCTCTTTTTGCAGTACGCGGATCAGCTGTAAGATTTGTGCCTGAATGGTGACGTCCAGCGCCGTGGTGGGTTCGTCGGCAATCAGCAGCGCCGGACGGCAGGAGAGCGCCATCGCAATCATCACCCGCTGACGCATGCCGCCGGAAAGCTGATGCGGAAAGCGGCCCAGCACGTTTTTGGCCTCCGGGATGCGCACCAGATCCAGCATCCGTTCGGCTTCCTTCAGCGCCTCGCGGTGGCTTTTACCCTGATGCAGAACAATCGATTCCGCGATCTGATCGCCGACGGGAAAGACCGGGTTAAGCGAGGTCATCGGTTCCTGAAAAATCATCGCCATATCCGCGCCGCGTACTCTGCGCAGCCCCGACTGCGGCGTGCGCAGCAGATCGATCGCTTCGCCGTTGCGGCGCCGGAGCCAGATTTCGCCGCTGTCGATGCGTCCCCCGCCCTGCTCCACCAGCCGCATCAGCGCCAGCGAGGTGACGGATTTTCCCGAGCCGGATTCGCCTACTATCGCCAACGTTTCGCCACGCTGCACCTCAAGCGAAAGGTTTTTCACCGCCTGCACGGTGTCGCCTTCCTGCGCAAAGCTGACGCTCAAGTTTTTGACCGACAAAACCTGTCCGGCGGACAGATCGGATCCACTGGCCATCCTGACTCCCTATTCTTCGCGATAGATTCCCACGTTTGGCGCATCGCCCACGTAGCCAAAACCCCGATACATGCCTTCGCTGTTAAACGGCAGCGCAATGTTGCCTTCGCGATCTATCGCTATCACGCCGCCGCTGCCGCCCAGCACGCTGATTTTTTCCATCACCACGCGCTCGCTGGCCTGCTTAAGCGACAGGCCGCCGTACTCCATCAGGGCAGCGATGTCATAGGCCGCCAGCGTACGCATAAACACTTCGCCGCTGCCGGTGCAGGAAACCGCTACGTTGGCGTTATTGGCGTAGCAGCCTGCGCCGACAATTGGCGAGTCGCCGACGCGTCCGGCCTGCTTGTTGGTCATGCCGCCTGTTGAGGTAGCCGCCGCCAGATTGCCGTGCCGATCCAGCGCCACCGCGCCTACGGTGCCGAATTTACGATCGGGGTCAAGCGGATCGTCGGACGCCTGCGCCGCGCCGTCATGATCCAGCATGGTTTGCTGCATCTTTAAGGCTCGCTGTAACTGCTCGTAGCGTTCCGGCGTAGAAAAGAAGTCGGGCGGCACCGGCGCGAAGCCTTGCTCAACGGCAAACCGCTCCGCGCCCTCGCCAATAAACAGCACGTGCGGGCTTTTCTCCAGCACGGCACGCGCGACCAGCACCGGATTGCGTACCTGCCTGACCCCCGCGACCGCGCCCGCTTCCAGCGATCTGCCGTCCATCACGCAGGCGTCGAGCTCATGGGTGCCCTGATGGGTAAAGACCGCGCCTTTTCCCGCATTGAACAGCGGGCACTCCTCCAGCAGACGCACGGCTTCCGTTACCGCATCCAGCGCGCTGCCGTCCTGCGCCAGGATAGCCTGTCCGCTGGCGACGATGTCGGAAAGCGCCTCGATATAAAGCCGTTCTTTTTCCGCGCTCAGGCTGGCGCGGGCAATAGCGCCAGCGCCGCCATGGATGACGATTGCTGCTCTGCTCATAATCCTTTTACCCTGCGTGCCAAATCGGCAAGAAAAACACTGTGTTAGAATGGTTTTGTCAAATTGTGACCGTTTTTGACTATAGGCAGGCTGTAAAGTGATGTAAAGCGGAAAGTGGGTACGGCGGTAATAACGAAAGCTTATGGTTTATAACCTGTTGGTAGCTTTACGTGACCGCGTCAATAATTCACGCCATACTATTTGCCATCTGATTGTATACGCCTGCCCGGCTGTCGGGCATGCCGAGGACGTTATGGAAGCTTTTACTGCGGGACTTATCTCCCTTGACGACGCGCTGTCTACCATGTTGGATCGCGTCACGCCGGTTGCAGAAACCGAAACGGTGCCGCTGACCGCGGCCACGGGCAGAATTACCGCCGCCGCCGTTATCTCTCCTGTTGATGTTCCCCCCTTTGCCAACTCCGCTATGGATGGCTACGCCGTACGCCTGGCCGACCTGGCGACGGGAAATCCGCTGCCCGTCGCCGGGAAAGCCTTTGCCGGAACGCCCTTTAGCGGCGAGTGGCCGGTCGGCAGCTGCATTCGCATTATGACCGGCGCGCCTGTACCGGCAGGTGCGGAGGCCGTGGTGATGCAGGAAGAAACCGAACAGGCTGGCGAAGCGGTGAAGTTTCTGGCCACGGTCAACGCCGGGCAGAATATTCGCCTGGCCGGTGAGGATATTGCTCAGGGCGCCAGCGTGCTGAGCGCCGGTATTCGTCTGGGCACGGCGGAGCTGCCGCTGCTGGCCTCGCTGGGCGTGCCGGAAGTGGCCGTTAAACGTCGGCTGCGCGTGGCGGTATTCTCTACCGGTGATGAGCTTCAGCCGGTCGGCGAACCGCTGGCCGCCGGTCAGATCTACGACACTAACCGTTTTGCCGTGCGCCTGATGCTGGAAAAGCTGGGCTGCGAGGTGATAGATCTTGGCATTATTCGCGATAATCAGGCCGCGCTGCGCGCCGCCTTTATTGAAGCGGACAGCCGGGCCGACGTGGTGATCAGCAGCGGCGGCGTTTCGGTGGGCGAAGCAGACTACACCAAAGCGATGCTGGAAGAGTTGGGCAAAATCGGCTTCTGGAAGCTGGCGATCAAGCCGGGCAAACCTTTTGCTTTCGGCCGACTGCAAAACAGCTGGTTCTGCGGCCTGCCGGGCAATCCCGTTTCCGCGGTGCTGACCTTTTATCAGCTGGTGCAGCCGCTGCTGGCGAAGCTTAGCGGCCTGACCGCTGTCGCGCTGCCGCCGCGCCAGCGGGTGAAAAGCGCCAGCAGCCTGAAAAAAACGCCGGGCAGGCTCGATTTTCAGCGCGGCAAACTGTCGCGCAACGCGCTGGGCGAGCTGGAAGTCAGCAGCACCGGCCCGCAGGGATCGCACGTCTTCAGCTCTTTCAGCCAGGCGAACTGCTTTATCGTGCTGGAGCGCGATCGCGGCAACGTGCAGGCCGGGGAATGGGTGGAAGTCGAGCCGTTCAACAGCCTGCTGGAGGGGTAATGAAACCGGAACTGAGCGACGAAGAGATGCTGCGCTACAACCGGCAAATTGTGCTGCGCGGCTTCGATTTCGACGGCCAGGAAGCGCTGAAGGCGGCAAAAGCATTAATCGTTGGGCTGGGCGGTTTAGGCTGCGCCGCCAGCCCCTATCTGGCTTCCGCTGGCGTGGGCCATCTGACGCTGCTCGATTTTGACCACGTCTCCGTTTCTAATTTGCAGCGGCAGATCCTGCATCGCGATGCGCAGGTTGGCCTGCCGAAGGTTGACTCCGCACGCCGTCAGCTAGGTGAAATCAATCCGCATATCGTGCTGGAAAGCATCGATCGCCAGCTTGAAGAGGCAGAACTGGCCGATCTGATCGCCCGGCATGACGTGGTGCTGGACTGTACGGATAACGTGGCGACCCGCGAGCAGCTAAACCGGCTCTGCTTCGCCAGCAAAACGCCGCTGGTTTCCGGCGCGGCTATCCGCATGGAAGGCCAGATTAGCGTCTTTACCTGGCAGGAAGCGGAGCCTTGCTATCGCTGCCTGAGCCGCCTCTTTGGCGATGCCGCGCTCAGCTGTGTGGAAGCGGGCGTGATGGCGCCGCTGGTCGGCGTCATCGGCTCGCTCCAGGCGATGGAAACCATCCGCCTGCTGAGCAAATATGGCGACAGCGTGGCGGGAAAACTGCTGATGTATGATGCGATGACATTACAGTTCCGCACGCTTAAGCTTGCCAAAGACCCCTGCTGCGAGGTTTGCGGCGGCTGACCTTCTTAGCGCGCCTTTTTTTGCAACGGCGCGCTCATTACTTGCCCGCTTAGTCTGTAAAAACAAGCCATTCTTCCGGCTGCCGCTATAGTTAGATCACTGCGAATGTCGCGCCAGGGAGTATTGCATGAGTGAGGAGCATCACCCGCAACCGGATGTCAGCATGCAGAGTCTGCGTCGCCTGCTGGTTGTATTTTTGCTGGTGATAGGCTGTGCCGTTGTGCTGGTGAACGGATGGGTGGTTTACAGTATTTGGCAGCGCGTTGTGAATGAAACTCAGAATAACGCCCGGAATTTATCACAATCGCTGTCACGACAAGCCGAAGATACGCTGCTGCCGGTCGAGCTGACGCTGCAGGATCTACGCGATCGTATTACGCTGGTCGGTCTGGACGCCGAGCGGCAAAACTACCTGCGCACGCTGTTAATGGAGCGAAAAGCTTCGCTGCCGCAGCTGCACGGCCTGTTTGTCTACGACCGCGCAGGCAACTGGGTGCTGACTTCTCAGGGAATGCTTAACCAGC
The DNA here is from genome assembly GCF_030484085.1 of Erwinia wuhanensis. Lineage (NCBI taxonomy): Bacteria > Pseudomonadati > Pseudomonadota > Gammaproteobacteria > Enterobacterales > Erwiniaceae > Erwinia > Erwinia wuhanensis. Next base: position 255,856 of record NZ_JAUJUH010000002.1, read on the forward strand.
GCAGCAATAATGCCGATCGCGCCTACTTTAAATATCATCAGCAGCATAGCGATTTGGATCTGCATATCGATGAGGTCATTCGCAGCCGCACCACCGGCGAGCTGGTTATTCCCGTTTCAATGAGGCTGAACAACCGCGACGGCACTTTTCGCGGCGTGCTGCTGGCTACGCTTCGCATCGACTATTTTCGGCAGATTTTTGGCTATTACAGCCTGGGTGACAAAGGCCTGCTGGCGCTGATGACCCATACGGGCAATATTCTTTACGTTCGTCCTTTTGTCGATAATCTGCTTAACCGCAACATAGCCAACAGTCCGCTGTTTACGCATCTGTTAAAAACTTCCCCCAACGGAACGGCAAGCTACAAAGCCGCGCTTGACGGCGTCGAACGTATTTTTGGCTATGCGAGCCTGAAACGCTATCCCTTGGTGATTACCGTCGGCTATGACAAAAAGCAGCTGGTGCAGGCCTGGCTGGCCGAGCTGGTGGTTTATTTGTCGCTGTGCGCGCTGCTGCTGCTGGTGATTGCCGCGCTGGGCTGGCTGCTGCTGCGTAATATTGGCCATACTATCCGCGATCAGGAGGAGCTGGCCACGGCGCGCGACCGGCTGACGGCGATAAACCGTACGCTGCAAACGCTGGCGCTGGTGGACAGCCTTACCGGTCTGGCGAATCGCCGCCAGTTCGACCTCTATCTGGATCGCAGCCTGGAGCGCGCCAATAAGCTGCGTTCGCCGATGGCGCTGCTGATGATAGATGTGGATTCATTTAAGCGGTTCAACGACACCTACGGCCATCTGGCCGGCGACGAGTGTTTGAAATACGTCGGCAACGCCCTGTTGAACATTGGGCTTCGCTCCGATGACCTGATCGCACGCTACGGCGGCGAGGAGTTTGCGGTGATCCTTACCGATTGCGGCCAGGAGGCGGCGATGAAAGTGGCGGAAAGGATAAGAGAAGCCGTTGCCGCGCTGGAGATCCCACATCGTAACAGCGAAAGCGCGGCTAAAGTAGTGACTATCAGCATAGGTCTCCATGTGATGCAGAGCAATCAGCCGGAAGATCGCCAGACGCTGATAGGCCAGGCGGATAAAGCGCTTTATCAGGCAAAATTAGCCGGAAGGAATAGAGTGGAAATATTCCAGTAATTTCCAGAAAACATCAAATAGTTGCGCACCTTCACCTTTTTCTGCGCTGTTATCCTTTATTCTTTACGCGCCAAACCAGCCAGCCCTTTGCTTATCTCGCCCCGCTGGCGTAGTTTACAGGACACAAGGAACAGGGATATGGGTAGCTATTTATGCCCGTCTGACATGAGTGATGTCTGGCATAAGGACGAAGGAAACGGAGAAAATATGGATATTCTGGAACAGCGCGTTGAGCGACTTGAAGAAGATACGCGACAGATAAAACTCGATCTTGCCGTGCTTACGGCTCGTTCAGAAAATTTTGCCACCAAAACGGACGTGGCGGAACTCAGAGCCGAGTTGATAAAAGAGATAGCCGCCAGCGAGGCGCGCACTAATATCAGATTTGAAAAGATCGATGAAAAATTCGAGCGAATAGACGAAAAATTCGAGCGAATAGATGAAAAATTCGAGCGAATGTTTGAGAAGTTTAACGATATCAACAGCAGGATCACCTGGACGCTGATGATACCGGCGCTGGTGGCCGTTCTTCTGTGGTTTGTTAAAACCGCGATCCTGAAAATCTGACCCGATAGCTTACCGGGCCAATAAGGCGGAGCAGATGCCCCGCCTTTTTATTTAATTCAGGCGATACCTTTGCTGCGCAGGTAATCTTCGTAATTACCGGTGAAGTCGTGGATTTTGCCCGGCGTCATTTCAATCACGCGGGTCGCCAGCGAGCTGACGAACTCACGGTCGTGCGAAACGAAAATCAGCGTGCCTTCGTACATCTCCAGCGCCATGTTCAGCGCCTCGATGGATTCCATATCCAGGTGGTTGGTCGGCTCATCCATAATCAGCACATTCGGCTTTTCCATCATCAGCTTGCCAAACAGCATACGGCCCTTTTCGCCACCGGAAAGGACTTTCGCTGGCTTTTTGATATCATCCTGGCTGAACAGCAGGCGACCCAGAATGCTGCGTACTGCCTGCTCGTCATCCCCTTCCTGCATCCACTGGCTCATCCAGTCGAACACCGTCAGGTCGTTGGCAAAATCATGCGCGTGATCCTGCGCATAATAGCCGATGCGGGCGTTTTCTGACCATTTAACCGTGCCGTTATCCGGCTGCTGTTCGCCCACCAGCGTTTTCAGCAGCGTGGATTTACCGATACCGTTCGGCCCGATAATCGCAAGCTTTTCGCCTACTTCCAGCAGCAGGTTAACGTTTTTAAACAGCGGGCCCTGATCGAAGCCTTTGGTCAGTCCTGCCAGCTCCAGCGCATTACGGAACAGCTTTTTATCCTGCTCGAAGCGAATAAACGGGTTCTGACGGCTGGAGGCCTTCACCTCATCCAGCTTGATTTTATCAATCTGCTTGGCGCGGGAAGTTGCCTGACGCGATTTAGAGGCGTTGGCGCTAAAGCGGCTGACGAAAGATTGCAGCTCGTTAATCTGCGCTTTCTTCTTGGCGTTATCGGCAAGCAGACGTTCGCGCGCCTGGGTTGCCGCCGTCATGTATTCGTCATAGTTGCCCGGATAAACGCGCAGCTCGCCGTAATCCAGATCGGCCATATGGGTGCAGACCATATTCAGGAAGTGACGGTCGTGCGAAATAATAATCATGGTGCTGTTACGTTCGTTCAGCACCTGCTCCAGCCAGCGAATGGTATCGATGTCCAGGTTGTTGGTTGGTTCGTCGAGCAGCAGGATCTCTGGATTAGAGAACAGCGCCTGCGCCAGCAGCACGCGCAGCTTCCAGCCCGGCGCAACTTCGCTCATGGGGCCGTAATGCTGCTCCAGCGGAATCCCCACGCCCAGCAGCAGTTCGCCAGCGCGCGATTCTGCGGTGTAACCGTCCATTTCGCCGTATTTTTCTTCCAGATCGGCCACTTTATAGCCGTCTTCTTCGCTCATTTCCGGAAGCGCGTAAATGCGGTCACGCTCTTCTTTCACTTCCCACAGCTCGCCGTGGCCCATGATGACCGTATCCAGCACCGAGTACTGCTCAAAGGCGAACTGATCCTGACGGAGTTTACCGATGCGCTCGTTAGGATCGAGCGACACGTTGCCCGCAGACGGCACCAGGTCGCCGCCGAGAATTTTCATAAAGGTGGACTTGCCGCTACCGTTGGCACCGATCAGGCCATAGCGGTTGCCGCCGCCAAATTTGACAGAGATGTTTTCGAACAGCGGCTTACTGCCAAACTGCATGGTGACGTTGCTGGAAACTAGCACAGGATTGCCTTTCATTTACGATGGGGGAATAAATCAGCGCATAGTATGCCAAAAAAAAGGGGCGGCGAATACACCGCCGCCCGCTGAAGCTTCCCGATTTCGCTAATGACTTTCCGCTTTACGTTCCGGCGATCGTACGGCTCGTGTCTCAACGTCGTTACTCAGCCAGTCATGCAGATAATGTTCGATCTGCTCCAGGCTGCGGTTGCGCGTTTCCGGCACGCATTTGATAACAAAGACCGCGCCAAACAGGCCAATAAAGGCGAAGATAAAGAACGCGCCGGAAAGCCCTACCGTGGCCAGCAGCATCGGGAAAACCAGCGAGATAATGAAGTTGGCAATCCACATAGCAAATACCGCGCCGCCCATAAAAATCCCGCGCAGGCGAGTCGGGAAGATTTCCGAAAGCAGCAGCCAGGTGACCGGCGACAGCGCGCCCTGCTGGAAGCTAAGGAACATCAGCATGCCCAGCAATACCAGATAGCTACGCATCATGTCCGGCTGGCCATTGACCGTTTCCGGCATAAAATAGCTGATGCAGCCAATAAACAGCAGGCAGGCGGTGCAGCCGAACTGACCGATCATGGTCAGGGTGCGGCGTCCCAAACGGCCCAGCAGCCAGATCCCCACAAAGGTCATCAGTACTGAAATCACGCCGTTGGCGATAGTGGCAAACAGCGCAGCGTCGGTGCTCATACCCACCGCCTTCAGCATGGTAGGCGCGTAATACATAATGGTGTTTACGCCGGAAAGCTGTTGGATCACCGCTACGCCGATCCCGATAAGAAACAGTTTGAACAGCCAGCGCTTGCGCAGCTCTTTCAGGCTGGGCTTGTTTTTGTTTTCCTCTTCGCTGAGCGTTTCCTCAATTTCCGTCATCTCCCACTCGACGTCACTTTTGGCACGGGTTCTCTCCAGCACCTTGCGCGCCTCCGCCAGACGTCCTTTCATCGCGTACCAGCGCGGCGTATCGGGCATAAACATCATGCCGAACCAGAGCGCTACGGCGGGTACGGTAGCGACCGCCAGCATCCAGCGCCAGGTCTGCTCGCCGCCCCAGGCCGCGTTAAAACCGGCATTGGAAATATAGGCCAGCATCTGACCGGACACGATCATTAGCTCCTGGAGCGTAACCAGCTGTCCGCGCTTGTTGGCAGGCGCGATTTCGGCAATGTAGACCGGCACGGTTGCCGCCGCGCCGCCTACCGCCACGCCTAATACCAGGCGGAAGAAAATCATCCAGTGCACATCAGGTGCCAGTGAGGTTCCCAGTGCGCCGATGGCGAAAATGACGGCGAGAACGATAATGATTTTCTTCCGCCCGGCTGCCGCGGCGAAATGACCGGAAATCAGCGCGCCGAACGCAGCGCCGAACAGCAGCGAACTGGTCACCAGGCCGGTAGTGAATGGCGTAAGATGCAGCTCCGTGCCCATAAACAGCAGCGCACCGGAAATAACCCCGGTGTCGTAACCAAACAGCAGGCCGCCCAGCGTGGCGATAACGGCGATCACTTTGACGAAGGGTTCCGTTCGCGACGTGCTGTTAGGCCCCGAGGCCCGATTGGGCGTGAGATATTGTTCTTTAGGCATTATGTTGACCTCTTCGTTATTCGCAGGTCAGGCCGCCAGAAATAAAGTGGCGCCTGGTGTGTTCTCCAGGCTCTTAACTTAGTGCATTTCTTTCATTTAAAATAACAATGAAAATTAAATTTTGCGGCACAGCTCTCACCGCATCGCTGCTTTTGTGACGCAAGTATCATAAGTGGGGCGCAACCTGTCGCCACACCCTACCCTGTCTGGGTTAAAACAGAAAAGCGCACCCTTATCCAACTAAAACTTTTATTTCATTTTAATGAAAAAGCATCGGATAATTTTGCCGTGGGCGGTTTATGACCGTTAAGCATTTCGATCGTGGAGGGAAACACGGCTGTAACAGGCGAGGCAGATGTTTTCATAAAAGGCCGCACTGGCAGGAACGGGCAAAGCCAGGTAAGGCGACCGGCGGCGACGTTGCGTTACCGCCGGTCGGGCAAGGGCCTCAGCCCGCCGGCGTATCGCCGCTTTCTGCGGGGCCGAAAACGGAGTAGTCCGGCAGCTGCACGTTTTGATAAAGCTCCCAGCCGCCGCCCAGCGCTTTATAGAGCGCGACCAGATCCAGGCTGCTCTGCACCCTGGCAGATGCGGCCTGCTGCTTCGCCTGAGCCAGCTGGCGCTGCGCGGTTAGCGCGTCGATAAACGAAGAAAGCCCCTTGCCATAGCTGTCGTTAGCCAAATCGAAGGCGTTTTGCAGCGCGTCAACCGTTTGATCCAGCCCTTCCACCTGCTGCTGATCGGTGCGATAGCTGACTAACGCGTTTTCCACATCCTGCAAGGCAGTCAGAACCGTCTGCCGATAGCCAAGCGCGGCGCTGGCCTGCTCCGCTCTGGCGAGTTTTACGCCAGAAACCAGCCTGCCGCCCTGGAAAATCGGCAGCGAGACCGAGGCGCCGTAGCTGTAGAAATGGCTGCTCCAGTTATCCAGATAGCTGGCGTCGGTATTACGCATTCCGAACTGCCCAGTCAGCGAGAAATCCGGGAACAGCTGTGCGACGGAAACGCCAATACTGGCTGTCGCCTCATGCAGTCTCGCTTCCGCCTGACGCACGTCCGGACGCCGGCGCGCCAGCGTGGACGGCAGACCCACCGATACCGCTTTTGGCAAGGCCGGCATCGCTTTCGGCGCGGCCAGCTCGGCATCCAGCGCCCCCGGCGGCTTGCCGATCAGCACCGCCAGCCCGTTCATCGCCTGATGCATTTGCGATTCATACTGCGGCAGCTGCGCGCGCAGAGAATGCAGCTGGGCGCGAGCGTTTTCCACGTCCATCTGAGGCGCGAGGCCGTTGCGCTGCTGGCTTTGCGTCAGCTCCAGCGTTTGCTGCGCCACTTCAATCTGCGTTTGCAGCGTCTGGCTAATCAGCTGCGCGCCGCGCAGCTGTAAATAGGTGCGGGCTACCTCGGCCTCAAGCGAAACCAGCGCGTCGTTACGGCTTTCCAGCGACTCCTGCTGCTGCGCGCCTGCTGCCTCAACCTGCCGACGGACTTTGCCCCACAGATCCAGCTCCCAGGAGGCGTCGAAGCTACCCTGGTAAAGCCCGACCGGCTTGGTCAGCCCGTTCAGCGCCGAGCGAACGTCGGTATCGCCGCTGACCTCATCCAGCTGGCTGTAGACGCCTTTCGATTCCAGCTCGCCTTTCAGGCCCAGCTGCTGGCGCTGTGCCGAGGCGGCACCGTTGATCGAGGGGAACCATGCGCCGCGAGCCTGATTAAGCTGCTGACGAGAACCGGCGATGCGCAAAACAGCCTGCTGCAGGCTCAGATTGCCGACGATGGCGCGATCGATCAGGCTGTTTAGCTGCGGATCGTTAAACGATTTCCACCAGCCCGGATTGGTGACAGTGGCCTGGGGACGAGACGCGCGATCCGACGCCAGCGAGTTGAAAGCAGCGGGCGTGGACGGTTTCGGCGCCCGGTAGTCCGGCCCGACGCTACAGGCCGACAGCGTAATAGCCGCAACCAGCAGCACGCCGAGCCGCGAACGCGTAAATAAAGGAGAAACGTTCATGTCAGTGTGCTCCTGCACTGCCCTCGCTCTTAATCGGCGCCAGCAGTAAACAAAATGGAATAAGAACCAGGGCGACAATGCTCAGGCCCATAAAAACGTCGATATAGGCCAGAATACGCGCCTGGACGATCATCTCTTTATAGACCTGCCCTGTCGCTATCGTAATCGGATCGCCCACCGCTGAGGTAAAGTCTCTGACCCCCTGCGCCCAGCGTTCTACCGTCAGATTGAACGGCTCGTTAAGCGGCGTCATGTTATGCACCATGTGCGCGCTACGCGCCTGCTCCCGCTCGGTAATCATCGCCGTAGAAAGCGAAATGCCTATCGAACCCGCCACGTTACGACACATGGTGAACAGCGCTGACGCATCCGCATTTAGCTTTTGTGGAATAGTCACGAACGCAATGGTCGTTAACGGCACAAACAGGAAACCCAGCCCGATGGTCTGCGCGCTGCGCATCATCACCAGCGTGGTGAAATCGATATTGGGCGTCAGCTTCGCGGAATAGAGAAAAGAGACAAACAGGCAGGTAAAACCGAAGGCGATAATCCAGCGCGTCTGGACGATCGGCATCAGCTTCAGCACCAGCGGAATGGTCAGCACAATCAGCACCGCTCCGGGCGAAAGCACCAGCCCTGACCAGGTGGCGGTATAGCCCAGATCCTGCTGCGCCAGCTGGGGGATCACCACCGAGCTGCCGTAGAGAATAGCCGCCATGCCGGACATCAGAATACTGGCGACGGCAAAGTTGCGGTCTTTCAGCACGTGCAGATCCACCACCGGCTTTTTAGCATAGAGCAGCCAGTAAACCGCGCCGACCAGCCCGATAGCGCTCAGTATGGCGAAGGTCATAATGAAATTAGAGCTGAACCAGTCGTCATCTTCGCCGCGATCGAGAAAGACCTGCAAACAGCCCAGCCCCAGGGTAATTAAACCGATACCGATATAGTCGATATTCAGTTTCCCTTTGGCCCATTTACGCTCCCAGGGCGGATCTTCCAGCAGCTGATAGATAGCCAGCACGCTCAGAATGCCGACCGGGATATTAATAAAGAATACCCAGCGCCAGCTGTAGTTATCGGTGATCCAGCCGCCCAGCGTCGGGCCAAGCACCGGTGCGACGATAATGGCGATAGAGGAAAGACCAAACGCCTTGCCGCGATCTTCCGGCTTAAAGTAGTCCAACAGTACCGATTGCTGTACCGGCTGCAGGCCGCCGCCGAAAAAGCCCTGCAGGATCCTGAACAGAATGATCTGCCACAGCTCGGTAGCGATGCCGCACAGGAAAGAGCAGACGGTAAACATCACAATACAGATCAGAAAGAACTGCTTGCGGCCAAATACGCGGCTGAGGAAGGCGGAGATCGGCAGCACGATGCCGTTCGCCACCAGATAGGAGGTCAGCACCCAGGTTGACTCGTCATAGCTGGATGAGAGCGAACCGGCGACGTGCGGCAGCGCCACGTTGACAATGGTGGTGTCCAGGATCTCCATAAACACCGCCAGCGTCACCGTCATCGCGACCAGCCAGGGGTTACTGGCCGGCTGCCAGCTCTGGCTTTGACTCATTCCACTGTTACCTCAGGCTCCACCGACAGCCCCAGCGGCAGCGGCTTGTTCGGATCCAGTCCCTTATCGATAACGATCTTGACCGGCACGCGCTGGACAATTTTCACATAGTTGCCGGTCGCGTTTTCCGACGGGAAGGTAGAGAAACGGGAGCCTGAACCCATCTGAATGCTTTCCACGTGCCCTTCCAGCTTCATATCCGGCCAGGCATCCACGGAAATATGCACTTTATCGCCAGGGTTCATTCTTTCCAGCTGCGACTCTTTAAAGTTGGCGGTGATCCAGACATCTGGCGAAACCAGCGAAAACAGCGAGGTGCCAGCCTGAACCAGCGTGCCGACCTGCACGTTACGTTTAGTGACGAAGCCATCGTAAGGCGCGCGCACTTCTGTATAGGAAAGGTTGAGGTTAGCCGTGTTCAGCTGCGCTTTGGCCTGTTCGACCTGCTGCTGACGAGCTTCCACGTTGGTTTCCTGCTGGCGAATTTGCAGCTGGATTTGCGAAGCAACTTCTACCTGCGCTTTCGCGCTTTCCAGCTCGGCCTTCGCGCTTCTTAACTGCGCGCTGGCCGCATCAATATTACGCTGCGAGGTTGCACGCGGATCGACGCCGCGCTGGCGTTTGTAATCTTCCTGAGCGTTAAGGAAGTTAGCTTCCGCCTTGGCCTGCTGCGCCAGCGCCTGATCTTTCTGCGCCGGATACTGCACTTTAGACAGCGCCAGAGAAGCCTGCGCCTGATGCAACTGCGCCACGGCCAGGCCAAGCTGGGCCTGAGCCTGATCGCGCTGCGCCTGGGTATCCTGCGGATCGATAACCACCAGCAGATCGCCCTTTTTCACCCGCTGGTTATCGGTAACCAGCAGCTTAGTGACGTAGCCGGAGGCTTTAGGCGCAATAGTCACGGCGTCCGATTCCGTAAAGGCGTCGTCCGTCGTTTCTATATTGCGGCCGGTAAACCAGAAGTAAAAGCCGACAATAATCATGACGATCACCACAATCGCCAGAATAATCAGCGGCTTTTTGCCGGGGCGTTTACGTTCCGCCTGGCCCTCGTCCTGCTGCTGGTCGTCCTGCTGCGGTTTGTCGTTTTGGTCGTCAGACTGCGAATTATTCTGCGGATGACGCTGGTCATCATCTGAGGAAGAATTTGATTGATTAGCCATAGTTCTCATCAGGTTACGGCGGGCTCAAGCCGAGCCCGCAAGATTCACGCTGTTATAAACATAGGGCCTAAATTGACAAATGCCAGTGTTTCTTTACAAAGTCAGAAAAGATTCAGGCTACAGCGCATCAATGCCTAAAAGCAGCACCCAGCCCAGCGCCATCGCCCACAGCAGCATGGGCAGCGAGTAGAAGTGGAAACGCAGCCAGACAGAGCGATCTTTCGCCATCCGCAGCGCGATAAGGTTTGCCAGCGAACCGGGCAGCAGCCCGAAACCGCCGATATTCACCGCCCAGGCCAGCAGCGTGCTGGCTGGCAGATTCGCCAGCAGTAAAATAGTAGCCGGCACGTTGCTGATAATCTGCGACAGGCCGATCGCCAGCAGATATTTCCCGCCCTCCGGCAGCTGCGGAATTTGCTGGAGCAGATGCTGTAAAGCGGGAAGTCGGGTTAACAGAAAAACATCCACGAACATGGCGATAAATACCGCCAGCAGGCTCCAGTCGATCGCCAGCAGCGTGCGGCGTGCCATCAGCAGGAAAACGCCAAATACCAGCAGAACGCCCCAGCCCGCATAGCCCATCTCCAGCGCGATAATAAACAGCAAATAGAGCACGACGCTGGCAATCAGCAACGAGCGCTGCCATTGCGTTTCCGGCGACTGTGACGAGCGCTCGATCCGTTTCGCCGAAAAACTGACGGCGGTAAGCAGCAGCAGGCTGGCCAGCAGCGCCCCGCCCAGCGGCAGCATCTGGCCGATAAAACCGGCGAAGCCGACGTGGCCGTGTTGCCACAGCAGGATATTTTGCGGATTGCCTATGGGCGTGAGCAGCGATCCGGCGTTAACCGCCAGCGCCTCAAAGATGACCAGCCGGGCGATCGGCAGCGAAGAGTAGCGACGCAGCGTCAGCGTCAGCGGCACCAGGATAAAGAGTGCGACATCGTTGGTCAGGAAAGTGGACAGCAGCGCGGCGGCAGCGGTCAGAAACAGCGCCAGCGAACGCTCTGACTGAAAGCGCTGCACCAGGCGACGTCCCAACACGTCGAAATAACCGCTGGCTTCGATGCCTTTGGTCAGCATCAACAGCCCGCCCAGCGTCAGTATGGTCGACCAGTCCACCGCCGCAGGCAGCTGCCGCAGCGAGAAAGGCGCAAAGCAGGCCAGCAGCAGGCCCAGTAAAATTAACAGATGCAGAAAGCGATCGTGCAAAAAAGGCCTGAGCAGCGTTGCCATACGGACTCACCTGAGAGGAAATTACTGACGGCTTTCGTAGAATTGCTGAAAAATAGCCAGGGTTTCGTCACTGACGTGATGTTCCAGCCCTTCCGCATCGCGGCGGGCGGTATCAGGGCTGATGCCCAGCGCCAGCAAAAACGTTTCCACAATATGGTGGCGTTTGCGGCTTTCTTCCGCCAGCGCCTCTCCTTCAGCAGTCAGGAACACGCCGCGATAGGGAACCTGCTCGACCAGTCCAACCGTAGCCAGGCGTTTCAACATTTTGGCAACGGTAGGCTGGGAAACGCCGAGCCGCGCCGCCATATCAACCTGGCGGGCTTCGCCAAATTCACGGATCAGATCGGAAATCAGCTCAACATAGTCATCAATTAATTCACGCCGATGGGCTTCACGGACCTGACGGAAGCCTTCGACATGCTCTTCTATCTCTTTCAGTGGCGCAGGCACTGCGGTTTTAGCGCGACGACTCATTCAGCTTCCTCATTATTATTTCTGGCGCGTGCGGGCGCTCGCATCAGCCTGATGGTGCCACATTGTAAACGAAGCGCACGGAAGCACAAAATCTCGCGCAATAGCGCTGGCTACGAATTATAGCCTGTGCTATACCTGTACATAAAGCGAACGGAGGAGACCATGAAAAAACCACTTTTACTACAGCTGCTCTGTCGTTCGCCTTTTACGCTACGGCTGATGCTGCTGGAGATGCTGACAGCAGAAAAAAAGTCCGGCGGCTGATTCAGCCATAAAAAAAATCCGCCACGTGGGCGGATTTTTTATCAACCAACCGAAGCTGGTTTCAGGCAATCTTAGAAGCTGTAGCCAACGCCAGCAATCCAGGTGCCAACGTCTACGCTGCGGATGCGGCTCTGCTCGTAGCCAACGTCCAGAGCAACGTTTTCGATGCCTGGGTTGAACTGCAGGCCCGCACCGTAGGAAACACCTACGTCGCTTGAGTCAGACTTGTCACGCGCTGGTGCGTTCTGCTGGAATTTACCGTAACCGATACCAACCACGCCATAGATGCTGGCCCAGTCGTTCAGACGGTAAGCAGGACCACCGGTGATGCCGTAGTACTGGCCTTTGTTATAGACGCCAGCGTCGGTACGATCTTTCTCGGTGTAGGTGAAAGAACCGATCCAGCCCAGTGGATCGCTGCCGTTTTCGTAGCGGTATTTCAGGTTGAAACCGTTAGCTTTGTTAGCCACGCCCTGCATATCGCTTTGTGCGTAACCACCGGAAACTGTGCTCTGTGCCATCGCTGAACCAGCAGAAACTGCCAGTACACAAGCCAGTGCTGAAAGACATGCAATTTTTTTCATAACCACCTCAAATGTGAAAGTACTTATCTCCTGACAACGCTGAAAATATAACAAACCTCAGCCAGAAACTCTGCCCCGTTTTTGTTGTCCAAGACAATGTTTGGTGTAACAGGACGTTAATGATTCTTTCTATCTCATTCTTTTTACTTATATTTCTCTCTTTACCGCTTCGCCTGACCAGCAATGTAAAAATTTGTTCATTGAGATAAATCTTAATTAAACTGACACTTCTTTACCCGTCTGCGTGCGCCTGGCGACGAATTTTCCGAATTTCTTTAACGTTTTCCCAGGCCATTTTTGCCTGGTTTGCACAATCTGTTGGTACACTTCGGGGAACTTTTCTCCCGTTCGATGGACAAATAAGGTTGGTCAAAAGGATGTCTCCCTCTTCACGCGGTTCTTCAATCTGGTTTCCTGTCTTACTGCTCTTGCTCGCCATGACCTCAATTCAGGGCGGGGCCGCGCTGGCGAAAACCCTGTTTTCGGTAGTCGGCGCACCGGGGATCACCGCCCTGCGTCTTGGGCTGGGCACGCTTATTCTTTGCCTTATCTTCAAACCCTGGCGGCTGCGGTTCAGCCGCGATCGCGTAGTGCCTCTGGTTTTGTATGGCCTGGCGCTGGGCGGCATGAACTATACGTTTTATCTGGCGCTGCGTACCGTCCCGCTGGGCATTGCCGTTGCGCTGGAATTTGTCGGTCCGCTGACGCTGGCGCTGGTGGGGTCGAGAAAGCCTCGCGATTTTCTCTGGGTGGCGCTGGCGTTGCTTGGGCTGTGGCTTTTGCTGCCTCTTGGCAAGAGCATGTCGGGCATCGATCCCAAAGGCGCATTTTTTGCGCTGCTGGCTGGTGCCTGCTGGGCCATCTATATTCTGAGCGGCCAACGCGCAGGAGCGGAGCACGGCCCTGCTACCGTCGCTATGGGATCGCTGATCGCTTCGCTGGTCTTTGTCCCTGTTGGCTTTACGTTTGCCGAAAGCGGCGTCTGGAACCTGGCAGTTTTACCGGTTGCGCTTATTGTCGCCATTCTTTCCAGCGCGTTCCCCTATACGCTGGAGATGGTCGCGCTGACCCGGCTGCCGGCCAGGACGTTTGGCACACTGATGAGCCTGGAGCCGGCCATGGGCGCGCTTTCCGGCATGATTTTCCTGGGCGAGCTGCTGACGCTGCCGCAATGGCTGGGCCTGTTGTCCATTATTATCGCCTCGGCAGGCGCTACGCTGAGTCTGCGTCCCGCTAAGCAAAAAGTCGTTCCGATTAGCGAGCTGCGTGAATAGCTATATTCAGAAAAGTTTATCCCGGCAGACAAATTTAAAGAGGCGTCTGTTAAAAAAGGAATATGTCATATATGGCTCGGATAATTCTGAGCCAATTTAATAAATCGTGGCTTTTTAACAGGATTTTTTACGCAATTTGTAACGAAACGATAAATTAAAAATCTATTTTTTATCAGTCATTTATATTTATCAATCTAAATGAGAATATTTATTAATCGCATTCGATAAATTATTCCTCTTAAATACCAGTCATTTAAACCCTAAGGCCGCTACTATTTGTGCGATAGGCAGTATCGTGATGGCAATGTTGAAAAGCGCTGCTATACTTATTCGGTACATTCAGGACAACTGACCATTAAGAGGATATTAATGATGAGTACCGCTAAACTGGTAAAAACGACTGCGACCGATCTGCATTACACCCGCAACAACGTGGCCGATGAGGAAAAGAAAGCCACCATTGAGGTGTTGAATCGTCTGGTAACGGAATTCATTGATTTGTCCCTGATTACCAAACAGGCGCACTGGAATATGCGCGGCGCTAACTTTATTGGCGTACACGAAATGCTGGACGGTTTCCGCACTACGATTACCGATCATCAGGACACCATTGCAGAGCGCGTAGTACAGCTGGGCGGCGTGGCGCTGGGCACCACTCAGGTAGTGAACGATCGCACTCCGCTGAAAAGCTATCCGCTGAACATTCATACCGTTCAGGATCACCTTAAAGCGCTGGCAGAACGCTATGCCGTTGTCGCTAACGATACTCGTAAAGCGATTAGTGAAGTTGAAGACGAAGACACCGCAGATATCTTTACCGCCGCTTCACGCGACCTGGATAAATTCCTGTGGTTTATCGAATCTAACATCGAGTAAGTCGATGCGGGCTGCGCCAGTAGCCCCACTTTTCATAGCGTGGTTTTTGCGAGCAGATGAGGCCTTTCATCTGCTCTTCTTATATGGAGGAAAGCGATGGCCAGTGGTTGGGCACGTGATGATGCCGTACAGGAACAGATCGACTCAACGGTTGAAGACGCCGTTAATCGCGCCCGGCGCGCCATTCATCATGGCGCCAGCGCAAAATATTGCGAAGAGTGCGGGGATGCCATTCCTGAAGCTCGCCGTCTGGCCCTGCCCGGCGTGCAATATTGTATTCAATGCCAGGCACAGCGAGACAAACAGCAGCAGTCGACGCTTTTTAATCGCCGCGGCAGTAAAGACAGCCAGCTGCGTTAATCACGCGAGCGCTCTCGCACCCTTTCCTTTTTTACTTTGTTTTTTATCCTCCGCCAGGTTAAAACTGGATTGCACCATAATGAAACCAGCGCACTATTTTGGTGCCTCATTATGGTGCATCGCGCTACTTAAGGCGTAATTATCCCTGTTAAATTGACTCAACGTGCTGTTTTCAATATATTTTGAAAACCTGGCATAGTTTTTTCATATGGCTGCTGGCATTCAATCGGACAAGGCGCTTGTCCGACTGCAATAAGGATAAAAAGATGAAGTCACTTGTTAAGTTTTCCCTGGCTGCGCTGACGCTGGCGTTTGCCGTCTCTTCTACCGCCGCAGAAAAAAAGCTGGTTGTCGCCACCGATACCGCCTTTGTTCCTTTTGAGTTCAAACAGGGTAACCAATATGTGGGCTTCGATGTGGAGCTGTGGGCGGCTATCGCGAAGGAACTGAAGCTGGACTATACCCTTAAACCAATGGATTTTAGC
Source organism: Erwinia wuhanensis (assembly GCF_030484085.1). NCBI lineage: Bacteria > Pseudomonadati > Pseudomonadota > Gammaproteobacteria > Enterobacterales > Erwiniaceae > Erwinia > Erwinia wuhanensis. The sequence goes on from NZ_JAUJUH010000002.1 coordinate 271,104, forward strand.
GGTATCATTCCGGGTCTGCAGACGCGTAACGTCGATCTGGCGCTGGCCGGTATCACTATCACTGACGCCCGCAAGCAGGCGATTGATTTCTCCGACAGCTACTATAAAAGCGGTCTGCTGGTGATGGTCAAAGCCAATAACGACAAAATTCAGGGTCTGAAAGATCTTGATGGCAAAGTCGTTGCGGTGAAAAGCGGCACCGGCTCCGTGGATTACGCTAAGCAGCACATCAAAACCAAAGATCTGCGCCAGTTCCCTAATATCGATAATGCCTATATGGAGCTGGGCACGGGCCGTGCGGACGCCGTGCTGCACGATACGCCAAACATCCTTTACTTCATTAACACCGCAGGCAAAGGCCAGTTCAAAGCCGTAGGCGAATCGATCGAAGCGCAGGATTACGGTATCGCCTTCCCGAAAGGCAGCGACGAGCTGCGTGAAAAAGTAAACGGCGCGCTGAAAACGCTGCGTGCAAACGGTACCTACAACACAATTTATAAAAAATGGTTCGGTTCCGAGCCTAAATAATCGCTTTTACTTTTCGCAGGCGCGCTGTGCGCCTGCGTTTTCCACACCAACGAAATATGGTTTTGATCCGGAGAAATAAGAATGCAGTTTGACTGGAGCGCCATCTGGCCATCTATTCCGGCCCTGCTCGAGGGCGCCCGCCTGACGCTGTGGATATCCGTCCTCGGCCTGATTGGCGGCCTGATTATCGGCCTTATAGCGGGTTTTGCCCGCGCTTACGGCGGCTGGCTGTCGCGTAATATCGCCCTGGTCTTTATTGAACTGATCCGCGGCACGCCGATTGTCGTGCAGGTGATGTTTATCTATTTTGCGCTGCCGATGGCCTTTAACGATTTGCGCATCGACCCTTTCAGCGCGGCAGTGGTCACCATCATGATTAACTCCGGCGCTTACATCGCTGAAATTACCCGTGGCGCCGTGCTGTCAATCAATAAGGGCTTTCGTGAAGCCGGTCTGGCGCTGGGTCTTTCCAGTCGCGAAACGCTGCGCTACGTTATCATGCCGCTGGCGCTGCGCCGTATGCTGCCGCCGCTGGGTAACCAGTGGATCGTCAGCATCAAGGATACCTCCCTGTTTATCGTTATCGGCGTGGCGGAGCTGACTCGCCAGGGCCAGGAAATCATTGCCGGTAACTTCCGCGCGCTGGAAATCTGGAGCGCCGTAGCCGTTATCTATCTGTTTATTACGCTGGTGCTGAGCTTTGTTCTGCGTCGCATTGAAAAAAGGATGAAGATCCTGTGATTGAATTTAAAAACGTCTCCAAACATTTTGGCGAAACGCAGGTTCTGCATAATATCGATCTGACCATTAAACAGGGCGAGGTCGTGGTAATTATCGGGCCGTCCGGCTCCGGCAAATCCACGCTGCTGCGCTGCATTAACAAGCTGGAAGAGATCACCACCGGCGAGCTGATTGTGGACGGGCTGAAGGTCAACGATCCTAAAGTAGACGATCGCCTGATCCGCCAGGAAGCGGGCATGGTGTTCCAGCAGTTCCATCTGTTCCCGCAGATGAGCGCGCTGGATAACGTCGCTTTTGGCCCAATCCGCGTACGCGGCGCCAGCAAAGCCGATGCGCAGCGTCTGGCAAAAGAGCTGCTGGGCAAGGTCGGCCTGGCCGAACGCGCGCACCATTTCCCGTCGGAGCTTTCCGGCGGCCAACAGCAGCGTGTGGCCATTGCCCGCGCGCTGGCGGTCAAGCCGAAGATGATGCTGTTCGATGAGCCAACCTCCGCGCTGGATCCGGAGCTGCGTCATGAAGTGCTGAAGGTAATGCAGGACCTGGCGGAAGAAGGCATGACCATGGTTATTGTGACGCACGAAGTGGGCTTTGCGAAGAAAGTCGCTTCACGCCTGATCTTTATCGATAAAGGCCGCATTGCGGAAGACGGCGATCCGGCAGAGCTGATTGATAACCCGCCGGGCGCACGCCTGCAGGAATTCTTACAGCACGTCTCCTAATCTTTTGGGGCGGTCAGGCCGCCCCGCTTTCCCGGCCCGCTCTTAAAAAACCCTCCCCCACCTCTCTCCTTTTCTTTGTCCGGCTATACTTGCTGCTCGACGCTTCTTTGCGCCGTTAAAGGAGAATATGATGTCGGGAACCCCGCCCTTCTGGCGCTGTATGTTCAGATGGCTACCGTTAGTCGCTGCTGTTTTTTGCTGTCAGGCTGAGGCCGTCAGCCTGCCTGTCGCCGCCGTTGCGGCGTCCCGGTCGCAACCCGCGGCCGATGCTTCCGGCGAACCGAGCCTGGAAGAGAAAAAAGCCGCCTACGCCGCGCTGGCCAACATTTTGCAAAATGATCAATCGCGAACCGAGCTGATTAACCAGCTGCGGAGCGCTTCCGAAAGCACTGCTAAAACTGAAGATCCCGTGCTGACGCCGCCGGATGAAGAAGAGGATAAAACGGTGCTGGAAAGCGTCACCGACGTCAGCCGTCAGTTTGGCAGCGAGGTGCTGGGTAAAGTAGAAAAACTCCACCGCAATATCGTTAACGCTCCTCATAAAACCTTTAACCCAAAAACTTTTTATAACGCGCTGAGCCACTTTGCGATGCTGGCCATCGCCCTGTTCGCTTTCTACTGGCTGCTCTGCCGGGCGGCGACGCCGCTTTATCGCCGCATGGGGTCATGGGGCCGCCGTAAAAATAGCGAGCGCACCAGCTGGCTGCACCTCCCGGCGATGATCCTGGGCGCGTTTATCATTGATTTGCTGCTGCTGGGCATCGCGCTGTTTGTCGGCCAGATGCTCAGCGATACGCTCAATGCCGGTAGCAGGACGATTGCCCGCCAGCAGGGCCTGTTCTTAAGCGCTTTTGCACTGATTGAATTCTTCAAGGCGATCCTGCGGCTGATTTTCTGCCCGCGCTATCCGCAGCTGCGTTTTTTCCATCTTTCTGACGAGCGCGCTAACTACTGGAATACGCGGCTAAGCTGGCTGAGCAGCGTTATCGGCTACGGACTGCTGGTTATCGTGCCTATTGTTTCTAATCAGGTTAACGTGCAGGCGGCGGCGCTGGTTAACCTGGTTTTGATGTGTCTGATCACCGGGTGGGCGCTTTATCTGATTTTCCGCAACCGCCGCCCCGTGCAGCTGGCGCTGGTTCAGCTGGCCGACCGCTCGATGAGCTTTTTTTCACTGTTTATCCGCGCTTTCGCCGTCATCTGGCACTGGCTTGCCAGCGCCTATTTTATCGCGCTGTTCCTGCTCTCGATCTTTAACCCCGGCGACAGCCTCAGATTTATGATGTCCGCTACCGTGCGTTCGCTGGCAATAATAGGGCTGGGCGCGCTGATTTCCGGCGTTCTCAGCCGCTGGATCTCAAAAACCATTATTCTCTCGCCAGAGCTGCGTCGCAACTATCCCGAGCTACAAAAAAGAGTGAACGGCTGGGTTTCCATGATGTTAAAGCTGGCGCGTACGCTGACGGTGTTTGCCGTCTGCCTACTGCTGCTGAACGCCTGGAATCTTTTCGACCTCTGGCATTGGCTGACGGTCGGCGCAGGCGTGAAGCTGGTAGATGTGATCATCCGTATTGTCATGATCCTGTTTTTCTCGGCGGTGGGCTGGACGCTGCTTGCCAGTCTTATAGAGAGCCGTCTCGCTTCCGATTCTCACGGCAGGCCGATGCCCAGCGCCAGAACCCGCACGCTGCTGACGCTGTTTCGCAACGCGCTGGCCGTGGTCATCAGTACCATCACTATCATGATCCTGTTGTCGGAAATCGGCGTGAATATCGCACCGCTGCTGGCGGGCGCAGGCGCGCTGGGTTTGGCAGTATCTTTTGGTTCGCAAACGCTGGTTAAGGATATTATTACCGGTATTTTTATTCAGTTTGAGAACGGAATGAACACGGGCGATTTGGTCACTATCGGCGCCATTACCGGCACGGTGGAGCGCATGTCAATCCGCTCGGTAGGCGTTCGCCAGGATACCGGCGCTTACCATATTATCCCCTGGTCTTCGATTACTACCTTCGCTAATTTCGTGCGCGGCATTGGCTCTTTCGTGGCGAATTACGATGTGGATCGCAGTGAGGACAGCGATAAAGTGAATGCCACGCTGCGCGAGGCGGTGAACGAACTGATGCAGGACGAAACCATCCGCGGCATGGTCATTGGCGAGCCTAATTTCGCCGGACTGGTCGGGCTGACCAACCAGGCCTTTACCGTGCGCGTCTCCTTTACTACCCAACCACTGAAGCAGTGGACGGTGCGTTTCGCGCTCGACAATAGGGTGAAGAAGCATTTTGATGCGGCGGGGATCAAAGCGCCGCATCCAACGGTGCAGGTCATGCAAAACGGCAGCGGGCTGGACGCCGCCGCCGCTGTGCCTGCGCTGCCTGCGCCGGAGTAACGGACGGCCGTACTGGCGGTATTAAAGACGGCTCATCTGGCGTTCGCGAGCCGTCTTTTCCATAAAGGTCCAGGCGATAAAACGGCTCTGCTTTTGGCCCTGAGCCATTTCCACGGTGCGTACGGCTACCGCATCGACCTGCTCCAGTGCACGCCACAGCTCGGGCAGGTTTTCGCGGCGGGACACCAGCGAAGTAAACCACACGCACTGTTTCGCAAAATCCACGCTTTCATTAATCATGCGGCTGATAAAGGCTTTTTCACCGCCTTCACACCACAGCTCCTCCTGCTGGCCGCCGAAATTTAACGGCGCGTTTTTATCCAGACCGAGATTGCGCACCTTGCGCTGGGTGCCCTGCTGCGCTTCGCTGGCGGATGCGTGAAACGGCGGGTTGCACAGCACGGCATGATACTGCTCGTTTTTATGAATAACGCCGTGAAAAATCGCCTGCGTATTTTTCTGACGACGCAGGCGAATACCGCGATTCAGGCCCGGATTGGCGGCGATAATGGCGTTAGCGGCGCGCATCGCCTCTTCATTGATTTCGCTGCCGGTAAAGCGCCACTCATATTCCCGATAGCCAATCAGCGGATAAATGCAGTTGGCACCGCAGCCGATATCGAGCACGTTAATATTGCGCGGCGCGACGGCGCGGTTATCTTCCGCCAGCAGGTCGGCCAGATGATGAATATAGTCAGCCCGGCCCGGCACCGGCGGACAAAGAAAACCATCCGGGATCGCCCACTGTTCAACCTGATAGAAATGCTTCAGCAATGCCTGATTTAACATTTTTACCGCGGCCGGATCGGCGAAATTCACCGATTCATCACCGTACTGATTAACCGCCACAAACTCCGCCAGCGGCGGATGACTGGCAATCAGGGCAGGAAAATCATAGCGGCCACGATGGCGGTTACGGGGATGAAGCTGGGTTTTTTCGACAATCTTTTTCATGAACGGCTCTCTTATCTGCAGGCGCGTAAGATACCTGCTGCGGTAAAGATCGTAAACAATTCCCGCCTTTTTTCCCACGGCGAAGCGGCTACTATGTAATAACTATCCCTTTATCAGGAGTTCAGATGTCCTCTTCCCGCCATACTTATCAACCGCGTCTTGGCCACGGTCTGCCTCATGATCCTTTGAACGCCATTATTGGCCCGCGTCCCATCGGCTGGATCAGTTCCCAAAGCGCCAGCGGCGAGCGCAATCTGGCGCCCTACAGCTTTTTTAACTGCTTTAACTATAAGCCGCCTATTATTGGTTTCTCCAGCCAGGGCTGGAAAGACAGCGTGGCGAACATCGTGGAAACAGGCGAGTTTGTCTGGAACCTGGCTACCCGCGAGCTGGCCGTGGCGATGAATGAAAGTTCGGCTTCGCTGCCGCGCGGCGAGGATGAATTCGCTTTTTCCGGCGTGACGCCCATTCCCGGCACGCAGGTAGCGGTCAGCATGGTAGCCGAAAGCCCGGTGAATTTTGAATGCAAGCTGACGCAGGTTATCCAGCTGCAAGACGCCGACGGCGGCAAGCTGGAGCAGTGGCTGGTGCTGGGCGAAGCGGTGGCGATACATATCGATCACAAGCTGCTAGAAAACGGCATCTATCAGACGGCGAAAGCCAACCCTATATTGCGGGCGGGCGGCCCCAGCGCCTATTACGCCATTAGCGACGATTTACGTTTTGATTTGGTACGGCCGGACGCGCGCCAGTCCTGAGCCGTTCTGTGCCGCCTTATACAGGGCGGCTTAGATCGCTTTCTTTTAGCTTATACAGCATTGCTATCAGGCAAGCTCGCCAGGCAGCCTGGCGCAGACATGCTGGCGGCCGCGCCGTAAGCGGCCGCAGCCACGAAAAGCCTGAGTGAACGGCCACGCCCCGCACTGTTTTTAGACGCGCAGCTCTGCTTTTCAACGCGAGCGGGAAACCCTGCTGCGCACCTTTTTTTGGTATGATGTTATGCATCCCGAAAGCCATCATGGAGTGATAATGAAGAGAATTGCTATTGATATGGATGAGGTCATTGCCGATTTCCATCCTAAAATGGTCGCCACGTTTAACAGCCATTTCTCGCTGGAACTGGCGCACAGCGAATTCAATCTGTTCAGCCTGGCAGAGGAAAAGCCCGAGATGCTGCAGGAGATCTTTAGCCGGGTCAGCGAAGACGCGGAATTTTTTGGCGATCTGGGCGTCATTGCCGACAGCCAGCGTGTGATTGAGGCGCTAAGCCATCGTTACGAGATCTTTATCACCACGGCCGCCATGCAGATGCCCTCTTCGTTTAATGCAAAATTCCGCTGGTTAAATACCCATTTCCCGGCCATCAAACCCAGTAATATTGTGTTCTGCGGCAACAAAAGCATTATCAATGCGGATTATATGATTGATGATAACGCCCATAATTTCACAGGGTTTTGCGGAGAAGGCATCCTTTATAGCGCCCCGCACAACCTGCAGGTAACCGGCTACAGGCGGGTTAAAAACTGGCAGGAAATAGAGAACCTGTTGCTCTGAACTCCCTCACTTTTGAAAAATACCTGTCAGGCAGCAGTGCCGCGCTCGCCTTCCGGCTTATCGTCCGCAAAGGAGAAGATATGATCCCCGTTTCGCTGATTCAGGAAGCCATTGAATGGCGCAGACAGTTTCACTCAAGGCCGGAGCTGGGCTATCACGAAGATGAGACTTCACAGCGCGTAGCGGCGCTGCTGCGCGAGTTTGGTTTGCAGGTGCATATGGGCCTGGCAGGCACCGGCGTGGTGGGCACGCTGGAGAACGGTCCCGGTCCCGCTATCGGTTTTCGTGCGGATATGGACGCCCTGCCCATCACCGAGCTGGGCGATGCGCCGTGGCGCTCCTCGCAGCCTGGCGTGATGCACGCCTGCGGACACGATGGCCACACGGCCATGCTGCTGGCGGCGGCGAAACATCTCAGCGCCACGCGGCGGTTCAGCGGCACGCTGCATTTTGTTTTCCAGCCGGCGGAAGAAAACCTGGGCGGTGCCAGAAAAATGGTCGCCGACGGCCTGTTTACGCTGTTTCCCATGGACGCTATCTACGGCCTGCATAACTGGCCAGGCCTGCCGGTCGGTCATGTGGCGGTGAACAGCGGCCCCATGATGGCTTCGCTGGACGCTTTCGAAATTACGCTGCGCGGGAAAAGCTGCCACGCGGCGATGCCGGAAAACGGCGCAGATCCGATCGTAGCCGCCGCGCAGCTCATTCTTGCGCTGCAAACTATCCCGGCCCGACGCCTGTCGCCGCTCTCCTCTGCGGTAGTCAGCATCACGCAAATTAATGGCGGCGAAGCCATTAACGTTATCCCGGAAAGCGTGGTGCTTCGCGGCACGCTAAGATGCCTGCAGGCCGATGTGCGTAGCCGGGTGCGCGGCATGATTGACGACTTTGTCACTACTTTTACCGCGCCGCTGGGCATTGACGGCAGCATTGACTACCTGACCGATTACCCGGTGACCTGCAATCACGCCGCCGCCGCACAGCAGGTTCGCGACTGCGCGCTGGCATTACTGCCGACAGAACAGGTGCACTGGGAAACCAGCCCATCAATGGCGTCGGAAGATTTTGCCTGCATGCTGGAAGCCTGCCCCGGTGCCTATTTCTGGATAGGTACAGACGGCGAGGTGCCTTCTGCTCCGCTGCATAACGCCCGCTACGATTTTAACGATGATGTTATCCCGGAAGGCGTTACGTTCTGGACGGCGCTGGCGGAAAAGCTTCTGCCGCTCGGATAAGCGCCATGCGCTTTCCGGCCCGACGGGAAGGCTGCCTCGCTTTTTAGATCCACTTCAAAAAAGAATGCAAGAAGCAGGCAGGCACGTAAAAAACTTTGCGTGACCTGTTCCGCTTCATGAAAACGTCGCTGACTTCACGGCCAAACCGCTTTATCCTGACGGCAGATTTTTCAGGGAAGGCGGGATTTATGCACAGAACGCGAAGCGTACCACGCCATGTTATATCGGGTTGAGGCAGGCGAAGCGGGCGTTTACCTGGTGCAGTTAACGGAAATTGTTACGGTTGAGGATTCACTTATTAATTTGCCGCAGGGGCTACTGACAGGTAAACGACCGCACAGGCTAACGTTGAAGGGCGGCTGTTATGATATCGCTTTTGACAGCCTGGATAATATCGAAGCCGACACGCCCTTTTTTAAAAGGCGATTTAGGGGTCAGCGCGCGCAGGCTCTGAACTGCATTATTGATTATATAATCGACAAGCACTACACTGCGTACCGGCCTTATTGCTATACGTTTTTGGCTTTTGACGAACTGCTTTCACGAGCTTATCGCTTGCGAATACTACAGCTCAGCAGAAGCCAGCCGCAGCGGATAGCCGCCGTTTACCCAAACCTTGATCCTCACAGGAGGGGTTATGCCGTTAAACTCAGATAAACCCACCAGGCCGCTGACGCTGGAAGAGGCCATCGCGCTTAAAGCCCGGCGGATGAAAGCTGTTTATGAGCACTTTCAGAAGCAGGACAAAAAGCGCAGCGCATCCGTTATTTTTTTCAGGCCGGATGCGTAACCGCCAGGTAAGGCTTGCAAAGCCTTACCTTTCGAACGCTTACCTGCCCGGCGAAGCCATTCACCCGGCAAAACTTTCAGCCTCAGCCCGGCGAAGCGTTCAATCTCAGTCAGGCGAAACGTTCAGCCTCAGCCCGGCAAAATCGTTTCCCCGATAAACAGCTTATCGCCGCCCTGGCTAAAACGCTCGGTCCGCCTCAGTATCCGGCCTTCGCGATTTGCTCCAGCGCGCTCTCTACGTCCACCGCGCGGCCCGTAGCGACGTAACAGCAGGCGATCTGCTGACGCAGCGACTGCGGTACCGCTACTTCGCGATTGAGGCAACGCCTGATCCATTCAGCCGTTGTTTCAGCCTCTTTACCCGCAGGCAGCGCGTCGCGGGCGATATGGCTTTCCGGCTGGCGTGGTAACAGCACCTCTGGCTCCTCTCCGGCAATCAGGTTCAGCGCCGGGCAGCGCTGCGGATTGGCATAAACCTCGCCTTCCGTACCGTTAAGCAGCAGCGCGCGGCCGCCGATGGCCTGGAAGAATTTGCCCACGCGCGGGATATATTCCGGGTGCGACACGCTGGAAAGCCGCAGCGCCGCATCTTCGCCAAACGGCGTCAGCAGCTTCGCCAGCGTATGCGCGCTGTTGCGTACGCCCAGCTGCCAGCGCAGCGAGAGCTGCCGTGCCAGCGGCGCGCAAAGCGTTTCAACCGACACGAAGACCAGATTGCCCTCTTCCAGCCGCTGCTGCGCTTCCTGCATGTCCGATACCGCCTTAACGCCCAGCGCGGCAAACACCGCCTCACTGGTAACGCGAGTCGGGTCATCGCTAACGCCGTGCACCACCACAGGAAAATCGAGCAGGGAGAGCAGTAGCGCCAGCAGCGGCGTCAGGTTCGCCTGTTTACGCGCGCCGTTATAGCTTGGGATCACCACCGGCATAGGCAGGCTGGCAGGCGGCTGTAGTTTCAGCACGCGCGCCTGTACGGCCTGATAAAAGCCGAGCATCTCCTCCTCGCCCTCGCCTTTGATTCGCAGCGCAATCAGGATCGCGCCCATCTCAAGCGGCGACACCTCGTCCGCCAGCATCCGGCTGTAAAGCTCGCTGGCGGTAGCGAAATCAAGGTCGCGGGCATGATTTTTCCCTCGGCCGATCTCTTTAATAATTTTTGTATAGTCCATGCTTCTGCTCTGTTGGGTGGTTAGCGACGGCGGTGACGTACGGTTTTCTTACCCGGTACGGCCGCAACGGCTTTTGGCGGCTCCCCCGGCGGCATAGGCGGCTGCTCAATGGGGAAAACCGGTAGCGCGCCCAGCAGGCGCGCGCCATAGCTTTTGGTCAGCAAACGACGATCGTAAATCACTATCTCGCCGAAACAGTCGTGGCTGCGGATCAGCCTGCCCACCTGCTGGATCAGGTTAAAGGAGGCGCTCGGCAGGCTTTGTACTTCAAAAGGATAGCGCTTCAGGCTTTTCAGCCATTCGCCCTCCGTCAAAATAACCGGACTGTCCACCGGCGGAAAGGCAATTTTATGGATATGCACCTGCGACAGCAGGTCACCCTTCAGATCCAGCCCTTCGGCAAAGGATTGCAGGCCCACCAGCACGCTGGTTTCGCCCTGCTCCACCTTTTTACGATGTAGCGCCACCAGCGCCGGACGCGGCCTGTCGCCCTGCACCAGCAGCATCAGCCGCAGCTCCGGCAGGTAAGAGATAAACTGCTGCATCGCCCGCCCGCTGGCAAACAGCACCAGCAGCCCTTTGTGTTTGCCTTCTTTAATCTGCTGGCGGAAAAAGTGCGCCATTTCCGCCAGGTGTTCCACTTCGTTAGCCAGCATCGGCTCGTAGCGCATCTGCGGGATAATCAGCTTGCCCTGCTCAACGTGGTTAAAAGGCGAATCCAGCGCGACAAAGCGATCGCCCGGCTTTTCGCTCAGGCCCGCCATTTCCTGCAGGCGCTGAAAGCTGTTCAGCGAGCGTAGCGTGGCCGAGGTCAGCACCACGTGCGGGATTTTACGCCACAGCAGTTTTTCCAGCTGCTCGCTGACGCGGATACCGGCGCAGTGAAACAGTAAGTGCGGGTTACCTTCACGCAGCTCGCGCGTCACCCATTTGGACACCGGCGCGCCGGAGGCCTGCGCCATTGAGGCGAGCCGCCACAGCTTGCTGCTGGCCTCGAACCAGCCCAGTGCGCGGTTCATCTGGATCAGCGTACGGTGCAGGCGCACTACGTCAAACTGCCCCGTTTTTTCACTGAGATCGTTCAGCAGCGCCTCTGCCAGCCCGCGCAGCCCGTCGCTGAGTTTGAACAGGCGCGCGCACAGCGTCATCACCTCTTCCGGCAGCTGGCCCATCTCGAAACGGTATTCGCCTTCCTGATTGCCGGGCGGCAACAGCTGCACCAGGATTTGCGACAGCTGTTGCAGCTGCTCGCGCACCTCTTCACAGTGGGCTTTAAGCCGCTCCGGATTGCCAAGATGCGGCGGCTTTTTCGGCCGGAACTGCGCCATACACTGTTCAACCAGACGACAGAAAAGATCGAGCTGTAACGTGCTCCAGGCGGGCGTGATATCCCCGCTCATTTCCAGCGCGTCGCGCGCCACGTCCGGCAGGTGGTGTCCTTCATCAAGTACCAGCAGCAGATTTTTCGGCGGCGGCAGCACCGATTCCGTTTCCAGGGCCGCCATGACCAGCGCATGGTTAGCCACCACCACGTCGGCGTTTTCGATTTCCCGCCGGGCCAGGTAGAACGGGCATTCACGGAACCAGTGACAGTTGCTGCCCAGACAGTTGGCTTTATCGGTACTGATGCGCTGCCAGAGCGAATCTTCAATCGTCTCTTCGCAGTGGTCGCGCAGGCCGTCCCACTGATGGCGATCGAGGTTTTTCGCCAGCGTAGTACAGAGCGCCCGCTCATCCTTGCTGGCGGTCATTTCATCATCAAGAAACAGCAGCAAATCGCCCTGCTTTTCTTCATCGCCGCCCAGCGCGGACAGGTTGCGCGGGCAGACGTAGCGACCCCGGCCAAACGCGGCGGTAAAACGCAGATCGGGGATGATCTTCTGCAACAGCGGCAGATCTTTCGTGAAGATCTGATCCTGTAGCGCCACGTTGGCGGTGCTGACCACCAGCGGCTTATCTTCCGCACGGCTGACGGCGATGCCGGGGATCAGATAGGAGAGCGTTTTGCCGACGCCGGTCGGGGCTTCAATCGCCAGATGGCGCCCTTCGTCGCCCGCCAGCGTTTTCGCCACTTCGGCAATCATCTGCCGCTGCGGCGCTCGGGAAATAAAATCGGGGATTTGCTGCTGGAGAGCCTTATACCAGCCGGCAATTTGCGCTTTTAACGCGGCAGTTAGCGCCATATCAATCACTTTTTATTGAAACGGCCTGTATTTTTACACAGTATTTCGTTCAGCAATAGTCCCTGAAGGTTAATCCTGCGGCGCGGCTCGCAACCTGGTGCTGTCCGCGCCTGCTGACGGGCCGAATTTACTCGCCGCTGTCCGTTTCGATTTTATTGGTGCCCAGCCTGCCGGTAAAAGGCAGCCGCAGCGCCGGATGCTTAAAATCGATGCCGAAATTAAAGGCCAGCACGTTAAACTCTACGCCTTCCTCCGCACCCAGCGTCAGCCCAAGCACGCCCAGCAGTGAAACCTGCACGCCTTTGCCTGAGGCGGGCAGCCCCACCGGACGGCTCAGCGGGCGGAAATCTTTACCGATGGCGTTCGCAGGCAGATCGAGCTTCAGCTCCGGCACTTCTCTGCCGATATGGGCCAGAAAAGTATTGCTGTTGGGACCGGGCCAGACCCGATAGCTTTGCGGCCAGGGATAGCTGCCGATAGCGGCTTCGATCGCCGGGATCATCGCCGCCGCGCGTTCGCCGCGATGATCGACCAGCAGTCTGGGCTTAGCGCCAAACCAGTAGCCGTCGGGCAAAGCGTAATTATGGCGAATAACGTTGCTGCTGCCCCAGCTGACCACCTCGTAGCGGTGATACTGGCTCTCGCCGGCCTTTTTAAAAATGATCCACGGATGGACGGCGAACAGTCCACGCCAGCCAAAGGTCGGCGCGGTATAAACCTGCACGATGGCCGTATCGATAAACTTCTGCGGATCGGGCGCCATCTCTGCTGAATCACGTCTGGCTGTGGACCAATGTTGGCCATTGATGGCGACGCCGCTGTGGGTCGCCTTAACGTAGCTCTGCGCGAAAGAGAGCAGCAGCATACAGATAAAACTGATACCTATCACTTTTACAAGGAACATAATACCTTTGGCTGCCCGCAGCTGCGGGTCGGATCAGAGAGTGGGATAACATCAGCGAGCAGCATGCTGTCGCTTAAGGTGTGAGCAGAATCACATTACTGAAAACCGGCGCGGCATTCAATCTTTGTCCACCGCATGCCGTCGTGAGTAAAATTCACAAAAACCGGCCGGTTGCCCGGCCTTTTAGTTATTCATCAGTTAATTGCTCTGGCTGGCAACTGTACAGCTCCGCCAGCTTGTGCAAATTAAAATTGCGTGGCCTCTCGCTTTTTTCCATGGCTGATACAGAAGCCTGAGTAATGTTCAGCGCCTCAGCGACCTGCTTTTGGGTCAGGCCACGATAAAGACGCCACGCCGCATGAAGCGTTACGCCTTTTTGCACAGAAATATCGACTACCTCGCCGGGGATAAAAGCATCATCATTTTTTCCCGCAACATAGGGTACTGATTCCCATAATTCAGCCAGATCGGCGCTTTGCGTTAGTTTTTCAAATAGCGCTATTGGCACTATTGCCGCCTTGCGATTTCCGGCGCTGTCAGTGATGAATTCAATCATATCGTTTCTCATTGTAGTAGACCGGCAATAATGAAGTTATTTAAGACAAATTCGGCAAATCGAATTTTATTCAATAAGTTTTGCTGGTACGCCTCGCAATTTGCTGGATGGCAATGATTTTGGGTTCCCCGTCTTTTACATAGTCGAATAATACCCGATAGTTACCCCATCTTAGCCGGTAATCGGCTTCACCTGCCGTCAAGGGCTTTACGTCCAGATTTGGCGTGTGCAGCGGAAAATTTTTTAACTCATTCACCGCTGCGTTAATCGCTTCTCTGTCGCTTTTGCTTTTGATAGCAAGAAGTTGTTTCCGCGCTGCTTTGCGCCATTTCAGTTCCGGCATTCCTTGCCCACCTTTTAAAGGATACATCCTTATCAAACTCGATAAATATAGATATTATATTCTATGAGAACAACATAAAAATAGAACTACGTCGTGTTTTTATCTATAAAAACTGGCGACGGCTATTGTATCCGGGACTGCGAGGGCTGTAGCTATACACCCGCCGTGACCTGTTTGTACATAACGGTAGTCGCTTCCGGTTCGCCACGGGTCGAGAGAGCAAAATACGGGATCTGCCCGCAAACCTGCCAGCCCTGCGCCAGGTAAAGCTGCTCGGCCGCATCGCCGGAGCGCGTATCAAGCACCAGCAGCGTTTTGCCCTCCTGCTCCGCCAGCCGTTCAGCGCGGCCTAACAGCTCACGAGCGATGCCCTGCCGTCTGGCATCAGGATGTACCAGCAATTTGGCGATTTCTGCACGATGAGAGCCGTTTGGCTTGCCGCAAAATTCTACGATGACCGTGCCGACAATCTCCTGCTGTCGACGTGCAACCAGCAGCCGCTTTTCGCCGCTGGCGAGGCTGGCGATTACCCCTGTCCAGAACTGTTTCATAGGTGCAGGTTCGTTACTGACAAAGCCGATACTGGCGCCCAGCGCAACACAAGCGCTCAATACATTGTATAATTCATCCTGGCCTTTAGCGGCCTCTTCTGCGGTAAGAAGCGAATAAGTGATAGTGGTCATAAGTAGCAGATCGTCCTGTAAATCGTGCTTTGGCGACACGTGGATTAACGGGTAGACTACCGTTATCGTGCGTGACGGAGACTGAGGGTTTCCCGCCGCGTTTCAATAAGATATACGACGTGGCGCCTCGCCCGGCAAGTTGTACAATTAAATAATAGTTGTACAACAATAGAGAGTTGGTTAGGCTCAGGGGAGTCAAACAGGTTTAAGGAAAGGCATGGCTTTATACAGTATTGGTGACGTCGCCGAACGCTGTCGGATAAATCCTGTTACGCTTCGTGCGTGGCAGCGCCGCTACGGTTTGCTGAAACCGCAGCGCACCGAAGGCGGCCATCGTCAGTTTGATGATGAAGATATACAGCGTATTGAAGAGATTAAACGCTGGATAGAGAGCGGCGTACCGGTAGGCAAAGTTAAAGCGCTGCTGGAAGGCGAAAGCGTTAACGCGCACGACGGCTGGATGACGCTACAGGAAGAGATGATGACGGTATTGCGTCACGTCAGGCCCGCTAAGCTCAGAGCAAAAGTGGCAACGGCCGGTCGGGAACATCCGGCGGCGGCGCTGATTGACCATGTTTTTATTCCTATCCGCCAGCGACTGAACCTGGATCAAAATACGGCCAGAACGATGTGCAGCCTGCTTGACGGCATCCTGATCGATTACGTGACCTTCTGCCTTGCAGGCAGCCGCAAGAAGCCCGGCAAGGATGCGCTGATTATCGGCTGGGGCACGGAAGATCGTACGCGCATCTGGCTGGAGGCCTGGCGTCTGTCGCAGCAGGGCTGGCGTATGGAAGTGCTGGCCGAACCGCTGGAGATGCCGCGTCCTGAACTTTTTCCCGGCCAGCAGCTGTTTATTTTCACCGGCAAACCTCTGACGCGCCGCCAGCAGGAGCAGATCGCCCACTGGCAGGAACAGGGCTACGCCGTGGCGCATCAGGCCGCATAGCTTTATGGTCATCGTCGCCAGCACCCTGCTGGCCTCGTCCGTTTTCTCCTGCTAAAAACCAGCAAAGGCTTAACGTCCGCTCAGTAAAAGCGATATACTTTGCTCTCTTTTTTACGGCAGGCGGATAACGGTATGAACTGGCAGAAAATCGGCGTAATTTTTATCTTCTTAATGATGGCGCTGGGCGGTATCGGCGGCGTCATGCTGACCGGCTACACCATCCTTATTCGCGCTTAAACCGCCGTAGCAGGCGCTCGAAAAGGCGGTCCGTCACGATCGCCAGCAGCGCTACCAGGCAGGCTCCCTGTAAGATATAGGCGGTATTAAAGCCGCTCAGCCCGATAATCACCGGCGAGCCCAGCGTGTTAGCGCCCACCGTTGAAGCGATGGTGGCCGTGCCGATATTAATAATCACCGAAGTGCGGATCCCGGCCAGGATCACCGGCGCGGCCAGCGGCAGCTCTACCTTAAACAGTATTTGACGCGGACTCATACCGACGCCCGCCGCCACCTCGCGCAAAGTCGGCGGCACCGCGTCAATACCGACCAGCGTGCCCTGTAAGATCGGCAGCAGCCCATACAACAGCAGCGCGACCATCGCAGGCTGTTCGCCAAAGCCGATAACCGGCACCGCCAGCGCCAGCACGGCCACCGGCGGGAAGGTCTGGCCTGCGGCCACCAGCGTTTCTACTACCGAGCGAAACTCCTTTCCCGCCCGGCGCGTTACCGCAATACCGGCGCCCAAACCCACTATCACCGCAGCGAAGCTGGAGAACGCCACCAGCCGGATATGCGCCAGCGCCAGCCGGATAAAGCTTTCCTGCTGGTAAAGCGGCCTGTCGAGCTGGGGAAAAGCGCGCGCGAACAGCGGGCCGCTATAGGGCATCAGCAGCAGCAGCGCTACAAACAGTAAAATCAGCCAGAGGAGCGGATCGCGAAGCAGGCGCATATTATGGCTTCTTTTGCCGCAGTAAATCGGCAAAATGCAGCACGCCGAGCGGCTGCTGATTGCTGTCCCGTACCGCCAGCCGGTCGGTTCCACGCGCAATAAACAGCGACAGGGCTTCGCGCAGCGTCAGCGTTTCCGCAATGCCTTCCTCCTCCAGCCATTCGTCTCGCCGCGCCGCCTCGCCTGCCAGCCCCAGCGAAAGCAGGCGAATACCCCATTCGCTCTGGCCGAAAAAGCGACGCACAAAGTCATTAACGGGTTTTGTCAGCAGCGCCGTCGGCGTGCCCTGCTGCACCACTTTGCCGCCGTCCATTAAGACCAGCCGGTCTGCCAGCGCCAGCGCCTCGTCGATATCGTGCGTTACCAGCACTATCGTCTTGCCGGAAAGGCGATGAATACGGGCAATTTCCTGCTGAAGCGTGGCGCGAGTCACCGGATCGAGCGCGCCGAAAGGCTCATCCATCAGCAGCACTTCCGGATCGGCTGCCAGCGCTCTCGCCACGCCAATACGCTGCTGCTGCCCGCCGGAAAGCTGATGCGGATAGCGATGGCGAAACGTCTCTTCCATATTTAGCAAGGCCAGCAGTTCACTGACGCGCGCGTCGATTTGCGGCTTGCTCCAGCCCAGCAGTTTCGGCACGGTGGCGATATTTTTTTCTACCGTCCAGTGCGGGAAAAGCCCGGTGGACTGGATAACGTAGCCCATTCGCCGCCGCAGCGCCTGCGGGTCGAAGCGACGGATCTCTTCGCCGCCAAAACGTATCGCGCCCTTATCGTGTTCGATCAAACGATTAATCATCTTCAGCGTGGTCGATTTACCGCAGCCGGACGTGCCGATCAGCACGGTAAATTCGCCTTTGGCGATATGCAGCGTCAAATCGCTGACCGCCGCCTTGCCCGCAAAATATTTACTCACCTCTTTGAATTCAATCACTGGCGTTGTATCCCGGAGAGCAACAGCTTAAATAACGTATCCACCGCCACCGCCAGGGCGATAACAGGGATCACCCCCAACATGACCAGATCCAGCGCGCTGCTGAGCAGGCCCTGAAAAATGACGGCCCCGAAGCCGCCCGCCCCGATCAGCGCGGCGATAACCGCCATGCCGATGGTTTGCACCGCCGTGACGCGCAGACCGGCAAGTAGTACCGGCAGCGCCAGCGGCACCTCGACCTGGCGGAATATCTGGCCGCCGCTCATGCCCATGCCCCGCGCGGTTTCAATCACCGCTTGCGGCACGTTCTGCAACCCGCTCACGACGCTACGCACCAGCGGCAGCAGCGCATAGAGCACCAGCGCGATTAGCGCGGGCGCCATACCGATGCCGCTGATGCCTAACGTGGTCAGTGCCGGAAACTCGCGCGCCAGCCCGCTGAGTGGGGCGATAAGCAGGCCAAACAGCGCGACGGAAGGCACGGTCTGAATGATATTCAGCGTGGCGAAAACCGATGACTGTATGGCCGGACGACGACAGCAGTACCAGCCCAGCGGCACGCCGATCAGCAGCGCCGGCAAAAGCGTGCCGCCCAAAATCAGCAGGTGTCGTGACAGCGCCTGGTCGAAGACATCGCGCCGGTTGGCATACTCTTTCAGCAGGGAAAGCGCGTCGAGCTGGCCGCTCAGCAGCAAAAAGACCGCCGGCAGCCAGATCTGCGCGTTCAGCAGCAAACGCCATAACGCCTGTCGGGTCAAACGGCTGATGGCATCTGTCGCCATCAGCAGCGCCAGCGCGGCTGCCAGCCAGAAGCCGCTGCCCAGAGAGGTTCTTGCCAGCGGATGGCCCTGCTGCGCCAGCGAGGCGGCCGCATAACCGCCAGCGGCGATCAGCGCGATAAACAGCGTTTCGCTACAGAGCAGCGTTAAGGCCAGGCTGGTGCGCTTCTGCGGCCAAAAAGCGAGCAGCATCAGTAACAATGCGGGCAGCAACAGCCACCAGCCCAGGCCGTTGGCTACCTGTTGCA
The DNA here is from genome assembly GCF_030484085.1 of Erwinia wuhanensis. Taxonomy (NCBI): domain Bacteria; kingdom Pseudomonadati; phylum Pseudomonadota; class Gammaproteobacteria; order Enterobacterales; family Erwiniaceae; genus Erwinia; species Erwinia wuhanensis. The sequence continues at coordinate 289,713 of NZ_JAUJUH010000002.1, forward strand.
GCCCAAGCGGCTGACCGGAAACAAGCCGGTTCGGCGCCCAGTTGAGAAACGGCAGCGCCGTCAGCGCTGCCGTCAGCAGCAGCGCCAGCGTCAACGTAACGCGGTTATGTACCCGAATAGTCATTTTGCCGCGCGTGGCTACAGATTTTTCTGTTGCAGATAGTCGGCAGCCACTTTTTTCGCGTCCATCCCTTCTACCGCAATTTTGGCATTAAGCTGCTGCAGCGTTTTTTCATCCAGCGAGGCGAAAACCGGCTTCAGCCAGTCGCCGATTTGCGGATACGCTTTCAGCACCGCTTCGCGGATAACCGGCGTCGGCGCGTATACGGGCTGCACGCCCTTGGGATCGCTCAGCGTTTGCAGGCCAAGCGCCGCTACCGGGCCGTCGGTGCCGTAAGCCATCGCCGCGTTAACGCCGGAGGTTTGCTGCGCTGCCGCTTTCAGCGTAACGGCCGTATCGCCGCCCGCTAGCGACAGCAGCTGATCCTGATCCAGCTTAAACTGGTAGGCACGCTCAAAAGCGGGCAGCGCGTCGGGCCTTTCGATAAACTCCGCCGAGGCCGCCAGCTTAAATTCGCCGCCGCTTTTCAGCCAGGCACTGAGATCGGCCAGCGTGGCGAGCTTGTTTTTCTGCGCCACATCGCCGCGTACCGCGATGGTCCATGTATTGTTAGCGGGCGACGGCGTCAGCCAGATCAGATGATTTTTCTCGCCGTCGAGCTTCTTAACCAGCTGATAGCCTGCCTGGGCATTTTTCCAGGCGGGATTTTTCTCGTCGTGGAAGAAGAAAGCGCCGTTGCCGGTATATTCCGGATAGATATCCAGTTCGCCCGCCGTGATGGCGCCCCTGACGACCTGCGTATTTCCCAGCTGAATTTTGTTCACGGTTTTTACGCCGTGTTTATCCAGCACCTGTAAAATCAGGTTGCCCAGCAGCGAACCTTCCGTATCAATTTTCGACCCGACCTTTACCGCCTCCGCCGCCTGCGCGCCGCCCGCCATCGCCAGCCAAACCGCCAGCGCCAGCGCGCCGCCCAATCTTATGCTTTTAGCCATTTCGCGTTTCCCTGTTATCGACTCAGCTTCAAGAGTAGCTGAAGAATTAACCACTTAAAACCGCCGCCTTACAACTAAATTACATTGCACCGTTTGGTTGTAACTTATAACCAGCGGGAATTTAACTCTGCCAGTGCCGGGAGTATGCTCACAAACCACACCACTAAAACTGAATATAACCTCATGACTGACTTAACGGCTGAATCGCATGTCGCCACGGCAGGGAGCGAGCCAACGGGCGAAACGTTGTTTATCCGTCAGGCTGCGGACGTTGCAACGCTGGTCAACAACAGTACCCAGGCGCGTAGCAATGCGCATATCGTGATCGCGATTGCGCTGGGTGGCGTGTTTCTGGACGCCTACGATCTGGGCGCGCTGGCGTTTGGCATGAAGGACGTCACCAAAGAGTTTGGCCTGACGCCTGCGGGCGCAGGCATGGTGGCTTCCGCTATCGCCTTTGGCGCTATCGTCGGCGCGCTGATTGGCGGCTATCTCGCCGATAAAATTGGCCGCTACCGCGTGTTTATGGCCGATATGTTTTTCTTTGTGGTGGCCGCGCTGGCCTGCGCTTTTGCGCCAAACGAATACGTACTGGCGGGCGCGCGTTTTGTGATGGGGCTGGGCGTGGGCATCGATCTGCCGGTAGCGATGGCTTTTTTAGCGGAGTTCTCGAAGCTGAAAGGACGAGGCAACAAGGCGGCCAGCATTGCCATGTGGTGCCCTACCTGGTATGCCGCTATTTCTGTCTCTTATCTGCTGGTGCTGTTTTTTTACTCGGTGCTACCGGAAGCACAGGCGGGCTTGCTGTGGCGGATTATCCTGGGCTTTGGCGCGGTACCCGCGCTGCTGATTATCGCCGTTCGCAGTCGCTATATGAGCGAATCGCCCGTCTGGGCCGCTAACCAGGGCGATTTGCATGGTGCGGCCGCTATTTTACGGCGCTCTTACGGCATCAATGCGCAGGTGGCGAAAGAAGCCGATCTGACGCCCGCCGTGCCGGTTCGTCGCGCCAGCTGGCGCAACTATGGCGAACTGTTTAAGGGCATTTACCTGCGTCGTACGCTGCTCGCTACCGTTACCGCCGTCGCTTCGGCTTTCGCCTATAACGCCGTTGCGTTTGGATTGCCGGTGATCCTCTCCAGCTTTCTGGCGCAGTCGATGCTGACCACCATCCTGGTCTCGCTGGCGCTGAATCTGCTGTTCGCCTTTGTTGGCGGGCTGCTGGCGGTACGTTTAGTGCCGCGTCTGGGCGCCTGGCGGATGACGGTAGCCGGCTACGGCTGCCAGTTTGTGGCGCTGCTCGGCCTGGCGCTGGTGGGCAGGCCGGACGACGGCACGCAGGCGGCGGTGTCTGTCGCCATGCTGGCGCTGTTTCTGCTGGGCCAGGGCTTTGGGCCAGGCTCGCATACCATGACTTTTGCCTCGCTTAGCTATCCAACCTCGCTACGCGGCGTGGGCGTGGGTATGAACCAGACGCTGATGCGCGGCAGCTCTACCCTGTCGCTGTTTCTGTTTCCGCTGCTGTCGGCGGCGCTGGGCACTAACGTGTTCTGGGTCATCGGCCTTGCGCCGCTGGCGGGCCTGCTGGCGCTGCTGCTGGTACACTGGGAGCCGTCAGGCTACGACGTGGACGCCGAGGATTTTACGGCTGAACCGCCAGCGCGGCCGCAGTAAAGCGGGCAAATTCGGTGGGGATGCGGGCGAAGGTATGCAGAAACCACGGCGTAAAACGCTCGGGGTGCACCGCCATTTCCTGCTGAATTTCCGGCAGAGAAGCGTAGCGCCAGTCGTCCGCTTCTTCCGGATTAGGCTGCGGCAGCTCATCGCTCAGGGTAAACAGGACGTGACCATATTCATGTTCGATCAGGCCATTTGCCAGCGGCAGGTAATAGCTCAGCTCAAACATGGGCTGTAGCCTCAGCGATAACCCCATTTCTTCATTGAGGCGTCGCTCGGCCGCGTGTCGCGTCGACTCTTCCGGGTAAGGATGGCCGCAGGTGGTGTTGCTCCACAGCCCGCCGCAGTGGTATTTACCGCTGGCGCGCCGTTGCAGCAGCAGCTGATGGCGGGAGTTAAACACGTAAACGGTGACCGCGCGATGCAGCAATCCTTTCTGATGAACCTCAAGCTTTTCCATTCGACCGATGGCGCGATCCTGGTCGTCGACCAGGATAACTTCGATTGCAGACATGCACACCTCTTAAGAATTATCTCAGATAATTGTGGCATATCTTTGGCGGCCGTGGCTGGGTAAAATCGAGCGAAAGTATGACGGCTTAGCCAGCCGGCGGATCCACCAGCTCGGGCCGCGCCCGAAAGACAGGATTACACCCCGCCTCGGTTAAACGTTCCACTAATTGCAGGCCGCCTTGTGGTTCCTGTTCGACGAATTCCTGCTCGGCGGCCGTCACCGGCGTGGCCCATAACAGCGTCACTTTTTCTCCTTCGCGCGGCGGCAGTGTGAAACTGTCGCCCAGCGTGGCCGAAAGCAAAAAGCCTTCAAAACCTATCGGCGCGACGGCGGAAGAGAGCGTGTGCCCTTCGCCCAGCCAGCTGAGGCGCGCCCAGGGAAAATGCGCAAAGCTTGCCAGCGCGCTGGCCATCTGCACCGCGTTCTCTTCGCTCATCACCTCGCCGTCGATCGCCATCGCCAGCTCGATACGGCGATGATCGGCAGCGTCTTTATCCTTATAGAGGAAATCGATCCACGGCATGGGCCGGATGCTCATGCCCAGCGTCAGAAAATACCAGTTGCCCTGATGATAGTGCTGCGAGATGGCCATTGGCGGCCAGCTGCCCTGGTCGATAGCGTAGTACTTTAGCGACTCGCCATATTGCGTCTCGTAGTAGCGCAGCATTTCTCGCTGAATGCCTTCCCACGGTTGGGCATCCTGCCAGTCGCGCCAGAAAAGACGATCTTTCTCCGCCCGCGCGTACCAGCTGTTGGTAGAGGCGGAACCCAGCGGCGCGGTCAGCCGGTTCTCTTTGATGCAGCCAGCGGAAAAGCTGACCTGTTTATCCTGATACAGGCTCCAGCCGGGAATAACCGCCAGCAGCTGCCCCTGATACCAGAGCGCCGCACCGTCATCGCCGGGCGTCCAGATAACCTGCAGGCCTGCCGGATGCAATATCGGCTCCGCTTCCAGCGTGCGGCAGTATTCGGCGCTGAGCAGCGGCGGAATGCCCTGCGCCATCGCCTCGCTGTCTTCCTGCGCGGGCGCGGGCAGCAGGTTCCTCAGCCAACAGCCGCGCACGGCAAACTGGCCGCGAAACGGCTCGGCCGGACGAATGTAGAAATAGGCGGTGCGCTCATCCTGCTCAACCGTGGCAATAAGGGTTTGTTGCTGATTAAAGACTTCAGCCAGCCGGTACGTCTGTGTCATAGCGCCTCGACAAGGGTTCAGGGTCATCCCTTTTCCCGGAATTTCCCGGAGAATAGAGCAGGATGCCCGTGCGCGCCATGTCACAACAAGGGTAATAATCTCAAATTTCGCGCCCCATGCGCTGCATGGCACGATAATAGCCGCCGCGACGCACGCACCAGCGCAGCCCGGACGCCAGCCATTTCATCCGCTGGCGGATTAGCGCCCGCCGCCAGCCGGAAAAGCGAAAGCCAAACTGCTGCTGCGTCCATTCGGGCAAAAGCTCAATGCCCGCCATCATCATAGTGCGCATGGCCGGACGCGCCTGCCAGCTCGGCGCGGGCATGGTCAGCAGCACGGCGAGCACCGCTCTGGTGCGCTCGTCACAGCGCAGCTGCGGCCGCATCGCCGTCAGATAAGCCTCAACTTCCTGTACCGTTTTCGGCACCTGCTTCGCACCCAGCGCTTCGGCCACCACGGCGGCCTCCGCATAATAGCGATCCTGATCCTCGCGGCTGAGCTGCGGATTTTTATAGCGTAAATGGGCAGCCAGAAAGCGGCTGGTTTCCGCCACGTGTACCCAGGTCAGCAGCGCCGGATCGCTGGCGGCATAGGGGTTGCCCTGGCCATCAACGCCCGTTACCCGCAGATGGATCCGTTTTACGCGCTCAATTAACGTATGGGCGTCCGCCGTGTTGCCAAAGGTGGTCACGGCGATAAACTGGCTGGTGCGCCGCAGCCTGCCTGACATATCCTCGCGAAAGGTTGAGTGATCCCAGACGCCTGCCAGCGCCTGCGGATGCAGCATCTGCATCAGCAGCGCGGAGATACCGCCGCACAGCATCGACGAGAAATCGCCGTGCACCTGCCAGATAACGCTGTCCGGCCCGTAAAGACCGGGATCGCCAGGCGGCTGGCTGAGGTCGAAGTCGTTCATCGCCAGCCCGTTCAGGCGAAAGACCTGCTGCTGGATCCTGTCTCTGAGTGAAAGCATTATTTTCCTGATTTTGGGGCGTTAATGACGTCTGATACAGCCCAGGCTGCGTTTTCGGGCAGTTCATCTTCGTGCCAACGTGACATCCGGCCTTGCCGATGTAATAAATTATATAATATTCCTTTGTTCTTTTTTAGACTTTGCAAGCAAGATGATACTTCGTTATATTTCTCGAGTAGCTTACTCAGCCTTTAAATCAGATATCAAAAGGATAAGGGAATATGCTTGAACCAGAAAAAGGATTATTAACCTTCAGAGCTGAAGGCAGCAATAGTAAATATACCAAAAGCGCGCGCCCTATGCTGGCTGGTGCACATAATAATCCACAGGAACTTATTAATTATATAAGAAATACGCCGACCCTTCGTGATGATGAGCCTGCCAGACAAAGAGAAAACTATTTACTGGAGTCGCGATGAAAAAATCTCTCGCGTTCGTATTACTTATCTGCCAGGCGAGCTTTGCTCAGGAGAATTGCGCGACGATCACCAATAGCGAGCAGTACTATAACTGCTCATATATCAAAAAGGAGGCCGCTACCAAAAGGCTGGATGCTGTTTACAGTAAGTATTTAACTGAAGTTACTCATAGCCACACTGAGCATAAAAATATTGGTGAGGATCTTCTGGCTAAAATTAAAAAATCTCAGGTAGCATGGCTTAATTATATGCACGCTACTTGTGATATTTATGCCTTTCAGATCGACGAAAATAACCAGCGTCATACCGCGGCAATTAATCAATGTGTTACTGATATGTCGGAAAAAAGAGTCACGGAGCTGGCAGAAATGATAGCCAATATTTAACCAGTACAAGCCACGCCAGCCGGTATGCTCACCGTTAGTTGCCCGGATTTTCTTGCCGCCAGGGGGCAGGAATGTACAAACGCCGTCTACGGTAGCAAATCGGCGGCCATACCACGACGAAATGCACAAATGCCCTCTGCAGCGGCAAGCTGGCGATCGTAGCGGCGGCGAAAGCTTTCCAGCTGTTATCCAGATTATGTAAAAAGGTCACGCGTGGTTCCTGACTGAAAAATCCACCATATCGGTGCGGAAACTTCGCATCACAGGGAGAGTCGGGCGCAGGTAAAAATTTTGATTGCGCTTAATTCCGCACGCAATAACCTTTATGCTTATCCGCTTTAACCCGCAGGGAAAAGGAAAAGCCATGAGTATCACTATCCGCCAGGCCCGTCCGGCAGACGCGCAAACCATTTACGCGATGATTTATGAGCTGGCCGTTTATGAAAAAGCGCCGGAAGAAGTTGTGACCACGCCGGAGGAAATTCGCGAGACGCTGTTTGGCGCAGAAAGCAAAACCGAAGCGCTGATTTGCGAAGTGGATGGCACCGCCGTCGGCTATGCGGTGTTTTTTACCAGCTACTCAACCTGGCTTGGCCGCAACGGCATTTATCTGGAAGATCTCTATATTTCGCCCGATGCGCGCGGCAACGGCGCGGGCAAAGCGCTGATTAAGCATATTGCGCAGCTGGCCGTGCAGCGCCGCTGCGGTCGTCTGGAGTGGAGCGTGCTGGACTGGAATCAGCCCGCTATCGACTTCTATTTAAGCATTGGCGCCGTGGCGCAAAGCGAATGGGTGCGTTATCGCCTGGACGGCGACGCGCTGCTGAAATTTGCCGAAGCAGGAAAGTGAAAAGGAGGCGAATATTCGCCTCCTGATGTCTACAGCCGGGCCTTCACGCCCGGTTTTTACAGGTAATCAAATTCCGCATCGCTGGTGTGAACAGAATCCAGCCCGATCATCACGCTGAATTTACCTGGTTCCGCCACCTGCTGCATTTTGGCGTTCCAGAATTTAAGCGCCTTCACGTCAACAGGGAAGGTCACGGTCTGCGACTCGCCCGCTTTCAGCATAATGCGCTTAAAGCCCTTCAGCTCCTTCACCGGGCGGCTAACGCTGGCGACCTGGTCACGCAGGTAAAGCTGCACCACGGTCGCGCCGTCAAGCTTGCCTGTGTTGGTCACCGTGACCGAAGCCGAAACCTGACCGTTACGCGGCATGGTTTTAGCCGAAAGCGTGACCGGCGATACCGTAAAGCTGGTATAGCTCAGCCCGTAGCCAAACGGATAAAGCGGGCCGTTCTCCGCATCGTAATAGTGCGAGGTATATTTGTTCGGCCTTGCCGGATCGTAAGGCCGCCCCGTGTTCAGGTGGTTGTAGTAGATTGGGATCTGCCCTACCGAACGAGGGAAAGACATCGGCAGCTTGCCGGACGGATTGTAATCGCCGAACAGCACGTCCGCGATGGCGTTGCCGCCTTCGGTGCCGCTGAACCAGGTTTCCAGCAGCGCATCCGCTTCGCGGCTCTCTTTAACGATAGCCAGCGGGCGCCCGTTCATCAGCACCAGCACCAGCGGCTTGCCGGTCGCCTTCAGCGCGCTAATCAGCGCCTGCTGCGAAGGCGGAATGGTGATATCACTGCGGCTGGACGCTTCATGCGCCATGCCCTGCGCTTCGCCCACCACGGCAACCACCACATCCGCTTTTTTCGCCGTCTCTACCGCTTCGTCCAACAGCTGCTGCGGGGTGCGCGCATCCACCGTGACCGCTTTTTCATAGAGGTTCAGAAAGTCCTGAATGCCCTTGTTGTCGCTGACGTTAGCGCCTTTGGCGTAAAGCAGCGTGGCTTTGCCTGCGGTAGCGTTTTTAATGCCTTGCATGACGGTAACGGACTGCGAGGCAACGCCTGCCGCCGACCAGCTGCCCATAATATCGCGCTGGCTGTCGGCCAGCGGGCCGATCAGCGCAATAGTGCCCGCTTTTTTCAGCGGCAGCGTGTCATTGCGGTTTTTCAGCAACACGATGCTTTTGCGAGCGACATCACGCGCTTCCGGCCGGTGTAAGCGGCTTTCGGCATTGGTGTCTTTGGGATCGCTCTCCGCCGGGCCAAGATGGCTGTAGGGATCGTTAAACAGCCCCATATCATATTTGACGTTAAGCACGTGGCGCGTGGCATCGTCGATATCCGCCATGCTGACCGCGCCGCTTTTTACCAGGTTCGGCAGATACTTGCTGTAGTATTCGTCGCTCATGCTCATATTCACGCCGGACTGGATGGCGACACGTACGGCATCCTGCGGATCGCTGGCCACGCCGTGCTTCATCAGCTCTTTGATCGCGCCGTGATCGCTGATGGTGATGCCTTTGAACTTCCAGTCATCCCGCAGCAAATCTTTCAGCAGCCAGCTATTGGAAGTGGCAGGCACGCCGTTGATTGAATTCAGTGAGACCATCACGCCGCCGCTGCCCGCGTCCAGCGCCGCTTTGTAAGGCGGCAGATAGTCCTGCGCCAGCCGCTGCGGGCTCATATCCACCGTGTTGTAATCGCGACCGCCCTCTACCGCACCATAGGCGGCGAAGTGCTTCACGCTGGTCATCACCGAATAGCGATCCGCCGGGCTTTTGCCCTGCATGGATTCCACCAGCATGCGGCCCATCTCCGAGGTCAGCCAGGTATCCTCGCCGAACCCTTCCGATACCCTGCCCCAGCGCGGTTCGCGCGTGACGTCCACCATCGGCGCCCAGGTCATGTTCAGGCCGTCGTCCGCCGCTTCATAAGCCGACACGCGCCCCACGGTTGCGATAGCATCCAGATCCCAGCTTGCCGCCAGCGCCAGCGGAATAGGGAAAACGGTACGCTGACCGTGTACCACGTCATAGGCAAAGAACAGCGGAATTTTCAGGCGGCTGAGCTGCATCGCCTGATCCTGCATCGCGCGGATATCGTGGCGCGTGACGGTATTAAAGATCGCGCCGACCTGCTCTTGCTTGATCATTTCCCGGATAGCCTCTTTCGGGTTATCCGGGCCGACGCTGATTAACCGGAGCTGGCCGATTTTTTCATCCAGCGTCATTTTCTGCAGGAGGTTGCTCACAAAGGCATCGCGAGCTTCGGGCGTCAGCGGGTGCTGCCCGTGGTTATCGTCGGCAAAGGCAGGCTGTAGCGCCAGCGCAACGGCGAAGCTAACAGAACAAATCCATTTCATCAGGGTAGTTTCTCTCAGGTAAACGACAGAAAATCGTGCGGCGAGTGTGCCATAAGTTGAGGATAGCAGGTAGTTTTCAAGCCGGTTGAGCCTGCTTTAGTTCAGCGGTGCTAAAGTTAGGGCGTGCGATAAAAAAGGACACAAGGATATGAACAGACCCTCATCAACCGGCAGCAGGCTGGTTTCGGAACTGGGCCGCATCGTCGGCCGCGCCCACTTGCTGACCGATCCGCAAAAAACCGAACGCTACCGCAAAGGCTTCCGCTCTGGCGAAGGCGAAGCGCTGGCCGTGGTGTTTCCCGGCACGCTGCTGGAACAGTGGCGCATTTTACAGGCCTGCGTGGCGGCAGACGTCATCGTGCTGATGCAGGCGGCCAATACCGGCCTTACCGAAGGCTCGACGCCAAACGGCAACGATTACGATCGCGACATCGTGATTGTCAGCACCCGCCGGATGGATAAAATTCAGCTGCTGGATGACGGCAAACAGGTGCTGGCGTTTCCCGGCAGCACGCTTTATCAGCTGGAAAAAATCCTTAAGCCGCTGGGGCGCGAACCGCATTCGGTGATTGGCTCCTCCTGCATTGGCGCGTCGGTGCTGGGCGGCATCTGCAACAACTCCGGCGGTTCGCTGATTAAGCGCGGCCCGGCCTACAGCGAAATGGCGCTCTATGCGCAAAAAGATGCCAGCGGCAGGCTGGTGCTGGTAAACCATCTTGGTATTGAGCTGGGCAGCACGCCGGAGCAAATTCTCAGCCGGCTTGATGATGAAACCTGGCGGCCTGAAGATGTGCGCTACGACAGGCGACACGCGTCGGATCACGACTACGCGGAACGCGTGCGCGAAGTCGAGGCGGATACGCCCTCCCGCTTTAACGCCGATGCGCGGCGGCTGTTTGAGGCTTCCGGCTGTGCGGGCAAGCTGGCCGTCTTCGCCGTGCGGCTGGATACCTTCACCAGCGAAAAAGCCCAGCAGGTTTTTTATATCGGCACCAATCAGCCTGCCGTGCTGGACGAGCTGCGCCGCTATATCCTGCAACACTTTAACGAACTGCCGGTGGCAGGCGAATATCTGCACCGCGATATGTTTGATATTGCCGAAACTTACGGTAAAGACACCTTTGTGATGATCGATAAACTCGGCACCGATAAAATGCCGCTGTTTTTCGCGCTGAAAGGCCATACCGACGCGCTGCTGAAGCGCTTCTCGTTTATTAAGCCCAACCTTACCGACCGCGTGATGCAAAAAATCAGCGGCCTGCTGCCTTCACACCTTCCCGCCAGGCTGAAAGCTTACCGCGATCGTTTCGAGCATCATCTGATGTTGAAAATGGCCGGGCCGGGCGTGGAGGAAGCGCGCCAGTACCTGAAAGATTATTTTCAGCAGGCGGACGGCGACTATTTTGAGTGCACGCCGGAAGAAGGCGGCAAGGCCTTTCTGCATCGCTTTGCCGCAGCAGGCGCGGCCGTTCGCTATCATGCGGTGCATCAGCAGGAAGTAGAGGATATTCTGGCGCTGGATATCGCCCTGCGCCGCAACGATCGCGACTGGTTTGAAAAGCTGCCGCCGGAATTTGACGACGCGCTGGTGCATCGTCTTTATTACGGCCACTTTTTCTGCCACGTCTTCCATCAGGATTACATCGTGAAAAAGGGCGTTGACGCGCATGCCCTGAAGGAAAAGATGTTGCAGATCCTCAGCGAGCGCGGCGCGGAATATCCTGCCGAACATAACGTAGGCCATCTTTACCAGGCCAAACCGCAGCTGAAAGCTTTTTATCAGCAGCTCGATCCCACCAACAGTTTTAACCCCGGCATCGGCAAGACCACCCGGGCGAAAAACTGGGCGGAGTGTGGCTGTACAGGGAAAGCGGAACGCTAAGCCAGATAGCGGCATGACCGATAGTCATGCCGCCTCAGACTGCTGACAAAGATAAAGATAAAGATAAAGATAAAGATAAAGAATACGTGCGAACCGGACTTTTTGCAGCGAAACCGCAGCCCCGCAGCAGCAGAGGCTGAGCGGATAAGCGGACCGTTTTGGCGCATGGACGCGCCAAACGAGCCTGGAGGGACGTGCGCGTCCGTGTTCCGATCTGCCTCTGCTGCTTTTCACCGGCCCGAACGCGACCTGGTGACAGCATATGAGTTTGTCAGTAATCTCCTGCGGCATATGCCGCCTGGCGTTTACGCCTCGCCGTCCTGCACCATCACTTTCTGACCGTTACGCTGCTCGACGATCATCGTCTGCGGCGTGGAAAGCACGATGCCTTCTTTGCGCAGCCGCGTCAGAATATCAAACAGCAGATCGCTCTTCGCGCCGGAAACCTGGCGCGGACTGGTGACGTTGCCGGTCACCGACAGCACAATGCCGGCCGGGGTAAGATCCTTAAAGGTGACGGAAGGCTCCGGCGTATCCAGAATGCGCTCGTTATCGACATAAACGTCCAGCAGCAGCTGGCGCACCTTGACCGGATCGATATCCAGCGGGAACGTCAGCGTAATGGTCGCCACGCCCTGCGCGTTACCCATTGTCGCGTTACGCACGTTCTGCGAGATAAACTGCGAGTTCGGCACGATCACCGTGGATTTATCGCCCAGCTGGATCTCGGTGGCGCGCACGTTAATACGACGGATATCCCCTTCAATGCCGCTGATACTGACCAGATCGCCCACTTTTACCGGCCGTTCGGTCAGCAGGATCAGACCAGAGATAAAGTTTTTAACGATTTCCTGCAGGCCGAAACCGATACCGACCGACAGGGCGCTGACGATCCAGGCCAGCTTGTTCCATTGCAGCCCCATCACCGACAGCGCCAGCAGGATCACCAACACATAGCCCAGGTTACTGAACAGCGTAATCAGCGACACCCGCATCCCGGTGTCCATAGTGGTTTTCGGCAGGAAATCCTGATCCAGCCAGCGGCGAGCCGAACGCAGCACGTAGATGCCGACAATCAGGCACAGCAGCGCGTTCAGCACGTGCGCCGGCACGATGTTCAGCGACTCCAGCCCTTTGCCGCCCCAGAACTCAATGGCTTTTTGCACCAGCTCAATCGGCGTGGCGCTGCTGAATGTGCCGTTCAGCAAGGCTATCGCGGCGATCAGCACCAGCACGGTTTTACCCAGCGCGCCCAGCAGCGCAGCGACCTGGGAAAGGTGGCGCTCGTCGATATTCAGCGAGCGCTGAATGCCTTTGCCGGTGGCGTTGCTGGTAGAAAACAGCGATTCGCTGGCGTCGGCCACCAGGTGGCTGAGAATATAAAACGAGCCGCAGACGATCCCCGCCCAAACCAGCTCGTAGCTCAGAAAGCGCGCCAGCGTGACGTAGCCGATCACCAGCGCCGCCATAATCGCCACGCCGGTCAGCGTGATCGCCATCTGGATCAGGCCAACCAGCGTCGATTTGGCTTCCGGCTGCGCGCCTTCCAGCGCCAGTTTGCGGCGCACGCGATTGGTGCGGAAACTGATAGAGAGCGCCGCCGCGCCGATCAGCAGCGCGGTGATGCCGTTTGCCATCACCGTGGTGGCGACGCTGGTATTGGCGCTGCTGTTAAGGTTTTCCAGCGCCTGAAACACAAACACCAGTCCCGCCATCAGCGGCGGGAAGGGTTTTAACGCCAGCGCTACTTCGTTGGAAATCGTCGGCAGACGCCAGGAAGGCCGACGCGTGGAGAGAAACGCCCGGCCCAGGCCCGCAATCAGACCGCAGAAGATGCTCAGGCCGACCAGCTTATCGGCAAAGGCGCGCACGTCGTCCGTCACGTCAGGATGACGGGTAAAGGCCAGGTTGAGGAAGTTAAAGGCCAGCACCACGGCGGCCAGCGTGGTCAGCGCAATCGCGGCGGCAAGAAAACTGCGGCGCAAACGTCCTTCCGGCAGACGATGAATACCCACCCACGCCAGAAACTCTTCCATATAGCGGCGTCCGAACGTCGCCACCAGGCCCGCTAACACTATCCACACCACCGTGCCCATGCGCCAGTCCGGCTGCCAGGCCAGCACCGCCGTATCGGCCAGCTCGTCAAGAAAGCCTTTCACTTTCTCATTGTCGTTGCTCTGGCTGTTGTACAGCGGCGACCAGAAGCGTGGCCCGAAAATACTGCCCGCGTTCAGGGCCAGCTGGGTCTTTAACGCATCGCGGCGCAGGCTGACGATCTGCGTAGACAGGTTGGTCGCGCCGCTTTTAATCGCTTCCGCCTGGCTAATCTGATCGTCGATTTTTGCCTTCTGGTTTTGCAGATTTTTACGCTTGCTGGTGACTTCCGAAGTCTCTTTAACACCGCTTTCCGGCTTCGGCGGCGGGCCGAGCACGTCAAGCTGGGCCTGAAGCTGAGCACGCTGCGGCGTAATGGCCTGCACCAGCGTGTCGGCGTCGCCGGACAGCTCCTGCGCCATCTCGTTCAGCGCGCTAAGCTTGCTGTCGTTGGTTTCGCCGGAAACCTGCTGTTTGATTTTATCCAGCACCTTCTGCATTTTAGGCAGCTCAACGGCGGCGTTGAGTTTGGCCGGTGCCTCGGCGGTTTGCTGGCTGGCATCATCGTCAGCGGCCCAGCTCAGCGCGGGCGAAAACGCGATCAGCGCAAACAGACAGGCGCGTAAAAAAGTCACTATGGTAGACATGAAAAGTTCCAGATATCAGACAATCGGGCGGGCAAACGCGCGCTATTTTAGGGGTTTGCCCGCCTGAAAACCAGCAGATGCTTAACTATTCAGTAACGTCGCCGTTACCGCCATTGCTGACCATTTCCGCCGCGCGCTGCTTTTTATAGCTCAGGGCGGCGGCGGGAACCGGCGAAACTTTCCCCGTTTCCAACCAGCTGCGCAGACGATTAGCGTCGGCAAAGTGGGTATATTTTCCAAAAGCGTCCAGTACCACCAGCGCCACCGGACGCTGTTTGATGACGGTGCGCATTACCAGGCAGTGGCCCGCCTGATTGGTGAAGCCGGTTTTGGTCAGCTGGATATTCCAGTCCGGCCGGTAAACCAGATGGTTAGTGTTACGGAACGGCAGCGTATAGGGTGGATTGGCGAAGGTCGCCATCTCTTCATGGGTGGTGCTCAGCTGCCCAAGCAGCGGATAGCGCTTGCTGGCGATCAGCAGCTTAGTGAGATCGCGCGCGGTCGACACGTTCTGAATCGACAGCCCGGTAGGCTCTACGTAACGGGTATGGGTCATGCCCAGCTCGCGCGCTTTCGCGTTCATCGCCCGGATAAAGGCGTCGTAGCCGCCGGGATAGTGATGCGCCAGGCTGGCGGCCGCCCGGTTTTCCGAGGACATCAGCGCCAGCAGCATCATATCTTTGCGGCTGATTTCGCTGTTTAAACGCACGCGGGAAAAGACGCCGCGCATTTCCGGCGTATGGCTGATATCCACTTTCAGCATCTCGTTCATCGGCAGATGCGCATCGAGCGCCACCATCACCGTCATCAGCTTGGTGATAGAGGCCATCGGCCGCACCAGATCGGGATGGCTTTCGTAGATCACTTTATTCGTATTGAGATCGACAATCATCGCGCTGCCGGAGGCAATCTGCGGTTGCGCCAGCGAGACCTCGTGCGGGCTGGCAGCGGCCTGATGCACAGCAACCTGTCCGGAAAAAAGCAGGGCCAAACTTAAAAGAGACAAGCGAATTTTTGCAGGCATTATTGAAAACTTAATCGGGTAGTGATTCAGGTATGGCCAGGCCATACGCCGCCGCCGCACAATGCACGCCACGCGGGGGCTGGCGGCGTCATCATACGATGGTGACTCATCTTTTTCCTAAGGGATATTCGTATCCGGGCGTAACGAATCCGCCGTCGGCGACCCGACGGCGGCGACAGTCAGAACAGCCGATAGCCGTAGCCCCAAAGAACCACGGTCATGGCCAGCAGCACTTCAAAGACCAGCACGCCAATCGCCAGCGTCGAGCCGGAAAAGCGCAGGCTTTCTTCCCGGTCGATATTCAGAAACATAGGGATGCCGAGGTACAGCAGATAGCCGGTATAGGCCAGCGCCAGCGCGCCGACAAAAACGCAAAGCCAGACCAGCGGATAAAGCGCGACCAGCCCGCTGATAAACAGCGGCGTAGCGACATAGCCCGCAAAAACGGTACAGCGTTGCAGACTGGGACGTTGCGGATAGTTCCGTGCCATCCAGTGGATCACCCGGCCCATCACCGCAACGCCGCCTAAAATCAGGCCATAAAACAGAATGGCGAGGGCGAAAGCAGTCATCAGTGACAGCTGAACGGTACGCTGCGCGCCAAAGTCCCAACCTAATCGGGTGGTGCCGATAAACGCACAGATCACCGGGATCAGCGCCATCAATAAAACGTGATGGGTATAGTGATGCGAAACGGTTTCGTTTTCTTGCCGGATATCGCGCATTTCACGGTCAGGATGCGCAAGAAGTCCCCAGACATGGTTCATATCTTCACTCCTTTAGCTTTGAGAGGCCGCAGCGGACTGGCGGGTCAGGATAAAGTATAAACGATCGTAAACTGTTTATTTTTTAAACGCTGCATCCTCAGGCTAAGCGGTTCTGTTTGTTACGAAAAAAAGTGCGCTTTACGGCAACTTTTGTCCCGCTTTGGCCATCAACGTTTAGACTAAGAGTCTTTTAGCGCATTAACCGCAGGAGCAAAGGCAAATGGATATCAATCAACTGATCACGCAGTACGGTTACGTGGCGCTGTTTTTAGGCTGTATTGCCGAAGGGGAAACCTTCACGCTGCTGGGCGGCGTGGCGGCGCATGAAGGCCTGCTGCACTACGGTCTGGTGGTGCTGGTGGCGATGGCGGGCGGCATTCTGGGCGATACCGCGCTCTTTTTCCTCGGCCGTTACTACGGCGCAAATATCCTTAAAAAATTTACAAAACATCAGAAGCAGATCAAAAAAGCCAACTCGTTAATCCGTAAGCGGCCGGTACTGTTTGTGATCGGCGTACGCTTTATGTACGGCCTGAGAATTGTCGGCCCGATTATCATCGGTTCCAGCCGCCTGAAGCCACAAAAATTTATGCTGCTGAACGTGATTGGCGCGGTGCTGTGGGCGCTAATTTTCGTTTCGCTGGGCTATATCGGCGGCCAGGTTATCGCGCCGTGGCTGCATACGCTGGATCGCCACCTCAAGCAGATTTTCTGGGTGGTGCTGATTGTGGCGCTGGTCTGGGGAGTAAGGATTTGGTTTAAGCGCCGCGCGGCGCACCAGACGGATGAAGAGTAACGCTGACAGATAAAGGGCGAGGTCGCCCTTTGTCATCGGCTACTTCTGAATATAGAACTGCGGGTTCGCCAGCGTAAAGCCGCCGTCTATCACAAAAGACTGCCCGGTAGTGTAGCTGGCCCATTCGGAACAGAGCCAGGCGACCATGCTGGCTATTTCACGCGGATCGCCCGGTCGGCCTGCCGGGATCTCCGGAATAGAAACGTTACGGGCATCATCATCGCTCATGTCGTTCATCGGCGTGGCGATCGCGCCGGGCGCTACCGAATTTACCAGAATGTTATGCGGCATCAGGCTCAGCGCCATCGATTTGGTCAGGCCGCCCAGCGCATGTTTGGCAGCGGTGTAGGCCGTCGAATCCGGCAGCGGCGTGTGCTCGTGTACAGAGGTAATATTGACAATCCTGCCGCCCTCGCCCTGTTCAACCATATGGCGCGCGGCAATTT
This sequence comes from Erwinia wuhanensis, assembly GCF_030484085.1. NCBI lineage: Bacteria > Pseudomonadati > Pseudomonadota > Gammaproteobacteria > Enterobacterales > Erwiniaceae > Erwinia > Erwinia wuhanensis. Next base: position 306,790 of record NZ_JAUJUH010000002.1, read on the forward strand.
GCCCACAGATAAAAGCGCCGTCCACGTCCACGGTAAAGACTTTCCGCCACGAATCAAACGAGGTTTCCAGAAAAGGAGATTTATCGTTGGTGCCGGCGTTATTGACCAGGGCGTCAATGCGGCCGAGTTTACTGATTAACGCCTCCAGCGCCTTGCCGCCCTCCTGCGGATCCGCCAGGTCAAGATGCTGAATTTCCGCTCTCCTGCCCAGTGCACGCACCCGTTCCGCCGTATCCTGCGCGCCCTTTTCATCCGAGCGCCAGGTAATGCCGATATCGTACCCCTGCTCCGCTAACATAATCGCGCTGGCCTTGCCTATCCCGGAATCGGAAGCGGTAACAACGGCAACTTTCTGCTCTGCTTTACTCATGGGTTTCTCCTCGGTCGCTGTAAAAAAGCTAAGTATAGATGAGGGAGATTCAGCGGCATTTACACTTGCTTGCGCTTCCTGACGCCCGTCCCGCCGGACGCTGGCTATAGTTAAAAAACAACCGGCTACCCGAGGAAGGGGCATGAGCAAGATAAAAAGAAAGATCGAGGATCATGGCGTTATCGGGGATTTACGCACCTGTGCTTTAGTCGCCAACGATGGCGCAATCGACTACTTTTGCTGGCCGGATCTGGACAGCCCGTCCGTGTTTACCGCGCTGCTGGACGGCGACGAAGCGGGCCTGTTCAGCATTGAGCCTGACTGGCCGGAGGCGCGCCGCCAGCAGCTTTATCTGCCTGATACCAATATTCTGCAAACCCGCTGGCTGGATCGCAAAGGCGTGGCGGAAATTACCGACTATATGCCGCTCTGCCAGCCGGAAGACCGGCAGCCACGCCTGATCCGACGGGTTAAGGTCATTCATGGCGAAGCAACGTTTACGCTGCGCTGCGCGCCGGTTCATGACTATGCCCGCGCGGAGACCACGGCCAGCCTGAGCGAGGGCGACGTACTCTTCAGCGCGGAGAACCAGCCCACGCTGCGGTTGAGCGGTAAAGCTGACTTCCAGCTGGCGCGCAACGCGGCAACTTCTACTTTTACCTTACAGGCTGGCGAACACCGCGAGTTCGTGCTGGGCTGCGCGGACGACGAGAAGGTGGATGAGGAAAAGACCGCCCTGTGTTTCCAGGATACGCTGCGTTTCTGGCGGGACTGGAGCGCGAAAAGCACCTATCGCGGCCGCTGGCAGGAAATGGTGACCCGTTCGGCGCTGACCCTGAAGCTGCTGACCTCGTGGAAGCACGGCTCGATCGCCGCCGCCGCCACCTTCGGCCTGCCGGAGGAGCTGGGCGGTGAACGCAACTGGGACTATCGTGCCTCGTGGCTGCGCGACGCCTCTTTCAGCATGTACGCGCTGATGCGGCTGGGCTACGTCGATGAAGCCCGCCACTTTACGCATTGGGTTGGGCGCTGCGTCGAAAACAGCCATCACGACGTGGAAAAACTTCAGGTAATGTATCGCATCGACAGCGGTACCGAGCTGCACGAAAGCGAGCTGCTTAATCTTTCCGGCTACGCGAACTCCACGCCGGTACGCATCGGCAACGACGCCTGGAATCAGACGCAGCTGGATATCTATGGCGAGCTGATGGACGCCGTTTACCTGGCTAATAAATATGGCGAGGCCATCTCCCATCGCGGCTGGCTACACGTCAGTAAAATGATCGATCACGTCGGCGAAAACTGGAACAAGCCCGATGCGGGGATTTGGGAAATGCGCGGTGAACCGGAGCATTTTCTGCATTCGCGCCTGATGTGCTGGGTGGCGCTGGATCGGGCGATACGGCTGGGCCAGAAGCGCTCGCTGTCGTTTCCCTATGAGCGCTGGCTACGCATCCGCGACGAGATCCGCGAAGATATCTGGACAAACTTCTGGAATGAAGAACAGGGCCATTTCGTTGCCACACGCCACGGCGACTTTGTTGACGCCTCAATGCTGCTGATGCCGCTGGTGAGGTTCGTCGGCGCGACCGATCCTGACTGGCTGGCGACGCTCGACGTCATTAAAGATAAGCTGGTCAGTGACGGCCTGGTTAAACGCTATAACCGAACCGAAACGCCGGCTGACGGGCTGGAAGGCACGGAAGGCTCCTTTACCGCCTGTTCGTTCTGGTACGTAGAGTGCCTTGCGCGCGCCGGGCGGGTTTACGAAGCCCATTTTGAATTTGAAAAACTGCTAAGCTATGCCAATCCGCTCGGGCTTTATGCCGAGGAGTTCGATCACCAGGGCTATGCGTTAGGCAATACGCCGCAGGCGCTCAGCCATCTGGCGCTGATCAGCGCGGCCTTTTTCCTGAACCGCAAGCTGAACGGCGACGATCCGCTATGGCAGCCCTGACGCGGCGTGCCGCAGAGAACGCTCTGCGGCTAAATTTACGTAAAGCTGGCCTTTGGCCGCAAATGCAGGTTTATTCCTGCTGAGTTATGACCATATAATGTGCAGCCGGTCACAGCCGACCTGCACAGGCTCCTTTATCCACAGTTTACATGGCGCAATACCTTGAAGAATATGAAAAAAAGCATCCGCGCGTTAGCCACTTTACTGCTGGCCGCCACCGCTTACAGCCAGTCTGCTTTTGCCGTGGTTTATAATCTGCCCGCCGCCAACAGCCGTCTTATTGGCGAAAACATTGAAATTACCGTGCCTCAGGACAGCAAACTGCCGCTGGAGGCGTTTGCCGCACAGTATCAGATGGGCCTGAGCAATATGCTCGAAGCCAATCCCGGCGTGGATGTCTATCTGCCGAAAGCAGGCTCAAAACTGATCGTGCCTCAGCAGCTGATCCTGCCCGACGCGCCGCGCGAAGGGGTGGTGATCAACAGCGCTGAAATGCGTCTTTATTACTATCCGAAAGGCGGTAAGACCGTGGTCGTGCTGCCGGTCGGCGTGGGCGAACTGGGTAAAGATACGCCGGTAAACTGGACGACAACGGTACAAAGCAAGAAAGACGGCCCAACCTGGACGCCGACGAAAAAGATGCATGAAGACGCCGCGGCGGCCGGTTCGCCGCTGCCGCCGATCTTCCCGGCCGGCCCGGATAACCCGATGGGCCTTTACGCGCTCTATATCGGCCGCCTGTACGCTATCCACGGCACCAACGCTAACTTTGGCATCGGCCTGCGCGTCAGCCACGGCTGCGTGCGTCTGCGTGCCGACGATATCAAATGGCTGTTCGACAACGTGCCTGTCGGTACGCGCGTACAGTTTATCGACCAGCCGGTGAAGGCGAGCGTGGAGCCGGACGGCACCCGCTATATCGAGGTGCACAACCCGCTGTCGCAGACCGAAGAGCAGTTCAACTCTCGCGAGCCGGTACCGCTGACGCTGACCGCCGCCGTGAATAAAGTGGTTGGCGACGCCAGCGTGGACAGCGCAAGCCTCGAAGCCGCGCTGAAAGCCCGTACCGGCATGCCGACCAAGGTCAACGGTGCGTCCGGCAACGGCTATGCGGCCCCGATCCCTGTTCAGGAGAACAACAGTGCGCAGCCAACAGAGCAGCCAACCACGCCAGTTACGCCGCAGGGCGCTAACGTGGGCGGCGAGGCGGCTCCGGCGGCTACGGTAGACGGCCAGCCCGCGACCGTAGACGGTCAGGCCACCGGCGAAGGCGCAACCGACGCGCCGCAGGCACCGGCGGCAGGCGACAACGGCTTTGTCGTGCCGGCGCAGCCTGGCCCGGTTTACGATAAGACCACCAAACCGGCAGCGAAAGTCGCGGTGCCAGCGCAGTCGTAACCGAACTCGCTCACTCACCAGCAAAAACGGGCCTTATGGCCCGTTTTTTATTGCACGCCGTGGGCTTTCTGACCGTTCTCTCCCGCAACTTTCATTTTTTTCTCAACCTGTTCTGTGATCGTTTTCAATAATTACTACATTCCTGCCAGAGATTATTTTTTAAACGGCTACGTTTTAAAAACGCAACGACATCCCATTAAAACAATAATGGCCAGCAAGACTTATCTTTCACCTCTGGAAGGCAAAAATGGCGAAAAAAAGTAATGCTCAGGATATTGATAAACTGATCGAACTGGTGGGCGGAAAAGAAAATATAGCAACGGTGAGCCATTGTATTACGAGGCTCAGATTTGTGCTTAACGATCCGGCGAAAGCCAGGCCCAAAGAGATTGAAACGCTGCCGATGGTGAAAGGCTGTTTTACCAATGCCGGTCAGTTTCAGGTGGTTATCGGCACGGATGTCGATGACTGGTATCAGGTATTGCTCAAACAAACACAGCTTAGCGGCACCGATAAAGAAAGCGCCAAGCGGGTCGCCAGGCAGAATATGAAATGGCACGAAAGCCTGATCTCGCACTTTGCCGAAATCTTTTTCCCGCTGCTGCCGGCGCTTATCAGCGGAGGGTTAATATTAGGCTTCCGTAATCTGATTGGGGATTTACCGCTTTATAACGATGCTCCGCTTACCGCCGCGTCGGTAGTATGGAAAAGCGTTTACGATTTCTTGTGGTTAATTGGCGAGGCGATCTTCTTTTATATTCCGGTAGGCCTGTGCTGGTCTGTGGTTAAAAAAATGGGCGGTACCCCGATTTTAGGGATCGTGCTGGGGATCACCCTGGTTTCGCCGCAGCTGATGAATGCTTACCTGTTAGGCCAGCAGGTGCCTGAGTCGTGGAATTTTGGCTGGTTTACTATCGATAAGGTCGGCTATCAGTCTCAGGTTATCCCTTCAATTCTGGCTGGCCTGACGCTGGCATGGATTGAGCTTAAGCTGAAGCGTATCGTGCCGGATTATTTAACGCTGGTGGTGGTGCCGGTGGTATCGCTGCTGATCGCGGTGTTTCTGGCGCATACCCTTATTGGGCCTTTTGGCCGCATTGTCGGTAACGGTATCGCCTGGGGCGTAAGCCACCTGATGACCGGGCCTTTTGCCCCCGTCGGCTCCGCGCTGTTTGGCTTTTTGTATGCCCCGCTGGTTATCACCGGCGTGCATCAGACCACGCTGGCGGTAGATTTACAGCTGATCCAGAATCTTGGCGGCACACCGGTCTGGCCCATTATCGCCCTGTCGAACATGGCGCAGGGGTCAGCGGTGCTCGGCATCATCTTTATGAGCAAAAAAGTGAACGAGCGTGAAATCTCCGTACCAGCGGCTATCTCCGCTTATCTGGGCGTAACCGAACCGGCCATGTACGGGATCAACATGAAATACCGTTTTCCCATGCTGTGCGGCATGGTGGGATCGGCCTGCGCCGGTCTTATCTGCGGGCTTTCCGGCGTGATGGCGAACGGGATTGGCGTTGGCGGGCTGCCGGCTATTTTGTCGGTTAAAACGCAATATTGGGCCGTGTTTGGCATGGCGATGGTCGTCGCTATTGTTATTCCGCTGCTGCTTACGATGGCGATTTACAAACGCAAACAGGCCGCCGGCAAGCTGCTGGTAGTCTGAGAAAAGGCCGCTAAAAATGACGGAGCGTTAGTCCGTCTGCGGCGAAGACCTCCGGGCGCTACCATTTCAGGCCCAGGCCGGTGGTAAAGTTACGCTCGTTGAGCGTATCGCGCGTGCCGCTGACCAGGTTATGGCCGTAGCTGACGTTCAGCGAAGACCAGCTGGTCAGCTGGTAACGCAGGCCGACTTCCGCATCCAGCGTAAAGATGTTGCCATCCAGCGAATGCCCCGCGTCGCCGTGGCTGAACAGCGCAATCTTTCTGCCCTCAAGAAAGCGCTGATAGTCCCAGCGCAGCGACGCGCCTAAATGACTGTCATAACTGCCGTCGCTATAGCCATAGGTAAACGCGCCGCCCAGCAGGGCCAGCGAGAAAGAACCCAGCTCGTCATCCCAGAACTGATAGCCAGGACCGGTGCCCAGCAGCGCCTGTTCGGAAAGATCCTCCACCCAGTCGCGCTTGTAGCTGGCCCTGCCCTGCCAGAACAGCCGATCCTGAAACTTATAGTCCAGCGCATAGCGAAGGCTGTAGTTTTCGGTGTTCATGCTGTCGTCTTCTTTTTCGCGCGTATAGGTGCCGCCGAAATCGTTACGCCATTTGCCCACGTTGACCTTGTTGTTGTAAGCGAAATGCGAGTCCTGAGTATGGGTAGATGCTTTTTTCAGGCTGACGCCCACATCGATATTGCCGGTCCAGGTCAGCGCGTCGGTTTTGGGTTTAGGCTTCATAAATTCGTCGAACTTCGCAACCTGAACGCGTTGCTCGTCATCGCCGCGCCGCACCACAATATAGCCCCGATCGGCGGCTTCCAGCTGCGCTTTAAACACCGTATCGCCGCTGCGCAGATCTATCGCCTTTTCACTGGAAAGCGTGCTGACCGCCCCCCAGTCCAGCGAAAGCGTACCGCCGTAGCTGCTGTCCATCACCAGTTTGCCGTCGCTTAACGAGCGGATGGTACCGCTGAGGCGATCGCCATTTTTCATCCAGACCGTATCGGCGCGGGCAGCCCCCGTCGCCAGCACGGGCAGTAATAGCAGGCCGGTAAGCCGCGGGCGAAATAAAGAATAAGACATAGGCGTGAACAGAATCCTCTGAAACGGTGGACGAGTGTCTTTATATCCTGGTTGATAACGCGGGCGCTAAGCACGGGAATATATCTGATAAATAAGGCGATTAACGTTATATGCTGCGTTAGTAGGCGTTATCAGACACTATTTCGGTCATCTTACTGTCATCAAGCCTGCGTACATCTTCAGACAGGTGTCTCTTTTTCGCTGACGGCTGAGAGGATTTATGAGCGACAATAGCGCAGTACCGCACTATCCGGCGGCCAGCAGTCGCCCCGTTTTCCAAAAGAACAGTCGGCTCTCCGTGCTGCTGTTTATTCTGCTGCTGGTGCTGGGCATCGCCTTCGCCGGCGTGAACCTCTTTCGTGACGTCAGCGACGCGGGCGGCGCCAGCACCAGCTACGTTCCCTATCTGCTGCTCGGCATGGCGCTGCTGATTGCGCTGGGCTTTGAGTTCGTCAACGGCTTTCACGATACGGCCAACGCCGTGGCGACGGTGATCTATACCCACTCGCTGACGCCAACCGTGGCGGTGATTTGGTCGGGATTTTTTAACTTCCTGGGCGTGCTGCTTTCCAGCGGCGTGGTCGCCTTCGGCATTATTTCGCTGCTGCCCGTGGAGCTGATTTTACAGGCGAGCAGCGGCGGCGGCTTCGCGATGGTTTATGCGCTGCTGTTTTCCGCTATTCTCTGGAACCTGGGCACCTGGTGGTTTGGCCTGCCCGCCTCCTCTTCCCATACGCTTATCGGCTCTATTATCGGCGTCGGCGTGGCGAACGCGCTGATCCACGGCCGTACCGGCACCAGCGGCGTGGACTGGGATCAGGCGCTGAAAGTGGGCTATGCGCTGCTGCTGTCGCCGGTAGTGGGCTTTGTCTGCGCGGGCCTGCTGCTGCTGGTGATGAAGCGCGTGGTGAAAAATCGTCGCCTGTATAGCGCGCCGCAGGGCAACCGCAAGCCGCCGGTGTGGATACGCGGGCTGCTGATTTTAACCTGTACCGGCGTCTCTTTCGCGCACGGTTCCAACGACGGTCAGAAAGGCATGGGGCTGATAATGCTGATCCTGGTCGGCACCATGCCGATGGCCTACGCGCTGAACCGTTCTATCCCTGCTGAACAAAGCCCGCGCGTGGCGGCGCTGGCTACCGTGACGCAACAGGAGCTGCTGCGCCAGTCGTCCGGCGTGCCGATGCCCGCTTCGCCCTACGACGTGCTGACGGCCTACGTGCGCACCACCACGCTGACGCCGCAGGTTCTTCCCGCGCTGGCGCAGCTAACCGGCGCTATTGGCGATCAGATCCGACAATACGGCACCGTGGATAAGATCCCGGCGCAGGCCGTTTCTAATACCCGCAATACTATGTATCTGGCTTCGGAAACCATCAAGCATCTGAAGAGCGAACCGCAGTTCAGGCTGCCCGCGCAGACGCAGCGGGATCTGGATGCGCTGAAGGCAGAGCTGGATAACGCCACGCGCTTTATTCCCTGGTGGGTGAAGGTGGTGGTCGCTATCGCGCTGGGTCTGGGGACGATGGTGGGCTGGCGCAGGATCGTGGTAACGGTGGGTGAAAAAATCGGCAAAACGCACCTGAGTTACGCCCAGGGCGCCAGCGCGGAGCTGGTGGCAATGGCGACTATCGGCGCCGCAGATGGTTTTGGCCTGCCGGTTTCCACCACGCACGTGCTCTCTTCCGGCGTGGCGGGCACCATGGCCGCTAACCGTTCCGGGCTACAGCTTGCCACGCTGCGCAACCTGGCCATGGCCTGGATATTAACGCTGCCGGTGTCGATCCTGCTTTCCGCCTCGCTTTACTGGCTTTTTACCCGCTTTTAACCGCCGCTTCAGGCTGCATCACCTTGATGCAGCCTTAGTTTTCTACCGCTGCGCCCGCCCGCAGGCGTAGCCGCATTATTACCACCAGCGCAAACGCCACCACCACAGCCGCTGCCAGATAAACGGTATCAATGCTCCAGCGCCCTATCAGCAGTCCCGCCACCGGCCCGGTGATGCCCAGGCCAAAATCCAGAAAGGCAGAATAGAGGCCGAGCGCCGATCCCTGGTTTTGCGGCGCCACCTGCCTGATAGCCTCCACGCCCAGCGCCGGAAAGATCAGCGAAAAGCCGGAGCCGGTCAGAAACGCGCCGATATCCACCACCAGCGACGAGTGCGCCTGCCAGATAATCAGCAGGCCAACGCACTCGATAGCGAAAGAGCAGGCGGAAACGCGCAGGCCGCCAAACCGGCTGATAAAGTTGCTGAACACCAGACGCATCGCCACAAAACCCGCGCTGAACAGCGTCAGCGAAAAGGCCGCGCCGCGCCAGCCGTGGCTGGCAAAATAGAGCGTGATAAAGGTGGCGATAACGCCGAAGCCGATGGTGCCTAACCCCAGACAGAGTCCGTACGGCCAGATACGGGAAAACACCTGGTTAAACGGAATGCGCTGGCCTGTAGTGACCACCACCGCCGCACGGCGAGACGCCAGCCAGAAACCAAAAACCGCCATCAGCACAATCAATCCGGCAAAACCAGGGATGCCGAAGGCGGCGTTAAGCATCACGCCCAGCGGCGCGCCCAGCGCCATCGCCAGATAGGTCGCTACGCCGTTCCACGAGATTACCCGCGCGCTTTGCGTGGTGCCGACAATATTAATGCCCCAGAGAATGGAGCCGGTGGCGGTCAGGCTTTCGCCCAGCCCTAACATAATGCGCCCGATAGCCAATAAAATCAGGCTGGTTAGCGGCGTGCTAAACATCACCGCCAGGATGCTGAACAAACCGCTGGCGCCGCACAGCACCAGGCCCATCAGCACCACTTTTTTCGGGCCGAGCAGATCGGCATAGCGCCCGGCCTGTGGACGACTGATCAGGGTAGCGAAGTATTGCAGGCTGATAATTAAGCCAGCGATAAAGGTGCTGTAGCCCAACTGGTTATGCACGTAGCCCGGCAGAACCGCCAGGGGCAGACCGATAGAGAGGTAGCAAAAGAAGGTGAAAATCACCACGGAAATAATGCGCTTGTTGAGCTGAGCGCTGGATAAGGCTGGGATCGCAGACATGTCAGAGCCGGAAAATAAGTGTGATAAGCCTCACATCATACCCTTAGCACAAGGTGAGATCCTGCGGCCAAATGTTACAAATTTGTAATAGGAACGGCGAGTTATCTCACCGTTAACGCATAGCGATCCACCGCCAGCGCGATCTCGCCTGAGGTTTTCAGCGCGCGCACCTGGCTAAACAGATCGCTGGCTTCCTGATAGGCTTTGCGTAGATAGCCCAGCCACTGTTTGATCCTGGCAACATGATAAAGCCCGGTATCACCCTGTTTTTCCAGCTGCACGTAGCGCTGTAGCAGCGTCACCACCTGCGGCCAGGGCAAAGGCGGTTCGTTATATTTGATCACCCGGCTCAGATTGGGCACGTTAAGCGCGCCGCGCCCGATCATCACGGCGTCGCAGCCCGTTACCCGCAGACAATCCTGCGCGCTTTGCCAGTCCCAGATTTCACCGTTGGCGATAACCGGGATACTCAGACGCTGGCGGATCTCGCCAATCGCCTGCCAGTTAATCCGCTCCGGCTTGTAACCATCTTCTTTGGTTCGCCCGTGCACCACCAGTTCGCTGGCGCCGGCCTGCTCTACCGCATCCGCGATTTCAAACTGTCGCGCGCCTGACTCCCATCCCAGCCGCACCTTCACCGTCACCGGCAAATGCGCAGGAACGGCTGCGCGCATCGCTTTCGCGCCGCGATAAATCAGCTCGGGATCTTTCAGCAGGGTGGCGCCGCCGCCGCTGCCGTTAACGGTTTTGGAAGGACAGCCGCAGTTCAGATCGACGCCCCAGGAGCCCAGCTCCACCGCGCGCGCCGCGTTTTCCGCCAGCCATTCAGGATACTGACCCAGCAGCTGAATACGCACCAGCGTGCCGGAAGGCGTACGGCTGGCGTGAAGCAGCTCCGGACAGAGCCGGTAAAAGGATTTGGCAGGCAAAAGCTGATCGACCACCCGCAGAAACTCGGTGATACAGAGATCGTAATCGTTGACGTCGGTGAGCAGTTCGCGCACCAGTGAATCAAGCACGCCCTCCATCGGGGCAAGTAAAACGCGCATGTCACAAACCGTTGCTGATAAAGGAAAGAGGAGGCTGGCTTAACCGCCAGCGAAAACAAGGGGATCGGGCGATCCCCTTTATTTACCGTTACGCCGGATTAGAACGACGCTGACGGGTTTTGTTGGTGCGCGGTGCGCCAGCGCTTTCGCCCTGACGACGTGGGCCGCTGCCCTGACGCTCCGACTGGCTACGCTCGCCGCTGGCTGCCTGGCCACGGCCACCGCCGTTACCGCTACGACCGCGTTCGCCGCCGCGATTGCCCTGCGGCGCGCCGCGACCACGGCCTGCACCGCCGCCACCGCCGCCACGCTGCTGACGACCGTTCTGAATCGGCTCCGCTTTGATGCTCGGATCCGGCTCGTAGCCTTCGATAGCGATACGCGGGATCTCACGCTTCAGCACGCGCTCGATATCGCGCAGCAGCTTGTGCTCGTCCACGCAGACCAGCGACAGCGCTTCGCCGGTGGCGGCAGCACGACCCGTACGGCCGATACGGTGCACATAATCTTCCGGCACGTTCGGCAGCTCGTAGTTAACTACGTGCGGCAGTTCGGAAATATCGATACCGCGCGCGGCGATGTCGGTCGCCACCAGTACGCGAATGTTGCCGTCTTTAAAGTCGCTCAGCGCACGGGTACGCGCGCCCTGGCTCTTGTTGCCGTGGATGGCGGCGGCGGTGATGCCATCTTTATTCAGCTGTTCAGCCAGATGGTTAGCGCCGTGCTTGGTGCGGGTAAACACCAGCACCTGCTGCCAGTTGTCGCGACCAATCAGGAAAGAAAGCAGTTCCCGCTTGCGCTTTTTGTCCACAAAGTGCACGTGCTGGGTAATCTGCTCGGAAGCGGTGTTGCGGCGAGCCACTTCCACCTGCTCCGGGTTATGCAGCAGTTTTTCCGCCAGGGTTTTGATCTCGTCGGAGAAGGTAGCGGAAAACAGCAGGTTTTGACGCTTAGCCGGCAGCTTGGACAGCACGCGACGGATATCGTGGATAAAGCCCATATCCAGCATACGGTCCGCTTCGTCCAGCACCAGGATTTCAACCTGTGACAGATCCAGCGCGTTCTGATGCTCCAGATCCAGCAGACGGCCCGGTGTTGCCACCAGCACGTCAACGCCGCCGCGCAGCTTCATCATCTGCGGGTTGATGCTGACGCCGCCAAAGACGACCAGCGAGCGCAGATCCAGATATTTACTGTAATCGCGCACGTTTTCGCCAACCTGCGCGGCCAGCTCGCGGGTTGGGGTTAAGATCAGCGCGCGAACGGGGCGGCGACCTTTTGGATGCGGGCTTGAGCTGCTCAGCAGCTGCAGCAGCGGCAGCGTAAAACCAGCGGTTTTACCGGTACCGGTCTGGGCGCTGGCCATCAGGTCGCGCCCGCCCAGTACGACAGGGATCGCCTGACGCTGAATAGGGGTTGGCTCGTTATAGCCCTGTTCGTTAACTGCACGCAAAATATCGGCATTAAGGCCGAGAGAATCAAATGACATAAAGTTGACTGACTCCGGTTCCGCCCTGACCGCGACAAGCGGTGTAGTTTCCAGGGGGAGAATATGACGCCAGGCTCAGCCTGACGCTTGAAAGGGGGCACAAACCACGGTGCGTAAGGGCCGGATTATAACAGATGTTCCACGCCCGGCGCGAAATATTCTTTCACGGTCAAAAAAGCGGCGGGTTTATCACGGAAACAGGGGCCGGGAAGCTGCAGGATGGCGGGAAGCTGCAGGATGGCGGGCCGTCGCGGCCCGCCCGGCGTTAACGGCGAACGCGCACCGGCTCTTTAGCCAGCAGCGAAACCACGGCGGGCCCGGTCAGCATGACCACGCCAACGCAGCCCAGCAGCAGGTTGTTATGCACTACGCGGGACAGCAGATACAGCACCAGCATCGCGGCGCCAAAATAGTAAGTGGTGGTGACGTCTTCCAGGAAGTCGCCCAGGCGACGTAAACGCGGCAGGCGCTGGGCCGGCAGCATGACGATAAAGACGCTGGCGTACATCGCCAGTAACACCGAGCTGACCTGGAACAGCGCATGATGCTGCCAGCCCCAGACAAGGGCGGCAATCAGCAGCAGGTGCAGCGTGATATGGACACAGGTTTGTCCGGTAACAATCTGAACACGATTGGACCATTTCATTATTTTATCTCCCGACAGACCTGACTGAGGTCTGCCCAAGCCTGGCTGTCACAGTAAGTGACAACGCATTTCATCAGACTACCGTAGTTCTTAATTAATGCCGTAAATTTCTGCACTTAGCGGCACACTTTTGTGACAAGGACTACACTTTACTCTTCCTGATCCGAAGAGGAGAGCGCGCACAGTATGTCACAAAAACCGCAAGGATTTTCATTAAAAGTCCTGACGATCAATACGCACATGGGTTTCAGCGCGACCAATAAGCGTTTTATTTTGCCGGAATTAAGGGATGCGGTCAGAGATACCTCGGCCGATATTGTCTTTTTGCAGGAGGTCATGGGCTCTCACGATCTGCACTCTATTAAGGTGCAGAACTGGCCCGACACGCCCCATTACGAATTTCTTGCCGAGATGATGTGGCAAGATTTCGCCTATGGGCGCAACGCCGTCTATCCTGAAGGCCATCATGGCAACGCGCTGCTGTCCCGCTTTCCCATTTTGTCCTATGAAAACCGGGATATCTCCGTAGAGGGCACGGAAAAGCGGGGCCTCCTGTACTGTAAAATAACGCTCCCCGACAGCGACAAGATTTTGCATACCGTCTGCGTGCATCTGGGCCTGCGGGACGCGCATCGCGCCGCTCAGCTAACCATGCTCTGCGAGCTGCTTAATAGTCTGCCGCCGGATGAACCCGTGGTGGTGGCGGGCGACTTCAACGACTGGCAGCAAAAAGCCAATAAAATATTACAACGAGGAGCGGGGATGGAAGAGGTATTCAGCCAGAAAAACGGCCGCCCGGCACGTACCTTCCCTGCCCGCTTTCCTCTGTTACGACTGGATCGAATTTACGTTCGTAATGCCGCCGTCAGTCATCCGCACAAAATACCGCTGCGACCCTGGTCGCACCTGTCCGATCACGCGCCTCTGGCTGTGGAGATACACTTATGAAAACGGAATGGCGTGACGGTAATCGCCTGCGCCTGTTGGCCAATGGCGAACAATATTTTCCCCGCGTCTTCGAGGCGATCCGCCGCGCAAAAGAGAGCGTGCTGCTGGAAACTTTTATTCTTTTTGAGGATGAAGTCGGGAAAGCCCTGCAGGAAGTTATTCTGGATGCCGCCACGCGCGGCGTAAAGGTTGAAATGCTGCTGGACGGCTATGGCTCTAACGACCTTTCGCCGGAATTTATCCGCAGTCTCACCTCCGCTGGCGTGCGCTTTATCTTTTACGATCCGCGCCCGCTGGTGCTTGGCATGAGAACCAACGTTTTCCGCCGCATGCACCGTAAAACCGTGGTTTGCGACGGTGAAATCGCTTTTGTCGGCGGCATTAACTATTCCGCCGAGCATAATTCCAGCTACGGCGAGGAAGCGAAGCAGGACTACACCGTCGAGGTCAAAGGCCCGGTGGTGGAAGATATTGCCCGCTACGTCAAGGAGGCGATCAACAGCGAACAGCCTGTCAGGCGCTGGTGGAACGGACGGTCGCACCGCGCCGTGCGCAACCGTGCGCCGGGCGATGCGCAGGTGCTGTTTGTCTGGCGAGATAACGACGAGCACCGCGACGATATCGAGCAACACTATATCGATATGCTGCGCGAGGCCAAAGAAGAGGTGATTATCGCCAACGCCTATTTCTTCCCCGGCTATCGTCTGCTGCGCGAAATGCGCTCGGCGGCCCAGCGCGGCGTATCGGTGAAATTGATCGTGCAGGGCAAGCCCGATATGCCGATCGTCAAGGTCGGCGCAGAGCTGCTGTATAACTATCTGGTCGGCGGCGGCGTGGAGGTATACGAATATATCCGGCGTCCGCTCCATGCCAAAATTGCCATCCAGGATAAATTCTGGTCAACGGTTGGCTCCAGCAATCTCGATCCGCTTAGCCTGTCGCTGAATCTGGAGGCGAATCTGATCATTCACGATCGCGCATTCAACCAGACCCTGCGCACCGAACTGGCGCGTTTGCTGGCCGAAGATTGCGTACGGGTGGATGAAGATAAGCTCCCTCCTCAAAACTGGTGGCAGCTGGGGAAAAGCATTGTGGTCTTCCACTTCCTGCGGCATTTCCCGGCGATTGCCGGCTGGCTGCCCGCGCATACGCCTAAGCTGGCGCAGATCGCGCCGCCGGTGCAGCCTGAAATGGAAACCCAGGATCGCGTCGAATCTGACAGTGAAAAAGAGAGGGCTAAATCCTGATGTCTCAGTCACATACTCGCTGGAAATGGATAAAAAAAGGGCTGACCGGCCTGTTTTTTATCGCGGTAATCGTGCTGCTGGTGATTTACGCCCGCAAGGTTAACTGGCATGACGTGCTTAACGTTATTACCAACTATAACCGCACGGCTATTCTCGCCTCCGTAGCTCTGGTGGTGGTCAGCTATCTGACCTATGGCCTCTACGATTTAATCGGCCAGGCCTACTGCGGCCACAAGCTGCAAAAGCGGCAGGTGATGCTGGTGTCGTTTATCTGCTACGCCTTTAACCTGACGCTCAGTACCTGGGTAGGCGGCGTGGCGATGCGCTACCGGCTCTATTCGCGGCTCGGCCTGAGCGGCAGCACCATTACGCGTATTTTTTCGCTCAGTATCGCCACCAACTGGCTGGGCTACGTGCTGGTGGCCGGTATCGTTTTCAGCAGCGGCGCGGTGCCGATCCCCAAAGGCTGGTTTATTGGCGAAGGCACGCTGCGCGCGATCGGCGTGGGGCTGCTGGCCTTTGTGGTGTTTTATCTTGCGCTCTGCGCCTTCTCCAAACGTCGCCGCTGGACGGTAAAAGGCCACAAGCTGGCTTTGCCCTCTTTCCGCATGGCGATGCTGCAGTTTGCGGTGTCCAGCGCTAACTGGCTGGTGATGGGGATGATTATCTGGCTGCTGTTTGCGCAGCAGGTTGATTATCCTCAGGTGCTGGGCGTGCTGCTGATCAGCAGTATTGCGGGCGTGATTATTCATATCCCTGCCGGGATTGGCGTGCTGGAAGCGGTATTCCTGGCGCTGTTGAGCGGCGAGCATCTGTCGCACGGCGCCATTATCGCCGGGCTATTGGCCTATCGCGTCATCTACTTTATCGCGCCGCTGCTGTTGGCGCTGGTGCTTTATCTGTGGCTGGAGAGCCGGGCGAAAAGCCTGAGGCATAAAAACCAGCAGGATATGCAAAAGCAGGCGTAAAAAAAGGGGCGGTAAACGCCCCTTGTTCATTAACGGCGGTTGCCGAAAATCCGCAGCAGCATCAGGAACAGGTTAATAAAGTCCAGATACAGTGTCAGCGCGCCCATAATCGAGTGGCGGCGCAGATTCTCTTTATCCCGCACATCAATATTCTCACCGATATTTTTCAGCTTCTGCGTGTCATACGCGGTCAGCCCGACGAACACCAGCACGCCGATATAGGTAACGGCCCACATCAGCGCGGTGCTTTTCAGCCAGAAGTTAACCAGCGACGCCAGCAGAATACCGATCAGCGCCATAAACAGGATACTGCCCATCCGGCTCAGATCGCGCTTAGTGGTATAGCCCCAGAAGCTCATTACGCCGAACATCCCGCCGGTGACCACAAAAGTGCTGGCGATAGACGAATAGGTATATAGCAAAAAGATGCTGGCCAGCGTCAGCCCGGTCAGCGCCGAATAGAGCATAAACAGACCGGTCGCGACCGCGCCGCTCAGCTTGTGCACCATGCCGGACAGCACAAAGACCACGGCCAGCTGGGCGATAATCAGCCCGTAAAAGGTAATTTTATTGGCAAAAACCAGCTGCATGACCGCAGGGGTGTTGGCGGCAAACCAGGACACGAAAGCGGTCAGCAGCAGACCGCAGGTCATCCAGCCGTAGACCTGCGCCATGTAGGTTTGCAGGCCCGTGGTGGCGCCGGAAACAATAGAACCGTTGGAACGAGGATATCTTTCCATGATGCTCTCCTTTAAGGTGAATTTACTGCTAAGTCTGGCACAGTCCGGCCGGGTTGGGCCAGCAGCGCCTGTAGCTTTTTCGTGACAAAAATTCCCCTTGCACCACAAACCTGGCCTGACGCCCCGCGACTGTATAAAGGTCAACCATTTTTTGCCGATAGAGTGAACACAGAGAGAACGCTTACCGGGAAGTCTGAGAACAATTTAATTCACTCCAGGGGTTCCTGATGAACAAGCCACACCAGAAGCGAAAAATGAGCACGCGCACCATGATGCTCCTGACCGGCGCATTAACTATCACGCTCGGTTTTACCATCACTATTGGTCTGCTCAGCTGGCAGTCCAGCCAGCAGCAGCGCAAAATCGCCGAGCAGTATCTGGGACAAATTGCCCAAAGCAACGCGCTCAGCGTGCAGCAAAGCCTTGATTACGCCCGCACGGTAGCCAGAGATATGGGCCAGAGCATTCTCGCCCTGCCCGCCGCTGGCGTGCCCGACCGCAAAGTCGCGGAAGAGTTAATGAAGGCAGCCATGAAGCAGAATCCGGACTATCTGTCGCTGTCGATCACCTTTGAAGCCAATGCCTTTGACGGCAAAGATGCGGAATTCGCCGCCCAGCCCGGTACGCCGCCGCAGGGACGTTTCGCGCGCTTTGTCGATCGCGACAGCGCGGGCAATTTCGCCATGCATAATCTGGAATCCATCTTCACGCCCGGCCAGGGCGACTACTATCTGATCCCGCAAAAGCTGCAAAAGGATGTATTGATTGAACCTTACAGCTACGCCTATAACGGCGTGCCGACGCTGCTGACCTCGGTGGCGGCGGTGATTATGGATAACGGCCAGCTGAAAGCGGTCGCCACGTCCGATATCTCGCTCGCCTCGCTGCAAAAAAGCGTGGGCGCGGTGAAGCCCTGGAGCGGCACCGGCTATGCGCTGCTGCTTTCCAACAAAGGCCTGGTGGTGTCCAGCCCTGACAAAGCGGAAGCGGGCAAGGCGTATAAAGGCGAAACCAACGGCTTTACCCAGGATGTGGTGCAGCATTTTGACCGCGTGCTGGGCGAGGATGTGCTGGAAACCTGGCGCCCTGTGACCATCGGCAACAGCCAGCAGCCCTGGTATCTGGGCGTGGTGGCGCCGGTCAGTGCGGTAATGGCTGAGGCCAACCGTCAGCTGATCCATGCGCTGATTATGATGGTGCTGAGCATTGTGATTGTCTGCGCCGTGCTGGGTGTGCTGTTCAGCCGAAAAATCTCCCGGCCGGTGGGCGGCGAACCCTCTCAGGCCGCAGAAATCGCGCTTGGCGTGGCGGAAGGCAACCTCAGCGCGGATATTCCGGTTGGTGCGCAGGACAGGCAAAGCATTTTCTTCGCCATGCAGACCATGCAGCAGCAGCTGCGCACGATGGTTGGCGAGATCATTTCCGCCAGCGATTCCGTCCGCCAGGGCGCAGAAGAGATCGCTTCCGGCAACCTCGATCTGGCATCACGTACCGAACAGCAGGCCGCCGCGCTGGAAGAGACCGCCGCCAGCATGGAACAGCTTACCGCCACGGTGAAGCACAATGCCGATAACGCGCACAGCGCCACCGAGCTGACCGATAACGCCACCGCTATCGCACAGCGAGGCGAGCAGCTGGTGCAGCAGGTGGTGGAAA
This sequence comes from Erwinia wuhanensis, assembly GCF_030484085.1. Taxonomy (NCBI): domain Bacteria; kingdom Pseudomonadati; phylum Pseudomonadota; class Gammaproteobacteria; order Enterobacterales; family Erwiniaceae; genus Erwinia; species Erwinia wuhanensis. The sequence continues at coordinate 325,052 of NZ_JAUJUH010000002.1, forward strand.
TCATGCAGCAGATTGACGAAAGCTCGCAGAAAATCGGTGCGATCACCAGCATCATTAACGGCATTGCTTTCCAGACCAATATTCTGGCGCTTAACGCCGCGGTGGAAGCCGCTCGGGCTGGCGAACAGGGCCGTGGTTTCGCCGTGGTGGCGTCGGAAGTACGCAGTCTGGCGCAGCGCAGCGCCAACGCGGTAAAAGACATCTCGGCGCTGATTGGCGAATCAACGCAGCGCGTGAATACCGGGGTTTCGCTGGTGCAGGACGCGGGCAGAACCATGCAGGAGATGAATACCGCCGTGAATTCCGTGAAGACGATTATCGGCGAGATCGTGCACGCTTCCGACGAGCAGTCGCAGGGCATTGGCCAGGTGACGGTGGCCGTCAACCAGATGGACGGCGCGACGCAGCAGAACTCCGCGCTGGTTCAGCAAATGTCCGCCGCCGCCGCTTCGCTGGAAGATCAGGCGAAACAGCTGGCGCAAACGGTACAAATTTTCAGGCTGGAATCGGCATAACGGAAGATGGCAGCCTCTTAGTGAGGCTGCCTTAATCGCTCAGGATAACGTCAGGCAAAAGCATCCGGGCCTTTGCGCGCCAGCGTATTCAGTACCCTTAACGCCGCGCCGTTAGGTTTCTTTTCGCCCCGCTCCCATTTGGAAATGGTTACCACCGACATATTGACGTATTCGGCCAGCATCGCCTGGCTGAGATCGAAACGCTCGCGCAGCTGCCGTATCGCCTGGCCGGGCATATCCTGCACCGCCGGAAGACGCTGGCGTAGCTCCTGCAATCGAACACGGGCATCAATGTAGTGCACGGTTTCAGCAGAAACGCCGCCGACTTCATGAAAGTCGTGGGCGATTTCCTGTAAGTCCTTTAAATGGTCAACCATCAAATTTAACCTCTCGCATTTTTCCTGCGGTCAGTGCTTCCTGCCTCTGACAGCGCTTATGCTACCGTACTAAGGACAGTAGCAAAGCGCAATATTTCACCAGATCGACTTAGTTTGCCCGTCCCAGACAGCTTTGATAACGTCCGTCCACGCGCTGCGCGAACCATGCGGTAGTCAGACTGCGGGTGATTTTCGGGCTTTCCAGCTTAATACCGGGCAGCATCTCGCGCGGCTGACGCCTGCCGGCATTTTTATCCGCCCGGGCAAACACCTGCTGCCATAAGTCGGTTTTTTCAAACGCCAGCGTTTCGCCTTTCTCCAGCGCGCTGCGGATGGCGCCGTCGCTTAACCCTAAGTGCAACGCCCGTACCGCCAGCTCGGTGGAGCCGGCCGCATCCGAACCGTACTGGATCAAATCGCCGTCCAGCGCCAGTTTAATGCCGCTAAGCCGCGCCACGGCAGCCTGAAACGCCGCGTTGCGGCTGGCATACCAGCCCGCGTTAAAATCCGCGAAGCGGTAAAGCGTTTTGCTGTAGTTAGCCGGATAGCCAAGCAGATGGCGGGTGCCGAACCAGACGCCGCCGCGACGGCTGAACACTTCCCGACGAATAGTGCCATCGATTGGGTAAGGGTAGCCATCGGCATGGGCCTCGGCAAAGGCAATGCTGACCTGCATCGGGCCGCCGGTGTGGATAGGGTTGAGGTTGCCAAACAGCGTCTGCCCCATCGGCACCATATTGATAAAATCATCAAAAATGGCGCTCAGCTCTTTTTCGCTGCGCACCTTGTCCAGCCTGTCGGTATAGCTCTCGCCGTTCGGCGATTTGATCCGCAGCGCGGTACGCACCACGAAGGAGGGAATATGCAGCTTGCCCGCGCGGCGGTCGATCTCGCCCCAGGCGATTTTCGGCAGGCCCGGCACGCTGGCGTTAGCATTAAAGGTGGTTTCCTGATCGGCGACGGCAATAACGGCGCAGACGTTGCTGACGGAAGGATCGAGCTTCTGGCTGGTGAACGCGGCGAAGATGTCGTCGGTCCAGCCCTGACGATCGCTGACTTTGGACGGCAGCAGCCGGGTGATCTGCGCTTTTACATCGGCCGGGCGCCGCTCGGGCAGCTTCTTTTCAGGCTGAGTGCTACAGCCTGCCAGCACCAGCAAGGCCAGCAGCGACAGACGTTTAACGGCGGAGTAAACCATGACTTTCCCTGTGTAAAAAAAATTTACCTCAAGGTTACACAGCGAAACATGATTAATCCATCAGAGCGGGCTAAAACAGCCCCGGAACGGCCCGCCCTTGCCGACCGGCGGCAAAGAACCGCTATGCCCAGCGCGAGGCGGCTTCTTTATCGCTGTCGCGGGCATCAACCCAGCGCTCGCCTTCCGGCGTGGCTTCTCTTTTCCAGAACGGCGCGCGGGTTTTCAGATAATCCATAATAAATTCCGCCGCCGCAAAAGCCGCGCCTCGATGTGCGCCGCTGACGCCAACCAGCACGATTTCATCGCCGGGAAACAGCTCGCCGATACGATGGATCACCGTCACGCGCTGCATCGGCCAGCGTTCGCGCGCTTCGGCCACAATCTCCGCCAGCGCCTTTTCGGTCATCCCCGGATAATGCTCCAGCGTCAGCGCAGAAACGTTATCGCCCAGGTTGTGATTGCGCACTTTGCCGGTAAAGGTCACCACCGCGCCATCTTCATCACAGGCGGCCAGCCAGCGGTACTCTTCGGCCATCTCAAACGGCGCCTGCCCTACTCTGATCCGGGTTTCCATTTTAGCCTCCGGTTACCGGTGGGAAAAACGCGACCTCGTCGCCCGCTTTCAGCGGATGCTGGGCGGAAACCAAAGTCTGATTGACCGCCGCCAGCAGCTTGTCTGACGAGAGCGCCAGCGACCAGCGATCGCCTCGCTGCGCCAGTGCCGCACGCAGCGCTTCCACGGTGGCGTAGTCTTCGGTAACGCTGATGCTGTCGGTGCCGACCAGCTCGCGCACCTGCGCAAAAAAAAGGACGTTAATCATGCTTATCCGCCTTAAAATCGCCGGATTTGCCGCCGCTTTTGCTCAGCAGTCGGCACTGTTCAATGCTGATATCTTTCTGCACCGCTTTGCACATGTCGTAAATGGTCAGCGCGGCCACCGAGGCCGCCGTCAGCGCCTCCATCTCTACGCCGGTTTTGCCGGTCAGACGGCACAGCGATTCGATACGCACGCGGCTGTTGGCGGTATCGGCGCTCAGCGTCACTTCGACCTTGCTTAGCAGCAGCGGATGGCACAGCGGGATCAGCTCCCAGGTACGCTTGGCGGCCTGAATACCCGCAATGCGCGCCGTGGCGAAGACATCGCCCTTGTGATGGCTGCCGTCCAGGATCATCTGGAGCGTATCGGGATGCATCACCACAAAGGCTTCCGCACGCGCTTCACGTACGGTGTCGTTTTTGGCGGAGACATCCACCATGTGCGCCTCGCCGGAGGCGTTAATATGGGTCAGTTGGGACATAGTTCAGGGCTTCTTCAGGTGCGAGACAAAATTACAGGGACGAGTGCGGGCGTCGAGCTGATCGCGGATAATGCTTTCCCAGGCGCTTTGACAGGCGCGCGTGGAGCCGGGAACGGCAAAAATCACCGTCTGGTTGGCCATGCCCGCGACGGCGCGCGACTGAATGGTCGCGCTGCCGACATCTTCCCAGGAAACCATGCGGAACAGCTCGCCAAAGCCGTCGATTTCACGATCGAACAGCGGCAGCAGCGCTTCCGGCGTGCTGTTTTTGCTGTTAAAGCCCGTCCCGCCGTTCACGATCACCACCTGGACATCCGCGCTGGCGATCCAGCTGGAGACCACGGCGCGAATGCGGTAGCGGTTGTCTTTCACCAGCGCGTGATCCAGCACCTGATGCCCGGCTTCCGCCAGCGCTTCACGCAGATAGTCGCCCGAGGTATCTTCCGCCGCGTCGCGGCTGTCGGAGACGGTCAACACCGCCACGTTAAGCGGGATAAATTCCGCCGTCGATTTTGCCATTGTAGACTCCATGCGTTAGCCGCCGATAAAAGAGAGATTCTGCGTGATGCCGGTGTTGCCCTGATGCAGAAAATGCGTCTGCTTTTTGGTTTTCAGGCTGGCGGCAATGCGCGCCTGCAACTCTGCCTGCTGATCGTCGCTTTGCAGCAGATCGCGCAGCGACACGCCACCATCGCCAAACAGACAGAGGTGCAGCTTGCCGACGGCCGACACGCGCAGGCGGTTACAGCTGGCGCAGAAATTTTTCTCGTAGGGCATGATCAGGCCGATTTCACCGGCATAGTCCGGATGGCAGAACACCTGCGCCGGGCCGTCGCTGCGCCCGCGTAGCTGGCGAACCCAGCCCTGCTGGAGCAGCTGGTCGCGGATCACCTCGCCTGATACGTGGTGATTACGGAACAGATCGCCGCCTTCGCCGGTTTCCATCAGCTCAATAAAGCGTAGCTGGATTGGCCGGTCGCGGATCCAGTCAAGGAAGGTTTGCAGGCTGTGATGGTTAACGTCGCGCATCAGCACGGTGTTGACTTTGACCTTGCTGAAGCCTGCGTCAAAGGCCGCGTCAATACCCGCCATGACCTGATGGAATTTGTCCTGACCGGTGATAGCGTGAAACTGACGGGCATCAAGGCTGTCGATGCTGACGTTCAGCGCCGTCAGCCCCGCTTCACGCCAGGACGCCACGTCACGCGCCAGCCGGTAGCCGTTAGTGGTGACCGCCAGCTGACGAATAGCGCTGTTTTCGCGCACCGCAGCGATAATGTCGGTAAAATCGCGACGCAGCGAAGGTTCACCGCCCGTCAGGCGCACCTTTTCCGTGCCCGCCGCCGCAAAGGCACGGGTGACGCGCCGGATTTCATCCAGCGAGAGGAAGCTTTTGTTGGTGATGCCCTGCGGCTTGTAGCCATCCGGCAGGCAATAGGTACAGCGGAAATTACAAACGTCCGTGATCGACAGGCGCAGATAGTAAAAGCTGCGGTCGAAATTATCAGTAAATTGTGACACCAGAACACCTTTCCAAATATCGGGAGATGCAGGCATTTCTTTCTGCACCCTGGCAACGTAAAGTTGCGGCCAAAGCACCCTATCCGAAGACTTAGGCGCCAGGGCTAAGTGTGACTTACCGGTATGGTAAGCCATGGTAGTAAAAGTCTACTGCTAACGAAGCGCGGTTGCCAGTAAGGAATTTCGCTATGTATTTTGATATATAACGTTTTTTTACCGCCGTTTTACGGCACCTTAGCGTAAAATAAGGCAAAAACCACTGACAGGCTGGCTGCACTGTTAACATATTGAAGGAATTTTATGCGTAACCGTACTCTGGCCGATCTCGATCGCGTCGTGGCGCTTGGCGGCGGGCATGGCCTGGGCCGTGTTTTATCCGCGCTGTCGTCGCTCGGCTCACGCCTGACCGGCATTGTCACGACCACCGATAACGGCGGCTCCACGGGACGTATTCGTCATGCGGAAGGCGGCATCGCCTGGGGTGATATGCGCAACTGCCTGAACCAGCTGATTACCGAACCCAGCGTGGCCTCCGCCATGTTCGAGTATCGCTTCGGTGGCCAGGGCGAGCTGGCCGGACATAACCTGGGTAATCTGATGCTGAAAGCGCTGGATCACCTGAGCGTGCGGCCGATCGAGGCGATCAATCTGATCCGCAGTTTGTTGAAGGTGGATGCTTTTCTGATCCCCATGTCCGAACAGCCGGTCGACCTGATAGCCCTTGACGATCGGGGTCAGCAGGTTTACGGCGAAACGGCGATCGACAAGCTTGCCATGCCGCCGCGCGAGCTGCTGCTTTCGGCCAGAGCCAACGCGACCAAAGAAGCGGTTGAGGCAATCCACGAGGCCGACCTGATCCTGATTGGGCCAGGCAGTTTCTATACCAGCCTGATGCCGGTGCTGCTGCTGCCGGATATGGCGCAGGCGCTCAGACGCACGCCCGCGCCGATGGTGTTTATCGGTAATCTGGGCAAAGAGCTTAGCCCGGCGGCGGCACAGCTGACGCTGGCGGATAAGCTGACCGTCATGGAAAAATATATCGGCAGGAAGGTGATTGATGCCGTCGTGGTCGGCCCGCATGTGGATACTACGGGCGTCAGCGAACGCCTGATCGTGCAGGAGCCGCTGGAGGCGGCGGATATCAAATACCGCCACGACCGCCAGCTGCTGCACAGCGCGCTGGAGCACGCGATCCAGCGACTGGGCTAGCGCGCCGAAACCCTTGCTCCCAGGACGAGACGGCGACGGCCTGGTGCCGCGTCTCAGGAAGCGGCAATAAACAGCTCGCGTACCTGATGCAGCTGATCGCGTACGTTGGCGGCCTCTTCGAACTCCAGGTTTTTGGCGTGCTCCTGCATTTTCGTTTCCAGCTCGCGGATACGCTTCTGCAACCCTTTTGGCGATAAATCGACCACCGCCGCATCGTCCTCCACCACATCGCGAGGCGATTTAAGGCGTTTCGGTTTATTTTTGTTGATGCCCTGGCCCAGCTCCAGAATGTCGGCGATCTTCTTGTTGAGCGCCTGCGGCACAATGCCTTTTTCCTTGTTGTAGATCTCCTGCTTCTCGCGGCGACGTTCAGTTTCGCCAATCGCCCTTTCCATCGACGGCGTAATTTTATCGCCGTAGAGAATAGCCTTGCCGTTAACGTTACGCGCGGCGCGACCGATAGTCTGGATCAGCGAGCGTTCGGAACGCAGGAAGCCCTCTTTGTCGGCATCCAGGATCGCCACCAGCGAAACTTCCGGCATATCCAGACCCTCACGCAGCAGGTTGATGCCGACCAGCACGTCAAACTTGCCGAGGCGGAGGTCGCGAATGATCTCCACACGCTCTACGGTGTCGATATCCGAGTGCAGATAGCGCACCCGCTCGCCGTGTTCGGTGAGGTACTCGGTCAGGTCTTCCGCCATACGCTTGGTCAGCACCGTCACCAGCACACGCTCGTCAATCGCCACGCGCTTGCGGATTTCCGACAGCAGATCGTCAACCTGAGTAGCGACCGGACGCACTTCGATCAGCGGATCCAACAGGCCGGTCGGACGCACCACCTGATCCACCACTTCGCCGCCCGATTTTTCCAGCTCGTACTTGCCTGGCGTAGCGGAAACGTAGATGGTCTGCGGCGCCAGCGCCTCGAACTCTTCAAACTTCATCGGACGGTTATCCAGCGCCGACGGTAGGCGGAAGCCGTACTCCACCAGCGTTTCTTTACGCGCCCGGTCGCCGCGATACATGCCGCCGATCTGCGGGATGGTGACGTGCGATTCGTCAATCACCAACAGGCCATCCGCCGGCAGATAGTCAAACAGCGTCGGCGGCGCCTCGCCAGGCCCACGGCCGGAAAGGTAGCGCGAGTAGTTCTCAATGCCCGAGCAGTAGCCCAGCTCGTTCATCATTTCTAAATCGAACTGCGTGCGCTGGGAAATACGCTGTTCTTCCAGCAGCTTATTGTTCGCCAGCAGCGTTTTACGGCGATCGGCCAGCTCGACTTTAATGTCTTCCATCGCCTGTATGATGCGCTCGCGCGGCGTCACGTAGTGCGTCTTTGGATAGATGGTATAGCGCGGGATCACCGAGGTGATCTGGCCCGTCAGCGGGTCGAAAATCGACAGCCGTTCGACCTCTTCGTCAAACAGCTCGACGCGCAGCGCATAGTCGTCCGATTCCGCCGGGAAGATATCGATCACTTCGCCGCGTACGCGGAAAGTCCCGCGCTGAAAAGCCTGGTCGTTGCGGCTGTATTGCAGCTCCGCCAGACGCCGCAGAATGGCGCGCTGATCGATAACCATGCCGCGCGTCAAATGCAGCATCATTTTCAGATAGGAATCCGGATCGCCCAGGCCGTAAATCGCCGACACCGACGCCACCACGATGACATCCCGACGCTCCAGCAGCGCTTTGGTCGCCGACAGACGCATCTGTTCAATATGCTCGTTAACGGAGGCGTCCTTTTCGATAAAGGTATCCGAACTGGGCACGTAGGCTTCCGGCTGATAGTAGTCGTAGTAGGAGACGAAATACTCCACGGCGTTTTCCGGAAAGAATTCCTTCATCTCCCCGTAAAGTTGCGCCGCTAAGGTTTTATTCGGCGCCAGCACCATCGTAGGCCGATTGAGATCGGCGATGACGTTGGCAACGGTAAACGTTTTGCCCGACCCCGTTACGCCGAGCAGCGTCTGATGCGCCAGTCCATCCTGCAGCCCTTCTTCAAGGCGGCGAATGGCTTCAGGCTGATCGCCGGAAGGTTGAAAGGCGGAATTAAGTTTAAAGACTTTGCTCATTGCATGGCTACCTGATGATGAAAAGCGCGGACAGGGTGGTAATTTTACTCTGCTATGACGATTTTGCCAGCAAAAAATACTGGATATATCTCCAGTTATCGATTAGAACAAAGGGAAGGCAGCGCGCGTGTGGGCCAACAGCGTTGAACGGATGCTTAAGCGGCAAGAAAGTGAAGGGGTTATCCCCAGCCGGACTGAAACTTTAACATTTGTCAAGACATCCTGACAAAATGGCGCGGGCAAAATATGCTGCGATCCTTCCCCGCTTGATTTTCACTAACGCCTTGAAATTTAACGCAATGTTATTTCAGCCGAGTTTAGCACCAACTCAAGCTTAAGCCGCGCCGGCTCTCGCCTTTTACAGGTTTTCAGTCATTCATACACATGGTTATCCACAGGAATGGTGGATAACTGATTTCAACGCCCAACCCGTCTGCTGTGTATAAAACGCAGCGTCCTGTGAGCGCGTACGCAAAAAAAATTTTTTCCTTAAATTTTTTACCTGTCCTGCGCGGTCTTGTCCGACCTGAAGCATACTTCTGCCTTCAGGGCTATCCCCATTAAGGCTTTTTTTTCAGCGGGTCGGGCGGCCGATCTGCCTTACAGGCAGGCGCCTGCACCATAAATGTTGGGTTTAGGGCACCATCAAAGTGCAGTCGGAAATTTCCGTGGGCAATTGTTAACCTTTTCTGACCAATTACCCGCCCTGCTTTCCTGATTTGCCGGTCGTTTTTTTCTGCATTTTAAAACCTGGCCTGCGAATTGCAGTTCCTGTTGACCGCCTCACGCTTTCAACATACCAGAGCGAGAAGCCCAAGCCATGGACGCTGCGTCCATGGTCAATCCTTCGTCACGCTACGAAGGCGCGCTCGAAAACTGTCTGGAGGAGAGTGTCAGATGCTGAGCTTACATGCGATAAATCAGTTTTACGGGCAGGATCATATTTTATGGGATGTGGATCTGGAACTGCCGCCGGGCACCTGTACGGGCGTGCTGGGAAGGCCGGGAATGGGGAAAACCACGCTGGTCAACTGCATTATGGGCCACCTGCCGATTAACAGCGGCACCATTATGTGGCAGGAAGGCAATCTGCCGCCGCAAAATCTGCTGCAGCAGCCGGTAGAAAAACGCGCGGCGCTCGGCATCGGCTATGTGCCTCAGGGGCGGCATATTTTCTCGCAGCTCAGCGTCGAGGATAACTTGCAGATAGCGCTGCTGGCGGGCGCAGGACAACAGCGCCATCCGGCCATTCCGCCGATGGTTTTCGATCTTTTTCCCGCGCTTTATTCGCTTCGTCACCGGCGCAGCGGCGAACTGCCGCTCGATCAGCAGCAGCAGCTGGCGCTGGCCAGAGCGCTGGTGCTCCAGCCGAAGCTGCTGATCCTGGACGAGCCGACGGAGGGCATGTCGCCCTGGCTGGAAGAGGAGATGGGGAATTTGATCCATCGATTGAATCACGATTTCGGCTTGACCATTCTGCTGCTTGAGCAGCGGATCTCTTTTATCCGTAAAGTGGCGGACTATTTCCTGCTGCTGCATCGTGGGCGCAACGTGGCCCACGGCAGCGTGGCGCAGCTGGATGAGAGAATAGTCAACACCTGGCTTACCGTTTAGTCATGCCCTCCGGCGCGCTGCCAGAGGGCATCGCCTTATTCCGGCAGGCGCACGTAGTGACCAAGCCGGTCAAAATCGGCGCTGTCGGTGAGATAAGGGATTTCACCCAGCAGCGGCGCGGGCAGCCGCTGTTGCAGCGTCGCCATGTATTCCGCATGACGCCTGCCCGGCGGCTGCACCGTATTGGCTATCCAGCCAGCCAGACGCAGACCGCTGGCCGTGACGGCCTGCGCCGTCAGCATGGCGTGATTGATGCAGCCCAGCTTGACGCCGACCACCAGCACCACGGGCAGCTGTTCCAGCGTCACCCACTCCGCGAAGGTCGTCGTGGCTGAAAGCGGCGTAAACCAGCCGCCCGCGCCTTCGGTCAGCACCCACTCCGCCTGCTCGCGCAATGCCGCCAGGCCAGCCGAAAGCTGAGTAAACTCAATGGGCCTGCCTTCTTCCGCGCTGACGATATGCGGAGACGTCGGCTCCAGAAAGGCCAGCGGATTGATCTGCTCATAAGGCAGCGTCAGCACGCTGTTGCGCTGTAAAGCCAGCGCGTCGCTGTTGCGGATACCTTCCGCCGTCATTTCACAGCCGGAAGCAACGGGCTTATAGCCTACGCTGCGCAATCCGGCGGCGCGGGCAGCCTGCAACAGCGCGGTACTGGCGACCGTTTTCCCTACTTCCGTATCCGTTCCGGTAATAAACCAGCTACTCACAATCAATCACTCCATACAGCAGATGATAGCTGAGCAGGAAACCGCGCTCGTCGCGCGGCCAGCTCTGCGCCAGCTGACTCAGATGATGACGGCTCAGCAGGCCATCACGGCGGCCCTGATGCAGATGCGTGGCGCCGATCCCCTTCAGTGAACGCAGCGCGCCGAGCACGTCCGGGAAAGCCAGCGTCTGCGTCTGCGCCTCCAGCCGAAGCCCGAGCGAGCTTCCTGCGTCCGCTATTTGCGCCTCGCTCAGAAAACGGTTAACGGGCGCGGGCAGATCCAGCGCCTGCCAGGCCTGGTTAAGCTCGTTCAGCGAGCCGGCGGCCAGCGTTGAAAACAGCACCTGGCCGCCAGGCCGGATCACGCGGCGCATTTCGGCCAGCGCCAGCCGTAAGTCGCTGCACCACTGCACGGCAAGATTGCTCCAGCACACGTCGAAAGCGGCATCGGTAAAAGGCAGCGCTTCGATATCGCCCAGCTGATAGGCATCGGCCGTGTCGCCAAGCCGCGCCTCGTTCAGCATGGCCGGAGAAAGATCCAGCGCGGTGACCTTGTTGCCCGCACTGCGCCAGCGCTTGCTGAACCAGCCCGGCCCGCAGCCCGCATCCAGCACCTGCTTTTGCTCACGGCCGCGCGCCAGCGAAAAGAGTGCTTCGCCGCTCAGCCGCTGCAGCTCCGCGTGCCGGTTGTAGCTCTGCGCCGCCCGGCCGAAGGCTCTGGCGATCGCCGCTTTATTGACCGTTTGCGTCATGCAGCGCCTCCAGCAGTCGTTGAATATCTTCTTCCTGATGCGCCGCGCTCAGCGTGATGCGCAGCCTCGCCGTTCCCGGCGGCACGGTGGGCGGGCGGATAGCCGTTACCCAGCATCCCCTTTCCCGCAGCCGTTCCGCCAGCCGCAGCGCCGCCTGCTCTTCACCTACCAGCAGCGGCTGAATGGCCGTTGAAGAAGGCAGGATCGCCAGCCCGCCAGCCGCCGCGCCTTCGCGAAACAGGCGGATATTCTTTTGCAGCCGCGCGCGCAGGTCGTCGCCCTGCTGTACGGCGCGTAAAGCCGTCTGGAGCGCGAAAGCCTGCGCGGGCGGCATCGCCGTGCTGTAGATCAGATGACGCGCGAACTGCAACAGGTAGTCCGCCGTCTCTTCGCTACAGAGCACTGCCGCGCCGCTCAGCCCAAATGCCTTGCCGAAAGTCACGATCAGCAGCTCCGGACGCACGTTCTGCTGCCAGCAGCTGCCGCGCCCCTGCTCGCCCGTTACGCCGATGCCGTGCGCATCATCCACCAGCAGCCAGCCGTTGTGCAGAGCGGTAAGCTGATGCAGCTCTTGCAGCGGCGCGCTGTCGCCATCCATGCTGAAAACGCCTTCCGTCACCACCAGCGTTTCGCCGCCGTCGGCAGGGCTGAAGAGTTTCGCCAGCGCTTCCGGCTGATTGTGCGCAAAGCGGCGCAGCGTAGCCGGACTGAGCGAGGCCGCTTCCAGTAGCGAAGCGTGCGCCAGGCGATCGGCGAAGATGCGATCGTTTTTCTGCAGCATTGCGGCAATGATTGCCTGATTCGCCGCAAAGCCTGAAATAAACAGCAGCGTGCGCGGATAGCCCAGCCAGTCGGCCAGCTGCTGCTCAAACGCCTGATGAGGCGCGCCATAGCCGGTAACGTGACCCGATCCGCCTGCGCCGACGCCGTAGCGTTCGGCCCCCTGCTGCCAGGCGGCGATAACGTTCCGATCCCGGCTCAGCCCCAGATAGTCATTAGCGGAGAAGTTCAGGTAGCGACGGTCGTTCACGCACAGGGTGCGCACGTCGTCGTGCTGGCTGACGCGGCGCTGGCGAAACTGCTGCTTCTCCCGGCGCTCCGCAAGCGCCAGGCTGATGCGTTGTTGCCAGCCCATTTACACGGCCGCGTTATAGAACTGGTCGGTATCGGCATTCAGCAGCTGACCCGCCAGCGCCTGCTGCTGCTCGTTGTCGCCCGCTTCCGTGGTGGTGTGCGCCGGATTCAGGCCCAGCTTGCGGAACAGGATCAGATCCTTGTCCTCTTCCGGGTTCGGCGTGGTCAGCAGCTTGCAGCCGTAGAAAATCGAGTTAGCGCCAGCCATAAAGCACATCGCCTGCGTCTGCTCGCTCATCTGCTCGCGGCCGGCGGAAAGACGCACGTGGGAGGTCGGCATCATAATGCGCGCCACGGCGATGGTGCGGATAAAATCGAAAGGATCGACATCGTCGTTGTCGGCCAGCGGCGTGCCTTTGACCTTGACCAGCATGTTGATCGGCACGCTTTCCGGCGGCACCGGCAGGTTAGCCAGCTGCACCAGCAGACCGGCCCGATCGTTAACGGTTTCGCCCAGGCCGACGATGCCGCCGGAGCAGACTTTAATGCCCGCGTCGCGTACCTTGCCCAGGGTGTCCAGGCGCTCCTGATAGCTGCGGGTGGTGATAATGCTGCCGTAGAATTCCGGCGAGGTATCCAGGTTATGGTTGTAGAAATCCAACCCGGCGTGCGCCAGCCGCTGCGCCTGCTCATCGCTCAGCGTGCCCAGCGTCATACAGGTTTCCAGCCCCATTGCTTTAACGCCTTTGACCATCTGCTCCAGATAAGGCATATCGCGTTCGTGCGGGTTTTTCCACGCCGCGCCCATGCAGAAGCGGTCAGATCCTGCGGCTTTGGCTTTGCGGGCAGAGGTCAGCACCTCTTCCACTTCCATCAGGCGCTCCGCTTCCAGGCCGGTTTTGTAGCGGGCGCTCTGCGGACAATATTTACAGTCTTCCGGACAGGCGCCGGTTTTGATCGACAGCAGCGTGCTGACCTGCACCTGACGCGGATCGAAATGTTGACGATGCACCTGCTGCGCTTCAAACATCAGCTCCAGAAAAGGCTTGTCGAAAAGGGCCTGGGCCTGGGCGACTGTCCAGCGATTTGCCATTGCTTGCTCCAAAAGAAAAGATCTCATGTTCATTTTACGGTTATACTTGTAAACTAAATTTTTTAATTTTGGTTTACAAGTATTTTATGACCCCTCTCGACCTCGCTTTTGACCGCGACCATATCTGGCATCCCTACACGTCAATGAGCAAACCGCTGCCGGTGTATCCGGTGGTCGCGGCCTCTGGCACCTCGCTGCAGCTGGCTGACGGCCGCGAGCTGGTGGACGGCATGTCTTCCTGGTGGGCAGCTATCCACGGCTATAACCATCCGCGCCTGAACCAGGCGATGCACGCGCAGATCGAGCAGATGTCGCACGTGATGTTTGGCGGGATCACCCATCCTGCGGCCGTGGCGCTCTGTCGTCGTCTGGTAGAGATGACGCCGCAGGGGCTGGAGTGCGTTTTTCTGGCGGATTCGGGCTCGGTAGCCGTTGAGGTTGCCATGAAAATGGCGCTGCAATATTGTCAGGCGCGCGGCGAAAGGCGTCAGCGCTTTCTGACGCTGCGCAACGGCTATCACGGCGATACCTTTGCCGCGATGTCGGTATGCGATCCGCAGAACTCCATGCATTCGCTCTATCAGGGCTATCTGCCGAACCACCTGTTCGCCGCCGCGCCGGGCTGCGGGTTCGACGATGAGTGGCAGGAAAGCGATATCGCCGATTTTGCCCGTCTGATTGGCGAACAGGCGCACGAACTGGCCGCGGTGATCCTGGAACCCATCGTGCAGGGCGCGGGCGGAATGCGCTTCTATCATCCGCGCTATCTGCAAGGCGTGCGCGAGCTGTGCGATCGCCACAACGTGCTGCTGATAGCCGATGAAATCGCAACAGGCTTTGGCCGTACCGGCAAGCTTTTCGCCTGCGATCACGCCGGGATATCGCCTGATATTCTGTGCGTTGGCAAAGCGCTGACCGGCGGCACCATGACGCTTTCCGCCACGCTGACCACGCGCGAGGTTGCCAATACCATCAGCAACGGCGAGGCGGGCTGTTTTATGCACGGCCCGACGTTTATGGGCAATCCGCTGGCCTGCGCGGTGGCCAGCGAAAGCCTGGCGATGCTGCAGGAAAATCGCTGGCAGCGGCAGGTAAGCGCGATTGAAGCGCAGCTGAAAGCCGCGCTGCTGCCGCTAAAAGCGCAGCCGGAAGTGGCGGATGCCAGGGTACTGGGTGCGATTGGCGTTATCGAAACTCGTCGACCGGTGAATATGGCGGCGCTGCAGCGCTTTTTCGTTGAGCGCGGCGTCTGGATCCGTCCTTTCGGCAGGCTTATCTATTTAATGCCGCCTTACGTTATCGAGCCGGAAGCGCTGCAAAAGCTGACGACAGCGATAGCGGCGGCGGTTGCCTGCCCCACGCTGTTTTTATCCTGACGACGGCGATCAGTCATAGTCAAAATAAATAGTCGCGGTGGCAACGACCGACCCTGGACTGAGATTAGCCGGATCGAACACCTTATAGGCAGCGTTCAGGTTAATGGCGCTGGCATGAATGTCGGCGCCTTTGGTAATCGACAGCAGCGAAGTGGCTTCACCTGCCGCCGTCCCGCCTGACAGAGAAACGGCCTTACCGGCGCTGTCGTTCAAGACGATGCCGACGCCCTGCGAGCTGGAGCGGCTGTTACGCATAATCTGCTGGCTGTTCTCCACCAGGTCGGCGCTATAAGCCAGGCATTAACCGAACGCGTAGCGCCACCCGCCAGGGTTGCAGAGCAGCTGATCGGCAGCGTAAAAGAGGTACTGTCGGTGGCAATGCCGTTACGCAGCATATTCAACGACACCCTGGGTAGCGTCACCTGCTGATCCGGCATTTCACAGGTGGTTTCCGCCGGGTTAAAGGTCACCGTCAGGGACTGATAGCCCAGGTAATCATTGTTCCAGTTGCCCGAAGCCGCCACTTCAGCCGCCTGATCCACCGTAGGCGTGGAGCCAATAAAGTTGGCGTTATGCATCACCATGGTCACGATCTCCGCGCTCCCGGCGTCGGTCACCTTGTAAAATTTGCTGTCGGTTACGCCCGGATCGCTGTCCAGTAAGGTGGCGGTAAGCTGATAGCTAAAATCTGAGCCTTGCAGCGTTCTGTCGCCGTTTTCATAATCTATCTTTTCGATAAATCCACTGGTCTGAAGTTTTATCCAGCGTGCCGTGCCCGCTGCGTTAACAAACTTCACCCAAAAGCCATTTTGTATCGGGCTGACAAAGTGCACCGCGTTGCTATTGAAAATAAGATAGCATGTTACCGGCACTGACCAGGTTGCCGTTCGGGTTTCGCTGTGGCTATCCTGCGCGGTCAGCAAACCTGAAAGGTTCAGGCTGTCGTTGGCCTTTACCGTCGAACCGCTTATAAGGGTACAGCCCGCCTGCACGCCTGCGGAAACAGCGCACAACCCGAGCAGTAACGCTATCCAGTATTTTTTCATGATGACTCCCTGAAAATGAATGCGGCGCCTTTTCGGCTTAGCGCACGCAAAAAGAGGTCTGCGCCGCGTTGGCTAAATGGATCCTGCACGTTTTACTTTCCTGCCCTTCCGTCAGCTGCACGTGCAGCCATTCGGGAAGCTGCTTCGCTTTGAGATAAATCAGGCTGCCCTGCGCTACGTAGCCCAGCGAGTTGCCTTCTGCATCGGTGACGCCGGCCCCAAAAGGCAAAGGCTGCCCGTTATCAAACAGCGCTTTGAAGGTAAACACGGCACGCGTGTCGGTTTTATATTGCACATAGTTAATGCTGCCTGCCCAGGGCGTCACGCGTCCGATATTGCCCAGCAGTTCGCCCTCGCTTTCACCGCGAGGGTTATCCAACAGATAAGTGTTCATACGGTAAGGCGTGACGGAAGGCACCAGAACCCGGCCTGCGCGGTTGGTTCTCATATTGGGATTGCCGTTGACCGTGGCCTGAGCAATACCCGGCGCGTCCAGGATCACAAAAGTATTGCCCGTGTTGCCTGAAGCCAACACGCCATCGCGCCAGAGTACGGCGCTGCCGCTGGCGCCTATGCCAAGCTGGCGGAAATCGCTCGCCTCGCTGTACTGACCCGTTAACTTTGCATAAGGCGTGCGCCAGGCGCTGTAGGCCCCAAACTTTGCGCTGTGTCCGGTACGGTCATGGCTGAAGTTAAGGCTGTAGTCCAGGCTTTCCAGCGAGCTGTTGACCCCGGCTTCCATACCGCTATATTTACCGTCCTGCGACGAGGTACGCAGCGTGACGCTGTGGCGGTTGCCGGACAGAGAGAGCGGAATAGTAACAGCCAGGTCGATCCGCTGTTCATCGTAGCTTTTGCTGCTGTAACGCCGCTCTTCTTCGCTGCCGTCATATTCATAGTGATTGCGACGAAAGGCCAGGCTCCACGTCGCTTTTTTGTACAGGTTGCTGTAGGTCAGGCTGTATTGCTTTAGCATGCGATCGCTGTTCCAGTACTGACGCCACAAGCCGTCAATCGCAATCCGTCCCCAGCCCGGCGGCAGGGTCTGATCGAGGTTAACGCTGAAGCTCTGTTTGCTTCGCAGGTATTGCTTACCGTTCTCCTCACGCGCTAGCGCATTGGTTTGTACCGTGTCATACAGGGAAAGATAGCGCGCCGTGTTGTAATAGTAAGTCGCCAGCGTCAGGTTGGTTTTGGTCATAAAGAAGCGGCTGTAAGCTAATTTCCAGCGCTCTCCCTGCATCGATTCCCCACTGTTCAGATGCGCGCGAGCCATGTCCACATTGGTTGAAAACGACCCGACCCGTGGCAAACTGAACGCGCCGCCCAGCAGAAAAGAAGCATAATCCTGGCTTAGCGTGGCGCCGCTATAGAGCGTCAGATAGTTATTAATGCCGTGTGAGCCATTGCCCTGAACAAAGGCCGGGTGTAAATCCACGTCATGCAGCTGAACGTTACCCGCCGTTAACAGCCACTCTGACGAGCCGCTTCTCAACATATCGGAAACGGTAGAGTAAGGGACGGTAAAACGCTCGGTGATGCCGCCAGCGTTGGCAACTTCTACCGTGAGATCGCTGCGCGATCCGCCAGGCATAAGATCGTCAATAACAAAAGGGCCCGGCGGCACGTTTGTTTGATAAATGGCGCTGCCGTTTTGATAAACGCTGACTACGGCGTTCGCCGTGGCGTTACCGCGAATAACCGGCATATAGGTACGATAAGAATCGGGATACATGCGCTGGTCTTGTTTTAAGGTGATGCCGCGAAAACGTACGTTATCGAACCAGGGCGAATTGGTATAGCTGTCCCCTATCCTGAATAACGAATTAATAGCTGGCAGCGCGCGTTCGACATAGCGGGATTGCGTATTCCATTCTCCCTGGCGACTACGCGTACGTTGAAACTGGCTGTTATCGACCAACTGCCAGTGGGCTAAATTAATGCCGCTGCTGAGCGAAAGAAAAACGTTATCCGCATTGCCATCGTTGTTATGCTGTTGGAGGTTATTATAGCTGAGGCTGTAATTGGTAAAAGCGCCATTAATCCCTGCATCCCACAGTTCCGGCGCGATCCAGCGGCGATCTTTTTTATCTATCCTGGCCTGAGGAATAGTCAGATTCAGTCGCAGCATTCCTCTGTTAAGCGTGGCCTGTCCGCCGTAAAGTATTTCGGCTACCGGCACCCACTCTTTTTTAGTTATCGCTTTTTTATCAATATATTTAATTGGCAGAGCTTTAAGCGTTGCGCCTGACAGCCAGAAAGCTTCCCCTGAATCCACTTTCACCGGAAAATTACCGCTCCAGCTGCCGTTAATATAAATATCCAGATCGTAAACTCCGGATAAAATGGTCTGCCCCTGATTATTCCAGTCAGCCTGAGAAGAATCCCCTACCATCAAACTGGTATTGAATGTTTCAGCCGCGTTGACTACAGAGCAGTTCAGAATAATACAGGTGAGATAAAATAGCTTTCCATAGCCTGTTGGGGCAAGCAAATTTACTGTCGCCTTCATTATTTGCTCCTGAATAATTCCTTTTATTTTACTAAATCAATTGTAACAGGGACTCTGCTGCCATAGTCGTCAATATAAGTCAGCTGATACTTGCCGCCTGAAGCGGATACTTTTCCTGCATCAAGAGGCTGACAGGTAAAAGGCGGTACCGAAACGGTTTTACTAATCAGATTATCCTGTTTTTTTCCTTGCTGAACGCGCGTGCTTTTTCCGTCCCATCTCATCAGCTGTATGGCAGTCAGATAAAAAGGCGATGCATTATTGATGCAGACATTCTGGTTTTTCCTTTTCAGGCTCAGGTACCGACCAATATTTTCAGGCGAGATCTTTAGTCCTGTCGGACGCCAAAAAATTTTTATCCGGCTGCGTATAGCGACCTGCATATAGTTAGCCGCCGCATCCAGCTTTTTCGGTACAGGAGGAATATCCAGCACGTTCAGCCAGTACAGCGACTCGCGATCTTTGGCCAGGGTTCTGACCTGATCGTTGTGATTAATCCTTAAAACCTGGCCATCGTTACCCTGAATTTTTACCACCGGGGGAACCACCATAAAGGGCGTTGAGATATTTTCAGGCTTTTCGTTTTGTCTGCCGTCATCTATCCATGCCTGCACCAGATGCTGTTCTTTACTTTTATTGATTAGCTGCACTGAAACACTTTTAGCGTCGGCAGGAAAGATCACGCGGGTTGAATTAATAATAACATTGGCGCTGGCGGCACAGCTGAAGACATAACAGACGATAATAAGCAAAAACTTTTTCACAAACACTCCTGAAATGCCGTCCGGAAGAGACAGGAAAGCCGACGCTCTCCTGTCCGGGTGCAAGGTAGATTATTCGTAGCTGAACGTATAAGTTGCGGTAGTCACTACTGAACCAGTAGAAACGTTGCTGCCGCCGTAGTTGTAATAATGCGCGTAAAGATTAATGTCGCCTGCCGCAGCCGTATCGTAATTCCCACTGGCAGCGGATTGGCTTGTAGCCAGTCCTGTTGCCAGAGCCTCGTTCATTTTTACCAGATCGCTACCGTTTTTAGTGATGGCGATACCGACACCTTCGGCTGAACCCGATTCGTTTTTCAGGTAATTCATATCATCCGAAACATTGGCGCCGGTGAAGACAATATTCAACGACTGTGCAGCCGTGCTGGCGTCATCAAAACCGCTACAGCCCGAAACGGTAATCGTAAAAGGCGTGGCGCTGCTGCCGATCACGCCTGGCGTGGTGCCCATGTCTTCTTTAGTGACAGGCGACACGTTAACGGTAAAGTCCGACCCGCTATTCGTGGTGACATTACAGGTTGTGTCGCTGACCGCGCCGTTAAAGGTAATAGTGCCCCCGGCGACAGAGGTGCCGGTTGCTGCATATACGCTGCCAGTAAAAAGGGTACCCGCCATAGCGGTAGCTAATAATAATTTTTTAAATTCTTCCATAAATTCCCTCTACTTCACATGTTTATGTGGCTGACTTTTTAGATATAAATTCATCAGGAACATTCCAGCTCAGGAATATAGCATTCCTTAAGAAGGCCCCGAGCCTTATTATCGCCCTATTTCTAATTTCTTGTAAATAGTTTTTAGGACAAATCTAATTAAACAGTCCCATCAAAAAGCTTAGCTATTGTTTAAATAAATAGTAAATCATGTTAAGAGTAACGATAAAAATAAATATAAATACATTAATTAACTAACAATACTCTTAAGTTAAACTACGTTTTGTCAGAAGATTCATGATTTATACCTAAAATACTGAATTTCTCGCCCGGACAATAATTAAAACATTGTTAATGAAACGCACATCTTCATCAGGAAATACGCAATAACTAACCTATTTATATCCCAATACAAGCTCTATTTTTGCGTTAATTATATGAACGCTTTTACATTGATTGCGCGATAAAGTTTTTAAAAATTGTTAATAATGATTGCGTCACCGCCCCGTTTTTAACCCACAGGCAAGCAGAAAAAGATTAAAAAGCCTCACTAAATTTCAGTGGCGCTGTTTTACCTGTTTTACGGCCCAGAGCAAAGCGAGCACGAGACATATGCACTACGCTTTTTACGGGTTGTATTTTGTAAAGGAGAAAAACCATGCCGCAAGACAAACAGACAAATCGCCGTATCGTGCTCGCCTCGCGCCCGCATGGCGCACCGACTGAAGCTAACTTTCGTCTGGAGTCACAGCACGTACCAACGCCAGGGAAAGGCCAGATTCTACTTCGGACGATCTGGCTCTCGCTGGATCCTTATATGCGTGGCCGGATGAGCGACGCGCCTTCCTATGTGCCGCCGATCGCCGTTAACGACGTCATGGGCGCGGGCACCGTCGCCATCGTTGAACAATCAAATCATGAAGATTACCAGCCTGGCGACTGGGTAGTCAGCCAGAGCGGCTGGCAGGATTTTGCCCTGTCGGACGGCAAAGATCTGTTTAAGCTCAGCGGCCCCGTGCTGAAACACCCTTCGTGGGCGCTCGGCATGCTGGGGATGACCGGTTTTACCGCCTATATGGGCCTGTTGGATATTGGTAATCCGCAGCCGGGCGAAACCGTGGTCGTGGCGGCGGCAACCGGCGCGGTCGGCTCGATGGTAGGCCAGATAGCGAAGCTGAAAGGCTGTTACGTGGTGGGTATCGCCGGTGGCGAAGAAAAATGCCGCTACGCCGAAGACGTGCTGGGCTTTGACCGCTGCCTCAACCATCGGTCAGGCGACTTATCAGAATCGCTTAAACGCTACTGCCGCGACGGTATCGACGTCTATTTTGAAAGCGTCGGCGGCCCGGTATTTGACGCCGTCCTGCCGCTGATGAATACCAAAGGCCGTATCCCGGTCTGCGGCCTGATCGCCGACTACAACAGCAAGGATGCGCCGGAAGGGCCAAATCGCCTGCCGCTTTTCCAGAGCGCCATCCTGCGTAAACGCCTGCACGTTCAGGGCTTTATCATCAATCAGGATTACGGTCATCGCTTTAACGAATTTTTCCAGCAGATGAGTCAGTGGGTCGCGGAGGATCGTTTTGTTTTCCGCGAAGACATAGTAGAGGGTCTGGACAACGCGCCGGAAACCTTTATCGGCATGCTCGAAGGTAAAAACTTCGGTAAAGTGCTGATTAAAGTGGCTGGCGACACGCCAACAGGAGCCTGAAATGAAAATTTTAATGGTGCTGACTTCGCATGACCGACTTGGCGAAACCGGCAAAAAAACCGGTTTCTGGCTGGAGGAATTCGCAGCGCCTTATTACATTTTCCGCGATGCGGGCATCAACGTGGTGCTGGCGTCGCCCGCTGGCGGACACCCGCCGCTGGATCCCAAAAGCGACGAGCCGGATGCGCAAAGCGCCGATACCGAACGCTTCCGTAAAGATATTGCCGCTCAGCAGGCGCTGGCCAATACCCAGCAGCTGGGCAACATCGACAGCAGCAAATTCGACGCGGTGTTTTATGCCGGCGGCCACGGCCCGCTCTGGGATCTGGCGGAGGATCGGCAGAGCATTGAACTGATTGAGAGTTTTTACGCTAACGGCAAACCGGTCGGCGCGGTCTGCCACGCGCCGGGCGTGCTGAAGCGGGCGAAAAAGCCGGACGGTTCGCCGCTGGTGGCCGGAAAACGCGTGACGGGCTTCAGCAACAGTGAAGAAAGCGCCGTCGGGCTGACGAATGTGGTACCTTTCCTGGTTGAGGATGCGCTGAGAGGGCTGGGCGGCAACTATGAAAAAACCCATGACTGGGGCAGTTTCGCCATTACGGACGGTCACCTGGTGACCGGCCAGAATCCCGCATCCTCCGTCGCCGCAGCCGAGGAGCTGCTGAAACTGCTTCATCAATAATGCCAGGAGGGGAAATGAAACTCTTTAGTCAGGATTTTAACGACGGCGACAAGCTACCGGCGCGCCAGGTTTTTAACGGGATGGGCTACGAAGGCGATAACCTGTCGCCGCATCTGACCTGGGATGACGTGCCCGCCGGCACCAAAAGTTTTGTCGTCACCTGTTTTGATCCCGATGCGCCAACTGGCTCCGGCTGGTGGCACTGGGGCGTGGCCAACCTGCCTGCCGACACGCGCGTGCTGCCGCAGGGCGCAGGCTCCGGCGTGGCCGAAATGCCTTCCGGTGCGGTGCAGACCCGCACGGATTTCGGCAAAGCGGGCTATGGCGGCGCGGCACCGCCAAAAGGCGAAAGCCATCGCTACATTTTCACCGTCTATGCGCTGGACGTGGAAAAGCTGGACGTGGACGAGCAGGCGAGCGGCGCGATGCTGGGCTTTAACGTGCATTTCCATCAGCTGGCGAGCGCTTCGCTTACCGCTATCTACAGCTGATAAAAAACAGGCGGCCTTATCGCCGCCTGTCCTTTAAATTTCCGTGATGGTTACCCACATCGGCCCCTGCCCTACCGCATAACGTCCCAGCGGCGTCAGCAGTCCTCTCTCTTCCGCAATGCTATAGACTGCAATATGGTGCGACTTCTGTCCCGCCGCAATCAGGTAGCGACCGCTGGCGTCGATGTTAAAGCCGCGCGGCTGCGTTTCCGTTGGCTGATGGCCCTCAATCGTCAACAGTCCGCCGTCCTCGCTGACGCTGAACGTGGTCAGTACGCTGGCGGTACGATCGCAGGCGTAAAGGTGACGACCGTTCGGGGTCAGGCGAATATCCGCCGCCCAGCGCGTGTCGCTGAAGCCTGCGGGCATCATATCCAGGCTCTGCACGCGTTCGACTTCGCCATGCGCGTTATTCAGCTGCCAGACGTCGACCGTACTGTCCAGTTCGTTTACGCAGTAGGCGTACTGCTGGTTCGGATGAAACACCATATGGCGCGGGCCAGCGCCCTCAACCGTATTGACCTGAGGCTGCGCGTGCGGCAGCAGCTGACCGTCTTCCTGTAAATCAAACAGACAGATGCGATCCTGTTTTAGCGCCGGGACGAACAGCGTTTCGTTTTTAAGATCGATGTTAGCCGAGTGGCAGCCATCCAGCCCTTTAATCACCTGCAACGGTTCGCCCGGCAGGCCTTGCGCATCGATCGGCGTGACGCTGACGCAGGCGTCGTTATAGGAACCGGTAAAAATAAAGCGTCCCTGAAGATCGGTAGAAATATGGGTCGGGCTGCCCGGCAGCGGCGCTTCTGCCGCTTTGGTCAGCTTGCCTTCGCTGTCGATATGAAAAGCGATAACGCGGAAATCAGGACGGATACCGACATACAGAAAAGCTTTATTCGGGCTGACCACCATTGGCTGAACCTGGCCTGGCAGATCGACCACCTGCAGCAGCGTCAGCGCGCCCTGCGGGTCAAGCTGCCAGGCATGGATCTGCCCGCTTTCCGGGCTGGCGGTATAAACGACTTGTTTCATAAATGCTCCTTTTTCAGGTCAATCGGGTCTGCTTCAGCGTAGCGCGTTTTCGCAGGCCACGCAGGCGGATTTGTGCCGGACGATTTTGTCAGCGCCGCCACAGGGTGTAGACTCAAAAATTCGTTTTCAAACCATATTCGGAACGATTTATGAGTTATCGCGTTATTGCTTTAGATCTGGACGGTACGCTGCTGACGCCGCGTAAGACCATTCTTCCTGAATCGCTGGAAGCGCTGCAAAAGGCCCGGCAGGCTGGCGTAAAAATTGTGATAGTGACCGGCCGCCATCACGTCGCTATCCACCCTTTTTATCAGGCGCTGGCGCTCGACACACCTGCAATCTGCTGTAATGGCACCTATTTGTATGATTATCAAGCAAAAAAGGTGATATCTGCCGATCCGCTGCCGCAGGATCAGGCGCTGCGGGTGATTGAGATGCTGGACGAGGCCGCCATTCATGGCCTGCTGTATGTTGATAACGCGATGCTTTACCAGGCCGAAACCGGCCATGTAACCCGCACCATTAACTGGGGGCTGTCGCTGCCGGAACATCAGCGTCCGGTGTTTATTAAGGTGCCGAGCCTGAGCAAGGCGGCAGAAGAAGCGGAATCGATCTGGAAATTTGCCATATCCCATCCCGATACCCGCGCGCTGCAACAGTTTGCCGACAGCGTGGAGCAGGAAATGGGCCTGGCCTGCGAATGGTCCTGGCACGATCAGGTCGATATTGCCAAAGCGGGCAACAGCAAAGGCAAACGGCTGGCGGAGTGGGTTGAATCTGAAGGCTACCAGATGAGCGACGTGCTGGCCTTCGGCGATAACTATAACGACCTGAGTATGCTGGAAAACGTCGGGCTGGGCGTGGCGATGGGCAACGCTGACGACGCCATCAAGGCGCGCGCGCGTCGGGTAATCGGCACCAACCTGGAACCGGGTATCGCACAGACTATTTATCAGGAAGTGCTGTAGCGGCCTTGCCGATGGCAGGCGATCGGCAGCAGTCTGGCGCTGGGTATCGCACAGACTATTTATCAGGAAGTGCTGTAGCGGCTTTGCCGGTGGCAGGCGATCGGCAGCAGTCTGGAACCGGGGATTGCACAGACTATTTATCAGGAAGTGCTGTAGCGGCCTTGCCGATGGCAGGCGATCGGCAGCAGTCTGGCGCTGGGTATCGCACAGACTATTTATCAGGAAGTGCTGTAGCGGCTTTGCCGGTGGCAGGCGATCGGCAGCAGTCTGGAACCGGGGATTGCACAGACTATTTATCAGGAAGTGTTGTAGCGGCCTTGCCGATGGCAGGCGTTCGGCAGCAGTCTGGCGCTGGGGATTGCACAGACTATCTGTCAGGAAGTGCTGCCAGCCTGGCTGACGATGTCCGCCTGTTGACGCGGGCATCGCCCTGAAAGCGATATCTGCATCAACGCGACGGCAAAATGTATAAGCGGCGCGTCAGGCGGCGATCGCCACGCTTTTGATCTGGGCGTAGAGCCACATGCCCGGTTTAATCATCAGCTCATCCCGCGCCCAGGGCGTAATGCGCGCCCAGAGTTCGCTTTGCCCTATCAGCAGCTTCACCTCGACCTGATTATCGATATCCAGCAGCTCGCCGACCTGCGCCGGAATGACGTTGCGGATAGTGCTGTTCAGCGGCGGCTGCAGCACCAGCGAGACGTCGGCGGCCTGAATGCGAATGCGCAGCGGCGTTTTCAGCGGCGCGTCGATGCGGTTAACCCAGATATGCTGATCGCCCAGCGAAAGGGCCGTCATCGCATAGTGCGGATGCTGCTCCAGCACCTGAACGCGCAGCACGCTGCTTTGCTCCGCGCGCGGCAGCCACGGCCGCATGGCGCTGCTGGCCCAGACTTTTTCCAGCGCGCCCAGCGCTTTCACTTCGCCTTTATCCAGCACCAGCACGTTATCCGCCAGCTGGATAATCTCTTCAAGGCTGTGGCTGACGTACAGCACCGGAATGGCCACCTGTTTCGCCAGCGCCTGCAAATAGGGCAGCAGCTCACGCTTGCGCGGCAGATCCAACGAGGCCAGCGGCTCATCCATCAGCAAAATTTCCGGCGCGCTGAGCAGAGCGCGGCCTATCGCCACCCGCTGTTTTTCTCCGCCGGACAGCGAAAAAGGAAAACGCGACAGCAGCTCGCCGATGCCTAGCAGCGCTACCAGTTCATCGAACTGCGAGCGCATCGTTTTCGCCATGCCGTATTCCAGGTTGCCTTTCACCTTGTAGTGCGGAAAGAGGCGCGCATCCTGAAAAACATAGCCGATACGGCGCTTTTCCGGCGGCAGGTTCACGCTGGTCTGAGCATCGAACAGCACCCTGTCGTTCAGGGAAATATGTCCTTCCTGCGGCGTGGTCAGGCCGCCGATAGCGTTAATAAGTGACGTCTTGCCGGCGCCAGAGACGCCGAAAACAGCCGTGATGCCTTGCGCCGGTATGTTTGCGTTTACCTGCAAAGTGTGGTCGCCAAGGCGCTGGACAATATCAAGCTCTAACATGGCATCCCCAACTTTTTGCGTCCCCGACGCGCCAGCCATTCCGCCAGCCACAGCGAACAAAGCGCCAGCGCAATAGCGATCAGGCAAAGCCTGGCCGCCGCGTTTTCCGCGCCCGGCGTTTCAATCAGCGTATACATGGCGGAAGGAAGCGTGCGGGTTTCGCCAGGAATATTGGACACAAAGGTGATGGTCGCGCCGAATTCGCCCAGCGAACGGGCGAAGGCGAGCACCGTGCCGGCGATAATGCCGGGCAGCGTCAGCGGCAAGGTGATGGTGAAAAACACCCGCCAGCGGCCTGCGCCCAGCGTGCGCGCCGCCAGCTCCAGCCGACCGTCAACGCCTTCCAGCGCCAGGCGAATTGCCCGTACCATCAGCGGAAAAGCGACCACGGCAGAGGCCAGCGCCGCGCCGCGCCAGCTAAAGGCGAAGGTAAAGCCGAACCAGTCGTAGAGATACTGGCCGATAAAGCCGCGTCTGCCGAATCCAATCAGCAGCAGATAGCCGACCACCACCGGCGGCAGCACCAGCGGCAGGTGGATCAGGCTGTCGAGCAGCGTCTTGCCGGGAAACCGGCAGCGTACCAGCACCCAGGCCGCTGCTATGCCCAACGGCAGGCTGAACAGCACCGCCACGCTGGAGACTTTCAGGCTGAGCAGAACCGCCTGCCATTCGGGATCGCTTAATATCACAGAGGCGTAAATCCGTAGTGTTTAAACACGGCCGCAGCTTCCGGCCCTTTCAGATAATGATAAAACGCGGCGACGCCGGCGGTATCATGCCCTTTCACTTTCGCCATTGGATATTCCACCGGCTTGTGGCTGTCTGCCGGGAAAACGCCAACCACGGCCACTTTGCTGCTGGCTACCGCATCGGAGCCATACACGATGCCGTAAGGCGTTTCATTGCGCTCCACCAGTGCCAGCGCGGCGCGCACGCTGTTGCCTCTCGCCAGCATCGGCTCCAGCGTTGACCAGGCGCCCAGCGACTGCAATGCTTCCTTGGCGTAGAGCCCTGCCGGAACATGATCGGGATCGCCTACGGACAGACGCTGGCCCTGCAACAGGCTTTTCCAGTCGGTGTTTTTCGACAGCGTGACTCGCGGCGATTTCGCTTCTTTCGGCGCTACCAGCACCAGCTCGTTGCCTAACAGCGTATAGCGGCTGGCTTCTTCAATGCTTTTTTTCTGCGCCGCGTAATCCATCCACTGCTGATCGGCAGAGATAAAAAGATCGGCGGGCGCGCCCTGCTCTATCTGCCGCGCCAGCGTAGAAGAAGAGGCAAAAGAGGAGACAATTTTTACCTCTTTTCCCTGCTGGTAGCGATTAGCGATATCCTGCAACGCGTTGGTTAAGGAGGCGGCGGCAAAAACGGTAATTTTTTCAGCCGCTACGGCCTGGCCGGTCAGGCTTGCCGTTACCACGGCACCGATCAAGAAATGGCGTAATTTCACAGACATGGTCTTCTCCGAAGGTCTCGTTATGTAGCCTTCACTATAACGATTTAACAACCGGTGTCATAAAGATTATCGGCATAAACGGAGAGAAGTTGAGGCGGCTCGCAAAAAATAGCGCCCGGTGTCGCCGGGCGTATCGGGCAGGGATCTAGCGGCGTTCTTTCGCAGGCTGCTCGTTGCGATGACCAAACTTTGAAATGACGTTAAAGACTTCGCCAAGGCCATAGATCAGGCCAAGGATTATCGCCATCACCACGGGAACCATGAGGATCGCTTCTGCAAGACCGATGAGTAATTCCAGCATGGTATTTTTCCTCACTGAATAAAAGAAGTTATTGTATCCGTAGCGGATAAAAGTGCACTGACCTTTTGTGCGTTTTACCTGTTTTTACGCCCCGCCTGCGCAACAGTGTACAATTCCGGAAACCCTTTCTTGCCAGGAGCGACCATGCAGGCTGAGCTTTCCCTGATCCTGAAATTACAGCAGCGGCTTTTCGCCGATCCCCGCCGTATCGAACTGCTTAAACAGATCGCCGCGACCGGCTCCATCAGCCAGGGCGCGAAAATGGCCGGGATCAGCTATAAAAGCGCCTGGGATGCAATTAACGAGATGAACACGCTGGCCGACCGCACGCTGGTAGAGCGCGCCACGGGCGGCAAAGGCGGCGGCGGCGCGCAGGTCACCGCCTACGGTGACAGACTGATTCAGCTTTTCGCGCTGCTGGAGCAGATTCAGCAGAAAGCGTTCGATGTATTGCAGGATGACGTGCCGCTGGGCAGCCTGCTGGGCGCCATCGCCCGGTTTTCGCTGCAAACCAGCGCCCGCAACCAGCTTTTCGGCACGCTGGTGCAGCGCGACGCGCAGACGGTGCAGCAGCATGTTGAGATCCTGCTGGCCAACGGCGAGACGCGCATCAAAGCCGCGCTGACTGAACAGAGCGCCAATCGCCTTGAACTCACGCCGGGCAAAGAGGTGCTGGTGCTGATAAAAGCGCCGTGGATAGACGTGACCCAATCCGCGAGCAAGGCCGATAACCAGCTCGACGGCGTACTGAGCGAGTTGATTAAGGGCGAGACCCACAGTGAAGCGCTGATCGCGCTGCCGGGCGGCGAAACGCTGTGCGCTACCTTAACCAACCAGCGCGCGCAGGAGCAAAATCTTCAGCCTGGCGCGGCGGTAACAGCACATTTTAATGCCGATCGCGTGATTATCGCCACGCTGCTCTGAAAACGGCGGCACCATTTGACAGCGCCGCCGCTCAGCGTCGATAGTGAAGGGAATAATGCATAAAATGGAATAAACAATGTCTACGTTGCAAATTTCGCAAGGCACGTTTCATCTTAGCGCGACCCGTAACCTGATGCTGCCGTCGCTGACGATCCGGGCTGGCGAAAGCTGGGCTTTTGTGGGCGCTAACGCCAGCGGCAAATCTTCCCTCGCGCGCGCCCTTGCGGGCGAGCTTGCCGCCGCACGAGGCGAAGTCGTCAACACTTTCCGCCCCACTCGTCTTTCGCTTGAGCAGTTACAAAAGCTGGTTTCCGAGGAATGGCAGCGTAACAACACCGATATGCTCAGCCCGGATGAAGAAGATACCGGCCGCACCGCTGCCGACATTATTCAGCAGGAGGTGCGCGATGAGGCACGCTGTCGTCAGCTGGCGGAAACCTTTGGCATCGCTTCGTTGCTCGATCGTCGTTTTAAATATCTCTCGACCGGGGAAACCCGCAAGACGCTGCTCTGCCAGGCGCTGATGGCCGAGCCGGACCTGCTGATCCTCGACGAGCCTTTTGACGGGCTGGACGTTGCGTCGCGCGCCAATCTGGCCCAGGTTCTGGCGCAACTCCACCAGCAGGGGCACACGCTGGTGCTGGTGCTGAACCGTTTTGACGATATTCCCGACTTTGTCGAACGGGTTGGCGTGCTGGCCGAATGTGAGCTGACGCATGTAGGCGCACGCGAAGCAATCCTGGCCGAGGCGCTGGTCGCTCAGCTGGCACACAGTGAAAACCTGCAGGGGATGGCGCTACCGGAAGCGGACGACGCATCGGCAAAAACGGCGCTGTCATCGCAGACGCCGCTAGTGGTGCTGCGGGACGGCGTAGTCTCTTATAACGATCGCCCTGTTCTTAACCATCTTGACTGGACGGTGCAGGCGGGCGAGCACTGGCAGATCGTCGGCCCGAACGGCGCGGGAAAATCAACGTTGCTGAGCCTGGTAACGGGCGATCATCCCCAGGGCTACAGCAATGACTTAACGCTGTTTGGCCGCCGTCGCGGCAGCGGCGAAACCATCTGGGATATCAAACAGCATATTGGCTACGTCAGCAGCAGCCTGCATCTGGATTACCGCGTCAGCAGCAGCGTGCGCAACGTGATCCTTTCCGGCTATTTTGACTCTATCGGTATTTATCAGGCCGTTTCCGATCGGCAGCAAAAGCTGGCGGAGCAGTGGCTACAGCTGCTGGGGATGCGTGCCGTGGCGGACGCGCCTTTTCAGAGTCTGTCATGGGGGCAGCAGCGGCTGGTGCTGATAGCCCGCGCGCTGGTCAAGCATCCGGCTCTGCTGATCCTGGACGAGCCGCTACAGGGGCTGGATTCGATCAACCGCCAGCTCGTGCGCCGCTTTGTTGACGTGCTGATTGGCGAAGGCGCCACGCAGCTTCTTTTCGTTTCGCACCATGCTGAAGATGCGCCACAGTGCATCACCCATCGCCTGACGTTCGTGCCGGACGGTGACGGCTATCGCTATCAGCAGGACAGGCTCTGAGGCGAGCTTAGGGTCAGCCGTCAGGCTGGCTCAGGCTGCCTGTTCAAAGAAAGGAGCCGCATCGAAGGTAGCCTGAATAACCGTGCATAGTACCGCTACACCTTTTGGTACACACCAACTGCGCCATGCATGACGTAGACATGGCGTAAGTCCGTTCCTGGAGCCTCGGCACGCGTATCCCTGTGTTCGACGGTCGTGTCTCGTCTATACGTCCTGACAAGCGGCGAACGCTCGCCTGCCTGGATGTTAGCGCTACTCTTTTCGTTCTTTTAGTATGTTGGCACTAATAGTTCGCGCAGCCTTAGTATGTTGGCACTAAACACCAACGATGGTTTCAAGGTGCCGGTGTGCCAGAGCGTCATCCGATTAATCTGATATTTACCCGCCATAGATTTCCCCTGCCCTGTCGACAGGCGGCACGCCCCGTGTAACCGCTACCACTTTCAACCGTAGCGGGAAAGGAATTTATGGATTAAACAGCCGTGAAACCTGCCTCTTCGGAATTTTCATCTTGTGTAAACGATTCCATTTATTCACACTCGATCACGCTTTATCGTTCCGCGCTGTGCTATTTTTCTTTCAGGCTTGCAGGCATTACAAAGTAATCAGGACTCAATATGCAGAAATTTAATCCGGTCGATCATCCGCATCGCCGCTATAACCCACTGTCCGATCAGTGGATTCTGGTTTCTCCGCATCGTGCCAAACGCCCCTGGCAGGGCGCACAGGAGACGCCTTCTCAGGAGAAGCTGCCTGCGCACGATCCGGACTGCTTTCTTTGCCCCGGCAACACGCGCGTAACCGGCGATAAAAATCCCGATTACACCAGCACCTATGTGTTTACCAACGACTTTGCCGCGCTGATGACCGATACGCCGGACGCGCCGGAGAGCGACGACCTGCTGATGCGCTGTGAAAGCGCGCGCGGCACCAGCCGGGTGATCTGCTTTTCACCGGATCACAGCAAAACGCTGCCGGAGCTGTCGGTTTCCGCGCTGGAAGACGTGGTTCGCACCTGGCAAGAGCAGACTGCCGATCTGGGTCAGCACTACCCATGGGTACAGGTGTTTGAGAACAAAGGCGCAGCGATGGGCTGCTCCAATCCGCATCCTCACGGCCAGGTGTGGGCCAACAGCTTCCTGCCTAACGAAGCCAAACGCGAGGACGATCTCCAGCGCGCTTATTTTGCGAAAAACCAGTCGCCGATGCTGGTGGATTACGCCAGCCGCGAGCTGAATGACGGCAGCCGCACGGTGGTGGAAACCGACCACTGGCTGGCCGTGGTGCCCTGGTGGGCCGCCTGGCCGTTCGAGACGCTGCTGCTGCCGAAAGCGCACGTCAAGCGCCTGACCGACTTAACGGACGCGCAGCGGGCCGATCTGGCCGTGGCGCTGAAAAAGCTGACCAGCCGCTATGACAACCTGTTCCAGTGCTCCTTCCCCTACTCTATGGGCTGGCACGGCGCGCCGTTCAACGACGACGCCAACGACCACTGGCAGCTTCACGCGCATTTTTACCCGCCGCTGCTGCGTTCCGCCACGGTGCGCAAGTTTATGGTTGGCTATGAAATGCTGGCCGAAACCCAACGTGATTTAACGGCGGAACAGGCGGCTGAACGGCTGCGTGCCGTCAGCGATATTCATTTCCGCGAGACCGGAGCATAACCATGAGTTTAAAAACCCTGACCCAACAGATTTTCAGCGAAAAATTTGGCTATGCCGCGCCGCAAACTATCCAGGCGCCGGGCCGCGTTAACCTGATTGGCGAGCACACCGACTATAACGATGGTTTTGTGCTGCCCTGCGCTATTGATTATCAGACCGTGATCGCCTGCGCCAAACGCGACGATCGCCAGGTACGCGTCATCGCCGCCGACTATGAAAATCAGGAAGATATTTTTTCGCTGGACGAGGCGATTACTCCGCATGACACGCAGATGTGGTCAAACTACGTGCGCGGCGTGGTCAAGCACCTGCAAAAACGCATTCCTGACTTCAACGGCGTGGATATGGTGATTGCAGGCAACGTGCCGCAGGGCGCGGGCCTCAGCTCTTCTGCCTCGCTGGAAGTGGCGGTCGGCACCGTGTTCCGTCATCTGTATGCGCTGCCGCTGGACGGCGCGCAGATTGCCGTAAACGGCCAGGAAGCGGAAAACCAGTTTGTCGGCTGTAACTGCGGCATCATGGATCAGCTGATCTCGGCGCTGGGCGAGAAAGATCATGCGATGCTGCTCGACTGCCGCACGCTGGGCACGCGTCCGGTGCCGATGCCGGAAGATATCGCAGTAGTGATCATCAACTCTAACTTCCGCCGTAACCTGGTGGGCAGTGAGTACAACACTCGCCGTCAGCAGTGCGAAGCGGGCGCAAAATTCTTTAACAAAAGTTCGCTGCGCGATGTCGATCTGGCGCAGTTTGCAGCGATGGAGCATGAGCTTGACCCGCTGGTCGCCAAACGCGTGCGCCACGTGCTGACCGAAAACGCCCGCACGCTGGAAGCGGCGGATGCGCTGGCGAAGGGCGATCTGGCGCGCATCGCCGTGCTGATGGCGGAATCTCACGCTTCCATGCGCGACGATTTTGAAATCACCGTGCCGCCAATCGATACCCTGGTAACCATTGTGAAAAACAGCCTGGGCGATCGCGGCGGCGTGCGCATGACCGGCGGCGGCTTTGGCGGCTGCGTGGTGGCGCTGATGCCGTTGGATCTGGTCGACAGCGTGAAAGCGGCCGTGGCGGAGCAGTACGAGGCGCAGTCCGGCATTAAAGAAACTTTCTACGTCTGCAAAGCCTCTGAAGGAGCGGGCCCATGCTGAGTCACTCGCATGCGCCAGACGGCCAGCCGTGGCGCATCACAACGCTGCGCAACGCGGGCGGCATGGTAGCGACCTTTATGGACTGGGGCGCCACCTGGCTTTCCGCGCGCGTGCCGATGAAAGACGGCAGCGTGCGCGAAGCGCTGCTGGGCTGTGCCACGCCGGCCGACTACCTTAATCAGACCGCCTATCTGGGCGCAACGGTTGGCCGCTACGCCAACCGTATCGCTAACGCCGCTATCAGTGCAGGCGAGCAGCGCTGGCAGCTGGCGGCCAATCAGGGGAAACATCAGCTGCACGGCGGGCCACAGGGCTTTCACGCCCGTCGCTGGCACATCGTCAGCCAGACCGGCCAGGAAGTCGAATATCAGCTGGATTCCCCTGACGGCGATCAGGGCTATCCCGGCCATCTCCAGGTTACCCTGCGCTATCGGCTGGAAGAGGACAATACGCTCACGATCCGCTATCACGCCACGGTGGACCAGGCCTGTCCGGTTAATCTGACCAACCACGCCTATTTCAATCTGGATGCGCAGCACGGCGACGCGCGCCATCATCGCCTGCGCCTGCGTGCCGACCATTATTTGCCGGTCGACAGCGAAGGCATTCCCAACCGCCTGCTGACCGACGTCACCGATACCGGCTTTGATTTCAGAGAGATCAAAACGGTGGCGCAGGACTTCCTGCTGGATGACGATCAGCGCGCGGTCAAAGGCTACGATCACGCGTTTCTGCTGAACGGCGGCGACGATACGCAGCCGGACGCGGAGCTGTGGTCGGCCGACGGCAGGCTGAAGCTCAGCGTGTTTACCACCGCGCCTGCGCTACAGTTCTATTCGGGAAATTATCTGGAAGGCACTCCGGCTCGCGAGCAGGACGTCTATACTGCCTTTCAGGGCATTGCGCTGGAGAGCGAGTTTTTACCCGACTCGCCTAATCATCCGGAATGGCCGCAGCCCGACTGCTGGCTGCAGCCAGGTGAATCGTATCAGTCAGAAACGCGTTATCGCCTGACGCCGCTTTGATTAAGCGCATGAAAAACGTGCATCGCGCCTGCGGCAGGCTTACGTGGCGCGCAGATTTCCGCTATGGTAATGACCAGTTAAAATTGCGTCGGCAATTTTCGCTTTCCGTTATCTTAGAAACGTCAGATTATTAAGGAGTTAAGCTATGGCTGTAACTAAGCTGGTTCTGGTACGTCACGGCGAAAGCCAGTGGAACAACGAAAACCGCTTTACCGGATGGTACGATGTCGATCTGTCCGATAAAGGGCGTACCGAAGCGAAAGCGGCGGGTCAGCTGCTGAAAAAAGAAGGCTTTACCTTCGATTTCGCTTATACCTCCGTGCTGAAACGTGCCATCCACACGCTGTGGAACATTCTTGACGAAGTGGATCAGGCCTGGCTGCCGGTTGAAAAATCCTGGCGTCTGAACGAGCGTCACTACGGTGCGCTGCAGGGTCTGGATAAAGCGGAAACCGCGCAGAAATATGGCGACGAGCAGGTTAAACAGTGGCGTCGCGGCTTTGCCGTCACGCCGCCGGAGCTGGATCGCGCTGACGAACGTTTCCCTGGCCACGACCCGCGCTACGCCGCGCTGACTGCCGAGCAGCTGCCGACTACCGAAAGCCTGGCGCTGACCATCGATCGCGTGCTGCCTTACTGGAACGAGTCTATTCTGCCGCGCATGAAGAAAGGCGAGAAAGTGATCATTGCTGCACACGGCAACTCGCTGCGCGCGCTGGTGAAATACCTGGACGACATGAGCGAAGAAGAGATCCTTGAGCTGAACATCCCAACCGGCGTGCCGCTGGTGTATGAGTTCGACGAAAACTTCAAGCCAATCAAGCACTACTATCTGGGCGATGCGGACGAGATCGCGGCTAAAGCCGCCGCCGTAGCGAATCAGGGTAAAGCGAAGTAAGAGCCAATAAAAAATCCGCCGAAAGGCGGATTTTTTTATGTCGCGTACGGGAAACTTATCCGCGACGCGCTTTCACCGCCTCTGCCAGCTGGCGCAGCACGGTTTCAGTATCTTCCCAGCCGATGCAGCCATCGGTCACGCTCTTGCCGTAGACCAGCGGCTCGCCGCTTTCCAGGCTCTGATTGCCTTCAACCAGATGGCTCTCGATCATTACGCCGATAATCGCTTTTTCGCCGCCCGCAATCTGCTGCGCCACGTCGTCCGCCACGGTCAGCTGCTTTTTAAACTGCTTGCTGCTGTTGGCATGGCTGAAGTCGATCATAATTTGCGGCTCCAGGCCCGCTTTCGCCAGGCCTGTCTTCACTTCTTCCACATGCTGCGCGCTGTAGTTCGGCTCTTTGCCGCCGCGCAGAATGATATGGCAGTCGCCGTTGCCGCTGGTTTCCACAATGGCGGAGTGTCCATATTTGGTCACCGACAGGAAGCAGTGCGGCGCGCTGGCGGCATTGATCGCATCAATAGCCACTTTAATGGTGCCGTCGGTGCCGTTTTTGAAGCCGACCGGACAGGAAAGCCCGGAGGAAAGCTCGCGGTGCACCTGAGATTCGGTAGTGCGCGCGCCAATCGCGCCCCAGCTCATCAGATCGGCCACGTACTGCGGCGTGATCATATCCAGAAATTCGCCCGCCGCCGGCAGGCCGGTATCGTTGATGTCCACCAGCAGCTTGCGCGCAATGCGCAGACCGTCGTTGATCTGATAGCTGTTATCCATATGCGGATCGTTGATCAGCCCTTTCCAGCCAACCGTGGTGCGCGGTTTTTCAAAGTAAACGCGCATGACCACTTCCAGCGAGTCGCTCAGCTCTGCGCGCAGCTTCAGCAGACGGGCAGCATACTCCTTTGCGGCCTCGGTATCGTGAATTGAGCAAGGGCCGATCACCACCAGCAGGCGATCGTCATTTTTTTGCAGGATACGGTGAATGGCCTGGCGGGTATCAGCGACAGTTTTAACCGCCGTCTCCGTGGCAGGAAATTTTTCAAGCAGCGCAACGGGAGGTAAAAGTTCTTTTATTTCTTTAATTCTTAAGTCATCATTCTGATAATTCATAATATTTCCAGATAGTTACTGAGCCGTACTGCACACCAGGCGCATCCAGACCAATTTATCGCGTGAACCCCAGCCTGTAAATCGACTTTGCACAAATTATTATCAGTAGGAGTTGCCGTTTTCGCGCTTTTTACTACACTTTAACTTGTTAATACTTAAAAAAAACGCACAGGGATCGCCTGCTTTATCGCCGCGTATCGCTTGCGTAAGGAGAGGTTGCCTCTTCCACTTTATGCAAACCGCTTTTTTAGCAGGGTTTGGTTCGCCAAGACGCAAAAAAAATTAACGGAGTAAGATGATGAAAAAGTTTGCAATCGTTTTCCTGACAGCAGCAATGACTCTGGGTAGCGCTTCCGCCATGGCGGCGGGCAGCAACAACGGTACCGCTAACCAGGCGGCAGACGCCGGGGCCGCAGCGGGCAGCGCAAAACAGAATATTGCGCCGAACAACGTTGATAACAGCCATATCAATAATACCGGCGACGCCACTGCCAATACCACCCACAAAACGACCCATCACGCTAAAAAGAAAATGACCGCGGATGAGATCGATAAAAATACCCAGTGCAAAGACGGTAAATGTCCTGACATTAACCAGAAAGTAGGCCCGGGCACTGACAGAAAAACCGACGGCACCTCGCAGTAAGTTAGCCGCGGATGACAAAAGGAGAGCTGAGGCTCTCCTTTTTTTATTGGCCGCCCCAGCGCATTCACAATAAAAAAGCCCGTCACGGGCATGCTCCATTCCTTGTTATGATAAAGCAGGTTTATTAAAAAGATGGATACTTATGGCGCATTCGCATTCTCATAGCGGCGGAAACCGCAATCGTTTACTGGCCGCCTTTCTGGTCACGGCTGTTTTTATGGTCGCGGAAGTTGTTGGCGGCCTGCTTTCCGGCTCGCTGGCGCTGATGGCCGATGCCGGACACATGCTCACGGACGCCGCCGCGCTGCTGATGGCGCTGCTGGCCGTGCAGTTCGCCAGCCGCAAGCCAAACGCACGCCACACTTTCGGTCTGCTGCGGCTGACTACGCTGGCCGCGTTTATCAATGCTATCGCTTTGATCGTGATTACCGCGCTGATCGTCTGGGAAGCCGTCCAGCGCTTTATGCATCCCGAACCCGTGGCCGGTGGCTTTATGCTGGGCATTGCCGTAGCGGGCCTGCTGGCGAACCTGCTCTCTTTCTGGCTACTGCATCACGGTAGTGAAGAGAAGAACATTAACGTTCGCGCCGCCGCGCTGCACGTGCTGGGCGATCTGCTGGGTTCCGTTGGCGCCATTGCTGCCGCGCTGATTATTATGTTTACCGGCTGGACGCCCATCGACCCGATCCTGTCGCTGCTGGTGGCGGTGCTGGTGCTGCGCAGCGCCTGGGCGCTACTGAAAGAGAGTTTTCATGAACTGCTGGAAGGGACGCCGCCGCAGCTGGACGTGGAGAAGCTGAAGCGGGCGTTAACGCGTGATATTCCTGAGGTACGCAACGTGCACCATGTTCACCTGTGGCTGGTGGGCGAAAAGCCGGTGATCACGCTGCATACGCAGGTGATCCCGCCTTACGATCACGACGCCCTGCTGCACCGTATTCATGACTACCTGCACGAGCACTATCAGATCGAGCACGCCACGGTGCAGATGGAATACCAGAGCTGTGACGATAGCGACTGCGAGCTGTCATGGGGAAAAAGCGGGCACGACCATGCCCACCATCATCACTGATTAAGCCAGCGCCTGCCTGCGGGCGCTTTTAATCCAGAGCCACGAGCCGTTCAGCGCAATTAACGTCAGAATGGCATATTCCAGCGACATTGCATAAACTCCCTGACGAGCGAAGATCATCACGCTAATCACATCAATCACCACCCACAGCAGCCAGTTTTCGACATATTTCCGCGTCATTAAAATCATCGCCACCACCGACAGCACCAGCAGACAGGAATCCCAGAACGGGAAAGCGTCCGGCTGAAGCTGCGGCATCGCCACCGCCAGTCCCAGCGTCTGCATCAGCTTAACGGCGACTTCCGTCAGCCAGCCAAAAACCGGGTTGATATACAGGGTCATCAGGGCAATCGCCACCACGCTGAACAGCGCCCAGCCAAGGGCTTTTGGCAGGCCCAGCCAGCGAATTTGCAGCGCCTGCTGGTTGTCGGTGGTCTGCCGCGTCCATGCATACCAGCCGTAAACGTTAGCGCCGAAGAAAAAGAGCTGCAGCAGCAGGCTGGCATAAAGCTGGATCTGGAAAAAGATCGCCGCGAAGAGCGTGACGTTGATCAAACCAAAAACGTAGTTGATGTTTTTTTCAAGGCTGGCGAGCCAGATACAGAGCAAACCCGCCAGCGTGCCGATCGCTTCAATCCAGGAGAGGTCGTAGCCGCCCGCCCCTACAGGGATGTGAACCAGAATATTTTGCGTGCTGAAAAAATCCATATTGGCACCTTGTAGCTGAAAACGGGCGTTATTTTAATGATGCAGCAAAGGTTAGCATACGATCCAGCGGCCGTAACGCGCCTTCGCGCAGCGCCGCATCAACGTTAATTTCATGTTCGCTGCCGCCGTGCTCCAGCCCTTCTGCAATAGCCTGTAGCCCGTTCATCGCCATCCACGGACAGTGCGCGCAGGTGCGGCAGGTTGCGCCCTCGCCCGCCGTTGGCGCTTCCAGCAGCTCTTTGTCCGGGCAGGCCTGCTGCATTTTGTAAAAGATACCGCGATCGGTTGCCACAATCATTTGCCGCTGCGGCAGCGTTTTCGCCGCCTGAATCAGCTGGCTGGTTGAGCCTACTGCATCGGCCAGCTCGACAATGGCCTGCGGCGACTCAGGGTGCACCAGTACCGCCGCATCGGGATAGAGCGCTTTCATCCGCGCCAGCGCCTGGGTTTTGAATTCGTCATGGACGATACAGACCCCTTGCCAGCACAGAATATCCGCGCCGGTCTGGCGGGTAACGTAGCGGCCAAGATGTCGATCCGGCGCCCAAATAATTTTTTCCCCCAGACCGTCAAGGAGTTCAATCAGTTCAACGGCGATGCTGGAGGTCACTACCCAGTCCGCGCGCGCTTTTACCGCTGCGGAAGTGTTGGCATACACGACAACGGTACGATCGGGATGCGCATCGCAAAACCGGGTGAATTCGTCAATCGGACAGCCCAAATCCAGCGAGCATTCCGCCTGAAGCGTCGGCATCAGAATGGTTTTTTCCGGGCCGAGTATTTTTGCGGTTTCGCCCATAAAACGTACGCCCGCCACCAGCAGCGTGGAAGCAGGATGCTGGCTGCCAAAGCGCGCCATCTCCAGCGAATCCGCCACGCAGCCGCCGGTCTCTTCCGCCAGCGCCTGGATTTCCGGATCGGTATAGTAATGCGCGACCATCACTGCATCGCGTTCTTTCAGCAGCCTTTTGATTTTGCTGCGATAAAATTGCTTTTCATCAGGCGTTAAGCGGGCAGGCTTAGGCGGAAAAGGATAGACAGCGGTTTCGGGATCGAACATCAGGCTCATCACACGGCTCTCGTTTTGTGCACTTAACCAGAGTGGCGGCCATAACGTTCGTTACGCGCTTATCCGCCCGGCTTGTTTTATATGCTAAACAAGATAGCCGAAACTTTCACCGCTGTCGCGGATTATTTGCTGCCCTTAACGAAGCTGGAAGTTATCCGTCGCCTCCAGCTTCAGTAAATAAGCCTTAACCTCAAGCCCACCGGCAAAACCGGTCAGCTTGCCGTTGGCGCCGATCACCCGATGGCAGGGCGCAATAATCGATACGGGATTTTTGCCGTTAGCCGCGCCTACCGCGCGTACTGCGGCTGGATGCCCAATCTCGCAGGCAATCTCCCGATAGCTGCGGGTTTCGCCAAAGGGGATCGCCACCAGCGCGGCCCAGACTTTTTTCTGAAATTCCGTGCCGACAAAATCAAGCGGCAGCGCGAACTGCCTGCGTTTGCCAGCAAAATATTCCGAAAGCTGGCGCGCCGTTTCCAGCAAAATCGGATGCGATCCTTCCCGCAACAGCTCGGGAAGTCGGTAACGCCTGGGATCTTCGTTTTCCCACAGTACGGCTGCAAGCCCTTTATCGCTGGCAATCAGTTTTAACGTGCCGACCGGCGACGGCATAAGCGTGTAAAAATGACTCATCTTATTTCCTCCTCCTCCGTGCTACGGACAGTAATTATCCGCGTAACGGCCCGAGTTGCCAGCCGTTTTCGGTCATCGATCTGAAATAGTTAGCTGTCCGAAAATGGCTGGCACGGCATCGAAAAGCGGCCTACTCTGCCAGACAGGTTGCCTGACGGGAAAAGATGATGATTGATGCAAAAATCGCGTACCTTGCGCTTACCTCGCGCGACAGCCGTTTCGATGGCGTGTTCTATGTAGGCGTGACCTCGACGGGGATTTACTGTCGCCCGGTCTGTCCCGTAAAGGCGCCGCTGGCGAAAAATTGTCTGTTCTTTGACAGCGCTGCCGCCGCCGAAAAAGCGCATTTCCGCCCTTGCCTGCGCTGTCGGCCTGAACTGGCACCCGGTAATGCGCCTATTGATAACGGCAGACGTATTGCGGACAGCCTTATCCAGCATATTGCCGAGGGCGTGCTGGAAGAAGACGCCAGTCTGGAAACGCTGGCGACCCGTTATTCTGTCAGCCTGCGGCAGCTGCGGCGCATTGTACATAAAGAACTGGGCGTATCGCCGCTGGAGCTAAAGCAGACTCGCCGGCTGCTGCTGGCAAAACAGCTGCTGACTGAAACCGCGCTGCCGGTGACGGAAATTGCGCTGGCCAGCGGTTTTGCCAGCCTGCGCCGCTTCAACGATGCCTTTAGCAAGCGCTACCGGATGCCGCCCGGCCGCCTGCGCAAACAGATACCTGCGGATAGCGATACCTCGACGCTGTTACTGCATTACCGCCCCCCTTTTGACTGGGTGGCCCTGCTGGATTTTCTTCGCCTGCGCGCGCTAAAAGGCGTGGAAGCGGTCGATGACGTCAGCTATGCCCGTACGGTGCGTCTGGGCGCGCATCGGGGCTGGATCCGCGTCATCCACACAGGAAACTCGCTTCAGGTAACCTTTACGCATTCACTCGCGCCGGTTTTGTCTGCTTTGCTTCTGCGGCTGCGAAATTTATTCGATTTGGATGCGCATCCGCAGATCGTTGCGGAGCATCTTGGTCAGGATCCTTTATTGAGCGAAAGCCTGCTGAAAAACCCCGGCCTGCGCGTGCCTGGCGCTTTCGATAGCTTTGAAATGATGGTGCGGGCCGTACTGGGCCAGCAGATTACGGTAAAGGCAGCCACAACGCTTGGCGGGCGCTTTGCTGACGCTTTTGGCGAGGTTATTACCACATCTGTTCCCGGTCTGACGCATCTGTCGCCTGAGGCGTCTACAGTTGCGTGCAGCACGCCTGAAGCAATAGCCAGCCTTGGCATCGTACGTACGCGAGCCAGAACGCTGCTGGCGCTGGCAGATGCCTGCGCGCAGGGCATGCCAGAAACAGCCGCGCAGCCGGAGCTGAT
The DNA here is from genome assembly GCF_030484085.1 of Erwinia wuhanensis. Classification (NCBI taxonomy): domain Bacteria; kingdom Pseudomonadati; phylum Pseudomonadota; class Gammaproteobacteria; order Enterobacterales; family Erwiniaceae; genus Erwinia; species Erwinia wuhanensis. The sequence continues at coordinate 366,838 of NZ_JAUJUH010000002.1, forward strand.
GATAGCCAGGCTGACCGCCTTGCCGGGCATCGGCGAGTGGACGGCACATTACATAGCTATGCGCGCCTTACGCTGGCCCGATGCGTTTCCGGCGGCGGATACCGTGGTGCGAAAAAATTTGGGTAGCGTGACGGCAAAAGAAGCGGAACGGCTGGCAGAAGCCTGGCGGCCGTGGCGCAGCTACGCGGTGATGCATATCTGGAAAAACCTGACGCCGCTGAAGTAGCACGGCAGTTGAAGCGCTGCACTCAGGCCGCTTTAGAGCGACCGGAGCTGGGCGCGTATGGACGCGCGAAACGAGCCTGGGGGACGGCGCGTCCGTGTTCCGAGCTGCCTCAGCCGCCATTCTCCGATCTTATCGCGACAGAATAATAATACTGCTGCTTCAGGCCAGTTAGCCAGGTTCGAACCCTGCCCGAATTACAAACGGCAAAAAGGCGCCTTTAGGGCGCCTTTCTACATTGGTGGGTCGTGCAGGATGACTCGGCTGAAGCCTCGCCCTTCGGGTCGTTGCCTTTGGCAACGCTGTCTCCCTTTGGTCGACTCGACCTGCGGCAGGTTCGAACCCCGCCCGAATTACAAACGGCAAAAAGGCGCCTTTAGGGCGCCTTTCTACATTGGTGGGTCGTGCAGGATGACTCGGCTAAAGCCTCGCCCTTCGGGTCGTTGCCGTTGGCAACGCTGTCTCCCTCTGGTCGACTCGACCTGCGGCAGGTTCGAACCCCGCCCGAATTACAAACGGCAAAAAGGCGCCTTTAGGGCGCCTTTCTACATTGGTGGGTCGTGCAGGATTCGAACCTGCGACCAATTGATTAAAAGTCAACTGCTCTACCAACTGAGCTAACGACCCGAAGTGGTGGGTGATGACGGGCTCGAACCGCCGACCCCCTCCGTGTAAAGGAGATGCTCTACCAACTGAGCTAATCACCCACTTCGGTACTTCTTTTCGTGAAAGATAATCCTTCACGTTTTACATCAGATACCACTTAAAAGTGGTGGGTCGTGCAGGATTCGAACCTGCGACCAATTGATTAAAAGTCAACTGCTCTACCAACTGAGCTAACGACCCGCTGTGTACTGCCTGCCGCTTAATGTCTGTTTCTTGCATCAGATACCACTTAAAAAGTGGTGGGTCGTGCAGGATGACTCGGCGTCCCTCGGCCTGTCGGCCCGTTGCTTAACGCAACGTTGTTTCGCTTTGCTCAACCGAACCTGCTGCAGGTTCAAATCCTTCACGTCTTGCATCAGATACCACTTAAAAGTGGTGGGTCGTGCAGGATTCGAACCTGCGACCAATTGATTAAAAGTCAACTGCTCTACCAACTGAGCTAACGACCCGCATCATGCGGTACTGCTTACTACTTAATTAGTGGTGGGTCGTGCAGGATGACTCGGCGTCCCTCGGCCTGTCGGCCCGTTGCTTAACGCAACGTTGTTTCGCTTCGCTTAACCGAACCTGCTGCAGGTTCAAATCCTTCACGCTTACCTTTTGTCACTACTTAATTAGTGGTGGGTCGTGCAGGATTCGAACCTGCGACCAATTGATTAAAAGTCAACTGCTCTACCAACTGAGCTAACGACCCACTTTTACGCTGTCAGAACGTTTTAACATATGTCCCGGCAACGGCGGCATATATTACTGATTTACCGTTTCAGCGCAACCACTATTTTCAGATAACTTGTTCAACTGCCTGAGTTTCACCCGACCGGGCCATAAATTAGGCTAAACCCGTTCGTAAGCGGTTAATTACAGCGCAGCCGCACGTTTTTGCGCTTGTTTCGCCACGTCGGTGTTTGGATACTGTTTGATCACCTGCTGGTAGACGGCTTTCGCTTTCGCGCTGTCGCCCTTCTCCTGCATGATCACACCCACTTTATACAGCGCATCCGCGCTTTTCGGCGATTTAGGGTAATTTTTCACTACGGTGGCGAAATAGTAGGCCGCGTCGTCTTTTTTACCCTTGTTGTAATTCAGCTGTCCCAGCCAGTAGTTAGCATTCGGCTGGTAGGTTGAATCCGGATACTTCTTGATAAAAGCCTGGAACGCAGCGATAGCCTGCTCGTTCTGCTTTTTCTCCAATACCAGCGCCACAGCCGCGTTGTAGTCGCTGTTGGCGTCGCCACCCTGCGTCGGCGCAGCAGAAGCACTGTCGCTGGCTGTAGCGCCTTCTGCGGCCGCTGCCGGAGCCGTAGCGCCTGAAGCCGCCTGAGGCTGCGCAGACGCGCCGCTGCTCAGCGTATCTATCTGCTGATAGAGATTCTTCTGGCGTTCGGTGATCTGGTTAAGCTGATACTGGTTTTCCTGAATCTGACCACGCAGCGAGTCAATGTCACGCTGGTTGTCGGCAAGCTGCTGCTGGAATTGCTGAAGAAGCTGTGCCTGCGCGTTAGAGATACGCTCAAGCGAGGTGACGCGGTCTTCGACCGAGCCTGAACCTACGTTACTGATTGACGCCTGGGCATTAGCGGCCCAGGGGGCCGCTACGCCAACCAGTAACGACAGACCCAGCAAGTGAAGTCTGAAGTTACTAATCATATGATTCTCTTAGTATACCAGTACGGCACGACGGTTTTTGGCGTAAGCCGATTCGTCGTGGCCCAGTACGGCTGGCTTCTCTTTACCGTAAGAAACGATAGAGATCTGGTCAGCAGAAACGCCTTTGCCCTGCAGGTACATTTTAACGGCAGTAGCACGACGCTCGCCCAGGGCGATGTTGTACTCTGGCGTACCACGCTCATCCGCATGACCTTCTACAGTCACTTTGTAAGACGGGTTGTTACGCAGGAAAGTAGCGTGCGCGTCCAGCATCTGAGCGAATTCAGACTGGATGTCATACTTGTCCAGACCGAAGTACACGATGTTGTTGCGTTGCAGCTGCTGCATCTGCAGGCGCGCCTGCTCGTCGGAGGACATATTGCCGCCGTTCATGCCGCTGTTCATGCCGCCGTTTGCGTCATCGCCCATACCCATACCGCTGGTCTGGTCGTTGTTGTTGTTTTTGTGTGAGCTACATGCAGCCACTGCGATAACTGGCAGTGCCAGCATTAAGCCTTTCAGCACTTTATTCAGTTGCATTTCTACAATCCTATTATTGTTTGCCATACATATTTATATGCATCACAGATACGGCGACCAGGCAGGTGATTTTACCTGTCCATCAGTAGCCGGAAGACGCGCTTTGAAACGACCGTCGGTCGACACCAGCTGCAGTACGGATCCCATGCCTTGAGTAGCGCTGTAGATAACCATAGTGCCGTTTGGCGCGAGGCTCGGCGTTTCATCCAGGAACGTGTCCGTTAATTGTTGAACGGCTCCCGTTTCCAGATCTTGTCTGGCGATATGTTGCGCACCGCCGTTGGTGCTTACCATCACCAGAGATTTTCCATCGGTGCTGACATCGGCGTTCTGATTCTGAGAGCCTTCCCAGGTCAGACGCTGCGGCGCGCCGCCGTTTACACCAATTTTATAGATTTGTGGACGACCGGCCTGATCCGAGGTATAGGCCAGCGTCTGGCTGTCCGGGAACCAGGTAGGTTCAGTGCTGTTATAGCGGCCGTCGGTGATCTGACGCATCTGGCCTGAACCTAAGTCCATCACGTAAAGATTCATGCTGCCGGATTTCGACAGGGTGAACGCCAGCTTGCTGCCGTCAGGCGAGAACGCAGGCGCGCCGTTATGACGAGGGAAAGAAGCAACCTGGCGGATAGCGCCGTTGGCCAGCGTCTGGATCACCAGCGCCGATTTGCCGCTTTCAAAGGTCACATAGGCCAGCTTGCTGCCATCTTTCGACCAGGCCGGAGACATCAGCGGCTCAGGCGAACGGTGCACCACAAACTGGTTATAGCCGTCATAGTCGGATACGCGCAGCTCATACGGGAACTGGCCGCCGTTGGTCTGCACCACATAGGCGATACGGGTACGGAACGCGCCTTTGATGCCGGTCAGCTTTTCAAAGCTTTCATCGCTGGCCGTATGCGCCGCGTAGCGCAACCATTGTTTAGTCACCTTGTACTGATTCTGCGCCAGCACGGTGCCCGGATTACCGGAGGTATCCACCAGCTGATAAGAAACGGTATAGCTGCCGTCGGCGCCAGGCTGGATCTGCCCGACCACCACCGCATCAATACCCAGCGCGGTCCATGCAGCAGGCTGCACTTCCGCTGCGGTGCCTGGCTGCTGTGGCAGACGAGCGCGATCCAGCGGATTGAATTTGCCGCTGTTGCGTAAATCCGCCGCCACGATGCCGCCAATATCTTCCGGGGCTGCGCCCGGGCCAGCCCATTTAAACGGGACTACGCCGATAGGACGTGCGGTGTTAACGCCCTGGGTAATCTCGATGCGAACTTCTGCATGCGCCATAGCGACAAACAGCATCAGGAAACTTAGTGCTACTCGTAATGCCTGCTTCATCTTCTCTCCCTTACCTGAACGCTACGTCCACGATAATTAGCAGTGTTTCAACAAACCAATGGTGCATTTATAGAGTACGGCAAGTTGACCATAGTTCAACCTGCCGCGTCCTGGCATCTTCTTACAGCTAATCTTACGGTTTGAAGATTAACGTCGCCTCTTTCACCGCCTGATACACATCCGTGCTTGGCGGTTTCGGGATCCTCGCCATGCGGGCAGCGTTAATAGCCGCCTGACACAGCGCCGGATCGCCGCCTGCCGGGGTGGCCGAAATCAACAGCCCGTCCGGCGCCAGCTTGATATGCACGTTACAGGTGCGTCCTTTAAACGTATCCGCGTCATAAAACTTGCTCTGGATAGCGCTCTGTACCTGGCCAAGGTAGCTGTCGATAGCGGCGCCGGAGGCACCCGATTTCTTCTGGTTGCCCTGCCCCGCCGCGCCCGCGCCGCCGGTTTTACCCTCTTTTGGCGCGTTCTTGCCGGAGGTCAGGCCGCCCAGCAGGTCGTCGACGTCGCTGCTCTCTTTAGCCGCTTCCGCCGCGGCTTTCTTCTTCGCATCGGCCGCCGCTTTCGCTTTTGCGGCTGCGTCCGCTTTGGCTTTTGCCGCCGCTTCGGCCTTCGCTTTCGCCGCCGCTTCGGCTTTCTCTTTTGCTTCCTCAGCCGCTTTTGCCTTCGCCGCCTCAGCCGCTTTTTCTTTGGCTTCTTTCGCCTGCTGCGCCGCTTTCTCTTTGGCTTCTTCGGCGGCTTTCTCTTTCGCCGCCTTCGCTTCGGCGGCAGCCTGGGCTTTCGCATCGGCCTGCGCTTTGGCTTTTGCCTCCTGCGCCGCTTTCACTTTAGCCGCCTGCGCCGCCGCGGCCGCTTTTTCTTCCGCTTCTTTTTTCGCATCCGCCGCGGCTTTTTTCGCTTCGGCTTCCGCTTTCTTCTGCGCGTCCGCCGCGGCTTTCGCCTGCGTATCGGCCTGCGCTTTGGCATCCGCCTGGGCTTTGGCTTTCGCTTCTGCCGCCGCGGCCGCTTTGGCATCCGCCTGGGCTTTGGCTTTCGCCTCTGCCTGCGCCGCGGCCTGCTGCTCGGCCGCCTGCTTCGCCGCTTCCTCAGCTTTTTGCTGTTCTGCGGCCTGCTTCGCGGCCTCTTCCGCTTTCTTCTGTTCCGCCGCCTGCGCCGCTTCCTGCTTCGCCTCCAGCCGCTCTTTTTCCAGCGCTTTCAGACGCTGCTGTTCCGCAGCCTGCTTCTGCTGTAGCTCTTCCGCCTGCTGCTTCGCCTGCTTTTGACGCTGCTGCTCGGCGCGCTGGCTGTCGCTCTGCTGATTCTGCTGGCGGTTGTACTGCTCGACGATAGCGCCAGGATCGACCATGACGGCATCAATGTCGCTACCCCCGCCGCCGCCGCTGCTGGCGTCGATATGTTCGTCAAACGAGCTCCAGATCAGTAACGCAATCAGAAAGATATGCAGGATCACTGAAATGATGATGGCGCGTTTTAACTTATCGTTCTGTTCGGTTACCTTCGACACTTTCGATTCCCAAAAACGGTCCGAAATTAAATCGGCTGCGTCATTAATCCAACCGACTTCACGCCCGCCTGATGCAGCAGGTTCAGCGCCTTGATGATCTCATCGTAAGGCACCTCTTTCGCGCCGCCGATCAGAAACACCGTCTTCGGATTCGCTTCGATACGGCGCTGCGCTTCAGCGACGACCTGCTCCGGCGGCAGCTGTTCCATGCGATCGTGATCGACCACCAGGGTGTATTGTCCCACGCCCGCCACTTCAACAATCACCGGCGGATTATCGTCGCTGGACACCGTTTTGGAATCCGTGGCGTCCGGCAGATCCACCTCTACGCTCTGGGTGATAATCGGCGCCGTCGCCATAAAGATCAGCAGCAGTACCAGCAGAACGTCGAGCAGCGGAACAATATTGATTTCGGACTTCAGGTCGCGTTTACGGCGACCGCGCGTTCTGGCCATAGGTCACTCCTACCTGCTGTTCTCGCTGGAGAAAGCCTGACGGTGCAGAATAGCGGTGAACTCTTCCATAAAGTTATCGTAATTCTGCTCCAGCTTGTTCACGCGCTGGTTGAGGCGGTTATACGCCATAACTGCCGGAATAGCGGCAAACAGACCGATAGCGGTCGCGATCAGCGCTTCGGCAATCCCCGGCGCCACCATCTGCAGCGTGGCCTGTTTTACCGCGCCCAGCGCGATAAAGGCGTGCATGATGCCCCAGACCGTACCGAACAGGCCGATGTAAGGACTGATCGAGCCAACCGTGCCCAGGAAAGGAATATGGTTTTCCAGCGCTTCCAGCTCACGGTTCAGCGAGATGCGCATGGCGCGCGTTGCGCCTTCCACCACCGCTTCCGGCGCGTGGTTGTTGGCACGATGCAACCGGGCGAACTCTTTAAAGCCGGCATAGAAAATTTGTTCAGATCCGGCCAGCTCATCACGGCGCGCCTGGCTTTCCTGATACAGGCGCGACAGCTCAATGCCCGACCAGAATTTGTCTTCAAACGCGTCGGCTTCACGGCCCGCCGCATTCAGAATACGGGTGCGCTGAATAATGATTGCCCAAGAGGCAACAGAAAAGCCAATCAAAATCAACATGATAAGTTTGACCAGAAGGCTCGCCTTCAGGAACAAATCAAGAACGTTCATGTCAGTCACTGCTTGAACTCCGCGACAATAGACTTGGGAAGCGCAATGGGCTTCATCAGATGTGGATTGATGCAGGCGATCAGGACTTCGGCTTCATTCAGCGTCCGGCCTTCTGCATTAACAATACGTTGTGCGAATGTCATGGTCGTTCTGGTCATGTTGACGACCTCGCTCTGCACCTCAAGAAGTTCATCAAGACGCGCGGCGGACAGGTAATCAACCGTGAGACGACGCACGACAAAACCGACCTGCTGTTCCAGCAGCGTCTGTTGACTGAAATGGTGCTGGCGCAGCATCTCGGTTCGTGCCCGTTCATAAAAAGCGACATAGCTGGCATGGTAAACCACGCCACCGGCGTCGGTGTCTTCATAGTAGACACGCACCGGCCATCGAAAAAGCATTGTACTCACTCTACATCCCGGTATAACTTTTTAAACGTTGCTACTATACGCAAGAGCATACGCCTTTGGAATGGATTGCCAGAGGCTAAACAAAATAATTATCTTCCGGAAACAATTATGTGGATTTAGGGAGAAATCTTAAACGTTTACTGACATAACCCAGGGCTGAAAAAAGCCGGGTTAACGGTGGAGAGCAGCGGCGACGAGCAGGAAAAACGGACCGGCGAACCGATCCGTTATTATCCCGCTTTTATTACGGCAGGCAGTAAAATTCTTTTATGCGCGCTTATCGAGATGTTCGATAGCCAGCGCGGTAATCACCCCGATGGCGCAGGCCAGCAGCGTGCCGAGGATCCAGGCAAAATACCACATCGTTCTGCTCCTTAATCAGTAAAGGGAATGCGTGTTGGCTTCTATCTGCGCGCGCGTGATGCGGCCAAACATTTTGTAGTAGCACCAGCTGGTGTAAATCAGAATAAGCGGCACAAAGATCGCGGCCGTAACGGTCATGATTTTCAGCGTCAGCAGGCTGGAAGTGGCGTCCCACATGGTCAGGCTATGGTTCATCATGCTGCTGGAAGGCATCACAAACGGGAACATCGCCACGCCCGCCGTCAGGATCACGCAGGCTACCGTCAGCGAAGAGCAAAGAAACGCCCAGCCGCCTTTATTCATCCGTGAACAGATAACGGTAAACAGCGGCAGCAGCACGCCCAGCGCCGGGATAATCCACAGCAGCGGCTGATGGGTAAAGTTTACCAGCCAGCCGCCCGCTACGCGGGTCACTTCTTTCGCCAGCGGATTGGAAGCCGCATTGTGATCCAGCGTGGACACCAGCTGATAGCCTTCAATGCCGTACTTCACCCAAATACCGGCCAGCACGAAGCCCGCCATCATCACCAGCGTGGCGATCTGCGCGATCGTTTTGGATCTGAGATGCAGCTCACCCGTGGTGCGCATTTGCAGGTAAGTGGCGCCCTGAGTCAGGATCATGGTGACGCTGACCACGCCTGCCAGCAGCGCAAACGGGTTCAGCAGCTGGAAGAAGCTGCCGGTGTAGAACAGACGCAGATATTCATCGGCATAGAAAGGCACGCCCTGTAACAGATTGCCAAACGCCACGCCAATAACCAGCGGCGGCACAAAGCTGCCGATAAAAATGCCCCAGTCCCACATGCCGCGCCAGCGCGGATTTTCTATTTTGGAGCGGTAGTCGAATCCTACCGGCCGGAAAAACAGCGAGGCCAGCACCAGCATCATCGCCACATAAAAGCCGGAAAAGGCGGCGGCGTAGACCATCGGCCAGGCGGCAAACAGCGCGCCGCCTGCGGTGATAAGCCATACCTGATTGCCGTCCCAGTGCGGCGCGATGGTGTTGATCATAATACGGCGCTCAACGTCGTTGCGGCCAATCAGACGGCCAAGCATCCCAACGCCCATATCAAACCCGTCGGTAACCGCGAAGCCGATCAGCAGCACGCCAATCAGTACCCACCAGACGAAACGCAACAGTTCATAGGTGATCATGGTTAAACTCCTGTTCCGGTGGCCTGTTCAAAGTGATAACGCCCTGTTTTCAGGCTGCTTGGCCCGCGCCTGCCGAACTTAAACATCAGGTACATCTCGGCAAGCAAAAACAGCGTGTAAAGCCCGCAGATAAGCAGCAGCGAAAACAGGATTTGACCCGTGGTCAGCGATGAGTTGGCAACGGCCGTCGGCAGCACTTCGCCAATCGCCCACGGCTGGCGGCCATATTCGGCAACAAACCAGCCGGCTTCCGCAGCAATCCACGGCAGCGGGATGCCGTACAGCGCGCATTTCAGCAGGAAGCGGCTTTGACCAATGCGGTTACAGATGACGCTCCAGAAACAGCAGAGGGTAACCAGCAGCATCAGCACGCCGCACGCCACCATGATGCGGAAAGCGAAATAGAGCGGCGCGACGCGTGGGATGGAATCCTGCGTGGCCTGACGGATCTGCGCCTCGCTGGCGTCGGCTACGTTCGGCGTATAGCGTTTCAGCAGCAGCCCGTAACCCAAATCCTGCTTCGCCTGGTTAAAGGCGGCGCGCACTGCCGGATCGCTGTTGCCTTCCCGTAGCTGTTCCAGCAGCTGGTAAGCGCGCATCCCGTTGCGGATGCGGATCTCATGCTGCGCCATCAGATCTTTGATGCCGGTAACCTGTTGATCCACAGAGCGGGTAGCGATCAGGCCCAGCGCCCAGGGGATCTGAATGGCGTAGCGGTTTTGCTGCGCCTGCTGATCGGGCAGGCCGAACAGCGTAAAGGCCGCCGGCGCGGGCTGCGTTTCCCATTCCGCTTCGATAGCGGCAAGCTTGGTTTTCTGCACGTCGCCGACCACATAGCCCGACTCGTCGCCCAGCAGGATCACGGCCAGAACGGCTGCCATGCCGAAGCTGGCGGCAATAGCGAAAGAGCGCTTAGCAAAAGCGATATCGCGACCGCGCAGCAGATAGAAGGCGCTGATGCCCATAATGAACATGGCGCCGCAGGTGTAGCCTGCCGCAACGGTATGCACAAATTTGACCTGCGCCACCGGATTGAGGATCAGTTCGGAAAAGCTAACCATCTCCATGCGCATGGTTTCAAAATTGAATTCTGAGCCGACGGGATTCTGCATCCAGCCGTTCGCCACCAGGATCCACAGCGCCGACAGGTTAGAGCCTAACGCCAGCAGCCAGGTGCACGTCAGGTGCTGCACTTTACTCAGCCGATCCCAGCCGAAAAAGAACATGCCGACAAAGGTGGATTCAAGGAAAAAAGCCATCAGGCCTTCAATAGCCAGCGGCGCCCCGAATATATCGCCGACGTAATGGGAATAATAAGACCAGTTGGTGCCAAACTGGAATTCCATCGTCAGGCCGGTGGCCACGCCAAGCGCAAAGTTAATACCGAAGAGTTTCCCCCAGAATTTCGTCATATCTTTATAGATTTGTTTGCCTGACAGCACATAAACCGTTTCCATTATTGCCAGCAAAAACGCCATTCCCAGCGTTAAAGGGACAAACAGAAAATGGTACATCGCCGTTAGCGCAAACTGTAAACGCGACAGTTCGACCACATCTAACATGTTGACTCCTTGCTCCGTGCTCAGTTTTGTCCATGCGCCGGGCGGCCAGCGTATGGCCCAACAGGATCGCTCCTCATCGGGGTGACGTAACCCTGTAGGTAAGTGAATAATGTTAATGAGAAAAAATCAGCGGGCCCGCGCCGTTGCTGTTTTTGCAGGATAGCGATCGGGAAAATTTGCGATCGACACAGGAAGTCCCTTTTTATAATTAAAAGCGTAAAGCTGATTTTTTGACGCAGAGCAATTTAATCCCAAAGCTGATTTTTAGCCAGCCTCCGAAGCGTAAATAACTTGCGTTTCTTTGATCGCGATTAATTAATTGCGATAAAGTAAATATGAAAGGGATTACTTTAACAAAGAGGATGATTTAATTTAATTAATATTCAATACAGAAAACAATTTTGTAATATTAACCGGAGGGGTTAATTTTATCGCGTTATTTTACAGGAAGCTTTGCATTATATTAGCTTATTAATAAGAAAGCTTAACCAATATTCCGGCATGAATGCAAAAATAAAAAAGGCTGCCCTGAGGCAGCCCTGATGAGAAGACGGATCCGGCTTACTGCGGCAGAACCGCTTTCACCGCATCGCCGATATCGGCCAGGCTGCGCACGGTTTTCACGCCGGCCGCTTCCAGCGCCGCGAACTTCTCGTCCGCCGTGCCTTTACCGCCTGCGATAATCGCGCCCGCGTGGCCCATACGCTTGCCTTTCGGCGCGGTAACGCCTGCGATATAGCCGACAACCGGCTTGGTCACGTGCTCTTTGATAAAGGCGGCGGCTTCTTCTTCCGCACTGCCGCCGATCTCGCCGATCATGACGATCGCTTCAGTCTGCGGATCGTCCTGGAACAGTTTCAGGATATCGATAAAGTTAGAGCCAGGGATCGGGTCGCCGCCGATGCCCACGCAGGTGGACTGGCCGTAACCGATATCGGTAGTCTGCTTCACGGCTTCATAGGTCAGCGTGCCGGAACGGGACACGATGCCGATACGGCCTGGCTTATGAATGTGGCCCGGCATGATGCCGATTTTGCATTCGCCTGGGGTGATAACGCCAGGGCAGTTCGGGCCAATCATACGCACGCCCGCTTCATCCAGCTTCACCTTCACGGTCAGCATATCCAGCGTCGGGATACCTTCGGTGATGGTGATAATCAGTTTGATGCCCGCGTCGATCGCTTCCAGGATGCCGTCTTTGCAGAACGGCGCCGGAACGTAAATTACGGAGGCGGTGGCGCCAGTGGCTTCTACCGCTTCACGCACGGTATTAAAAACCGGCAGGCCCAGATGTTCGGTGCCGCCTTTGCCTGGCGTTACGCCGCCAACCAGCTGGGTGCCGTAAGCCAGCGCCTGCTCGGAGTGGAAAGTGCCCTGTCCGCCGGTGAAGCCCTGGCAGATTACCTTGGTGTTTTTATCGATCAGAATGGACATTATTTACCCTCCGCTGCGGCAACAACGCGCTGCGCCGCGTCGCTCAGGCTGGTTGCTGCAATAATATTCAGGCCGCTGTCCGCCAGTTTCTGCGCGCCCAGCTCGGCATTGTTTCCTTCCAGACGCACCACGACCGGCACGTTAACGCCCACTTCCGCTACCGCGCCGATGATGCCGTCAGCAATCAGGTCGCAGCGGACGATGCCGCCGAAGATGTTGACGAAGACGGCCTTCACCGCGTCGTCAGAAAGGATGATTTTGAACGCTTCGGTCACGCGCTCTTTGGTGGCGCCGCCGCCAACGTCCAGGAAGTTAGCCGGCTGGCCGCCGCTCAGCTTCACGATGTCCATGGTGCCCATCGCCAGGCCTGCGCCGTTAACCATACAGCCGATATTGCCTTCCAGCGCCACGTAGTTCAGTTCCCACTGCGCAGCGTGCGCTTCGCGGGAGTCTTCCTGGCTTGGATCGCGCATTTCACGCAGCTCCGGCTGGCGGAACAGCGCGTTGCCGTCTGCGCCCAGCTTGCCGTCCAGGCAGATCAGATCGCCCTGCTTAGTGATCACCAGCGGGTTGATTTCGACCAGCGCCAGATCGCGCTCCAGGAACATGGTCGCCAGACCCATAAAGATTTTAGTGAACTGGCCAACCTGTTTGCCGGTCAGGCCCAGTTTGAACGCCAGCTCGCGGCCCTGATAAGGCTGCGGGCCGGTTAACGGATCCAGCGCCATTTTGTGGATCAGATGCGGCGTCTCTTCCGCCACTTTTTCAATTTCCACGCCGCCTTCGGTCGAGGCCATAAAGACTACGCGACGGGTGCCGCGATCCACGACCGCGCCCAGGTAAAGTTCCTGATCGATGTCGGTTGCCGCTTCCACCAGGATCTGGTTGACCGGCTGACCGTTAGCGTCGGTCTGGTAAGTGGTCAGACGCTTGCCCAGCCAGTGCTCGGCAAATGCGCGGATCTCTTCTTTGCTTTTTACTACCTTCACGCCGCCCGCTTTACCACGGCCTCCGGCATGAACCTGACATTTCACGACCCACGGGCCAGCGCCAATTTTAGAAGCGGCTTCTTCTGCTTCGCGTGGAGTGGTGCAGGCATAGCCGACAGGTGCCGGTAAACCATACCGGCCAAACAGCTGTTTTGCCTGATATTCATGTAAGTTCATGTTGTTAATCCATCCAGTTCGGAAAAGACTTGGCCAAATCCGGCAGTATGCCAGCGCTTTGGCCACACATAGGGTTGAGCGCGGCTTTCACCGCGCCCGACAGGAATTAAACGTCCAGCAGCAGACGAGACGGATCTTCCAGCAGCTCTTTGATCGCGACCAGGAAGCTCACGGACTCTTTGCCGTCGATCAGGCGATGATCGTAAGAGAGCGCCAGATACATCATTGGCAGGATCACCACCTGACCATTGACCGCCATCGGACGATCTTTGATCGCGTGCATCCCCAGAATGGCACTCTGCGGTGGGTTGATGATCGGCGTGGACATCAGCGAGCCGAAGACGCCGCCGTTGGTAATGGTGAAGTTACCGCCGGTCAGTTCGTCTACGGTCAGCTTGCCGTCACGGCCTTTGATCGCCAGCTCTTTGATTTTTTTCTCGATATCCGCCATGCCCAGCGCATCGATATCTTTCAGCACCGGCGTAACCAGGCCGCGCGGCGTGGATACCGCGATGCTGACGTCGAAGTAGTTGTGGTAAACCACATCTTCGCCGTCGATAGAGGCGTTAACTTCCGGGAAGCGCTTCAGGGCTTCCACTACCGCTTTCAGGTAGAAGGACATAAAGCCCAGACGGATGCCGTGACGTTTTTCGAAGGCTTCGCCGTACTGCTTGCGCAGGTTCATGATCGGCTGCATGTTGACTTCGTTAAACGTGGTCAGCATCGCGGTGCTGTTTTTCGCTTCCAGCAGACGCTCGGCGATACGCTTACGCAGACGAGTCATCGGCACGCGTTTTTCGCTGCGGCCAGCCAGCGAAGGCGCGGCTTCAGCCGCTTTCGGCTCGGCGGCTTTGGCAGCTGGCGCTTTCGCCAGGTGTTTCTCTACGTCTTCACGGGTCAGACGTCCGCCCACGCCGGTGCCTTTGATCGCCGACGGCTCCAGACCGTGTTCGGCAATCAGGCGACGGATAGCCGGGCTGAGCGCGTCGTTGCTCTCTTCTTCCAGCGAGGCGCTCTGGCGCTGCGCCGGAGTAGACTCTTTCTCTTCCGTTTTGGCGGAGCTTTCTTTGCCGCCGCTGTTGCCTTCTTTCAGGCGACCCAGCGCCTGACGAGAAGTTACGGTGGCACCTTCGTCTTCCAGAATCGCTTCCAGCACGCCGTCGGCGGAAGCAGGCACTTCCAGCACCACTTTGTCGGTTTCGATTTCTACCAGCACTTCGTCACGGCTGACCGCGTCGCCAGGTTTTTTGTGCCAGGTCGCTACGGTGGCGTCGGCGACGGATTCAGGCAGGTCGGGAACGAGAATATCTACGCTACTCATTATTTTTCCTTTAATTAATTAACGTTCAGCGCGTCATTAACCAGATCTTGCTGCTGCTGCTGGTGAACGGACATATAGCCAACTGCCGGCGAGGCCGAAGCGGGACGACCGGCGTAACGTAATGAAGCACCAAACGGCACTACCTCACGGAAATGATGCTGGCTACAGTACCAGGCACCCTGATTCAGCGGCTCTTCCTGACACCAGACAAAATCATGCACGTGCGCGTACTGCTGGAGTTTTTCCTGCACCGCTTTGTGCGGGAACGGATAGAGCTGTTCAATGCGGACGATAGCCACGTCGGTCTGCTCGTTTTTACGCCGCTTTTCCAGCAGATCGTAATAGACTTTGCCGGAGCAGAGCACCACGCGCTTAACGCCTTTTGGATCGAGATCGTCGACTTCGCCAATCGCCGGCTGGAAGCTGCCGTTAGCCAGCTCTTCCAGCGAAGAGACCGCCAGCGGATGACGCAGCAGCGATTTCGGCGACATCACCACCAGCGGACGACGCATCCCGCGCAGCGCCTGACGACGCAGCATGTGGTAAACCTGCGCCGGCGTGGAAGGCACGCAAACCTGCATGTTCTGCTCGGCGCAGAGTTGCAGATAGCGTTCCAGACGCGCGGAGGAGTGCTCCGGCCCCTGCCCTTCATAGCCGTGCGGCAGCAGCATCACCAGACCGCACATGCGGCCCCATTTCTGCTCGCCGGAGCTGATGAACTGGTCGATAACCACCTGCGCGCCGTTGGCGAAGTCGCCGAACTGCGCTTCCCAGATAGTCAGCGTGCGCGGTTCCGCCGTGGCGTAACCATATTCAAACGCCAGCACCGCTTCTTCAGAGAGCACGGAATCCCAGACGCGGAACGTGCCCTGACCGTTATGGATATGCTGTAACGGCGTATAGGTAGAGCCGTTGGCCTGGTTATGGATCACCGCGTGACGATGGAAGAAGGTGCCGCGGCCCATATCTTCGCCGGACAGACGGCACGGAATGCCTTCGTCTACCAGCGTGGCGTAGGCCAGGTTTTCCGCTGCGCCCCAGTCAAATGGCTTCTCGCCTGCGGCCATCGCGGCGCGGTCGTTGTAGATCTTGGCCACGCGCGACTGCATTTCAATCGCTTCCGGCACGGTGCTGATGCGTTTGGCCAGCGCCTGCAGGCGTTTCAGATCCAGCGTCGCCGGATAGCTTTCGTCCCACTCGTGGTTCAGGTAAGGCGACCAGGTAAAGGAGTGCAGGCTCATCGGACGCCATTCCGGCACCACGCATTCACCGGCATCCAGCGCGTCGCGATAGAGATTGACCATCTCCGTCGCGTCTTCCAGGCTGGCGACCTGTTCCGCTTCCAGACGGTCGGCGTAAAGCTTACGCGGCGTCGGATGCTTTTTGATTTTCTGGTACATCACCGGCTGCGTTGCGCTTGGCTCGTCGGCTTCGTTGTGGCCGTGGCGGCGGTAGCAAACCAGATCGATAAAGACGTCGCGCTTGAAGGTGTTACGGAAATCAAGCGCCAGGCGGGTAACAAACGCCACCGCTTCCGGATCGTCAGCGTTGACGTGGAAGATCGGCGCCAGCACCATTTTACCGATGTCGGTACAGTACTGCGTGGAGCGCGCATCCTGCGGATTAGACGTGGTGAAACCAATCTGGTTGTTGATCACGATGCGCACGGTGCCGCCAACTTCATAGCCGCGTGCCTGCGACATGTTCAGGGTTTCCTGCACCACGCCCTGGCCGGTAACGGCCGCGTCGCCGTGGATGGTGATCGGCAGCACTTTGCTGCTGCGCGGCTCGTCCAGACGATCCAGACGGGCGCGAACCGATCCCATGACTACCGGGCTGACGATTTCCAGGTGCGACGGGTTAAACGCCAGCGCCAGATGCACCATGCCGCCTTCGGTTTCCACGTCGGACGAGAAGCCCATATGGTATTTCACGTCGCCGGTGCCGAGATGCTCTTTATGCTTGCCGGAGAACTCGTCGAACAGGTCCTGCGGCTTTTTGCCCAGCACGTTGATCAGCACGTTCAGACGACCACGGTGCGCCATACCCAGCACCACTTCGCGCGTGCCGCTTTTGCCCGCGTGACGGATCATCTCGTTCAGCATCGGCACCAGCGCATCGCCGCCTTCCAGCGAGAAGCGTTTCGCGCCGGGGAATTTCGCGCCCAGATAGCGCTCCAGCCCTTCCGCAGCGGTCAGCTGTTTCAGAAAGCCTTTTTTCTCATCCGTAGAGAAAGAGGCCTGGCCCGCCACCGATTCAATGCGCTGCTGGATCCAGCGTTTCTCTTCGGTGTTGGTGATATGCATATATTCCGCGCCGATCGAGCCGCAGTAGGTTTGCTGCAGCAGGCTGAACAGATCGGCCAGCTTCATCGTATCTTTGCCGAAGGCGAAGGAACCTACGTTAAAGGTTTCCTGGAAATCGGCCTCGGTCAGATCGTGAAACGCGGGATCCAGATCCGGCACCGGCTCCTGTTTCCACAGGCCCAGCGGATCGAGATTGGCCTGCTGATGGCCACGGAAGCGGAAGGCGTTAATCAGCTGGAGCACCTTCACCTGCTTGGCGTTGGTGTCGGGATCGCTGACGGAAGAGGTATAGCGAGAGGCATCTTTCGCCAGACGCTTGAAATATTCGCGAGTGGTGGAGTGGAATTGCTCTGGCCTGACTCCGTGACCCGGAAGCTGCTGAAACAGCGTTTTCCAGGCCGCATCGACAGAGTCAGGATCGGTCAGATAGTCCTCATAGAGCTGCTCTATATAGGTCTGATTCGCGCCGGCCAGCCAGGAGGAGTCCAGCCAGGGTTTCATCGCGCTGTTCTGCATTGTGATCCCTTAAAGCATTACGCTTTTTTGTTGCCGTGATTATGTAACGGAACAGCTAAGCCCCGCGCCGCGTCAGCGGCTTGCCCTCGGCCGTGTTCCGCTTAAGCAAAACCCGGCCTGATAAAACGACCGGGAGCCAGGCTCCCGGACGGTCTGCGCTTAAGCGCTTCGCGCCAGCAGCATCGACTTGATATGGCCGATGGCGCGCGTCGGGTTCAGCCCTTTCGGACAAACGCTGACGCAGTTCATAATGCTGTGGCAGCGGAATACGCTGAACGCATCGTTAAGGTCATCCAGGCGTGCACCGGTTTCCGTATCGCGACTGTCGATCAGGAAACGGTAGGCCGCCAGCAGCCCCGCCGGCCCGATAAACTTGTCCGGGTTCCACCAGAACGACGGGCAGGAAGTGGAACAGCACGCACAAAGAATACACTCGTACAGGCCGTCCAGTTTTTCCCGCTGTTCCGGCTGCTGCAGGTGCTCGCGAGCCGGCGGATTTTGCCCATTATTCAACAGGTAAGGCTTAATTTTCTCATATTGAGTGTAGAACTGGCCCATGTCTACTACCAAATCGCGGATGACCGGCAATCCAGGCAGGGGACGGATCACAATTTTACGTTTTCCCGCGCCGAGCGCGGAAACCGGCGTAATGCAGGCCAGGCCGTTCTTACCGTTCATATTGATGCCGTCGGAGCCGCAGACGCCTTCGCGGCAGGAGCGACGGAAAGCCAGCGTCGGATCTTTCTCTTTCAGACGGATTAGCGCATCCAGCAGCATCATATCGCGCCCTTCTTCCGACTCCAGGCTATAGTCCTGCATCCGCGGCGCGTCATCGACGTCCGGGTTATAACGATAAACTGAAAATTCGATTCTCATCATATGCTCCGCGAACTAGTAGGTACGGGCTTTCGGCGGGAAAGCCGCGCGCAGTTTCGGCTCCATGTTCACCTCACGGCGAGTCATGCTTTCGCTCTGCGGCAGATAGACGCTGTGGCACAGCCAGTTTGCGTCGTCACGTTCCGGGTAATCGAAGCGGCTGTGCGCGCCACGGCTTTCCGTACGGTAGTTGGCGGCAACCGCGGTGGCGTAAGCCGTTTCCATCAGGTTATCCAGCTCCAGACACTCAATACGCTGGGTATTGAAGTCAGGCGAACGGTCGTCCAGACGGGCGCTTTTCAGCCGCTCACGCAGGACTTTCAGCTCTTCCAGACCTTTTGCCATCGCGTCGCCTTCGCGGAATACCGAGAAGTTGTTCTGCATGCAGGTTTG
The DNA here is from genome assembly GCF_030484085.1 of Erwinia wuhanensis. Classification (NCBI taxonomy): domain Bacteria; kingdom Pseudomonadati; phylum Pseudomonadota; class Gammaproteobacteria; order Enterobacterales; family Erwiniaceae; genus Erwinia; species Erwinia wuhanensis. The sequence continues at coordinate 385,403 of NZ_JAUJUH010000002.1, forward strand.
CAGCGCTTTACGCAGCTCGGCAGGATCTTCGCCGGTTTCGTTATTGTTCCAGCGGTTCAGGCGCGCCAGCGAGGCGTCGATCTCTTCGTCGGTAGCGTCCAGCAGCTCGCCCTGCTCCAGCATCGACTGCTGTAAATGCAGGCCAGCCGCGCGGCCAAATACCACCAGGTCCAGCAGCGAGTTGCCGCCGAGACGGTTAGAGCCGTGTACGGATACGCAGGCGATTTCGCCTACGGCAAACAGACCCGGCACCACGACGTCTTCGCCCTGCTCGTTCAGCGTTATCGCCTGGCCGGTCACTTTGGTCGGAATGCCGCCCATCATATAGTGGCAGGTCGGGATAACCGGGATAGGCTCTTTGACCGGATCGACGTGGGCAAAGGTGCGGGAAAGCTCCAGGATACCCGGCAGACGCGCTTCCAGCACATCTTTACCCAGATGATCGAGCTTCAGCTTGATATGCGGGCCCCACGGGCCTTCGCAGCCGCGGCCTTCGCGGATTTCGATCATCATCGAGCGGGCAACCACGTCGCGTCCGGCCAGATCTTTGGCGTTAGGCGCGTAGCGTTCCATAAAGCGCTCGCCGTGCTTGTTCAGCAGGTAGCCGCCTTCGCCGCGACAGCCTTCCGTCACCAGCACGCCCGCGCCAGCAATGCCGGTCGGGTGGAACTGCCACATTTCCATATCCTGCACCGGCACGCCGGCACGCAGCGCCATGCCCACGCCGTCACCGGTATTGATGTGTGCGTTGGTGGTGGACTGATAGATACGGCCTGCGCCGCCGGTCGCCAGCACGGTGGCTTTCGCTTTAAAGTAGACGACTTCGCCATCTTCGATATTCAGTGCGGTACAGCCGACCACCGCGCCGTCGGCGTTTTTCACCAGATCCAGCGCATACCACTCGGAGAAGATGGTGGTCTTGTTTTTCAGGTTCTGCTGATAGAGCGTATGCAGCAGCGCGTGGCCGGTACGGTCAGCCGCTGCCGCGGTACGTGCCGCCTGCTCGCCGCCGAAATTTTTCGACTGGCCGCCGAACGGACGCTGATAGATACGGCCATCGTCCAGACGGGAGAACGGCAGGCCCATATGCTCCAGCTCCAGAATCGCTTCCGGGCCGGTTTTGCACATATATTCAATGGCGTCCTGGTCACCGATATAGTCGGAACCTTTCACCGTGTCGTACATATGCCATTCCCAGTTGTCTTCATGACTGTTGCCCAGCGCGACGGTAATACCGCCCTGCGCGGACACGGTGTGGGAACGGGTCGGGAATACTTTAGATAACAGGGCACAGGTCTGGCCCGATTGGGAAATTTGCAGTGCGGCACGCATACCTGCACCACCTGCGCCGACTACGACGGCATCAAATTCTCTGACTGGCAACTTCATTTTTTACACACCCCACACAACGACGGTTCCATAAATCGCATAGACAAACAGCACTACCACAATCGCCATCTGCAACAGCAGACGCGTCGCCAGATGTTTGATGTAGTCTGTCAGCACCTGCCACATCCCTATCCAGCCATGCATCAGAATGGAGAACAGCGTCAGCAGCGTGAACACTTTCGTTACGGAGGAGGCAAAAAAACCGCGCCAGATGTCGTAAGTCAGCGTGTCCGTCATTACGATAAAGCCGAGGATGTAAAGGATGTAGAGCGTCATCACAATAGATGTGGCGCGCACCAGCAGCCAGTCGTGAACGCCGTTGCGTCCTAATGCGGAAGCGTTGCTTAACATACGAGGACTCCAGCCAGAATTGAAAGCACGACGGTGATACCAAAGCAGATTTGCGCCGAACGCGTTCCCACCACCTGCGTCTCTGCCAGGTAGCCAAAATCCATTAACATATGACGTATCCCGCCGACGGTATGGTACGCCAGCGCGGTGAGAATGCCCCACATGATGAATTTAACGAAGAAGCTTTGCATAACGGCAGACGCCTGCAAAAAGCCTTCGGGCGACGACAGCGACAGGCCCAATAACCAAAGCAGTATGCCCAAGGCAACAAACGTAATGACGCCGGACACGCGGTGGAGAATGGACGCGATTGCGGTAACGGGAAACCGGATCGTTGAGAGATCCAGGTTGACAGGTCTTTGTTTTTTCACGGTTTTGCCCACAGAGCCTTTCTTATTTTGCTTCCTCCGGTCCTGAAGGTGACAGCCAAATACATAAGCATTCGGACTGTGAACCGGCACCAAAACAGCAACATCCAGTGTTAATTGTGGCGCTAAAACGCTGGGTGGCTCCTGGTGTCAGGGTATTCCGGAGACCTGGCGGCAGTATAGGTCGATCACAATCTCATTACAATTCCCCTACAAACATCTTGGTGAAAAATAGATGGAACAGTGATCTCACTCACGTTTTTCACAAATTGTACAAATTTAATTATCTGATTTGACAAAACTTCAACATTTTTGTTACAAACTGAGCGCGAAAAGTTCTATGATGCACAAAAGTTATGGGGATACACTTTCCCCTAAGCACAAGTTATGTAACATTGGTGAGCTAAACTTATTAAGCATCAGGTTAACAAGTTACGACCATACCGAATCTTTAACAACTGCTAAACAAAGCCTGATTGTGCCCTTCCGGCCCATAGGCGCCGTCACTCTGTACCCTGCACGTAATAAGATGCCACAGAGTTGATACTGCTTACCCGCAGCGGTGGACATAACGGCGTTTCAGATGTCATAGATTCATCGACAAGGCGCTAAGGAGACTTAAATGGCTGATAAAAAAGCAACGCTTAACCTGCCCGGCGAAGACGCTATCGAACTCGACGTACTGAGCGGCACGCTAGGCCAGGAAGAGATCGATGTCCGTAGCCTCGGTTCTAAAGGTTATTTCACTTTTGACCCGGGCTTTACCTCCACCGCCTCTTGCGAATCCAAAATTACCTATATCGACGGTGACGAAGGCGTTCTGCTGCACCGTGGATACCCTATCGACCAGCTGGCGCTGCACTCTAACTACCTGGAAGTGTGCTATATCCTGCTGAATGGCGAAGCGCCAACCAAAGAGCAGTTTGAAGAGTTCAGCACTATCGTTACCCGCCACACCATGATCCACGAGCAGATCCACCATCTGTTCCGTGGCTTCCGTCGTGATTCCCATCCGATGGCGGTCATGTGCGGCGTAACCGGCGCGCTGGCGGCTTTCTATCACGATGCGATGGACGTGAATATCGAGCGTCACCGCGAAATCGCCGCTTTCCGTCTGCTGTCGAAAATGCCGACCGTGGCCGCCATGTGCTACAAGTATTCCATCGGCCAGCCGTTCGTCTATCCGCGCAACGACCTTTCCTATGCCGGTAACTTCCTGAACATGATGTTCTCTACGCCTTGCGAAGAGTACGTGGTCAACCCGGTGCTGGAACGCGCCATGGATCGTATTCTGATCCTGCACGCAGATCATGAGCAGAACGCCTCCACTTCTACCGTGCGTACAGCTGGTTCTTCCGGCGCTAACCCGTTCGCCTGTATCGCTGCGGGCATCGCTTCCCTGTGGGGACCGGCGCACGGCGGCGCCAACGAAGCCTGCCTGCGTATGCTGGAAGAGATCAAAACGGTTGAGCATATCCCGGAATTCCTGCGTCGTGCGAAAGACAAGAACGACTCTTTCCGCCTGATGGGCTTCGGCCATCGCGTGTATAAGAACTACGATCCGCGCGCCACGGTGATGCGTGAAACCTGTCACGAAGTGCTGAAAGAGCTGGGCATGAAGGACGATCTGCTGGAAGTGGCCATGGAGCTGGAGCATATTGCGCTGAACGACCCGTACTTTATCGAGCGCAAACTCTATCCGAACGTCGATTTCTATTCAGGCCTGATCCTGAAAGCGATGGGTATCCCATCCTCTATGTTTACCGTTATCTTCGCCATGGCGCGTACGGTCGGCTGGATCGCCCACTGGAAAGAGATGCACGACGACGGCATTAAAATTGCCCGTCCGCGTCAGCTTTACACCGGCTACGATCAGCGCGATTTTAACTCGTTGACCAAATAAGGCTAACGTTGATATGAGAAGCGCCGCAATGCGGCGCTTTTTTTATGTCTGACAGCCCGGACACCAGTAAAAAGGCCGTGAAGAGAGCGAGGTTTTCTCAATGATGCCACCGCAGCGCTCGCACGGTTTGCCCGCCCGATGAAAAACTTTAAAGCTGAACAGCGCGCCATGATGCTTGTTTTCTTTTGCCACGCCACGCGTCTGGTAAGAAAGCCGCGGGATGGCCAGCAGCGCTTCCGCCAGCTTGTCCAGCTGCGCCTCGTCTAAATCCTGTGCCTTATGCTGCGGCGCCAGACCGGCGTGCCAGAGGATCTCTACCCGCAGATAGTTGCCTAAACCCGCCAGGAAAGCCTGATCCAGCAGCAGGCCGCTGAACTGGCGCCGCCGGAAGCGCGGTGACAGCAGGCGCGCCTTGACCTCTTCCACCGTCAGCGTCATATCCAACACGTCCGGGCCGACGCGTAGCAAAAAAGGATGAGCCGCCAGCGTGTCCTGCGTCAGCAGTTCAATATCAGAGGCGCTATACAGCAGCAGCGTTTTATCTTCTGCCGCCAGCCTCACGCGCAGTATCCGATTGCTCTGCGGCTCGGTGCCGCTTTTAATCACGCGCCAGACGCCGTAAAGCTGGTTATGGCTGTAGAGGATCAATCCGTTGGAGAAATGCGTCAGTATCGCTTTGCCGCGCGTTTCGATCGCCTCTACTCTTTCGCCAATCAGCGAGGATTCGTAGGTTTTCAGTTGGGGAAAAGCAAACCAGACGTCGGTGAGCGTCTTGCCCTTAATAGCTTTTTCCAGCTTGTCCGCCGCGCGGCGGATCTCAAGCCCTTCCGGCATGGTGTCTCCTTGTTATTGTGTGGCGCCGCCTTCCAGCTTTTTGTCCTCTTCCACGGTCAGCGCGATGCTCAGCGCCATCTCCAGCGCCAGCACTACCGTCTGGAGCGGCATACTGGCCGCGCCCGGATGCCTCACCGCCTGCTGCGGCAAATACGGCACGTGGATAAACCCACCGCGACCGCCCTGCTGCGCCTGGCGATGCAGCAAACCGTAAAGCACATGATTGCAAACGAAAGTCCCGGCCGTTTGGGATACCGCCGCGGGGATATCCGCCTCGCGGATACCTTCGACGATCGCCTTAATCGGCAGCGTGGCGAAATAAGCGGCCGGGCCGTCCGCAACGATGCGTTCATCAATCGGCTGTCTGCCCGCATTATCGGGAATACGCGCGTCGTCAATATTAATTGCCACGCGCTCGACCGTGATATTGGGCCGGCCGTTCGCCTGGCCGACCACGATCACCAGCTCCGGCTCCAGCTCATCCATCGCGTCGTTTAATACCTGAAGCGATTCACCAAATACGCAAGGCAGCTGTTTCGCCACCACGTGCGCGCCGCAGATCATTCTTTCATGCAGCTGGCTGACCGCTTCCCAGGAGGCGTTGACCAGCTCGCCCTCGAATGGCTCAAACGCCGCCATTAATACTGTTTTCATTGCCGCCTCACCGAAACATCAGAAACCAGAGAAGAAAAATATTGGTTATTAACAATAGCACGCCGGTCGGTATCTGAGCCTTGATCACCGCATTACGATCGGGCAGCTCCAGCAGCCGGGCGGGTACGATATTGAAGTTGGCGGCCATTGGCGTCATCAGCGAGCCGCAATAGCCGGAGAACATGCCGATCGCCGCCATCACGGCCGGGTTGCCGTGGTGCTGCAAGACCAGGATCGGGATGCCGATACCGGCGGTGACGATAGGGAAAGCCGCAAAGGCGTTGCCCATAATCATGGTCAGCAGCGCCATGCCTGTAGCGTAGGCCGCTACGGCGATAAAACGGTTGTCCACGGCAAGGTAAGTTTCCGTCAGATGCGCAATCGCCGTGCCCACCCCGGCGGTAGTAAACAGCAGGCCCAGCGTGGCGAGGATCTGCGGCAGAATAAAGGCCCAGCCGATAGCATCAAGCAGGCGGCGCGCTTCCTGTACGGACTGCGCGGGCGCTTCATGCGTCATTTTCAGCGCGATCAGCCAGCCCACCACGCAGCCAACCATCATAGAGAAAAGCGTGACCAGCGTGGCCTGATTGCCTTCCCCAAACAGCGCCACCCGTGCGCCCGGCAAATTATTAAACAGCAGCACGCCGACAACCGTAACCACCGGGATGGCCAGCGCAGGCAGAAACAGCCGGTTGCGCAGGCGTTTGGCGCTCGCCTCGCGCTCCTGATGGCTGCGCTGATGGTAGGAGCCCAGCTTTACGCCGCCCAGACCGGCAATCAGCGCCATAATCACCACCACCACGCCGATAGCAATATGGAGCGAACGCGCGCCGAACCATGCCGATGCCCCGTCGCTGACCAGAAAAACCAGGCCGTAGAGCGCCCAGAACAGGCCGGTAGTCAGACGACGCGGATTAGCTTTGTCTCGCCAGGACATCACGGCGACCACCAGCAGGATCAAACCCGCCAGCCAGTAAAGATACTGTTGCTGAAACATCAGCGCCCTCCTTTGGCTTTCTGCGCCTGCGCATTCAGCGCGGCAAGCTCTGCCGCCAGGGTTTTATCCAGGCGACGCAGGCGAAAGGCGTGGATCAGAAAAGCGCAAACGGCGGTCGGGATGCCCCAGAGCGCTATCTGTAGCGGATCGGTCTGGATGCCCGCCGACTGCTGCATAAAATTATGCATAAAGATGATGGCGCCAAAAGCGACAAAGATATCCTCGCCGAAAAACAGCCCGACGTTATCGGTCGCCGCCGCCATAGCGCGCAGGCGATGACGCACTTCCGGCGGCAGCTCGCCGTAACGATTTTCGGTAGCGCCTTCCGCCATCGGCGCCAGCAGAGGACGCACCATTTGCGGATGGCCGCCCAGGCTGGTCAGCCCCATCGCCGCCGTCAGCTCACGCACCAGCAGGTAGACAATAAGCAATCTTCCCGCCGTAGCGCTTTTGATCTGCGCAATCCAGGCCTGGGCGCGCTCTTTCAGCCCGTGGCGCTCCAGCAGGCCTATCACCACTAAAGGCAACAGCAGGATCAGCGGCAGGTTGCGGGTATTGAGAAAGCCAGAGCCCAGTTTTTCCAGAATATCGCCGATCGGCATTTTTGCCGCGAGGCCGGTGATTAAACCGGCGACCAGCACCACCAGCACCGGGTTAAAGCGCAGTAGAAAACCAACCACGATGGCAGCGATGCCGGCCAACGGCCAGAGATTAACGACAGGATCCATTTATCCTCCTGATAAAGGCTGAAGCTTCCCGCTGCGTGCAGGAGCAATAAGGGAGACGGCCAGGCAAGCGGGCCGTCCGTAGCGATACGTCAGCCGTAGCTGACTGCAATATCTCGTGCGGCGAACGCCTCACGGAGCTGGCGGGCAAAGGCCAGCGCATGGGCACCGTCGCCGTGCAGGCATACGGTTTGGGCATTGACGCTGACCCATTCGCCGCTGACGGCCCGCACTTTCCCCCGCTGCACCATCGCGAGCGTTTGTGCAATAGCCTGCTCGTCGCTCTCTATCAGCGCGCCGGGCTGCGAGCGAGGCACCAGCGAACCGTCCGCCTGATAGCCGCGATCGGCAAAAACCTCCTCTCTGGTGGTCAGGCCCGCTGATTTAGCGGCGCGAACAGATTCGCTGCCCGCCAGCCCCACCAGGATCAGGTGCGGATCGGCAGCCCTGACCGCCTGCGCGATAGCTTCCGCCAGCGAGGCGTCCTCAGCGGCCTGGTTGTAAAGCATCCCGTGCGGCTTCACGTGCGTTACCTTGCCACCTTCGCTGCGGGCAATAGCCTGGAGCGCGCCAATCTGATAAAGCGTCTGCGCATAAACCGTTTCAGCAGGCAGTGCCATACGCGTGCGGCCAAAGTTTTCGCGATCGGGAAAGCCGGGATGCGCCCCAATCGCCACGCCATACTCCAGCGCCCAGCGCACGCACTGCCGCATGGTTTCCGCGTCGCCCGCGTGAAAACCACAGGCGATATTGGCCGAGGAAACCAGCTGTAATAAGGCGCGATCGTTGCCGCAGCCCTCACCCAAATCGGCGTTTAAATCAATTTTCATGCGCTAATCCCCATGCCATTTGTTCCAGTACCCGATCGCGCTCGCGCTTCGCCTGCAGCGCTTCTTCCAGTGTGCAGTGCACAAAATGGATCGGCTCGCCCAGACGGATCTGCGCCAGATGATAGAGATCGGCTTCAATCACGCAGGCGATACGCGGGTAGCCGCCGGTGGTTTGCGCATCCGCCATCAGCACAATCGGCTGGCCGTTAGGCGGCACCTGCACCACGCCGGGGATCAGCCCGTGCGACAGCATATCGCGCCCGGCTTCGCGCACCAGCGCGCGGCCCTGTAAGCGATAGCCCATACGGTTGCTCTGCGGGCTGAGCTGCCATCCCGTCCGCCAGAACAGCTCCCGGCTTTCGCGGCTGAATTCGTGGTATTCCGGGCCGGCCATCGCGCGAACGCGGTTGCCAAACAGCAGCTGGCGCACGCCCGCCGGTTTGCTGAATGTGCGCGCGGGTTCGCCCAGCGGCAGCCTGTCGCCGTCTTCAATCTGCCGTCCCGCAAAGCCGCCCAGGCCCGTTTTCAAATCGGTGCTGCAGGAGCCGAGCACGGGCACGGCGGCAAAACCGCCAGCCAGCGCCAGGTAGCTGCGCATCCCGCGCTGCGGCATTTTCAACGTCAGGCGCGATCCTTTGCGTACGGCGAGGCGCCAGCCCGTCCACACCGGTTTGCCGTCCAGCTCGGCGCTACAGCCCGCGCCCGTCAGCGCCATCCAGCCGTCCCGGGTAAACTCCGCGCAGAACTGGCCGAGCGTAATTTCCAGCACCGGGCTGTTCTGCTCATTGCCGACCAGCAGGTTGGCCGTCGCCATTGCCGGATAGTCCAGCGCGCCGCCGCTGCTGACGCCGAACTGACGCCAGCCGATACGGCCTGCGTCCTGTAAGGTGGTACTCATACCAGCCCGAATAATATTCAGCACAGGCCCTCCTTTTGCGGAATAAAGCGTACCTGGTCGCCGGGACGTAAAAGCGTCGGCGGCTGCTGTTCAGGCGTAAACAGAGCGATACTCGTCTGGCCAATTAGCTGCCAGCCGCCCGGCGCGGCAAGCGGATAAACGCCCGTCTGGCTACCGCCGATGCCCACGGATCCGGCCGGCACCTTCAGGCGCGGCTCCGCCCGCCGGGGCGTATGCAGCCGCTCGTCCAGGCCCGCCAGGTAAGGGAAACCGGGCTGGAAGCCGATAAAATAAACGGTATAGCGCCCCGCCGCGTGGGCTTCCACCACCTGCTGCGGCGTCAGTCCGCTTTGACGCGCCACCTCGTCCAGATCCGGCCCTGCTGCGCCGCCGTAGATAACGGGAATGGCGATATCCCGCGTTTCCAGCACCAGCGCTTCGCTTGTTTCCCACCAGCCCTGGAGCCACTCGATGGCGTCCAGCGCGTGCTGTTGCGGATTGCTTAAAATCACCGTGATATTGTTCATGCCGGGAATGACTTCCGTGACTTCCGGCCGGCCGGTCAGGCGCGCTGACAGGCCCCAGATACGCTGCTGGCTGCTGAGAGAGACAGGGGGTTCCAGCTCAAGCACTACCGCGCGCTCACCTGAAAGGTAACAACGTGCTCGTTGCAAAACACTCTCCCGGCCCGTTGATAAGGCCACCGTTTTCCAGAAAGAAGAAACAGTTATGCGGAAATGTCAGAGAAGTGTCAATAATCGATTAGCCAGGCGCGACACAGTGGCTACTATTACGGTTTCTGCATAAAGGAGGTAGCGATGAGCACGACATTCAAAATTCATTACGAACATCAGGCCGAAGGCCATCTGCATTCCGAAGAAGTGCTGTTGGAAAGCGAGGGCGAACCGACAGAGGAAGCCGTACAGGACGCGGTGCGCCAGGATATTGCGAAGCATCACGGCGCGGCAGAGTTTACGGTGATCTCAGTCGCACCCTACCCTTAAGCGGGCGTTGAGGTTAACAGGCGGCCACCGGGGCCGCCTGTCTGCTGTCAGGCGGGGTTGTCGATATCGATAAAGGTGACGTCCAGGCCATGCTGTGCCGCCAGCCATTCACCCAGCGCCTTGATACCGCCGCGCTCGGTAGCATGATGTCCGGCCGCAAAAAAGTGCAGGCCCTGCTCGCGCGCGCTGTGAATGGTTTGTTCGGAAACCTCGCCGGAAATAAAAGCGTCCACGCCGAAAGCCGCCGCGGCATCAATAAAACCCTGGCCGCCGCCGGAGCACCACGCCACTTTGCGGATCAGCGCTGGCGCGTTATCGCCGCAGTGCAGCGGGTCGCGATGCAGGGTCTGACCAATGCGTGCGGCAAGCTGCTCGCCCGTCAGCGGCTCCTGCAGCTCGCCCCAGAACACCAGCGGCATCACTTCGCCTTTGACCTCAATCCCAAACAGTTTCGCCAGCTGCGCGTTATTGCCCAGCTCGGGATGCGCGTCCAGCGGCAGATGCCAGCCGTAAAGGTTGATATCGTTCGCCAGCAGCGTTTTCAGCCGGTTGCGCTTCATGCCCTTAATCACCGGCGCTTCGCTTTTCCAGAAATAGCCGTGATGCACCAGCACCGCGTCCGCCTGTAAACGTACGGCCTCATCCAGTAGCGCCTGACAGGCGGTCACGCCGGTAACGATTTTCTGTACCTGCTCGCGCCCTTCTACCTGAAGACCGTTCGGCGCATAGTCGCTGAAGCTCGCGGTATTCAGCTGCTGGTTAATGATGTTTTCTAATTCACTGTTTTGCATAGGGCGTACACTCTTTTGCCGTTCTCAATGCGGCTACTTTAGCAGAGGGCGGCAAAACGCGCGGCTATTTCCTTGCCGCCTCGTAGGCCGCCAGCGCACGTTTGCGGGCCTCTTTGTGGTCAACGATGGGGTGAGGATAATCGAGCTGAACGCCGTTTTTCCGCGCCCATTCATGCGGCTGGTGAATATGCTGAACGGGCACCGCCTTCAGTTCCGGTAGCCATTGCCGAATGAATTCGCCTTCTTTATCAAAGCGTTCGCCCTGCGTAGTAGGATTGAAGATGCGAAAGTAAGGCGCCGCATCGTTGCCGCTGGAAGCGGCCCACTGCCAGCCGCCGTTATTCGCTGCCAGATCGCCGTCGATCAGCTGCGACATAAAATAGCGTTCGCCGATCCGCCAGTCGATCAGCAGATCTTTAATCAGGAAGCTGGCGGTAATCATCCGCAGGCGATTATGCATCCAGCCAAGACTGTTCAGCTGCCGCATAGCGGCATCCACTATCGGATAACCGGTTTTGCCCTGCTGCCAGGCGGCCAGCTGGTCATCATTGCGCTGCCATTGCACCTTTTTTGTCCAGCTGATAAAGGGCTGATGTTTGCAGAGCGCGGGCCAGGCGACAATCAGGTGCCGGTAGAACTCGCGCCAGATAAGCTCGTTAAACCAGCTGAATATTTTGTCGTTTTCTAACGCGTCGGGATGCTCGCGCAGCAGGCGATGCAGGCACTGGCGCGGCGACAGCACCCCGGTAACCAGATAAACGGACAGGCGGCTTGTGCCGTCAATGGCCGGCGTGTCTCGCCTGGCCGCATACTCCGCGACCGGCTGCTGACAGAACTCGCGCAGACGTTGGATAGCCGTTTTCTCCCCTACGGGAAAAAGGTCGGTATTAAAATCTTCCTGCGGATAATCAAATGGTTCCAGAGCGGGTAGTTTTTCCAGCGGCGCCTGAGCGCGCGGTTTGGGCGCGGGCGCGCATTCCGGCATCCCTTCATGCAGTCGGCGAACAAAAGCTTTGCTGAATGGCGTAAAGACTTTAAACATTTCCCGATTGCCTGTCAGCACGCTGCCGGGCGGCAGCAGACCGTCATCGAAGCCCTGCACAACTATATCCAGCTCGCTCAGTTCGCGTTCCGCTTGCGCATCGCGCTGGCGCTCGTTGACTTCGTGCTGATAGTTATAAAACAGGCTGTCGACATGATGCTCACGGCAGAAATCTTTCAGCGCTTCAACGGAGGCGGAAAAATCATCGCGCTGTAAATAGTGCAGCGGGATGCCTTTTTCTGCCAAAGCGCCCTGGACATCGTGCAGGCTTTGATAAATAAAAGCGGCCTGCTTCGGTGACATATCATGCGATTGCCACTGTTTTGGCGTGGCAATATGGAGGGCGAGCACTTCCGCATTGACATCGCTGCAGGCTGCATAAAGCGCGTAGTTATCGTGGATGCGCAGATCGTTGCGCATCCAGACCAGATGGGTGGCCATAGCTTTCCCTGTAATTAATGGCCGTAACGCAGGCGAAGCGCTTCCGGATAAGGCTCAAAATAGCGTTGCTGGGTAAGGTAAGGATCGGGATATTCCGACATATAGTGTTTGAGCAGCGTCATCGGCGCCAGCAGCGGTTGTAAGCCCTGACGATAGTGATCGATCAGCGAGGTCAGCTCCTCGCGCTGTTTGGCGTTCAGCTGCGGTCGGAAATAGCCCTGTACGTGCATCATCACATTAGTGTGGTTGCCGCGCGTGGCTTTATGCTTCAGCAGATCCATCAGGCGCTGACGATACTCAAAAGCAAAGGCTTCCAGTGAAGGCCACTGCTCAATAGCCGCCACAAAGCGACCAATCTCGCGATATTCCGGCTGTGAATGCGCCAGCAGCGTTAGCTTATAGCGGCTGTGAAAGGCAATAAGCTTGCCGCGCGTCAGGCCGCTGCGCCACAGCTGGTTAAATTCATGCAGCGTGTAAATGCGCTCAACAAAGTTCTCGCGCAGCACGGGATCGTGCAGCCTGCCGTCTTCTTCGACCGGCAGCCACGGCATTTGCTTCATCAGTTCACGCGTAAAGATGCCAACGCCTTCTTTACGGTTGTTGTTATTTTCTGGCTGGTAGACGCGCACCCGCTCCATGCCGCAGCTGGGCGATTTGGCGCAGACGATGTAGCCGCAAAGGTGATGCAGGCTGGCGATTTTTTTCTCGGAAAAGCTTTGCATTTCCTGGGTCAGCGGATCGCCTTTCCCGTTGCTGAAGCAAAGCTCAACGCTATTTTCGGCCGTTTCGGTCAGGCGCAGGGCCGGACGCGGCGTGGGCAGACCAATCGCCATTTCCGGGCAAACCGGTTCATAACGCATAAAAGGCGCCAGATCTTCGGCGGCAAAGGCGCAACGTTTGTGGCCGCCATCAAAGCGGACACTGTCGCCAAGCAGGCAGGCGCTGATGCCTACCGGAATTTTCTCACTCATACCTTTCTCCCCTTCGCTACTTTCATCATTAAGTGTAGCGGTTAAATCTGTACAAGACAAAATAAGTTGTACAACTTTATGGAAAGAATTGCTACCGGTGATTTATCGAAAAAAGGCCGGCCCACGAAAAACCTTACGGAACAAGGCAAAGCGGCAGGAAGAAAAGAAAAATGCCCCTAAAACGGGGCATTAACAGCGGTCTGAAGGCGGTGGAAAGATAAGAAGCATGCCTCGAAACCGGAGCATTAAGAAAAATCTAAAGCATGAGGATAAGGCGGCGTTAAAGCATGCGGGCGCGATTAATAAAAATCGGCAGCGGCCCTTTCCGCCTGCGCCAGCCACACGGGCTGCGTACTGGTTTTGCACCAGCAGCGATGCAGGTAGCTGTAAAAGCGCGAGCGGTCGCGATAAAAAAGCATAAAAGGCAGCGCGACAACACCGACCGCAAGCGTTGCCAGCCGACGCAGTAGAAGATGAGGCAGCGAGTATTGATGATAGAGATTCATACGCCCTCCGGAAAAGTAAAAGTCTGGCTAAAATAATACCGATCTGGCGATATATTTACCACTCATCCGACCAGATTAAATTAAAAATTATCCGGGCAAAGGCAATAAGTTAAATTAAAGTTAATTTAAATTAAATAAATAACAACTGCGTTACATTGCATCTGTTTAAATATGGCCATAACCACCGCCCCGCGCCGTTGCAGCAAGCCTGTAGCCGCATGGCCACTGCCTGAAGGGGTTTAAGCAGTTTTGTACAGGGTAAATGCATTATTGTTCAACTGTTTAAGCTTGATGCTGTTTTATCACTGCGCCCTGTTTGTTGCAGCCACTCCCGGAACAGACGGCTTGGGTATACGAATAAGGGAAGTTCACAGCTTTAAAATCGGCTGAATTATTCGGGACATGCTGAAACAGGCAAAATTGGAATATAAAAAAGGCGCTAATAAATTAGCGCCTTTTATTTTCAGCCCTGATATCAGGCGTTTTTCAGTACTTCGCTAACAATTTCTACCGCTTCTTTTTCAATCTTCTCGCGGTGCTCGGCACCCAGGAAGCTTTCGCAATAGATTTTGTAGGCGTCTTCCGTACCGGACGGACGCGCTGCGAACCAGCCGTTCTCGGTCATCACCTTCAGGCCACCGATTGATGCGCCGTTGCCTGGCGCCGCCGTCAGGCGAGCGGTGATAGGATCGCCCGCCAGCGTATCGGCGCTGACCATTTCCGGCGACAGCTTCGACAGCGCCGCTTTTTGCGCGGAGGTCGCAGAAGCCTGCAGACGGTTATAGCTTGGTGCGCCAAAGCGCTCCGCCAGCTCGTTATAGTGCTGCTGCGGATTTTTACCGGTCACAGCGGTGATCTCGGCGGCCAGCAGGCACATGATGATACCGTCTTTGTCCGTTGACCAAGGCGTACCGTCAAAACGCAGGAAGGAAGCGCCCGCGCTCTCTTCGCCGCCGAAGCCGAAACTGCCGTCGAACAGGCCGTCAACGAACCATTTGAACCCTACCGGCACTTCCACCAGCTTACGGCCGATGTCGTTGACCACGCGGTCGATCATCGCGCTGGAGACCAGCGTTTTGCCGACGGCAACCTCTTTGCCCCACTGCGGACGGTGCTGGAACAGATAGTTAATAGCAACGGCCAGGTAATGGTTAGGGTTCATCAGGCCCGCAGGCGTAACGATGCCGTGGCGGTCATAGTCCGGGTCGTTGGCAAACGCCAGATCGAACTTATCACGCAGCGCCAGCAGGCCCGCCATCGCGCTTTCGGATGAGCAGTCCATACGGATCACGCCGTCTTTATCCAGGTGCATAAAGCGGAACGTCTGGTCGACCGAATCGTTAACGATAGTCAGATCCAGATTGTAATATTCCGCGATACGCTGCCAGTAGGCGATGCCGGAGCCGCCAAGCGGATCGACGCCGATTTTCAGGCCCGCTTTCTGAATAGCCGGAATATCGATGATCTGCGCCAGACCTTCGATATAAGGCTGGATCAGATCTTTTTCCTGCAGATGGCCGCTTGCCCAGGCTTCGTCCAGCGCCATGCGCTTAACATCTTTCAGGCCGTCTTTAATCAGCTGGTTAGCGCGATCTTCCACCACTTTAGTGACGTTAGTATCGGCCGGGCCACCGTTTGGCGGATTGTATTTGATGCCGCCATCTTCCGGCGGGTTGTGCGAAGGCGTGATAACGATGCCGTCAGCCTGCGCGCCGCCCGCCTTGTTATGCTCAAGGATAGCGTTAGAGATGGCAGGCGTCGGCGTGTAGCCGTTGTCCTGCTGTACAATCACATCCACGCCGTTCGCCGCCAGCACTTCCAGTACGGAAATAATCGCCGGTTCGGACAGCGCGTGCGTATCTTTACCCACGTAGCAAGGGCCGGTAACGCCGTTCTTTTTGCGCTCTTCCGCAATCGCCTGCGCGATAGCCAGAATGTGCGTCTCGTTGAAGCTCTGTCGGCCTGCGCTACCGCGATGGCCGGACGTGCCGAATTTCACCGCGTGTTCCGCGTTGCCTGTTTCCGGCTGCAGGACGTAATACTGCGAGGTCAATTGTGCAACGTTAATCAAATCGCTCTGCTGTGCTGGCTGCCCGGCACGGGGGTGACTGGCCATTGGCGCTTCTCCCTGACGCTGTGTTTAGAGTGTGCCGCAAACCTTGTCCGCCAGTTCCGTCGGGAACTGCATGGACGACATGATATGTTCAATCATGCTGCGTTTACGGCCTGTGTTGGTGTTGGTGATCACCCAATACGGCGTGCCGGGAATATGCTGCGGCTTGGTATGGGTGCCGTTCTGTACCAGGGTTTGCTGATTGCCTGCAAAGTAGACGCGCGTACGACCATGCAGTGACTCGGTCGCCGCGGCAAATGCTTTGGGATCCAGATTGTATAAAGTCGACAGGATCAGCATAAAACGGTTTACCGCTTTTTTCTGCTCCGCATACTCGTCCGACAGCAGCAGCTCGCGCACGGCGCGAACGCGATCCTGCGGGCGAGACGTCTCTTTCACCACGGTTTCCTGTACGCTGGCGACAGGCGCGGGCGCAGCCGTAACAGCAGGTGCCTTCGGCGCTGCCTGACCAGCAGAAAATTTCAGCATACGACGTAAAATGTCGGAGGCGCTTTCACCAATATGCTGAGTGTGGCTGGCGATATAACGGTAGAGCTCTTCGTCGACTTCAATAGTTTTCATCTTGATCCAGTACGATTATTGCTGATAAGAGCCGGTTAGCGACCTGTTTTACCCAGGCGCGGACGGACCAGCTCTAACACGAGGATTATAAAGTTAAATCCTGCCGGGTTGTAGCGCCAGCCCCAATTGCGGACAAAAGTCGGAATATGCCGTAAAAAGATCGGGTCTGTCGCGGCGGCAGAAAATCGCTGTTTTATGATAACCTAACCCCTCGTTTCCTCCGTAAGAAGTTTGCCATGAAATTGAATTTCCGCCTGCAATCTGAACAAACGACCGTTTCTGACGCGCCCGTGGTGCTTATTCACGGCCTTTTCGGCAACCTGGATAACCTTGGGGTGCTGGCGCGCGACCTGAAAGCGGATCGCCGCATTATTCAGGTGGACGTCCGAAATCATGGCCTTTCGCCGAGGTCGGATGAAATAAGCTATGCCGCAATGGCGCGCGACGTGCTGGAAACGCTGGATGAGCTTGATGCCGACCGGTTTGATATTATAGGCCATTCCATGGGCGGGAAAATCGCCATGACGCTGGCTTCCCTTGCCCCGGAACGCGTCGGGCAGCTGGTGGTTATCGATATTGCGCCGGTGGCCTACCGGGAACGCCATCACGACGCGATTTTCGCCGCGCTGGCCGCCGTCAGCGAAGCGGGCATTACCCGCCGGAGCGAAGCCGCCGCGCTGATGCGTCAGACCATAGAGGAAGAAGGCGTCATTCAGTTTCTGCTTAAATCGTTTCAGGACGGCGAATGGCGTTTCAACGTGCCGGCGCTCTGGCAGCACTACGATCGGATTATCGGCTGGGAAACGCTGCCCGCCTGGCCACATCCCACGCTGTTTATTCGGGGCGAACATTCGCCTTATCTACAGGAAGCGTATCGTGACGCGCTGCTGGCCCAGTTCCCTGCCGCCCGCGCCCACGTGATTACCGGCGCGGGTCACTGGGCGCATGCCGAGAAACCTGATGCCGTTTTGCGCGCCATCCGCCGTTTTTTTGCCCTGTGAAAACAAATGTTTCAGTAAAAGGCTAAATAATTGTCGTCGCGACTTTCGCTGGGGTATGATGGCGCGCTAAAATTTGTCGACGGCACCGGCCGCAAACGCTAACGGCTCAATCCATCAGAACTCCAGCCTTCAGTATCACGATTCTATGGCAAAAGAAAACACGGACCGCACCACGATCGATCTGTTCGCAGACGAGCGTCGACCGGGACGACCCAAAACCAATCCACTGGCACGTGATGAGCAGTTGCGCATTAACAAACGCAACCAGCTTAAGCGTGATAAAGTGCGCGGGCTGAAGCGCGTAGAACTGAAAATGAACAGTGACGCAGTTGACGCCCTGAACCAGCTCGCCGAGCAGCGTAATATGAGCCGCAGCGAACTGATAGAAGAGATGGTCATGGCGCAGTTAGCCAGGCCTGAGCGCTGAAGCACGCGCTACGGTAAAGCACAAAGCGACAAATGCAGGCGGATTAGCCGTTTATCCCCCTGTTGCTGTCTGCTATTATTGCCCTTAACATTTTCAGGCTAGCCGCCGCATATCATTAAGTTTCAAGAGGTTATTAAACTCATGGCAATCGTAGGCATTTTCTTTGGCAGCGATACGGGCAATACGGAAAACATTGCAAAAATGATCCAGAAGCAGCTCGGTAAAGAGGTGGCTGAAGTTCATGATATCGCTAAAAGCAGCAAAGAAGACCTTGAAGCCTTTGATATTTTGCTGCTGGGCATCCCGACCTGGTACTACGGTGAAGCGCAGTGCGACTGGGATGATTTCTTCCCTACGCTGGAAGAGATCGACTTCAACGGCAAGCTGGTCGCGCTGTTTGGCTGCGGCGATCAGGAAGATTACGCGGAATATTTCTGCGACGCGATGGGCACCATTCGCGACATTATCGAGCCTAACGGCGCGGTGATCGTCGGCCACTGGCCGACAGAAGGCTATGATTTCGAGGCCTCTAAAGGCCTGGCGGACGATACCCATTTCCTTGGCCTGGCCATTGATGAAGATCGCCAGCCGGAGCTGACCAACGAACGCGTTGAAAAGTGGGTCAAACAGATTTCTGACGAGCTTCAGCTCCAGGATATTCTCGAAGCGTGATAGCATTGGCCCGCTGTACGAATCCACAGCGGGCCAATGGTTTTTCCTATAGAAGTGATAGATACATATTTGTAACTTTTACCGTCAAAACGGTAGAATAGCACTGCTCCGCCTCCGCTTCTGCGGCGCCGAAAACCAGGCAGAGCGAACTGACAACCCAGCGTAAATGGGTGCTTGCTTTTCCGGACGTAACGACTTCTTATCCTTACATCCCCTGATGGTTTTGCATCTCCGCTGTGGTTTCTTCAAGGCATCGGTTCTATAATGAGACGCTCAGCTTTTGCGTCGACCGATGCTCACGGCTTCTCAGCCACTTAGTGACCAGCAAAGTAACAGGACAATATCCGCATGACTGACAATAACACCGCATTAAAGAAGGCCGGCCTGAAAGTCACGCTTCCTCGACTGAAAATTCTGGAAGTGCTTCAGGAACCAGAGTGCCATCACGTCAGTGCGGAAGATTTGTATAAACGCCTGATCGACATGGGCGAAGAGATTGGCCTGGCGACGGTTTACCGCGTTCTGAACCAGTTTGACGATGCGGGGATCGTGACCCGTCATAACTTCGAAGGCGGCAAGTCCGTGTTTGAACTGACCCAGCAGCAGCATCACGATCACCTGATCTGCCTGGACTGCGGCAAAGTAATCGAATTCAGCGACGAGTCTATTGAATCCCGCCAGCGTGATATTGCGACGAAGCACGGTATCAAACTCAGCAACCACAGCCTCTATCTTTACGGCCACTGCGCCACCGGCGACTGCCGTGAAGACGACACGCTGCACGATAAGTAATCGATTTCAATAAAAAACCGGCGATCGCTCGCCGGTTTTTTTTTTGCCTGCGCCCCGCCTATTTCAGGCTTTCCACGCGGCTGAAGCGCTTGCCGTCGCTACTGACGGCGCGGATCAACACCTCGCCGGAAACCGACGGACGGGCGCTGTCATGATAGCGCTGCCAGCTGTTGCCACCGTCCAGCGAGTAGTCAATAGCCACGCCCGGCAGGGCGATATTGGCTGCCAGCTTGCCCGCGACAAGACGTGCGCCCGGCTGCGGCAGACGATAGTGGATCCCGGCTTTATCCATTTTCGGCAGCTCGCGCTGGCCCAGCAGGTTTGCATAACGCTGCCAGTCCTTATTCAACGCCGCCCGATCGACATGCCGCGTTTGGCCGCCTTTATACTCACGTCCGGCCTGGTAAGTCTGCTCCCAGGCAGCACGATGCCAGCCGCGCTCCGCCACGGCCAGCGCGCGTGGGAAAATCATCCATTCCATCTGCTCGTCGGTACGTACGGTTTCGCTCCAGAGCTGGGCTGAAATCCCATACACGCCCGGCCAGGGCTTATCGGATTTAGCATCAAAGAAGTTACCGTCGCGATCCACCGATGTCTCTGCATTCTGCGGCATATTGTCCGGCGCGAAGCTGAACATTTTGCGCTCGTCGTTGAAGCGGGTGCCCCAGTAATAGCCTCTTTCCAGCGGATTGACCTCATAAGGGAAATCCATATAGAGATAGTCCGGGTTGGAGACGGTGACTTCGTAGCCTTTGTTAGCCCAGTCGTTAACGGTGTCAAAGCCGCCCCAGAAAAGCGTGTCCCAGAAATTAACGCCGATGCGCCTGGTCGCAAAGTCTTTAGCGCTCTTCGCATCCTTCAGGCCATCCTGCCACGCCTGCATCTTTTCAATACCGTGCGCGTTTACCCGCTCGCTGACCTTTTTGCCAAAGTAGCTGGGCAGATGATCCATATCCGCGACCTTGCCCGATTTCACCAACGCCTGACAAACCTGCGATTTCGCCCAGGGTTTATCTTCCTTGCTCAAATCGACCCTGCCCTTGCCTGCTTCGGGACTGGCCGCATCGGTATAGCCAACGCCCAGGCGGATGTTTTTCGCCTCGTCGCCGCCAAAGTGCCAGGTGGTTAACGGCGCGCCTGCCGCCTGATGCATCGCCTGAATTTCACTAATCACCTTATCAACAAAACGCATGGAGGAATCCAGGCAGGGATTCAGATAGCTGGTGCGATCGTAAAACTGTACGGAGGTGGTGTTCGAAGTATCGGTTGGATCGACCAGGCGATACTCGTTTGCCTCTTTGGTCTTACCCTCTTTCATCAGCCGGTTGTAGCGGGCTTCCATAGAAATCACCGCCGCCCTGGCATGAGCAGGCATATCGATTTCCGGGATGACTTCGATGCCGCGCGCTTTGGCATAGCGCAGGATAGCAATGTAGTCGTCGCGGGTCAGATAGCCATTGCCCTGCGCGTCGGCGAAAGGCCCGGATCCCAGCTGCGGCAGCAGACAGCGCTGCTCCGTCAGATCGTGGCAGCGTCTGGCACCAATATCAGTCAGCTCCGGCAGGCCGGGGATCTCAATACGCCAGCCTTCATCATCGCTCAGATGAAAATGGAATTTATTGAGTTTAACCGCCGCCATCTGATCCAGCAGGCGCAGCACCGCCTCTTTGCTGTGGAAGTTACGGCCGATATCGAGAAAAATACCGCGATAGGCCATGCGGGGCGCATCGGTGACGTCCAGGGTAGCGATCTTTTGTTCGCCGCTGGCCGGCAGCAGCGACAGGATGGACATCATGCCGTAGTAGATGCCCGCCTCGTCAAAACCTTCTACCTGCGCTTCCTGCGCGCGGACGCTCAGCCTGTAGGCGCCGGAAACCGCCTCGTTGCCCGTGAAAGCGGCGGGTGCAAGCCTGCTTTTAATCACGTAGCCCTGCCCATTTTCTGCCAGACTCAGCAGCGCAAAACGATCCCTTACCGCTTCTGCAGAATCGGCGTTAAGCCCGGTCAGCTCGAATTGCACGCCCCGGCTTAAATCGGCATCTTCTGCATGAAGGGTAGTATGCAGCGGCGTCGGCAGGATCTGTCCGCGCAGCGCTTCGCCAGCGAGCTGCGCCGTATCACTGTTTTTTTCAAAGCGGCTGACAGGCGTCATCAACACGTTGCGATCGTCGGCCGTCCGCTTCCAGTAGTTATCCATTGGCGAGACAAACGAGGTCAGATCTTCCGTATCGGTGCTGGCAATGATTTTAGGCTGGGCGTTTTCAGAAGTAACGTACCAGCGCGGCATCACGTCCGTGATAAACAGCTGCCAGTATTCGTTAACAATGGGAATATCCACCGATTCACCGGCGGCGAAACCCTTGAATTTTTCGGTTGGCTCCAGCCGCGTCAGATCGCCTACCACGTGCACCATGCGGAACTGGTCGTTGTCCACCCGCAGCGTCTGACGAATATTGGGCAGCCAGATAACCCAGTCTTTACTGGTTAGCGCTTCGCCGGGGTTAGTTAAGGTAATCGTTGCCCGATTGCAGGAGGCCCAGTCGGCCCCCAGCGCGGCACAATCAACGTCGTGCAGCGCGGCATGGTTATCGTTAACGGTATACTTTACGCCAAACTGGCTGATTTGATCGACGACGCGTTGATCCGCAACGGCGCTGCCGCTGGCCATCGCCATCATCAGCGCTGTCGCCACCAGTGTTAATCTCACTTTTTTCATCTCTTTCCTCATCCGCTAGTTAAATTTTTTGCCGTTAGCGGAAAAGCGCTTATTCCCCGTCTGATGCGCTTTTGCCGCGGCCGGGTCTGGCAGCATGGGGCATCAGAACACGGTGAAAGGCGCGATCACGGTCAGCCTCACGTCCTTCTCATCCTGGAACATATTGCCGTAGCCGTTGCTGAAGCTCGGGATATCAGAGTGGTTTTTGTAACGGGTATAGTGCAGGTTGACCTGCGTATCTTTGGCGCGACCATGCTGTACCGTGTAGCGCAGATCCATATTCCAGGCGGATTCGCGGCGGCGCATGCTTTGATCGTAAATCGGATCCGTGGACGGACGGGCATCCCAGCCGTAAGCGTAAGAAGTACCTACCGCCCAGCCCGGCATTTGCCAGCCTTTCAGGTCATACATCACTCCTCCATACAGCGCCTTCTGCCCGTTGGCGTTAAAGTCGCTGCGGGAATCCCACCAGACGTCGTTACGTCCGTTGGAGGTCGCCCCTACCGGCGTCATGCGCGCCAGAAAAAAGCCCTGGTTGCCATGGGCTTTTACCATGGTGCCCTCAACGCGAAAATCGAACGGGCCGGTTTTGTAGTTCAGCGTCACGGCCTGGAGCCAGGCCAGGCCATCATAAACATTATTGATATTGTTTACGCCGCCCTGTTCCTTATTACGCGCGCCGTAAAATTGCCAGCTGGTATGCAGATCGTTGCCGGCAACAGGAAACGCCCACGACACTTTGCTAAAATACTGCTCCATATAATTTTCGGCCTGGCCCAGCGCCCCTTCCAGCACCAGTTTGTTTTTAAAATCGTACTTTATGCCGATGGAATGAAGATATTTTATTTCAGTTTTTAAATCGGGTTTACGAAAATTATACATTTTACGATACCAGGGCGCTTTATATTCATCCGTCCACATATAGGAGAGGGAAAGCGCGCCCGCATTGTCAAAATCATAAACCGAGCCGACTTCAAATCCGCGATAGGTGCCGGGTACAAACCCCCATTGCGGCGCGATTAATGTTTGTCCCTGCGGCTGAATATAACCGGCTCTTAACCAATAATTATCATGCTTCAGCTTAATAGCGGCTTTATAAAAGGAAGCACCGTCGGCGTCGCCATCAAATCTTTCGTCCCAGCGGCTTTTTGCGTTGCTGAAAGCAATTTCATTCGGCGCGGCAGGCCCGGTTCCCGCCAGCTGTAGCGAACCATTCACGCCCAGCTCTATACCAATAAAATCGGCCGCATAGCCTGAAGAGAAATCGAGGCTGCCGTTAAAAGTTGAATGGTGAAGATTTTCTGTGTACTGGCCATACTTATTATGAACCGGATCCATCTCTTTTCTGTCGCGTTGCCGCTGCCAGTAATAAATACCGCCCGTCAGCGTCGAGTCATCAATAAACCCGGCGGCGGAAGCAGCAGGAACATAAAAGTTTCCGGCAAGAGCAGATCCGCAGGCGACAGCCATCGCCAGCGCTTTTCGCGCTAAATTAACAGAGTGCATTGAGAAATCCTTCTCGAAAGAAATATAAACAATAAATAAATAATCGTAAAATATAAAAAATAACAAACAGTAATTAACCGACTGCGCGCTGATTATATTTACTGGTGAGGCAGCTGGCAATTAATAACAATTATTGTCGTTGTAAACTATGATGCAAAACAGGTTGTATTATATTTGTTTTTTAGCCGTTAAGCAGATTAATATATTATCCAAAAAAAAAGCAGCCTGAAGGCTGCTTTTTTATTAAATTATGACTTATTCACCGCTTTTAGCCCAGGTATCGCGCAGGCCTACCGTGCGGTTAAACACCAGATGGCTGCTGCTGGAGTAAACGCTGTCCGCGCAGAAATAGCCTTCACGCTCAAACTGGAACGGACTGGACGCTTCGGCAGCCTTCAGGCCAGGCTCGACAAAGCCCTGACGGATAACCAGCGAGTCCGGGTTGATCGTGGTCAGGAAATCCTCGGCGCCGCCAGGATTCGGCACGCTGAACAGACGATCGTAAAGACGAAACTCGGCCGGCAGCGCATGCTCGGCGGATACCCAATGGATAACGCCTTTCACCTTACGGCCGTCAGCCGGATCTTTACTCAGCGTATCGACGTCGCAGGTGCAGAACAGGCAGGTGATGTTGCCTGCTTCATCTTTAGCCACGCGCTCGGCTTTGATAACGTAAGCGTTACGCAGACGAACTTCTTTACCCAGCACCAGACGCTTGTAGTGCTTATTGGCTTCCTCACGGAAATCCGCACGATCGATATAAATCTCACGGCTGAACGGCACTTCACGCGTTCCCATCTCCGGCTTGTTCGGATGGTTCGGCATGGTGATGATTTCTTCATAGTTGGCCGGCAGATTCTCGATCACCAGCTTAACCGGATCGAGAACGGCCATAGCACGCGGCGCGTTTTCATTGAGATCGTCGCGGATACAGGATTCCAGCGAGGCCATCTCAACAATGTTGTCCTGCTTGGTGATACCAATGCGACGGCAGAACTCGCGGATCGAGGCGGCCGAATAGCCGCGACGACGCAAACCGGAAACGGTCAGCATGCGCGGATCGTCCCAGCCTCCCACGATTTTTTCGGTTACCAGCAGGTTCAGCTTGCGCTTGGACATGATGGCGTATTCAAGATTCAGGCGCGAAAACTCGTACTGGCGCGGATGCGTCGGGATGGTGATATTGTCCAGCACCCAATCGTACAGGCGACGGTTGTCCTGGAATTCCAGCGTACAAAGCGAATGCGTAATGCCTTCCAGCGCGTCGGAAATGCAGTGGGTAAAGTCATACATCGGGTAGATGCACCACTTGTTGCCGGTCTGATGATGTTCGGCAAACTTGATGCGATAAAGCACCGGATCGCGCATGACGATAAAGTTAGAGGCCATATCGATTTTGGCACGCAGGCAGGCGCTGCCCTCGGCGAATTCGCCGTTGCGCATTTTCTCAAACAGCGCCAGGTTCTCTTCTACGCTGCGATCGCGGTACGGGCTGTTTTTACCCGGCGAGGTCAGGGTGCCGCGATACTCACGGATCTGCTCCGGCGACAGCTCGTCTACATAGGCCAGGCCTTTATTAATCAACTCAACGGCATAGTGATGCAGCTGGTCAAAATAGTCAGAGGAATAACGGACCTTGCCGCTCCATTCGAAGCCCAGCCACTGTACGTCACGCTTGATTGATTCGACATACTCCAGGTCTTCTTTGACCGGGTTAGTATCGTCAAAACGCAAATTACACTCGCCCTGGTAATCCTGAGCGATGCCAAAGTTCAGGCAGATTGATTTGGCGTGACCAATGTGCAGATAGCCGTTCGGCTCCGGCGGGAAGCGAGTATGCACGCTGGTGTGCTTACCGTTCGCCAGATCTTCGTCGATGATCTGACGAATAAAGTTAGTTGGGCGGGCTTCAGCCTCACTCATCTTAATATCCTCTGGAATACTTTAGTGCGTGAAATAACGGAGTATGATCCACAAAGCCGTTCAGGGAAACAACCGTTTGTTAGCGTATCGCATAAAAAAGGGCGGGAATCGCTTCCCGCCCTCGTTTTTTTACCGCTGCCGTCAGCCGGTAATTTCGCAAAGTGGACTTTCGCCCGCAATGACGGTATCGCCCGCAACCAGCCTGATACCGCTAAAATCTTCAATATTGGTGACCACGACCGGACTGATCATCGATTTCGCATGGCTGTTAAGCCAGGCCAGATCCATCTCCAGAATTGGTTCACCCGCTTTAACCTGCGCGCCCTCTTCTACCAGCCGCGTAAAGCCCCTTCCTTCCAGCGCGACGGTGTCGATGCCCATATGCACCACCACTTCCAGGCCTTTTTCCGTTTCCAGACAGAAAGCATGGTTGGTGTTGAAGATTTTCAGGATGGTGCCGCTGGCAGGCGAAACCACCGTACTGCCGGTTGGCCTGATGGCTACGCCCTCGCCGACCGCCTTGCTGGCGAAAGCCTCATCCGGCACCTGCTCCAACGCCACAACTTCTCCGCTTACCGGCGCCAGCAGCGTTTCAAGCACGCCCTTTGCAGCAGCAGCCGGTGCAGGCGGCGTGGTTGGCGCGACGGTCGCGGCGACGGTGCTGACCGCAACTGGCGCAACCGGCCCTTTGGCAATGATTTTTTTCATCGTCTCCGCCACGGATTCCGCTTTGGCACCGATAATAACCTGAATGGTTTGCTTGTTCAGCTTCACCACGCCCGAAGCGCCCAGACGCTTACAGGCCGCATCGTTTACCTGCGCGGCATCTTTTACGGAAAGACGCAGGCGGGTAATACAGGCATCAATAACGTTCAGGTTTTCCGACCCGCCGACGGCGGCAATATAGTGGCGGGAAAGCTGTTCCAGCCCCTCTTCCGTGTTGCTGTTAGCCTCTTCCTCCGGCTGCACGGTCGCATCCTCACGGCCCGGCGTTTTCAGATTCATCATGCGGATAACCGCGCTGAACAGCGCAAAGTAAACCACAAATGCGATAGCGCCCATCACCAGCAGCACCCAGACATTGCTGCTGGCCGCCGGCAGGTTATACATCAGCACATAGTCGATTGCGCCCGCAGAGAAAGAGAAACCGGCATGGATACCCAGCGCCGTCGCTATATAAAGGCTAATGCCCGTCAGGATGGCGTGGATCAGATAAAGCATCGGCGCCAGGAACATAAACAGGAATTCCAGCGGCTCCGTCACGCCGGTCAGGAAAGCGGTAACCGCCACCGAAAGCAGCATACCGCCAACCATAGGACGACGCGCTTTCGGCGCGGCCATATACATGGCCAGCGCAGCGCCGGGCAGGCCAAACATCATGATTGGGAAGAAGCCGGACATAAACATGCCCGCCGTGCCGTCGCCCGCATAGAAACGGTTGATATCGCCATGGAAAACGGCGCCAGCGGCGTTGGTGAAATCGCCAATCTGGAACCAGGCGATGGTATTCAGTACCTGATGTAAACCCGTTGGGATCAGCAGGCGGTTAACGAAACCGAAGACGCCTGCGCCAAACGCGCCAGCCGAGACAATCCACTCGCCGCCCGCATGAATGGCGTTTTGCACTGGCGGCCAGACGTAGCCAAACACAGCGGCCAGGATCAGACAGAAGAAGCCGGTTGCGATAGGAACGAAACGCTTGCCGCCGAAAAAGCTGAGAAAATCGGGCAGCTTGATATCCGCCCAGCGGTTATAGGTGGCGCCCGCTACCAGGCCAGTCACGATCCCCGCCAGCACGCCCATATTGATCGCCGGATTAATGGTGATCATCGCTTTGGTCAGAATAAAGTAGCCCACGGCGCCTGCCAGCGCAGCGGCGCCTGCGTTATCTTTAGACCATGTAGAAGCCACCCCGATAGCAAAGATTAATGCCAGATTGTCAAAAATCGCCCCGCCAGCCTGCGCGATAAACGGCATATTCAACAGATCGGGCTGACCAAAGCGCAACATCAGCGCCGCCACTGGTAATACGGCTATCGGTAGCTGTAAAGAGCGCCCCAGCCTTTGAAAGAACCCTAAAATATTCACTATTCCCCCTATGAGAGCCGCCAGGCGCCCGTTGTGCAGTTTTTATTGAGCGGACTGCTCTGAATGACACCAATCATTATTCGACGCAGTGTAAGGAAAAATTAATTCGCTGCGCAAATTAAAACCATAGCATTTGTGATATTTATCACCAAAGAAGCTATTTTAACGCGGTTGATGCTGGCGAACCCTGCCTACTTATTTTATGATGAAAAAAATGATCGTGGTGCTGTTTCGCGCCCGTTACTGATTATGCAGATTACGCTTACTACAGTGAAACCGGTGTAAAATATTTCCTTAAATTGCTTATAACGAGGTAAAAAAATGAGATTGATCCCTCTTACGACGCCAAACCAGGTCGGTAAATGGGCCGCCCGCCATATTGTAAACCGTATCAACGCGTTTCAACCCACCGCAGAGCGTCCGTTTGTGCTGGGTTTACCCACGGGCGGCACGCCCCTGGAAGCCTATCGTCATCTCATTGAAATGCATAAAGCGGGCCAGGTCAGCTTTAAACACGTCGTTACGTTCAATATGGACGAATATGTCGGCCTGCCGAAAGAGCATCCGGAAAGCTATCACAGCTTTATGTACCGCAACTTTTTCAATCACGTTGATATTCAAAGTGAAAATATCAATCTTCTTAATGGCAACGCGCCTGATATTGACGCAGAATGTCGCCAGTATGAAGAGAAAATCCGCGCTTACGGTAAAATTCACCTGTTTATGGGCGGCGTAGGTAATGACGGGCATATCGCTTTTAATGAACCCGCTTCATCGCTGGCTTCCCGTACCCGTATCAAGACGCTGACGCACGATACGCGCCTGGCGAATTCCCGCTTTTTTGACGGCGACGTCAGCCAGGTACCGAAATATGCGCTGACCGTTGGCGTGGGCACGCTGCTGGACGCGGAGGAAGTGATGATTCTGGTGACGGGACACCTGAAAGCGCAGGCGCTGCAGGCAGCCGTCGAAGGCAACGTTAATCATATGTGGACCATCAGCTGCCTGCAGCTGCATGCCAAATCGATCGTGGTTTGCGACGAGCCCGCGACGATGGAACTGAAAGTGAAAACGGTTAAATATTTCCGCGAAATGGAAGCGGAAAATATGGAAAATCTGTAACTCATCTGCACAAGGCTATCGGCGCTGGCCGGGAGAAAATTATGTATGCTTTAACCCATGGCCGTATCTTTACCGGCTACGAAGTACTGGATAATCACGCCGTCGTCATCGCCAACGGCCTGATTGACCGTGTCTGCAGGCTGGAAGAGCTGCCTGCGGATATCACCCGGCGTGATGTAAACGGCGCGCTGATTGCTCCCGGCTTTATCGATTTGCAGCTTAACGGCTGCGGCGGCGTGCAGTTTAATGATGATATCGCCGCTATCAGCGTTGAAACGCTGGCGATTATGCAAAAAGCTAACGAGAAGTCGGGCTGTACCAGCTTCCTGCCGACGCTAATCACCAGCAGCGACGAGCTGATGAAACGCGCGGTGGAAGTGATGCGCGCTTACCTGGCGCAAAACGCTAACCAGGCGCTCGGCCTGCATCTGGAAGGCCCCTGGCTGAATCCACTCAAAAAAGGCACGCATAATCCGGCGCTGATCCGTCCCCCGGAAAAAGCGATGGTCGATTATCTGTGTGAAAACAGCGATGTGATTGCCAAAATCACCCTGGCACCGGAACAGGTTGATTCTGCCGTGATCCGCCAGCTGCATCAGGCGGGCATCGTGGTTTCCGCTGGCCATTCTTATGCCACCAGCGAAGAGGCGCGCCAGGGTATTGCCGCCGGCATCAGTTTTGCCACCCATCTGTATAATGCTATGCCGCCGTTGACCGGCCGTGAGCCAGGCTTAATCGGTACGCTTTTTGACTCGCCCAACGTCTACTGCGGCATCATCGCCGACGGTTTACACGTCAACTACGTTAATATTCGTAATGCAAAACGCCTCAAAGGCGACAGGCTAATCCTGGTCACCGATGCCACCGCGCCGGCGGGCGCGCAGATTGACCAGTTCATTTTTGCAGGAAAAACAATATACTATCGGGATGGACTCTGCGTTGACGAAAACGGCACGCTCAGCGGCTCTGCGCTGACCATGATTGAAGCTGTCGCGAACAGCGTCGAACATGTCGGTATTGCGCTGGATGAGGCGATCAGGATGGCAACGCTGTACCCAGCCCGCGCTATGGGTGTAGAGGATAAGTTAGGTTCCGTCGAAGCCGGAAAAGTCGCGAACCTGACGGTGTTCACCCGTGACTATCAAATAATCCAGACTGTCGTTAATGGTGACGAAGTCTTAAGCGAGTAGAAACTGAATGACCACTGGCGGCCAGGCTCAAATAGGAAATGTCGATCTTGTTAAGCAACTCAATAGCGCGGCCGTTTACCGGCTTATCGATCGGCAAGGCCCTATATCGCGCATTCAGATTGCCGAACATAGCCAGCTAGCGCCCGCCAGCGTCACCAAAATCACTCGCCAGATGATAGAGCGCGGCCTGATCAAAGAAGTGGATCAGCAGGCCTCTACCGGCGGCCGCCGCGCTATCTCTATCGTCACCGAAACCCGCGGCTTCAATACTATCGGCATCCGTCTGGGCCGCAATGACGCCACGCTTACCCTGTTCGATCTGAGTGGAAAAGTGCTGGCGCAGGAGGACTACGCGCTGCCGGAACGCACCCAGGAAACGCTGGAACATGCGCTGTTCAACGCTATCGCCAGTTTCTGCGAGCAGTATCAGCGCAAGCTGCGCGAGCTGATCGCCATCGCCGTTATCCTCCCAGGTCTGGTCGATCCTAATAACGGCGTTATCCGCTATATGCCACATATCGCGGTTCATCACTGGCCGCTGGTCGCCAATCTGCAAAAGCGTTTCAACGTCACCAGCTTTGTAGGTCACGATATCCGAAGCCTGGCGCTTGCCGAGCACTATTTTGGTGCGTCTCGCGACTGTGCTGACTCGATTCTGGTGCGAGTCCATCGCGGTACAGGCGCAGGCATCATCACCAATGGTCATATCTTTTTAGGCAGTAACGGCAACGTGGGCGAACTGGGCCATATCCAGGTCGATCCTTTGGGCGAGCGCTGCCACTGCGGCAATTTCGGCTGTCTGGAAACCCTGGCGGCCAACAGCGCGATAGAAAATCGCGTCCGTCATCTGCTTACCCAGGGTTATCCGAGCACGCTGACGCTGGATGACTGTGTGATGCCGAAAATTTGCAAGGCCGCCAACCGCGGCGACGCGCTGGCAGCCGAAGTGATAGAATCCGTCGGACGCCACTTAGGCAAGGCGATCGCTATCGCCATTAATCTGTTCAACCCGCAAAAAGTAGTGATTGCGGGCGAGATCACTGAAGCAGATAAAATCCTGCTGCCCGCTATTGAAGGCTGTATCAACACTCAGGCGCTGAAAGCTTTCCGCCAGAATTTACCGGTGGTGCGTTCTGAGCTCGATCATCGTTCTGCCATAGGCGCTTTCGCGCTGGCAAAGCGTGCCATGCTTAACGGCATCCTGTTACAACATTTAATGGAAAGTTGATGAGCGCTCTAACCCTGAACGACAGCGAAAAAATAGCTATCAAAAACGTCATCTGCGATATCGACGGCGTTTTGATGCACGATAATACCGCCGTACCCGGCGCTAACGATTTCCTGCAGCGCATCCTGGCTAAAGGGATGCCGCTGGTGGTGCTGACCAACTACCCTTCGCAAACCGCGCTGGATCTGGCTAACCGCTTCTCTTCGGCGGGCATCGATCTGCCGGAAAGCGTGTTTTATACCTCAGCGATGGCTACCGCCGATTTTTTACGCCGTCAGGAAGGCAAGAAAGCCTATGTGGTTGGCGAAGGGGCGCTGGTGCATGAGCTGTATAAAGCCGGTTTTACCATTACCGACATCAATCCCGATTTTGTTATCGTGGGCGAAACGCGCTCGTTTAACTGGGATATGATGCATAAGGCCGCCTATTTCGTGGCGAACGGCGCGCGCTTTATCGCAACTAACCCCGATACGCACGCCCGTGGCTTTGTACCGGCGTGTGGCGCGCTGTGCGCGGGGATTGAGAAAATATCCGGCCGGACGCCTTTTTACGTGGGTAAACCCAGCCCGTGGATTATGCGCGCGGCGCTGAACAAGATGCAGGCGCACTCCGAAGAGACGGTGATCGTCGGCGATAATCTGCGCACCGACATTCTGGCTGGTTTCCAGGCCGGTCTGGAAACTATTCTGGTGCTGTCCGGCGTTTCCACCCTGAGCGATATTGACGCCATGCCTTTCCGACCCAGCTGGGTATTCCCGTCGGTCGCGGACATCGACATTCTCTGAATCGCCAGCCCGGCCAACGCGCCGGGCTTTTTTATCCGCCTCGCCTGCCTGTTTTTTGACCGCTTTTTGATGTTTATTATCGATTCCGCAAAAAATAACACCATATATTGCATAATCATCAAACTTAAGCGCGATGCAACAGGCCATTTATCAGAAAACAGCTAAAAGGCTTGCACACTCTCTCAATCTGGCGCATTTTCTTATCTACCGGGCGAAGAAGTCGCCGTTAACTATGCCTTTTTTCATCAATATCACCGTTGCGGTTTGTCGTTAGGGAGTTAGCTATGTGTTCTATTTTTGGCGTGTTGGATCTCAAAAGCGATCCGGTTGAACTGCGTAAGAAAGCGCTGGAGCTTTCTCGTCTTATGCGTCATCGCGGCCCGGACTGGTCAGGCGTTTATGCAGGTGACAACGCGATTCTGGCCCACGAGCGTCTCTCTATTGTGGACGTCAACAACGGCGCGCAGCCTCTCTACAACGCAGCCCACACCCACGTGCTGGCGGTAAACGGTGAGATCTATAACCATCAGGCGCTGCGTGCAGAGCTGAGTGACCGCTACGAGTTTCAGACCGAATCGGATTGTGAAGTTATTCTTGCGCTTTATCAGGAAAAAGGCGTCGATTTTCTGGACGACCTGCAGGGCATGTTCGCCTTTATCCTCTATGACAGCGTAAAAAACACTTACCTGGTTGGCCGCGATCATATCGGCATCATTCCGCTGTATATGGGTAACGACGAACACGGCAACCTGTTTGTTGCTTCAGAAATGAAGGCGCTGGTGCCGGTCTGTAAATCAATTAAAGAATTCCCACCGGGAAGCTACCTTTCCAGCACCGATGGCGAGATCCGCCGCTACTGGCAGCGCGACTGGTTCAGCTATGAGGCGGTAGAGCACAACAAAACTGACGCGACGGCGCTGAAAGATGCGCTGGAAGAGGCCGTGAAAAGCCATCTGATGTCCGATGTGCCTTATGGCGTGCTGCTTTCCGGCGGCCTGGACTCCTCTATTATTTCCGCCGTGACCAAAAAATTCGCGGCCAAGCGTATCGAAGATCAGGACAAGAGCGAAGCATGGTGGCCACAGCTGCACTCCTTCGCGGTAGGTCTGGAAGGATCGCCGGATCTGAAAGCGGCGAAATCCGTCGCCGACCATCTGGGCACGGTGCACCACGAGATCCACTTTACCGTGCAGGAAGGCCTGGATGCGATCCGCGACGTTATCTATCACATCGAAACTTACGATGTGACTACTATTCGCGCCTCCACGCCGATGTATCTGATGTCGCGTAAAATTAAAGCGATGGGCATTAAGATGGTGCTGTCCGGCGAAGGCGCCGATGAAGTCTTTGGCGGCTATCTTTATTTCCATAAGGCCCCCAACGCTAAAGAGTTTCACGAAGAGAACGTGCGTAAGCTGCTGGCGCTGCATATGTTCGACTGCGCTCGCGCCAACAAGGCGATGTCGGCATGGGGCGTAGAGGCACGCGTGCCTTTTCTGGATAAAAAATTCCTCGACGTGGCGATGCGCATCAACCCGGCGGACAAAATGTGCGGCACCAACGGCAAAATGGAAAAGCATATCCTGCGTGAATGCTTCTCTTCTTATCTGCCGGAAAGCGTGGCGTGGCGTCAAAAAGAGCAGTTCTCCGACGGCGTAGGCTACAGCTGGATTGATACGCTGAAAGAAGTCGCGGCGAAACAGGTCAGCGACCAGCAGCTGCAAACGGCGCATTTCCGCTTCCCGTACAACACGCCGACCTCAAAAGAAGGCTATCTGTATCGGGAAATTTTTGAAGAGCTGTTTCCGGTTCCCAGCGCGGCTGAATGCGTGCCGGGCGGTCCATCCGTCGCCTGTTCTTCGGCAAAAGCAATTGAATGGGACGAAGCGTTCAAAACCATGGACGATCCTTCCGGTCGTGCGGTAGGCGTTCATCAGTCCGCCTATAAATAACTTACGGCTTTTATTCACAAATCGGGCCGCCAGCGGCCCGTAATTGTTTAAAAAAACGCTGACTTTGCTGAATTAGTCGCCATACTGGTTATAAGCCAGACAAACGAATCATTTCAGCGAAAAAACGGGAAAAAACTTGTTGACGCTTTCAGGCCAACTTAGCATAATGCGCCCCGCAACGCCGATGAAGGTAACGCGAAAAAAGATGGCTACTTAGCTCAGCTGGTTAGAGCACAGCACTCATAATGCTGGGGTCACAGGTTCGATTCCCGTAGTAGCCACCATCTTTTTTTTAGCGGGAGTGGCGAAATTGGTAGACGCACCAGATTTAGGTTCTGGCGCCGCAAGGTGTGCGAGTTCAAGTCTCGCCTCCCGCACCATTTCGAAGCATTGCACGGATGGGGTATCGCCAAGCGGTAAGGCACCGGTTTTTGATACCGGCATTCCCTGGTTCGAATCCAGGTACCCCAGCCAGTTTGTTCTGATGGTTTTGTGACTTGTGTACGGACATTGGGATATCGCCAAGCGGTAAGGCACCGGTTTTTGATACCGGCATTCCCTGGTTCGAATCCAGGTATCCCAGCCAGTCAGAATGTAGTATAGTTGTAACGCAGTAAAATTAGGCTACTTAGCTCAGCTGGTTAGAGCACAGCACTCATAATGCTGGGGTCACAGGTTCGATTCCCGTAGTAGCCACCAATTTTATTGGGGTGTCGCCAAGCGGTAAGGCACTGGTTTCTGATACCAGCATTCCGGGGTTCGAATCCCTGCACCC
Source organism: Erwinia wuhanensis (assembly GCF_030484085.1). NCBI lineage: Bacteria > Pseudomonadati > Pseudomonadota > Gammaproteobacteria > Enterobacterales > Erwiniaceae > Erwinia > Erwinia wuhanensis. The sequence continues at coordinate 419,979 of NZ_JAUJUH010000002.1, forward strand.
CAGCCATAAAAAAGACGATCTGCCCAAGCGGATCGCACCCAAAAAATTGGGGTGTCGCCAAGCGGTAAGGCACTGGTTTCTGATACCAGCATTCCGGGGTTCGAATCCCTGCACCCCAGCCAATAAGTAAAGAAGCCCGCGCAAGCGGGCTTTTTTACGTCTGCGATCTTTCCTCACAACCGCTTTGCGATGCGCATACAACGCGTAAATCGCTCTTTATCCGCAGCAACAGCTAAAAAAGCCGCCGAACGCCGCAAATAATAAGGTCCTGTCGGACCTTAAGCTTAAAGAAACCTCTTGCGCTTCATACCCGTGCGCTGCGTCTTAAAACCTATAATCCCAACGCGTAGCGCAACGCCTGCCGCTTCAGCACGCCCGACCTCTCCGCCGCCATCAGGCCCAGATTACGCAAAATACGTAGAGGCGCCGCCTGCGTACTGAAGGCGAAATAGAAGAGATCCATGCCGCTCTGCATCAGCAGATTATCCGTATGGCGTGAGCGCTGGTAGCGCAGCAGTACTCTTTCCGACGCCCAGTCTTCGGCCCGCTCACGTGAGGCGGTCAGCGTATCAATCAGCGCGTCCACGTCGCGATAGCCTAAATTCACGCCCTGCCCCGCCAGCGGATTAATGGTGTGTGCAGCGTCGCCTACCAGTGCCAGCCCCGGCAGCACGTAGCGGGTAGCATGCCGGCGTACCAGCGGAAAGGATCCTGCCGCTACCGGCGTCACTTTGCCTAACCGCGCCGGGAAATGCGTTTTGATCTCCTCCGCCAGCTGCGCCATGCTCATAGCCTGTAGTTGACGAATCCTCGCCGGGCTGTCGTACCACACCAGCGACGCCCAGCCGTTAAACAGCGGCAAGAAAGCTCTTGGCCCCGTTGGCGTAAAGTGTTGCCAGGTACAGTCGCCGGCGTCGTGCTCGCAGCGCACGCTGATCAGCATACAGGCCTGCGCATAGTTCCAGCCGCGAATGCCAATGCCTGCCAGCTGGCGTACCTGTGAACTGGCGCCGTCGGCGCCCACTACCAGCCTGGCGTGAAGCTTTTCGCCGTCCGCCAGCGTCAATGCCCAGCCGCCGTTACAGGCCTGCAGCGTTTGCAGCCGCGCAGGCGTTTTCAACGCGACTTCCTGCTGCTGGAGCCGCTGCCAGAGCGCCCGTTGCAGTACGCTGTTCTCCACCATAAAACCCAGCTCCGGCAGGCCCAGCGAAGCGGCGTCAAAACCAACCTGCGCCGTCTGCCACTCCCATGTCTCCAGCTTGCGGTAAGGCGCGCTGCGCATTGCCTGAACGCGAGGCCAGACCTCCAGCTGCTTCAACAGGTCAACCGAAGAGGCGCCCAGCGCGGAAATGCGGATATCCGGATCGCTCTCGGCCACGAATTCAGCCGGCTCCTGCTTTTCCAATACCGTTACCTGAAAGCCCTGCGCCGCCAGTCCGCTGGCCAGCGCCGCGCCTACCATCCCGCCGCCCACGATAGCGACATCCCATTTTTGCGTTGTTTCTGTCATCATATTTTCCTGTCCAGTGGACGTCCGACGGGCTAATTCTGTTACCCTAAGTGTACCGGATTTTTAGCGGCTGTTGAGAAAACGGCGCGGTGCTGGTCACCACAGCAGCAAAGCTTTACAATACGCGCCCTGCATTCTCTCCTGCATGATAAATGGCAACCAGATGACGAAAAAACTTTATATCAAAACCTGGGGCTGTCAGATGAATGAGTATGACTCATCCAAAATGGCTGACCTGTTAAACAGCACCCACGGCTATTCCCTGACGGAAGTGGCGGAAGAGGCGGATGTGCTGCTGCTCAACACCTGTTCCATTCGTGAAAAGGCCCAGGAAAAAGTTTTCCATCAGCTTGGGCGTTGGAAAACGCTGAAGGATCGCAATCCCGATGTGGTCATCGGCGTGGGCGGCTGCGTGGCGTCGCAGGAAGGCGAACATATTCGCCAGCGTGCGCATTTCGTCGATATCGTTTTCGGCCCGCAGACGCTGCATCGCCTGCCGGAAATGATCAATACCGTGCGCGGCTCCAAAAGCCCGATTGTTGATATCAGCTTCCCGGAGATTGAAAAATTTGACCGCCTGCCGGAACCCAAAGCAGACGGCCCGACGGCCTTCGTTTCTATTATGGAAGGCTGCAATAAATATTGTACTTTCTGCGTGGTGCCTTATACCCGCGGTGAGGAAGTCAGCCGTCCATGCGACGATATTCTGTTTGAAATCGCCCAGCTGGCGGCGCAGGGCGTGCGTGAAGTCAATCTGCTGGGTCAGAACGTCAATGCCTATCGCGGCGAAACCTTTGACGGCGAAGTTTGCACCTTTGCCGACCTGCTGCGCCTGGTGGCGGCGATTGACGGCATCGACCGCATTCGCTTCACCACCAGCCATCCGATTGAGTTCACGGACGATATCATTGAAGTCTACCGCGACACGCCGGAGCTGGTCAGCTTCCTGCATCTGCCCGTCCAGAGCGGCGCAGACCGTATTCTGACGCTGATGAAGCGCGCCCATACCGCGCTGGAATATAAAGCGATTATTCGCAAGCTGCGCGCGGCGCGACCGGACATTCAGATCAGCTCGGATTTCATTATCGGCTTCCCTGGCGAAACCCAGCAGGATTTTGAGCAGACCATGAAGCTGATCGGCGAGGTCAATTTCGACACCAGCTACAGCTTTATTTATTCTGCCCGTCCGGGTACGCCTGCCGCCGATCTGCCGGACGACGTGCCGGAAGAAGAGAAGAAGCAGCGTCTGTGGATCCTCCAGGATCGCATTAACCAGCAGGCGATGGCATGGAGCCGCCGGATGCTGGGCACCGTTCAGCGTATCCTGGTGGAAGGCACCTCGCGTAAGAACGTGATGGAGCTGTCCGGCCGCACGGAAAACAACCGCGTGGTGAACTTTGAAGGCACGCCAGAGATGATCGGCAAGTTTGTGGATGTTGAGATCGTCGATGTCTATACCAATTCGCTGCGCGGCAAAGTCGTGCGCACCGAAGAGGAAATGGGCCTGCGCACTATTGAATCCCCGGCTTCCGTGATTGCGCGCACGCGCAAGGAAAACGAGCTGGGCGTTGGCCTGTTCCAGCCCTGATCCCACCGAATTTTTGCGGCGAATTTCACAGGTTCGCCGCCTGAAAACGCGTACGCGGCTTGCTTTCTGCGCACTGTGCCCAAATATCTTCACCTGCGCTTGCGCATTAGGGCGCAGCCATAAATAATTCCCTTATGGTCACGGCGTTACCGGCGTGACCAGCCTGTAAAAAGCCATCCTCAACCTGGCCCTGAGCGACCCAAAGGATTAGTTTGAATATTGAAACACGCGAAATCACTTTAGATCCTGCTGATAATCATCGTCTGCTGAGCCTGTGCGGCCCGTTCGACGACAATATCAAGCAGCTGGAACGCCGGTTAGGCATTGAGATTAATCGTCGCGATAACGCCTTTAAGCTGACGGGCAAATCACTGATTGTCGACGCCGCCGTTCGTATTCTGCGCGACCTTTATGTCGATACGGCTCCCGTACGCGGCAATATCCCGGATATCGATCCCGAGCAGATCCATCTGGCGATCAAAGAGAGCCGGGTGCTGGAACAGTCGGCGGAGAGCGTGCCGGAATATGGCAAAGCGGTCACCATCAAGACCAAACGCGGCGTCATCAAACCGCGTACGCCTAACCAGGCGCAGTACGTGGCAAATATGCTCGATCACGATATCACTTTTGGTGTCGGCCCGGCCGGTACCGGGAAAACTTACCTGGCGGTAGCCGCGGCGGTAGACGCGCTGGAGCGTCAGGAAGTGCGCCGTATCCTGCTGACGCGTCCGGCGGTGGAAGCTGGCGAAAAGCTGGGCTTTCTGCCCGGCGATCTGAGCCAGAAGGTCGATCCTTACCTGCGTCCGCTGTATGACGCCCTGTTTGAAATGCTGGGCTTCGAGCGCGTGGAAAAGCTGATTGAGCGCAACGTGATTGAAGTCGCGCCGCTGGCCTATATGCGCGGCCGCACGCTGAACGACGCCTTTATCATTCTGGATGAAAGTCAGAACACCACTATCGAACAGATGAAGATGTTCCTGACCCGCATCGGCTTCAACTCCAAAGCGGTCATCACCGGCGACGTCACACAGATTGACCTGCCGCGCAACCTGAAATCGGGCCTGCGCCACGCGATTGAAGTGCTGGCCGACGTGGAAGAGATCAGCTTTAACTTCTTCCACAGCGAGGACGTTGTGCGTCACCCGGTGGTCGCCCGCGTGGTTATCGCCTATGAAGCCTGGGAAGCCGCCGACCAGAAGCGCCGTGACGCGCTGGCCGAAGAACGTAAACGCGAGGCGCTGGCGCTGCAGCAGGCCGCGCAGGAGCAGAAATGAGTACCGTAATACTGGATTTACAGCTGGCGTGCGAACAGCCGGAAGGTTTACCGGCCGAAGCGGATTTTCAGCGCTGGCTGGAAGCGGTGCTGCCGCAGTTTCAGGAAGAAAGCGAAGTAACGATCCGCGTGGTGGATGAGGCAGAAAGCCGCGAGCTGAACCACACCTATCGCAGCAAGGACAAACCCACTAACGTGCTGTCGTTTCCTTTTGAAGCGCCGCCGGGCATTGAGCTGCCGCTGCTGGGCGACCTGATCATCTGTCGCCAGGTGGTGGAGCAGGAAGCGGCAGAGCAGGAAAAACCGCTGCTGGCGCACTGGGCGCATATGGTCATTCACGGCAGCCTGCATCTGCTGGGCTATGATCATATCGAAGATGACGAAGCCGAAGAGATGGAGGCGATCGAGACCGAGATAATGCTTGCTCTTGGTTATGCCGACCCGTACATTTCGGAGAAAGAGTTCTAAACCGCGTCCCTTCCCCACCGGAAGGGACACCCTTAATCTCAGCAAGAGTGACAGAAACAAAAACGCCATGAGCGATGACCATTCACAGAACAACGACAGTCCCAGTAGCAAAAAGGGATTTTTCACCCTTATCCTCAACCAGCTGTTTCACGGTGAGCCTAAAAACCGCGACGATCTGCTGGAGCTAATCCGCGATTCCGAGCAGAACGAGCTGATAGACCAGGATACCCGCGACATGCTTGAAGGGGTCATGGATATCGCTGAACAGCGCGTGCGTGACATTATGATCCCGCGCTCGCAGATGGTGACGCTGAAGCGTAACCAGTCGCTCGACGAGTGCCTGGATACCATTATCGAATCCGCCCACTCGCGCTTTCCGGTTATCAGCGAAGATAAGGATCATGTCGAAGGCATTCTGATGGCGAAAGATTTGCTGCCTTTTATGAGTAGCGAATCCGCCCCGTTCAGCATCGAAAAAGTGCTGCGTCCGGCCGTAGTGGTGCCGGAGAGCAAGCGCGTCGACCGGATGCTGAAAGAGTTTCGCTCGCAGCGCTACCATATGGCGATTGTGATTGATGAGTTCGGCGGCGTATCCGGTCTGGTCACCATTGAAGATATTCTGGAGCTGATCGTCGGCGAAATCGAAGACGAATATGATGACGAGGAAGATCGCGATATTCGTCAGCTGAGCCGTCATACCTACACCATCCGCGCCCTGACGCCGATTGAAGATTTCAACGAGGTCTTTGAAACGCACTTCAGCGATGAGGAAGTGGATACTATCGGCGGGCTGGTGATGCAGGCGTTCGGGCATCTGCCCGCGCGCGGCGAAAGCATCGAAATTGAAGGCTATCAGTTCAAGGTCGCCATGGCCGACAGCCGCCGTATTATTCAGGTGCACGTCAAAATTCCGGAAAACGCGACGCAACCGATACTGGAAGAATAATTTCCCTATGGCTATTGCCTCTTTATACCAGCGCCAGCGGGTTCGCCTGCTTTTAGCGCTGCTGACGGGTGCCGCTGGCACCCTGGCGTTTTCGCCTTATGATTTCTGGCCCGCCGCGCTGGTTTCGCTTTGCGGCCTGCTGGCGCTGACCCTTAACCGCTCGACGCGCCAGGCAACCGCTATCGGTTTCGTCTGGGGTTTCGGCCTGTTCGGCAGCGGCGTTAACTGGGTCTATGTCAGTATCGCCACGTTTGGCGGCATGCCTGGCCCGGTCAACGTTTTTCTGGTGATCCTGCTGGCGGCTTACCTTGCGCTCTACACCATGCTGTTTGCCGCTCTGCTGAACCGGCTGTTCCCCAAAACCTCGCTGACGCGGCTGGCGCTGGCCGCGCCCGTACTGTGGCAAATCACCGAGTTTCTGCGCGGCTGGGTGCTCACTGGCTTCCCGTGGCTGCAATTTGGCTACAGCCAGATTGACGGGCCGCTAAAAGGGCTGGGGCCGCTGACGGGCGTGGAGGGCATTACCTTTGTCCTGACCATCGTCGCCGGGCTGGTGGTCTTTGCTGCGGCAAAACGCAGCTGGATAGCGGCCGTCGGCGCGCTGGCGCTGCTGCTGCTGCCCTGGCCGCTGCGCATGATTAGCTGGTATCAGCCGCAGCCCGGACGCACGGTAAATGTCGCGCTGGTGCAGGGCAACATTCCTCAGTCGCTGAAATGGGATCCCAACCAGCTTATCAACACGCTGAAAACCTATACAGCGCTGACGCGGCCTTACGTTAATAAGACGCCGCTGATTATCTGGCCGGAGTCGGCTATTCCCGATCTGGAAACCAATCAGCAGCCTTTCCTGCAAACCATAGACCGCGAGCTGCGTTCCCAGGGCAGCAGCCTGATCACTGGTATTGTCGATTCGCGACTGGAAAATAATCGCTATCACGATTACAACTCGATCATTGTGCTGGGTGATAAACAGCCCTACAGCTACGAAAGCGGCAGCCGCTACCAGAAAAACCATCTGGTGCCATTTGGCGAATTCGTGCCGCTGGAGGCGTTATTGCGTCCGCTGGCGCCCTTTTTCGATCTGCCAATGTCTTCGTTTAGCCGTGGCGCCTATCGCCAGCCGCAGCTCCAGGCGGGCGGCTATAAGCTGACGGCGGCAATCTGCTATGAAATCGTGCTGGGCCAGCAGCTGCGGGATAATTTCCGTCCCGATACCGATTTTCTGCTGACTATCTCTAACGATGCCTGGTTCGGTCATTCCATTGGGCCGTGGCAGCATTTCCAGATGGCGCGGATGCGCGCGCTGGAGCTGGGCCGACCGCTGCTGCGCGATACCAACAACGGCGTGACGGCGGTAATTGATGCGGACGGCAGCGCGGAAGAGATGATCCCGCAATTTGTTCCGGATGTACTGGCAACCGGCGTTACGCCAACCCGTGGACTTACGCCGTACGCGCGTTTCGGCAACTGGACGGTATGGATTGTGACAGCGCTGTTTGCTGCGGCCGCCCTGTTTACCGGCCGGCGGAACAGACGCTGATAGTTAAAGCGCAGGGCGTTTTGCCGGCTCCCTGCGCTTTATTTCCTCCATGCCTTTCACATCCCGTTTTTCTGCTTTCTTCCGAACCTTTCCCGCGTAAAAACCACTCACAACAAAGCCATACGGAAAATCTGGCATGGCGATTGCAATTTATTTCCCGACTACGCTGAAAACGTCAGCGACAGCGACCGGCTGGCCGGAAATGCACCATAACTGCTCGTCCTCTGCGCCACCAGCGGGCAGCCCTTCAGGCAATGCATTATTTTGGTGCGGCACGCTTCGCAAAACCGAAACTTTATTGTTTCATACCGTTAACATTCAGCTATGTTATGGCTATCCGGCGCGGCCCTGGCGCTGAAAATACAACAATAAACGGTTACAAACACAACATCACAATCGGCGCACCGTTATGGCGCTTTACAACGAAGGAGTTGGAGATGAAATTTCGGAAAACTGGGCTGTGCCTGCTGGCACTGGCTGGCCTGTCCTCCGCCGTGGCTCACGCAGCTGATGCCCCGCAAAGCACGCTGGACAAAATTGCCAAAAACGGCGTTATCGTCGTCGGCCATCGTGAGTCTTCCGTTCCTTTTTCTTACTATGACAACCAGCAAAAAGTCGTCGGCTATTCGCAGGATTATTCCAACGCCATCGTGGCGGCGATCAAAGCCAAACTGAACAAGCCCGATCTGCAGGTGAAAATGCTGCCGATCACCTCGCAAAACCGTATCCCGCTGCTGCAAAACGGCACCTATGATTTTGAGTGCGGCTCTACCACTAATAACGCGGAACGTCAGCAACAGGCGGCCTTCTCCAATACCGTCTTTGTTATCGGCACCCGTTTGCTGGTGAAAAAAGGCAGTCCGATTAAGGATTTCCCGGATTTGAAAGGCAAAACCGTGGTGGTCACTTCCGGCACTACCTCTGAGATCCTGCTGCACAAGCTGAACGACGAGAAGAAGCTGGAGATGCGTATCATCAGCGCTAAAGATCACGGCGACTCGTTCCGTACGCTGGAAAGCGGCCGTGCCGTCGCCTTTATGATGGACGATGCGCTGCTGGCAGGCGAACGCGCCAAGGCCAAAAAACCGGATAACTGGGAAATCGTAGGCACGCCGCAGTCGAAAGAAGCCTACGGCTGTATGTTGCGCAAAGGCGATACCGCCTTTAAACAGCTGATGGATGAAACCATCGCTAAAGCGCAGACGTCAGGCGAGGCGACAAAATGGTTCGACAAATGGTTTACCCAGCCTATTCCGCCTAAAAACCTGAATATGAACTTCGCGCTTTCTGAAGATATGAAAGCCACGTTCAAAACACCGAATGATAAGGCGCTGAATTAATAACAAAAATAAGGGCGGCGTGCCGCCTTTGATTGTTGAACACGGGCAAGAACAGACAGCGGCCTGAAAAGTTCGGCACCAACAAGCCGACAGTCAGGCTGACGTTTGCCGCGGTCGTTCCCCGCGGTAAACACGCCTCTCATCAATCTTCAGGGTAGCGCTGCTACCCTTTTTTCTACCGGAGTGACTTATGTCTATTGATTGGAACTGGGGTATTTTCCTGCAGCAGGCCCCGTTCGGTAATACCACCTATCTGGGATGGCTGTGGTCCGGCTTTCAGGTCACCATCGCCGTCTCCGTCTGCGCCTGGATCATCGCCCTCTGTGTCGGATCGCTGTTCGGTATTTTGCGTACCGTACCCAACCGCTGGCTTTCCGCTCTTGGCACCTGCTACGTGGAGCTGTTCCGCAACGTACCGCTGATCGTACAGTTTTTTATCTGGTATCTGGTGGTGCCGGAGCTGCTGCCGGAAAGCGTCGGCATGTGGTTTAAGTCAGAGCTGGATCCCAATATTCAGTTTTTCACCTGTTCTGTACTCTGCCTGGGCCTGTTCACCGCCGCTCGCGTCTGCGAACAGGTGCGCGCTGCCATTCAGTCGCTGCCGCGCGGTCAGAAGAATGCCGGCCTGGCGATGGGATTGACGCTGCCGCAAACCTACCGCTACGTGCTGCTGCCCAACGCCTACAGGGTAATTGTGCCGCCGATGACCTCGGAAATGCTGAACCTGGTAAAAAACTCCGCTATCGCCTCAACCATCGGGCTGGTCGATATGGCGGCGCAGGCGGGTAAACTGCTGGATTATTCCGCGCACGCTTATGAATCCTTTACCGCAATCACCGTGGCCTACATCGCCATTAACGTCGTAATCATGCTGCTGATGAGCCTGGTCGAACGCAAAGTGCGCCTGCCCGGCGGCATGGGAGGCAAATAATGTACGAGTTTGACTGGAGCACCATTGTTCCCAATCTGCCCTACCTGATTAACGGCATGATTATCACGCTGAAAATCACCGCTATCGCCGTAGTGTTCGGCATTATCTGGGGCACGCTGCTGGCCGTGATGCGGCTGTCGAGATTTAAGCTCGTCAGCTGGTTCGCCAAACTGTACGTTAACCTGTTCCGCTCCGTCCCGCTGGTGATGGTGCTGCTCTGGTTTTACCTGGTGGTGCCCAGCTTTTTACAGCAGGTGCTGGGGATCTCCCCTAAAACCGATATCCGGCTGATCTCCGCAATGGTCGCCTTCGCCTTGTTTGAAGCCGCCTACTATTCGGAAATTATCCGCGCGGGCATTTTGAGTATCGCGGGCGGTCAGGGCAAGGCCGCGCTGGCGCTGGGCATGACGCAGTGGCAGGCGATGCAGCTGATTATTCTGCCGCAGGCGTTTCGCGCCATGGTGCCGCTGCTGCTGACTCAGGGCATCGTGCTGTTTCAGGATACTTCGCTGGTGTACGTCCTCAGCCTTGCCGACTTCTTCCGCACCGCCGACACTATCGGCATCAATAACGGCACCGAGATCGAGATGGTGCTGTTTGCCGGCGCGGTTTACTTTGTTATCAGCCTTAGCGCTTCGCTTTTGGTCAGCTATCTGAAGAAAAAAAGGACGGTTTAAATGATTACCCTGAAAAACGTTTCTAAGTGGTATGGTCACTTTCAGGTACTGACCGACTGCTCTACCGAAGTTAAAAAAGGCGAAGTGGTCGTGGTCTGCGGCCCTTCCGGCTCCGGCAAATCGACGCTGATCAAAACGGTCAACGGTCTTGAACCCGTTCAGCAAGGCAGCATCGCCGTCAACGGCACGGCGGTGACGGAGAAGAAAACTAATCTGGCGCAGCTGCGCGCGAAAGTCGGCATGGTTTTCCAGCATTTTGAGCTTTTCCCGCATCTGACGATTGTGGAAAACCTGACGCTGGCGCAGGTTAAAGTGCTCAGGCGTAATAAAGAAGAGGCGCGTCAGAAAGGCCTGAAGCTGCTGGAGCGCGTAGGGCTGTCTGCGCACGCCAATAAACATCCCGGTCAGCTTTCCGGCGGTCAGCAGCAGCGCGTGGCTATCGCCCGGGCGCTCTGTATGGATCCCGTCGCGATGCTGTTTGATGAACCCACTTCCGCGCTGGATCCGGAAATGATCAACGAAGTGTTGGATGTAATGGTGGAGCTGGCGAACGAAGGCATGACCATGATGGTGGTGACGCACGAGATGGGCTTTGCCCGCAAAGTGGCGAACCGGGTGATCTTTATGGATGAGGGCAAAATTATTGAGGATTCGCCGAAAGACGATTTCTTTAATAATCCCAGCTCCGATCGTGCGAAAGATTTCTTAGCCAAAATTCTGCACTAGTCCCTGAGCCAGCGCGGGCAGTAAAAAGGCCCGGCGCTGTAAATGGAATTCGACCCAGGATCTGCCGCGCGGGCAATAAAGCAGCCCGCGCGTTTACCTGCTGCTCAGGGTTCAAAAGCCTGACGCTGAAACTGATCGTTGCCGCATTCCGGACAGCGCGTCAGCGTTTCCGGCGTATAGATAGCTCGGGTAAACTGGCATTTTTCGCAGACCAGATTGCCCAACCCGACCACCTCGCCGCTCTGATAAACGCCGTGATGATTTAAATCCTGGAAAACCTCGCGCCACTCCAGCTGGCTCTTGTCGGTGATATCCGCCAGTTCTTTCCAGACGCTTTCCCGAATAACCCGCATAAAAACGCTGTCGCCGCTGTCCGCCTGATTTTCCGTATAGCTGCGGGCGAACTCTTCCAGATCGCGGCGCACGGCGCGGGTAACGTCGTCAATCTGACTGCGCGTCAGTTCGCCGCGATTATTCATGCGCTGCCGGGCGGCCTCCACCAAAGCATCAATATCATGCTCGCCTTTATTAATTCTCTCGGTCAGAGAGGAAACCAGTTCACGATAATACTGAGCAACCTTGTTCATTTTATCTCCTGAGCGTGCCGATATATGCTTCATTCAGTTTAGCGCTAAACGGATTATTGCAGCGGGACGGCGGTGAAATTTGCCTGCCATCTTCCAGCTTGCAGAGAAATGCCCGTTGTCGGGGCGGTTACTGTTGTTGCGCCGGGGGCGGATCAGCTATGCTATGCGGATCTGAACGAACATTAAGCCCGGCGCGACTCACCAGGTGCCCGGCGCTATTTACAAAGGACCACTGGCTGCCATGCAAGAGCAATATCGCCCGGAAGAGATAGAATCCCGTGTTCAACAGCACTGGGACGAGAAGCAAACCTTTAAAGTCACCGAAGAGGAAGGCAAAGAGAAGTACTACTGCCTCTCCATGCTGCCCTATCCTTCTGGCCGCCTACATATGGGCCACGTGCGTAACTACACCATCGGCGACGTGATCTCCCGCTATCAGCGCATGTTGGGCAAAAACGTGCTGCAGCCTATCGGCTGGGATGCGTTTGGCCTGCCTGCCGAAGGCGCCGCGGTAAAAAACAACACCGCGCCAGCGCCGTGGACCTACGACAATATCGCCTATATGAAGAACCAGCTTAAGCTGCTGGGCTTTGGCTATGACTGGAGCCGCGAACTGGCAACCTGCCAGCCGGAATACTATCGCTGGGAGCAGTGGTTCTTCACCAAACTGTATGAAAAAGGCCTGGTCTACAAAAAAACCTCCGCCGTTAACTGGTGCCCGAATGACCAGACCGTGCTGGCTAACGAACAGGTTATCGACGGCTGCTGCTGGCGCTGCGACAGCAAGGTCGAGCGTAAAGAGATCCCGCAGTGGTTTATCAAAATCACCGCCTATGCCGACGAGCTGTTAAACGATCTGGACACGCTGGAAAGCTGGCCTGAGCAGGTCAAAACCATGCAGCGCAACTGGATTGGCCGCTCCGAAGGCGTGGAAATCACCTTTGACGTCAAAGACAGTGAAGAGAAGCTGACCGTCTATACTACGCGTCCGGATACCTTTATGGGCGTGACCTATCTGGGTGTTGCTGCCGGTCATCCGCTGGCCATCCAGGCCGCAATGAACAACCCCGTGCTGGCGGATTTCATCGCTGAATGCCGCAACACCAAAGTCGCCGAAGCAGAAATGGCGACAATGGAGAAAAAAGGCATGGCGACCGGTCTGTTCGCCACGCATCCGCTGACCGGCGAACAGCTGCCGGTGTGGGTCGCCAACTTCGTGCTGATGGAATACGGCACCGGCGCAGTGATGGCCGTTCCGGGCCACGATCAGCGTGACTGGGAGTTTGCCACCAAATACGATCTGCCGGTGAAGCCGGTTATCCTCAATGCGGACGGCAGCGAGCCGGATCTGAGCGCGGCGGCGATGACCGAAAAAGGCACGCTGTTCAACTCCGGCGAATTCGACGGCCTCTCCTATGAAGAAGGCTTTAACGCCATCGCCACCCGCCTGGCGGAGAAAGGCGTGGGTGAGCGCAAGGTCAATTACCGCCTGCGCGACTGGGGCGTTTCCCGTCAGCGCTACTGGGGCGCGCCAATCCCTATGGTAACGCTGGAGGACGGCACGGTTATGCCGACGCCGGAAGATCAGCTGCCGGTGATCCTGCCGGAAGATGTCACCATGGACGGCATCACCAGCCCGATTAAAGCCGATCCCGAGTGGGCAAAAACCACCGTCAACGGCCGGCCAGCGCTGCGTGAAACCGACACCTTCGACACCTTCATGGAGTCATCCTGGTACTACGCGCGCTATACCTGCCCGGATTTCGACAAAGGGATGCTGGATCCGGCTGCGGCCAATTACTGGCTGCCGGTCGATCAGTATGTAGGCGGCATCGAACACGCGATCATGCACCTGCTTTACTTCCGCTTCTTCCACAAGCTGCTGCGCGACGCCGGTCTGGTCAGCTCCAATGAGCCAGCCAAACGCCTGCTCTGCCAGGGCATGGTGCTGGCTGACGCCTTCTACTGGCTGGGCGCCAACGGCGAGCGCAACTGGGTATCGCCGGTTGACGTAACCGTCGAGCGCGACGAAAAAGGCCGCATCGTGAAGGCCACCGACGAAGCGGGCCACGAGCTGGTGTACGCGGGCATGAGCAAAATGTCCAAGTCGAAAAACAACGGTATCGATCCACAGGTCATGGTCGAGCGCTACGGCGCGGATACCGTGCGTCTGTTTATGATGTTCGCCTCTCCGGCCGAAATGACGCTGGAATGGCAGGAGTCCGGCGTGGAAGGCGCTAACCGCTTCCTGAAGCGCGTGTGGAAGCTGGTCTTTGAACATACTGCGAAAGGCCCGGCTGGCGCGCTCGACCTGAACAGCCTTAATGAAGATCAGAAGTCGCTGCGTCGCGATCTGCACAAAACCATCGCTAAAGTCTCGGACGATATTGGCCGTCGCCAGACCTTTAACACCGCCATCGCCGCCATTATGGAGCTGATGAACAAACTGGCGCGCGCGCCGCAGGAAGAGCCGCAGGATCGGGCGCTGATGCATGAAGCGCTGCTGGCCGTCGTGCGTATGCTCTATCCTTTCACCCCGCACGCCTGCTTCACCCTGTGGGAAGCGCTGGGCGGCGAAGGCGAAGTGGATAATGCGCCGTGGCCGCAGGCTGACGACGCCGCAATGGTAGAGGATTCTCTGCTGGTGGTGGTGCAGGTAAATGGCAAGGTTCGCGGCAAGATCACCGTTCCGGCGGATGCGACTCAGGAGCAGGTGCAGGCGCGTGCCGCACAGGAGCATCTGGTCGCAAAATATCTTGATGGCGTAACTATTCGTAAAGTGATTTACGTTCAGGGCAAGCTGCTTAACCTGGTCGTGGGTTAATGTCAGGAGGAAGCGTGCGACAGATTATCTCTTTGCTTATCGCCGGGCTGGTGTTGCTTACCGCCGGCTGTGGCTATCACCTGCGCGGAACCACGTCGGTTCCGCACGAAATGAAAACCATGATCGTGGATACGGGCGATCCGTACGGGCCGCTGGCGCGTGCCGTTCGTGAGCAGCTGCGTCTTAACAACGTAACCGTGCTGGAAAAACCGGGCCTGCGCAAAGACGTGCCGTCGCTGCGTCTGGGGACGGAAACTCAGGGACGCGACACCGCGTCTATTTTCCAGGATGGTAAAACCGCCGAGTACTCGCTGGTGATGACCGTTAACGCGCAGGTATTGATCCCGAATAAAGGCATCTATCCGCTGAGCGCCACGGTTTATCGCTCCTTCTTTGATAACCCGCTGGCGGCGCTGGCGAAAGATTCCGAGCAGGACATCATCATCAGTGAAATGCGCGTGCAGGCTGCCCAGCAGCTGGTGCGTAAGCTGCTGACCGTCCACGCGGCGGAAAACGACAGCTCCGTCAATACGCTAGGGAATTCACCGCCTGCGATTGACCAGACTTCATCGCGCGCTGTTTTACCAGATAGCTCTTACGCCAGATGATCAGGATCTATCCTGAACAGCTTGTCGCGCAGCTCCGTGAGGGGCTGCGCGCCTGCTATATTCTGAGCGGTAATGAACCGCTGCTGCTGCAGGAGGCGCAGGATGCCGTACGAGCCGGCGCCCAGCAGCAGGGCTTCACCGAACATTTCAGCGTCGCGGTCGATCAACAGACCGACTGGGACGCCATCTATTCAACCTGTCAGGCGCTCAGCCTGTTCGCCAGCCGCCAGACGCTGCTTTTGTCGCTGCCGGAAAACGGCCCGAATGCCGCGATAGCGGAAAAGCTGCTGACGCTGTCCACGCTGCTGCACGAGGATATTCTGCTGCTGCTGCGCGCGCCTAAACTGACCAAAGCTCAGGAAAACAGCGCGTGGTTTAAAGCGCTCAGCGTCAACGCGGTTATCGTGCCCTGTCAGACGCCCGAGCAGGCTCAGCTGCCTCGCTGGGTAAACGCGCGCGCGAAAAGCATGCGGCTGACGGTGGACGATGCAGCCGTGCAGCTGCTCTGCTACTGCTACGAAGGCAATCTGCTGGCGCTGTCGCAGGCGCTGGAACGCCTTTCGCTGCTCTGGCCGGACGGCAAATTAACGCTGCCCAGAGTGGAACAGGCGGTTAATGACGCCGCCCATTTTACGCCCTTTCACTGGGTGGATGCGCTGCTGGCCGGCAAAAGCAAGCGGGCGCAGCATATTTTGCGTCAGCTTAAAGCGGAAGAGAGCGAGCCGGTGATCCTGCTGCGCACGCTGCAAAGAGAGCTGCTGACATTGCTGACGCTACAGCGGCAAATGCAGCAGGCGCCGCTGCGCACGCTGTTTGACCAGCATCGCGTCTGGCAGAACCGTCGCCCGCTGTTTACGGAGGCCCTGCAGCGGCTGACGGCGAAACAGCTGGCGCAGGCGGTGAGGCTGCTGACGCGTATCGAACTGACGATCAAGCAGGATTATGGTCAGGCTGTCTGGCGCGAGCTGGAAACGCTGTCGCTGCTGCTCTGCACCACTGCTTTTCCCGAGACCTTCTGCGATGACTGAACCGGCCACGCTCCAGGCGCTGTTTGGCGGCACCTTCGATCCTGTCCACTACGGCCATCTTCGCCCGGTGGAAACGCTGGCCGCCCGGCTTGGCCTGCAAAAGATTACCCTGTTGCCCAACAACGTGCCGCCCCATCGCCCTCAGCCGGAAGCCTCTCCGGCCCAGCGCGTAAAAATGCTTTCTCTGGCTATCGCTAATAATTCACTTTTTGATATCGACCAGCGCGAATTACAGCGTCAGACTCCCTCGTGGACGATTGATACATTAATTGAGCTTCGCCGGGAGCGTGGAGAACAGCAGCCGCTGGGGTTTATTATCGGTCAGGATTCCCTGCTGACGCTGCATAAATGGCATCGCTGGCAGGAGCTGCTGGATTATTGCCATCTGCTGGTTTGTAAACGTCCCGGCTATGCCGAAAACATGGCCACGCCGGAACAGCAGCACTGGCTTGACACGCACCGCACAGAAGATATTTCGCGGCTGCATCATTTTCCCGCCGGATCGGTTTTTCTTGCTGATACGTTGCTGCTGCCGATTTCCGCTACCGAGATCCGGCAACGCCGCCGCGCCGGCCTTTCCTGCGACGGGATGCTGCCAGAGGCAGTGATTAACTGGATAAACCAGCAAAATCTTTATCCGGCACAAAAATAATTATTTCGTTCATAACGCTGCTTTATATCCCTTAAATAAAGCAGCGGATTTTGTACGAAGCTGATTCAGCCTTTTTACAGAATGCCTTTCCTTTTTTATCAAGACTTTACTTTTAGCAAAACTTGTCCTTCTTATAAGTGCATTGGATTAAAGCGGCTGGCATGGTGCCTGGTTTCGGCGTAACGGCGCAGGTCATCAACGGTCGTGTCGAGTGCGGCGGCAGCGCCCTGCCCATCTACCGGGAAATGAACTGGGATTACAACGCAAAAAATCCGGGCGGCAAAAGCTACGCCTGTAAGCGGGTAGGTTAGCAAACGCCTTATAGCGCCTTCAAAAAAGGCGACTATACCGAATGCGTTAAAACGCATTTTCCCGCCCTGGTGATAACCGACAAATAACCGTTAACGGCATAAAGCTACAACTTCGTTAACACAGGCGGAAGAGCCGTTGCGCGCTTGCGCTTTTTTCTTTCTGTCGACGGCCCTACCTCTGCGGCCGTCATCTCTTCTCCGGGGCAACTATCGGCCCGGCAGCCATTGACTCTCAGCCGGGGGCTGTTATTCTCCGCTGCCATGTTTTTTACCCGGCGGCTACACAAGCTCACAATTATTCGACTCAGGAACGTGGATCTTCCGCGCCGACGTGGGATAATAGCGCTTCCGCCTGGCGGACAGACATCTCATTCAACCGTATTCAGAGGGGAACCTTTTGCAAGGTCAAGCACTCCAGGAATTCGTCATCGATAAAATTGACGATTTGAAAGGCCAGGATATTGTCACTGTTAACGTACAGGGCAAATCCAGTATCACCGACTGCATGATTATCTGTACCGGTACCTCAACGCGCCATGTCGCCTCTATCGCCGATCACGTGGTGCAGGAATCGCGCGCGGCGGGGCTGAAGCCGCTGGGCGTTGACGGCAAAGCCGCCGCCGAGTGGGTGGTGGTCGATCTGGGCGATGTGATCGTCCACGTGATGCAGGAAGAGAGCCGTCGTCTCTACGAACTCGAAAAGCTCTGGAGCTAATCCGTGAAGCTGCAGCTGGTTGCCGTCGGCACGAAAATGCCTGACTGGGTGCAAACCGGATTTATGGAATACCTGCGCCGTTTTCCCAAGGATATGCCGTTTGAGCTGACTGAAGTGCCGGCCGGCAAACGCGGGAAGAACGCCGACATCAAACGCATTCTGGAAAAGGAAGGCGAAATGATGCTGGCGGCGGTGGGCAAAGGCAACCGCATCGTGACGCTGGATATTCCGGGGCAGCCGTGGGAAACGCCGCAGCTGGCGACGCAGCTGGAGCGCTGGAAGCAGGACGGCCGCGACGTCAGCCTGCTGATCGGCGGCCCGGAAGGCCTGGCGCCCGCCTGCAAGGCTGCCGCCGAGCAGAGCTGGTCGCTCTCCACGCTGACGCTGCCTCACCCTTTGGTGCGCGTGCTGGTGGCGGAAAGCCTTTATCGGGCATGGAGTATTACCACTAATCACCCTTACCATCGCGAATAGCCCTTAACTGGACAGATTAACGCAGCGGATGAAATTACAACGTAACGCCTTTCGTGACTATACCGCCGAGCAGACGCTGTTTGTTCGGCGGGCAATGATCGCTTTTTTCGGCATCTTACTGCTTTCCGGCATCCTGGTAGCTAATCTCTATCATCTGCAAATTATCCGCTACACCGATTACAGTACCCGCTCCAACGAAAACCGCATCAAGCTGGTGCCTGTCGCGCCAAGCCGCGGCATTATTTACGATCGTAACGGTACGCCGCTGGCGCTGAACCGCACTATCTATCAGATTGAGCTGGTGCCCGAGAAGGTCGAAAACCTCGAAAAAACGCTGCTGGCGCTGCGCCCGGTGGTCGACCTGACCGATGAAGATATCGTCGCCTTTGAAAAAGAGCGCAAGCGTTCGCGCCGCTTTACCTCTATTCCGGTAAAAACCGGGCTGAATGAGGTGCAGGTCGCACGTTTCGCGGTGAATCAATACGCTTTTCCCGGCGTGGAAGTCAAAGGCTACCAGCGCCGCTACTATCCTTACGGCTCAGCCCTCACCCACGTGCTGGGCTATGTTTCCAAGATCAACGATCGCGACGTTGAGCGACTGGATAAAGAAGGCAAATGGCCTAACTACGCGGCCACGCACGATATCGGCAAGCTGGGCATAGAGCGCTACTACGAGGATATGCTGCACGGCAAAACCGGCTATGAAGAGGTCGAGGTCAATAACCGTGGCCGCGTGATCCGCCAGCTACACGAACAGTCGCCGCAGGCGGGTCAGGATATCTGGCTGACTATCGATCTCAAGCTGCAACAGTATATCGAAACGCTGCTGGCGGGCAGCCGCGCCGCCGTGGTGGTAACCGATCCGCGCAGCGGCGAAATCCTGGCGATGGTTTCCATGCCCAGCTACGATCCGAACCTGTTTGTCGACGGCATCAGCAGCAAAGATTACAACAAGCTGCTGAAGGATCCGAACCGCCCGTTGATTAACCGTACGACTCAGGGCGCCTATCCGCCAGCCTCCACGGTAAAACCCTATATTGCCGTTTCGGCGCTTTCCGCCGGCGTAATCAATAAAAACACCAGCCTGTTCGATCCGGGATGGTGGCAGCTGCCCGGCTCTGAAAAACGCTTCCGCGACTGGAAGCACTGGGGCCACGGCCACCTTAACGTCACCAAATCGCTGGAAGAATCCGCCGATACCTTCTTCTATCAGGTCGCCTACGATATGGGCATCGACCGGCTTTCCGAATGGATGGGTAAATTTGGCTACGGCCATCTTTCCGGTATCGATCTGGTGGAAGAAACCGCCGGCAACATGCCGACCCGCGAATGGAAAATGAAGCGCTTTAAAAAACCCTGGTATCAGGGCGACACCATTCCGGTAGGCATCGGCCAGGGCTACTGGACGGCCACGCCGGTGCAGATGAACAAAGCGATGATGATCCTGATTAACGACGGCATCGTGCGTACGCCGCATCTGATGATGGCCAACAAGGTGAATAACGTTACCGTGCCGTGGAAGCAGCCGGCGATCCCGCCGGTCGCCGATATTCATTCCGGCTACTGGGAAATCGCCAAGGACGGCATGTATGGCGTAGCCAACCGACCTAACGGCACGGCGCGCAAAAGTTTTTCCGACGCGCCTTATAAAATCGCTGCCAAGTCAGGAACGGCGCAGGTATTCGGCCTGAAAGAGAACGAAACCTATAACGCCCATAAAATTTCCGAACTGCTGCGCGACCATAAGCTGATGACCGCTTTTGCGCCTTACGATCATCCTCGGGTAGCGGTGGCGATGATCCTGGAAAACGGCGGCGCGGGGCCAGCGGTCGGCACCATTATGCGGCAAATTCTCGACCATATTATGCTCGGGGACAACAATACCAACCTGCCAGACGCCGCTCCGGTGCCGTCTGGCTATGAAGGCGAATAACCATGAACGATCGGCACCAGAAAAGCACTATCTGGACGAGGATCCACGTCGACCCGACCTTTTTTATTCTGATTTCCGCCCTGCTGGTTTACAGCGCGCTGGTTATCTGGAGCGCCAGCGGCCAGGATCCGGGCATGATGGAGCGCAAGCTGGGCCAGATTGCGATGGGCGTGGTGATCATGCTGGTCATGGCGCAGATCCCGCCGCGCGTTTACGAAGGCTGGGCGCCCTATCTTTACATCCTTTGCGTGATCCTGCTGATAGCCGTGGACGCTTTCGGCCATATCAGTAAAGGCGCGCAGCGCTGGCTGGATCTGGGCGTGGTGCGCTTTCAGCCCTCGGAAATAGCCAAAATAGCCGTGCCGCTAATGGTGGCGCGCTTTATCAACCGCGACGTCTGTCCGCCCACGCTTAAAAACACCGCGATTGCGCTGGTGCTGATCTTTATGCCCACGCTGCTGGTGGCGGCGCAGCCCGATCTGGGAACGGCTATCCTGATCGCCTCCTCCGGCCTGTTTGTGCTGTTTTTATCAGGCATGAGCTGGAAGCTGATCCTCGTGGCCGTGATGCTGGTCGCCGCCTTCATTCCGGTGCTCTGGTTCTTCCTGATGCACGACTACCAGCGCGACCGCGTCATGATGCTGCTGGATCCGGAAAGCGATCCGCTGGGCGCGGGCTACCATATTATTCAGTCCAAAATCGCTATCGGCTCCGGCGGGCTGCGCGGCAAAGGCTGGCTGCACGGAACCCAGTCGCAGCTGGAGTTTTTACCCGAGCGTCACACCGACTTTATCTTTGCCGTGCTGGCGGAAGAGCTGGGCCTGGTCGGCGTGCTGGTGCTGCTGGTGCTCTATATTCTGGTGATCATGCGCGGCCTGCTGATGGCGGCCAGAGCGCAAACCACTTTTGGCCGCGTGATGGCAGGCGGCCTGATGCTGATCTTCTTTGTTTATGTCTTTGTGAATATTGGCATGGTCAGCGGTATATTACCCGTGGTCGGCGTCCCGCTGCCGCTGGTAAGCTACGGCGGCTCCGCCCTGATTGTTCTGATGGCCGGGTTTGGCATTATTATGTCGATCCATACCCACCGTAAACTGTTGTCGAAAAGCGTTTAAGAGGCTTATATGCGTAAGGATTGGCTCTGGATTAGTCTGGCAGCGGCGCTGCTGGCAGGCTGTGTTACTGAACAACAGCAGGCACCGGTTACACAGCAACAGCAAACCTATAACGGCCCGGTCGTTGAAATCGGCGGCGTCGAGCCGCGCTACGAGCCGTTAAGCCCCAATGCCAACCAGGATTATCGGGCCAACGGCCAGAACTACCGCATCGTCACCGATCCGTCTAATTTCAGCGAAACCGGGCTGGCCAGCTGGTACAGCGAATCGGCCGACGGCAGCCGCACGGCGATTGGCGAGCAGTACGATCCGCAGGCGCTGACGGCGGCGCACCCTACTCTGCCGCTGCCGTCCTATGTGCGCGTCACCAACCTGGCGAACGGACGACAAATCGTGGTGCGGGTCAACGATCGCGGGCCTTACAAGCCGGGCCGCATTATCGATCTGTCCAAAGCGGCGGGCGATCGCCTGAATATTTCCAATAACTCCCGCGTGAAGGTGGACTTTATTAAGGTCGCGCCGGACGGCTCGGTTTCCGGCCCCGGCACCATCGGCACCACGGTCGCGAAACAAAGCTACGCGCTGCCGCCTCGCCCGGATCTCAGCGGCGGCATGGTGGTAATGGGCGGCGCGGCGGCGGCACAGGGCATGACAAGCGCGCAGGAAAGCACCGGCGCCTCGTCTTCTGAACAAACACCGCCTGACGTCCGGCCCGTGGATAACAGCACGCTCAGCAGCGACGACAACCTGGGCGCGCCGGTACGCAGCAGCGGCTTTTTAGGCGCGCCGCAGCCGTTGGCCAATGGCGTCCTGGAAGGCAGCGAGCCTGCACCAGCGGAACCGGCACCGGTGCCGACTCAGCCAGCCCCTGTCTCGGCGCCAGCCGCAGCGACTTCGGCACCGGCCGCAGCCGGAACGGCCTTTACGGTGCAGGCGGGCGCGCTGAAAGATGGCGCACGCGCACAGCAGCTGGCGGCCTCGCTGAGCAAACAATTTGGCGTGCCGGGCAGCGTTGACGCGCGCGGCGGCGTTTATCGCGTGCAGCTGGGGCATTTTACCTCGCGTCAGCAGGCGGCAGCGCTGCAGCAACGGCTTGCCAGCGAAGCCAACCTCACCTCTTTCGTGACCACGGCAGCTGGCAAAATGTGATAACGATCCGGCAATCCATCTTTACCTGGCGTTACGCTGTATGAGCCAGGTAAAGACGGATGCCGCTCCGAAATGCATTTGCTATAGTGAGTCACTTTTTTTTAACTTAGCCATGGATGTTGTTGTCCCCGACATGAATACTCTGACCTCTTCCCAACTGTTCAAACGCCTGACGGCAGGTTCGCTGATCGCCCTCAGCCTTACCGCCTTCGCCCACGCTGAAGACGTGAACATCAAAACCATGATCCCGGGCGTGCCGGATATTGATGCCGAAGCCTATGTGCTGATCGATTACAACTCTGGCAAAGTGCTGGCGGAGAAAAACGCCGACGCGCGCCGCGATCCGGCCAGCCTGACAAAAATGATGACCAGCTACGTGATTGGCCAGGCGGTCAAAGCGGGCAAAATTCATCAGGATGATATGGTCACCGTGGGTAAAGATGCCTGGGCGACCGGCAACCCGGTGTTTAAAGGCTCTTCGCTGATGTTCCTGAAGCCGGGCGATCGCGTGCCGGTTTCGCAGCTGACTCGCGGTATCGTGCTTCAGTCCGGCAACGACGCCTGTGTGGCGATGGCCGACTATGTCGCAGGCAGTCAGGACACCTTTGTCGGCCTGATGAATAACTACGTTAAGGCGCTGGGTCTGCAAAATACCCATTTCCAGACCGTACACGGCCTGGACGCCGAAGGTCAGTACAGCTCGGCGCGCGATATGGCGCTGATCGGCCAGGCGCTGATCCGTGACGTGCCGGATGAGTACTCGGTCTATAAAGAAAAAGATTTCACCTTTAACAATATCCGCCAGACCAACCGCAACGGCCTGCTGTGGGATACCAGCCTGAACGTTGACGGCATCAAAACCGGCCACACCAATGCGGCAGGCTATAACATCGTCGCTTCTGCGACCGAAGGCCAGATGCGTCTGATTTCGGCCGTGCTGGGTGGACGTACCTTTAAAGGCCGCGAAGTCGAGAGCAAAAAGCTGCTGACCTGGGGCTTCCGCTTCTTTGAAACCGTGGCGCCACTGAAAGCCGGTAAAGAGTTCGCCTCCGAGCCGGTGTGGTTCGGCAACAGCGACCGCGTGCAGCTGGGCGTGCAGAAAGACGTTTACCTGACTATCCCTCGCGGCCGCATGAAGGATCTGAAAGCCAGCTACACGCTGAGCAACACTGAACTGCACGCGCCGCTGGCGAAAAACCAGGTGGTCGGCACCATCAACTTCCAGCTGGACGGCAAAACCATCGAGCAGCATCCGTTGGTGGTGCTGAACGATATGCCGGAAGGCGGATTCTTCGGCCGTATTGTTGACTACATCAAGCTGATGTTCCATCACTGGTTTGGCTAAATCTGTCGCGTTCCGCGCTTGATTTCGGCCTGAATGGCCCGCATATTGATATTATCTGTAGGCTCCCGCTGTTGGCGGGAGTCTTTGTTTTAGCGTTACCGGAGCCCCTATGAAAACCAATCTTAAAGAACTGCTCGAATTTCCTACCCCGTTCACCTATAAAGTGATGGGTCTGGCGCAGCCGGAGCTGGTTGATCAAGTAGTTGAAGTCGTACAGCGCCATGCGCCTGGCGATTACTCTCCGGATGTAAAACCCAGCAGCAAAGGCAACTATCACTCGGTTTCTATTACCATTACGGCGACCCATATCGAGCAGGTGGAAACGCTGTATGACGAGCTGGGCAAAATAGAAATCGTGCGGATGGTGCTGTAGCCATCACCGATCGGGGGCTGACCACGGCCCTCGTTCGGCGTTATACTCCCTTCTTTACTCCCTGACCGGACTCTCCATGCATCAGGATACCCTACTCGTTCGTCAGCTCGGTTTGCAGCCCTGGGCGCCCGTCTCTCAGGCCATGCACGATTTTACCAATCAGCGCGGCGCGGAAACGCCTGACGAAATCTGGCTGGTGGAACACCCGCCGGTATTTACTCAAGGCCAGGCCGGTAAAGCGGAGCATCTGCTGATGCCGGGCGATATCCCGGTTATGCAGAGCGATCGCGGCGGACAGGTCACCTATCACGGGCCAGGTCAGCAGGTCATGTACGTGCTGATAAACCTGAAACGGCGCAAAACCGGCGTGCGGGAGCTGGTTACCGCCATTGAGCAAACGGTGATTGCCACGCTGGCGCACTACGATATCGAGGCCGCTGCCCGGCCGGATGCGCCCGGCGTTTACGTCGAGGGCAAAAAAATTTGCTCGCTGGGCCTGCGCATCCGCAACGGCAGCTCTTTTCACGGGCTGGCTTTGAACGTGGATATGGATCTTGCGCCTTTTCTGCGCATCAATCCCTGCGGCTACGCCGGGCTGGAGATGACACAAATCAGCGCCTATAAAAAGGGCGTGACGCTGGCCGACGTGCAGCCGTTGTTAATCAAGCATTTTGCCCGCGAGCTGGCGATAGCGGACGTAAAGTGGCTGGACGAGCGAACGCCATAAATTTACAATTCCGTCACATTTTCTCCTCTGCCCTGGCTGAAACCCGCGCCGCGAGGTGATATAATTTTTGCGCTTTTCTCAAAAAAATTTGAACGTCACGCGGCTGATTAGCGCATGCCAACCTGGAAACAGCAAGATTATGAGTAAACCTATTCAGATGGAACGCGGCGTTAAGTACCGCGACGCAGATAAGATGGCGCTGATCCCGGTCAAAACCGTGGTCACCGAACGCACAGAGATTTTACGTAAGCCGGAGTGGATGAAAATCAAACTCCCTGCCGACTCCAGCCGCATTCAGGGCATTAAAGCCGCCATGCGTAAAAACGGTCTGCACTCCGTCTGTGAAGAGGCTTCCTGCCCTAACCTTGCAGAATGTTTTAACCACGGCACCGCCACCTTTATGATCCTGGGCGCGATTTGTACCCGCCGCTGTCCTTTCTGCGACGTGGCGCATGGGCGTCCCGTGCAGCCCGACGCCAACGAGCCGGAAAAGCTGGCGCAGACCATCGCCGATATGGGCCTGCGCTACGTGGTGATCACTTCCGTTGACCGCGATGACCTGCGCGACGGCGGCGCTCAGCACTTTGCCGACTGCATCACTGCTATCCGCGCTAAAAATCCGACCATTAAAATCGAAACGCTGGTGCCGGACTTCCGTGGCCGTATGGATCGCGCGCTGGATATTCTGAACGCCACGCCGCCGGACGTGTTTAACCACAACCTTGAGAACGTGCCGCGCGTATACCGCCAGGTTCGTCCCGGCGCCAACTATGAGTGGTCGCTGAAGCTGCTGGAGCGCTTTAAAGAAGCGCATCCTGAGATCCCGACCAAATCAGGCCTGATGGTGGGTCTGGGCGAAACCAATGCCGAGATCGTGGAAGTGATGCGCGATTTACGCCGTCACGGTGTGACCATGCTGACGCTGGGGCAGTATCTTCAGCCAAGCCGCCACCATTTACCGGTACAGCGCTACGTCAGTCCGGCGGAATTTGACGAAATGAAAGAGGCGGCGATGGAAATGGGCTTTACCCACGCGGCCTGCGGCCCGTTCGTGCGTTCTTCCTACCATGCGGATATGCAGGCGAAAGGCCTGGAAGTGAAATAACTCTTTACATATTTGCAACAAAAACAAAAACGGATGACCCTGTCATCCGTTTTTTTATCGCTTAACGCGGGCGTTACTCTTTATGAGCAACCTGTTCAGCCGCTTTTTCTTCAGCGACAGGCGCTTTCTTCGCGGAGGTGTCATCGTCGCTCATCGCCTTTTTAAAGCCTTTGATCGCCGAACCCAGATCGCCGCCCAGCGAGCGTAACTTGTTGGTTCCAAAAAGCAATACAATCAGAGCGCCAATAATCAGCAGTTTGGCAATACTGATACCTTCCATACACACCTTCTTTATTTAACCGGACCGGTAAAGGTCAATAAGCATAAAGTGTATTAACGCGCAGATTGTCGGTCAATACAAACTGCCATCTGTAACAGAGTAATATCTGCACAGCGGCCTGCGAAATGATATCAGATAAAGCGGCTCAGGAAAGCCTGAAATCGCGGATGTTGGGGGCTGGTGTACCACAACGCGTTATCAATGCCACACCATTGTTCCATAGCGGTATGGTGATATCACCCGTTGCCCTCTCACTCCGAAGCGTTCCTTACCCAATATTTCAAAGCTTCCGCGAGCTGATAAGTTCAGGGCGAGCAAAACGGCGATTCTCCAGCACCGGCAGCACGCTACGCGCATGAGCGATACGGGCGGGATCCAAATCAGCAAAAAGCAATATCGGCGCTTCAGCCGCCCTGGCTATCGCCACGCCCAGCGGATCGACCGTCAGGCTGCAACCAATATTACGCGGGCCGCAGTCGCCGACGGCCACCATATAACAGGTGTTTTCCAGCGCACGCGCCGTTACCAGCACCTCCCAGTGCATCTCCTTCAGCGGCCCTCTCACCCAGGCGGCTGGCAGCACCAGCACTTCCGCGCCGTCCAGCGCCAGACGACGAGCCTGTTCAGGAAAACGCACGTCGTAACAGGTCATCAGACCCACTTGCATACCGGCAACTTCCACCAGCGGCGGCACCTCGTCACCGGCGGTGACATTGCGGGATTCCTGCATGGTAAAAGCGTCATAAAGATGCAGCTTGTCGTAGCGGGCAAGGATTTCGCCATTGCGAATGACGATAAGCACATTCAGCGCTTTGCCGTTATCGGTCGGCACGTGTACGGTCATTATTGTGGTTAACCCGTTGCCGCGACTGGCTGCACGGATTTCGTTTAAAAATGGCCCGTCCAGCGGCTGAGCGGCTTTCAGCACCAAATCCGGATCGGCGATATCACGAGCCAGCACGGCTTCCGGTAAAACGAGCAGATCGGCACCGCCGGCCAGCGCCCTGGTCATTAAGTCCGTACAGGTTGCCGCATTCTCCTGCCAGCTGCGGCTGACCGCAAACTGTCCTGAAGCCACTTTCATTATGTCTCTCCGTGGGGATAAAAAGCGTGCGCATCGAGATTTTTAATCAGGTAGCGGGGAGCCTCGCTATAGCCTTCCCGGCTATAAAAGGCGTTAGCCTTGGTGCGCTGCTCATGGCAGTGGACTTCCATCCGATCGCAGCCGTGGGCTTTTGCCAGCTTCTCGGCGTGGCTTAACAGTTGATGTCCGACGCCTTCGCTACGCTTGCCGTCCGCGATACAAAAATAGCTGATGCGCGCGAAATCCCCCGCCAGCGCCAGCTGCGGAATAAAATGTAGCGAGAGAAAGCCTAATACGGTGCTGCCCTGCTCGGCAATCAGCAGCTGTTCTGCCCTGTCGTCGATCAGCTGCGCCAGACGACGCTCAATAAAGACTTCGGTGTTGGCATAGCCCAGTTCGGTTAACAGCGCGCTCAGGGCAAAACCGTCGTGCGTATTCGCCAGTCGGATCCTCATTCTCTCTCCTGTTAATTGCGGCCCGCTCAGGGCGTCAGCGCTTTTCTTCTACAGGTTATATAGCCTGACTGACACGATAAGCAACCCGACCGACGCCGACGCCTGTTACAGAATAAGCCGCGTTTGGGCTTCACAGAGCGCAAAACAGGCATCTGCACCCGGCGCAGTTAACGATGACTGTTTCGTTTATCACGTTTTGGCACACTCTTTACGCAAACAGGAAGAAGCGCTAACAGGACAGGATCTTTGCGCACGCAAGCAGAGAGCAGGACTCGCAGGCGGAAATCTGTGCGACACGCAAGCACAGAGCATTAAAGGAACCTTTGCAACACGCAGGCAAAGAGCGGTACTTACAGGCGGTAACCTGCACGACACGCATGCACTGAGCATTACGGGAACCTTTGCAACACGCAGGCAAAGAGCGGTACTTACAGGCGGTAACCTGCACGACACGCATGCACTGAGCATTACGGGAACCTTTGCAACACGCAGGCAAAGAGCAGTACTTACACAGGCGGGAACCTGCGCAATATGCAGGCACAGAGCAGTACGGGAACTTTCGCAACAGCTATCCGGCTTACAGGCTCACCTGGCCGGGCATTCCATGGAGACGAGGCATCACTCAGGCGAAAAAAAACCCGCCATAAGGCGGGTTTTTAAAATTCTGTCTGATAACTTAAATAGCGGCAACGTTAGCAGCAGATGGGCCTTTGGCACCGTTGGTGATTTCGAACTCTACGCGCTGACCTTCAGCCAGAGTTTTGAAACCGTTGCTCTGGATGGCAGAGAAGTGAACGAACACGTCTTTGCTACCATCTTCAGGAGTAATGAAACCGAATCCTTTGGACTCATTAAACCACTTAACGCTACCTTTGATCTTAGACATCTATATTACCTTTACATGAAAAATGGACACTAAACTGTGTCGACGGTTAGTACAGCAATTGCTGAGCCTTTTGTCCAGTGGCCTTTCACGAAAAAGTGATAAATATCGCTTTTTTTACGCATCAATTTTAATTTTAGCGTGCGCCTGTTGTTAAAACTGCCAGCGCAGCCAGGCAAAATAGACGTTGCCGTTGTTGTAAGTCCCCGGAATATAAGTCATCTGGAAGGTGGCATCACGAAAACCTATTGAAGCAAGCGGCAAAACCGCCGGAACCGGGATATATTTCCAGTTGTCTCTTGCCGTTACCCCAGCCGTATAGCCCAACCCCAGCCGAAAATCTTTATTGCGCAGCGGCTGCCAGATTTTTTCCCAGCCGTAGCCGCCGAAGGGTTCCCATTTGTTAAAGGAGTCCTTGAAGGCCATCACGTACAGGCCGTTCCAGTTGCCTTTTTCGTCATAGCGCGACATGCCGCCGCCTGCGCCCCAGGGGCGCTCGTTGTATTTATCAATATGCGCCTGGTCGTAAGTCCAGCGGTTGTGCCAGGTGATAGCCGGCACGTAAAGGTCGTAATGCTGCGGCTCGTTCCAGGTCGTGCTGACGCCGTCGCTAAAATTTTGCCAGCCGCCGGAGATCGCGGCGCCCAGTGTTTGTGCCTGAGCTGTAGCGGACAGGCTTCCTGCGCCTGCCAGGCTCAGGAAAAGAAGAAAAAAGCGAAAAAATGTCATTTTAATCTACCGCTCACCCGTGGTGCTGTTAAAAAATCTCTGCCGTTGCTGATTAAAAACGGCAGGCCTGGTCATATTGTTAATCCGGCCCCTATTGTAATTACCGCCATTAAACGGTTCATGAATGCACAGCGAACAAATTTTCAACTGTGCAAATTTTTTTAAAGTTGAGCCGGTCGACATTGCGGTTATGCAAAGTTCTCTTTTTTTTCTGATTAAAAACGGGACGAAATAATGCGCTAATGGGGTCAGTTACAATCATGAATTGTTTTAATGGAGTTTGATCTGGATCATTTATTTAGCGCAATTAATGCTTATTTAACCAAAAAAAGAAATAAAAGCGCCCAAAGTAACAATATTCATCGTCTCCCTATTGTAAATAAAAGGAAAGAACTGGGTTATCTCTTTTGAATCATGTTGTTATGGGTTAATATCATTTCACGAAACTGATAAATATTATTTATCGATCTATACGCGTTTTTTGGTAAAATTAATCCTGGTTAACACAGAAATTTAAGGAGCCGACGTGAGAATACGATGCGGGAGATGTGGGCACGCAGAGCTCATTTTCACGACTCGCGGCGACCGCTTTGGCGATCATCACGGGGCGATATGTGCGTATTGTTGGAAACCCATCACCTTAAAAGATTGCCTGTTTCGTCAGGCTATCGCGGTAACAGAGCAGGATGAAGCCGACATATTCCATCAGTTACCGGATAAAAAGGAAAAAATGACCGCGGCGTCCGCTCTGGCGAAACCGGCGGGCAAAAGGTGACAATACGCGCGTATTGCCACCTGATGACTAATCAGAAAAGTACTTTAAAGACGCCGGTTAACGTCAGCAGGCCGACAATAAAAATAATCGCAATAATCCAGAGAATAATCTTCATTCCATTTTCCTCAGCCAGATAAAAAAATTACTACTGTGTAGCCACTTGATTATAGAAGAAGATTTCCGTCCTGCCGTTTTCGCCGTCCGTTTTTTCCGGCCGCCGCCCGTGGTAAAACAGCCTCCGTCGCTTTTCATGATGACCTTTTACCGCTTCGTTCGCAGACGTTCCTGACCTCTGCCAGCAATTTAGTACCATTTTTCGCCTTTTATCCTTAAATCATTGTGATTTCAGGCACCTTCACGGTGTTTAAATAAAAATAGTTAAAAATCAATGAATTAAATAAATATCCAGCCATGCATTTTTTAAGCGACAGCGATCGCACTTTGCGCTTTCTTTACAGAGGAATTTTAGGCGCGCAGGCAGGCGCTGGCTAGACTTAACAGGGCTTGCGATACCAATCCCTGACGGTAATAAGGAGATCTTATGAGCACTCTGGACAGCAGCCTGGGTCGATACAGCCTGAAGGCAAAAAACGAGGGCGATCATATCCACGGCTCAATTGCCATTAATGATGAAGGCGGCTCGCCGCTGACGCTGCAGGAGTTCGATGAGCATTATCTGGATGATGTGATCAATAACGTTATCTATCCTGTCACCGGCGGCAACCGTGCCATTACCAACGCCTTCAAAGAAGAGCTGGTGAAGGCCGGGTTTAAACAGCCGCACTGACAGCGTAAGGGCCAACTTTCGTGGCCCTTTTTTTATGACGAGCCTGTGGTCGGCAGGGTCAAAAAGCGCTGCATGCTTTCCGCCTGTGCGATAAAGCGTTCAAACAGCGCCAGCAGCTGGTGCGGCTCCAGTAAAATAAAAGGCTCGCGGGTCCACAGCAGCACGCTTTGCTGCTCCGGCAGCGTGGCGGTCAGCACCGGCGGATGCGCCAGCCCCAGCAGATTGCACTGCAACAGCATGTTCAACGTGGCGGGATCGGCAAAATCACTTTCGCGCATCGGCAGCTGACAGCTTAGCGTCAGGTAATCTCGCGGGCTCTCCTCCCACAGCAGCGCGATGCCCTGCGCTTCCATTACGTAGCTTCCGCTCTCTTCCAGCTGCGCCTCATCAATGCGCAACTGACGCAGCAGCGGAGCCAGTAGCGTTTTCAGTCGACTGATAGCCATAATTTTCCTGTTAAGCGTTTACACGCCGCGGTTAATGTTGCGCATCAGCTCCGCCACCTCTGTACGGGTCGCATCATCCTGACGACGGCGCCGGGATTCATACACGGATCGCTTCATCTCTGGTTTTAGCTCGGTGGCATCGCCGCCGCTTTCGGTTTGATAGTACACATTGATATTTTTCGAGGCCTGATATTGCTGATACAGCCCGCCACCGTGGCGCCGGGCAATCTGTTTCAACGAGCTGAGATCCTTACTGTCGATAGGCTGCCCCTCCCGCCGCATCTCGCGCTGGTAAAGCGCATTGACTTCCTCGCGGCTGGCCTTGTCGCCATGCACTAATCGCTCCCGCACCTCGGGATTAGCGGCCTGCGGCGCGTACTCTTTCACGATGCGATAGCGTTTGGACAGGTCGTAGTTCTGCTCTTTGTCGGCACGGCCATAGAGCGGCCAGGCATCGGAATAGATGCGCTCGCCGTTGATGCGCCTGTCGCCTACCATCACAAAGGCGTGATCGCCATCCAGCGCGCTGCAAACGGCTACCGGCTCGCTGATGCCGGAGGAGGCCAGCAGCAGGCCGTTTACCGCCGCCATTTCGCCGCAGTTTCCGGCCCGAAAGCGGGCGGCGCGCCATGGGCGGTTATCCTCAGAGCTGTTTTCGGCCCGGCAGGCGACCGTACGTTTTACCACGCCGCCGCGCGTGTGCAGGATGTCGTGGATCTGGTTAGCAGACCCCTTATCTAATGTTTTCCAGGTGTCTTCGATCGAGCGATTCGCTTTTTTCAGGATCTGCTGCTGGCTTTCCGTCACGGTGATGATGCGGCCATTGCGCGTCCCTTCCAGGCCCGGCTTGCCCGGCAGCATTACTTTCGCGTCATGACGGGTGCGGTGGCTGGCGCCAGAAGAGGTACCAAAAAGATTAAAGGGCATAAATTTTCCATCTGGTAAAAATCCGTAGCAGTAAGTGGCGTGACAAAACGGGAAGTTCCCCTCAGGCGGAACCCATACCGCCTCCGGGCCACTAATCATCACTCTTCCCTGGTCTACGCTTAAGGAAATTCATGATGACCCCAATTTCTTCCGCTAACGCTTTGCCGCCGACTATCCCCGGCCTGGATAGTTTGTTGTCGCCCGGCGAAGATTTACTTAGTCCGCTTAATGAAAAACACCAGGCCTCGATTAATTTCGCGCAGTCAGGCAGCCAGGGCACCTCGCTGGAAAGTCTGCTTGATAATAACGGCAACGACACGCAGCAAAACAGCGACCTGTCGCAGCAGGTATCGCAGCTGATATCGGAAATCATGAAGGCCGTGCTGCCGCTGATCCAGCAGCTGCTTCAGGGCCAGCAGGCCAGCAGTGGCGAAAACGGCGCTACCGGTTCAGGCAGCACCACCGCGCCAGTAACGTTCAAAAACAGCGGTAACCCAGCGGAAAACAGCGGAGCGCAAACCGCTGTCCCAGCGCTGTCCGCAGCCCAGACGAGCGCGACGTCAGGCAGCTCTCCGGCCCTCTCTCTCGGCAGCAGCGATCTTCATCTGCCCGACTCGCTCAAGCCTTTTGAGGCCGACATTCAGGATGCGGCGCAGGCTACCGGCGTGCCTGCTAACGTACTTGCCGCGCAAATCTGGCAGGAGTCCCGCGGCAATCTGGGCGCGGCGACGGTCAACGGCGGCAACGGGCTACAGGATGCCGGTCTGATGCAGGTCAACAGCAATACCTTTGCCGATCTGCAAAGTAAAAATCCGGATTTGCTGGGCGCCAACGCCAGCCCTGATAACGCGCATGACAATATCATGGCGGGCGCGCTCTACATGAAAGAGCAGCTCGGCGCATTTGATGGCAGTATGGGCGCAGCTCTGCGCGCCTATAATTCCGGGCCAAACAACGTCAACACCGCTGATTTAAGTGATATTTCCAAAACGGGCACGGGCGACGCGACCTATGTCGATAAGGTGATGGATTTTGCCAATACCATTGCTACCGGTAAAGGCACGCTGCCAGCCTGATAAAAAAAGGGCGATCGACGATCGCCCTGAAAAGGTATGCCGGAAAACCTATTTGCTTTCGCCGCCGCCCTGCGCACCAGCGCCGCCGGAAAGGGCTGAAAGAATGGCGCCCAGGCCCAGCATCTGCAGGGCACCGCCCAGCTTAGCAGCCAGCCCGCTGCTGCCCTGCTCGTCTTCGGCTCCCTTACCACCCTGCGTTGCGCCGCCCGAGCCGCCTGAGCCACCCTGGCCGGATGCGTTGGCGCCTTCAGATGACTGCCCCAGCATCTTTTTAATCATCTCCATCAGCTGGGTCATGATATCGCCGCTGCCGGCGGCTTCCTGAGCGCCGGACGTTCCGTTGCCAGAGCCCGAAGAGCCAGAGCCGTTTTTATCGCTGTTCGCCTCGCTGCCTTTCAACAGCTCCAGAATGGCGTTCAGCAATTGCGTAATACTGCTTTCGTTGCCTGTCGACTGGCTGCTGCCGTTACTGCCGTTACTGCCGTTCTGGGCAAGCGCCTCTTTGCTGCCAAACTGCACGCCCTGGCCGCCGCCGCTGTTTGACGCCGAAGTAGCAAAATTCAGGATATTACCCAGTCCCGGGCTGCCCTGACCGTTATTTTGCTTGTTGCTGAGTGGTAGCTCCAGACCCGCATCGCCACCCGTTTTGCCGCCGCCAATCGCGCCGTTTACACCGCCGCCTATTTTCATGCCGCTTCCTCTGTTCAGTGAAATGATCGTCACGAGTCCACCCGTCAAGGCTTCGTCTCCGTGTTGGGTGGCGATCGGGCCGGGCATGTTCCATTGGCGCTGGTAAAGTCTTAATTACGGTAAATTAAATTACACATTCTTAACGTTTTGTAATCTAAATAATGCGCTTGTTTACATCAGCTTACCGCTGCGCTGCGAAATTTGTGTAGGGA
The DNA here is from genome assembly GCF_030484085.1 of Erwinia wuhanensis. NCBI lineage: Bacteria > Pseudomonadati > Pseudomonadota > Gammaproteobacteria > Enterobacterales > Erwiniaceae > Erwinia > Erwinia wuhanensis. The sequence continues at coordinate 454,268 of NZ_JAUJUH010000002.1, forward strand.
TTTCCCTACCTTGCCCCACGGAGATCCCCACAACAACTTCAGAGGAAACTGATAGCCTCTCAAGGCCGCGCTAGTAAATAGTAAGCGAATATTGAGTGTTACCCCGAGCAGCCCGCCGCTGATCCCGTGTTGTTTTCGCTTAAGTTGCAGCAGATTGCTAACTGCATAGTCCGAGGGTAGACAGGAGAAAATATGGTAACGGGTAGTGAGAAACAATCAGGCAGTATCCGTCACGATAAAGTCACGGCTTTCCTTACCGAGCCTGGCGCAGCCAGAACGGATATCCACGCCAGCCTGCATCCGCTGATCGACAACCTTGCGCCGCTGAAAGTCGATCTGCTGCTGGAAGGCGAAACCGGGACGGGCAAAGATACGCTGACCCGCCGCATCTACCAGCTTTCGGGCGCGAAAGGGCCGCTGATTTCCGTGAACTGCGCGGCTATCCCGGAAAACCTGGCGGAAAGCGAACTGTTCGGCGTGATCGCCGGCGCCTACACCGGCGCCACGCATTCCCGGCCGGGCTACATTGAAGCCTCTGACAAAGGCATTCTGTTTCTGGATGAAATAGACAGCATGCCGCTGATATTACAGGCGAAGCTGCTGCGCGTGCTGGAAACCCGCGCCATTCACCGGCTGGGTTCCACGCAGCCCGTGCCGCTGGATCTACGCGTGATCGCCGCTTCCCAGACGCCGCTGATTGAGCTGGTGGACGCAGGACGTTTTCGCCGCGACCTCTATTTTCGGCTTTCCACCATCAAGCTGGAGACGCCGACGGTGCGTTCCCATGCCGAACTGATTATCCCGCTGTTTCGCCGCTTTACCCAGGAAGCGGCCATGCGGCTACAGCAGCCTATTCCGCCGCGTTCGCTGGCGCTGGACGAAGCCCTGCTGCTGCACAGCTGGCCCGGCAATATTCGCGAGCTGAAAGCCGCGGCGGAACGCCACGTGCTGCATCTGCCGCCGCTGTGTAATATCACGCCGGGCGAAGGCGAAGCGACATTATTAAAAGATCGCCTGCGTCGCATTGAGCGCAGCCTGATTAAAGAGTGTCTGCATCGCCACGGCCATAAGATTGATGACGTGGTGCATGAATTAGGTATTCCGCGCCGCACCCTTTATCACCGTATCAAATTGTTGAATATTGTTGCCTGATGCGTTTATAAAAATAATTTATTTTCTTTGGAACCCTTTTTGCGCCACACCCACTTAATTAACGAATATGCTAACAACCACCCCTTAATATAATCAGGAGCCACACTATGTCTTCAGTATCCTCAGGTATCTCTACTGCAGCTACAGCGGCAACAAGAGTTGAAAGCGCAACTGATGGCGCAAGCTTTATGTCACAGATGCAGGATGTTCAGGGCCAGATGCAGCAGGATATGGTCGATAAAGCCAAGCTTGATGCACAGAACAACAAAATGAACGGCGTTGCAGACAGTGCCAGTAAGGCGGGTTCTGCTGCCGCTCAGGTAAAAATCCAGTACTAGTTTCGCCTGCTGGTGCGGGTCTGCGCCCCTGACCCGCACCGCTTTTCGTTCTGTTATCCAGCGCGAGATCGTTATGAAAATAAATTCCTCCCCGGCAGATTTAACCGAGCTTCCGCAAATAAAAACCACGGCGGAGCCGCAGCAAAGCGACGTCGATTTTTTTTCGGCCCAGCTTAAAGAACCGCAGGTTGAAAAAGTTTCCGCCCCTGCCGAAGTCACGAATTTTCTTTCCGGCATTGCCAGTTCATTAAGTAATAATGAACACCAGAGAAAAGAAGCCTATCAGGATTTACAAAAAGCTTCCCGCTCGTCCAATTTATTAGAATTTAGTCAGGCTAATGCCGCCTTATCTAATTACTATATTGAAAATTTAATGAATGCAAAAATCGTCGCCAAAGGCGTTCAGAGCATTGATAAACTGACCAACCTACAGTAAGCCCCTATGAAACTTTTGCTGAAATGGCTAATGATTAGCTCGCTGGCGCTTTTTCTGGTCGGCTGCGGCGATAAAACCGTGCTGTACAGCGGGCTGGCGGAAAGCGACGCCAACGATATCATCGCCGAACTGAATCAGCATCAAATTGCCGCGCAAAAGCTGATTGAAAAAGCGGGCATTTCCGTGTCGGTCGATGCGGAAAATATCGAGCGCAGCGTAAAAATCCTCGACTCCGCCGGGCTGCCGCACAAGGCGCGCACCAATCTTGGCGAGGTGTTCCAGAAAAGCGGCGTGATTTCCAGCCCGATGGAGGAGCGCGCCCGCTATATCTATGCGCTTTCGCAGGAGGTGGAATCGACGCTGGCGCAGATCGACGGTGTGGTGGTGGCGCGCGTGCACGTAGTGCTGCCGGAAAGGCTGGCGCCCGGCGAGCCGGTACAGCCCGCTTCCGCCTCGGTGTTTATCAAATACCATAACACCCTGGATCCGGACAGCATTGAGCCGCGCATCCGCCAGATGGTTTCCACCAGCATTCCGGGCCTGGCGGGCAAAAGCGATAAGGATTTAGCGATCGTTTTTGTGCCGGCGCAGACCTATGAAGACAAGATTGAAGTGGTACAGATGGGGCCGTTTCAGCTTTCGCCGGATGAGTACGGCACGGTGAAATGGGTATTCGCGCTGTTCGCCATCGTGCTGCTGATCGCCTTCGCTTTGCTGCTGTTCAAACCCGGCCGGAAAAAAGAAAAACCGGCCAGCGCCGCTGCGGCGACAGGAAAATAAGCCGTGGAGCAGGCTTCCATCGCGGACTGGCTGCACTGGTGGCAGCAGGGCTGGTGGCAACAGGCGGAGGCGGGCTGGACATCCGACTTTTTCGCTCTGCCGCCGGCGGCGCAGCAGGCATTGAGCTGGCAGCAGCCGCAGGCCGTCGCGGCCAGCTTCGGCATCTCCCCCGCCCTGCCGCCGGAACCGTCAGCGCGGATGCTGGCGCTGATCGCGTTCGACGACGAGCGCTGGCAGCGTCTACTGGCGCTGCTGGCCGCCACCTGCGCCCCACAGGCCACGCCGTCCGGGATGGCGGGCAGCGATTTGATCTGGTGTCGGCGCTTAAGCAAAGGCCTGCGCTGCGACAGCTGGCTGGATGCCGCCTGCTTTCATCCCTGGCCCATCGGCGGCCTGCTACTGCTGCGCGCGCTACATCCGGAAAGCTGGCCTCGTTTACGGCTGCGTTTTCCCCCTGAATGGGCCGCACAGCTGGAAGAATACCCCACGTTAACGCTGCCGCACGCCAGGCTGGCGGCGCTTTACGACGCGGCCATCTGGCAGTGTCAGCAATCAGGAACCGAGCCGCATGTGGATCACTAAAAAACTTGCCGTGCTGGCGATGCCTGCCGGGCCGCTGCTGAGCCGCGAAGCGCTGGTTGACCATCAGCAGGCGCTGAGCCTGCTGCAAACGGCGGAACAACAGGCGCAGCAGCGGCTGGCCCGTGCCGAAGAAGAAGCCGATCGGCTGCTGGAAGAAGCCAGAACGCGCGCGGACGCGGCCGTTGCCGATCGACAGCAGGCTTTTGTCGCGCAGGCGGAGCAGTTTTTCGCCGACTGGCAGCAGCAGCAGCAGCAGTGGCAGGAGGCGCTGATCCCCCAGGCCGAGGCGCTGCTGAAACAGGCAATGAATCAGCTGCTGGCGGCGCTGCCCGCCGATGACCGCCTGACCGCCATGCTGCGGCAGCTGCAACAGGCGCAGGGCCGTCAGGCTGCCGCTACGCTAAGCTGCGCGCCCGTCCGACAGGATGAAGCTGCCGCCTGGCTGAAGCAGCATCCGCTCGACTGGCAGCTGGTCAGCGACAGTTCGCTGGATGCCGACACGCTGCGGCTGACCACCGACAACGGCGAGCTGAGCCTGAGCTGGACTCAGGTTTGCGCGGCGCTGATCCCCGACTAGCGCCCTTCTTTTCTGCCACAACAATTTTTTCGCCTCGTCGGAACCCGCTCGCGTTCTCCGCCACTTAATGGCACCCCCCAACCGGAGACTGAAACGATGAGCTATGAAGATTCGATCCAGCGTCGCCTGACCAGTCAGGTCGCGCACGCGCAAAAAGATATGTATCAGTTCGCGCAAGAGAGTCAGGACCAGCCGTTTAACGTCAGTGATATGTACGCCTTCCAGAACGAGATGCTCGACGTCTCCAACGCCAACTGGGCCAGCTCGCAGTACACCCAGTACAAGCATGGTATCCGCAAGGCCATCATTGATGCCATCAACTGATGTCGCCGATCTGATTGAAGCCTGTCTGGATAAAACCAACGGCGAGCTGGCGCTGTGGATTGACGAGATGCCGATCACGCTACAGCGCCTGCCCGGCGGCTGGTTTTTTTTTGCCGAGCTACAGCTGCCTGTGCCTGTTAATGATGCGCTGATGCAGCGGGCGCTGCGGCTGACCGACCCGGCGCTGCATCACTTCGGCGACCTTACCGCCGCGCTTTGCCTGCATCCGCAGCGCGAAACGCTTTGTCTGCTGGCGCGGTTAAAAAGCGACGCAAAAGAGGCCGCCGTCGCGCTGTTAGAAAGTCTTTGTAATCAATGTGAAATCTGGCAGGACACCCTGCTGATGCTAATGCGGCCAACGAGCCTGTAACAAGGAGAGAAGCGTGCCTACGCCGTCTGCTTTTTTACCCTTTCGCCCTTTGCTGCTGGCTTTGGCGATCGGGCTTTCTGTCTCACACAGCTACGCCACTACACCGGAAGAATGGCGCGAAGGCGCCTACGCCTATTCCGCTGACAATACGCCGCTCAGCGTGATCCTGCAGGATTTCGCCGGCAGCCACGGCGTGGATGCCAACGTCACCGGCCTGCCCGATACCTTTGTCACCGCGCGCCTGCGCTCCGACAATGCCGAGGCCTTTCTGAACAGGCTGGCGCTGGAGTATCGCTTTCAGTGGTTCGTCTATAACAACACGCTTTATGTCAGCCCGCAGTCGCAGCAGACCTCGCGTCGTCTGAAGATCAGCCCGGATGCCGCGCCCGATATCAAACAGGCGCTACAGGGCGTCGGCCTGCTGGAGCCGCGATTCGGCTGGGGCGAGCTGCCCGACGACGGCGTGGTGCTGGTCACCGGGCCGCCGAAATATGTCGATCTGATTGCGGATTTCAGCAAAAAATCCGAGCCGGAAACCAGCGAAGACAAGCAAATGATGGCGTTTCCGCTGAAATATGCTGACGTGGCGGATCGCACTATCAAATATCGCAACCAGACGCTGGTGGTGCCCGGCGTGGCCACCATGCTTAACGAACTGCTGGGGCAAAACAGCAACGGTTCGGCCAACGGCGCCACCACCACGCAGAACGGTCGCGGCGGCAGCGACAGCCCCTACCAGGCGATGCAGAACGAAAGCCGCAGCATCATGGAACAGATGATTGGCCGCAATACCCGGCTTGGCCGCAGCAACGAGCAGCAGCCGGGCAAAACGCTGCAGGGGAAAGTCTCCGCCGACGTACGCAACAACACGCTGCTGGTGCGCGACAACAAAAAGCTGCGCTCGGAGTATCAGGAGCTGGTCAGAATGATCGACGTGCCGCAGAAGCTGATTGAAATCGATGCGGTCATCGTGGATATCGACCGCAACGAGCTGGCCCGTCTTTCCACCAACTGGTCCGGGCAGTTCGGCAACGTAACCGCCGGCGCGTCGATGCTGAACGGCGCCAGTACCCTGTTCGTTACCGATTTTAACCGCTTCTTCGCCGATATTCAGGCGCTGGAAGGCGAAGGCACCGCGTCGATTATCGCCAATCCGTCGGTGTTGACGCTGGAAAACCAGCCTGCGGTGATCGACTTCAGCAATACCGCCTTTATCACCGCCATCGGCGAGCGGGTTGCGGACATTCGGGAAGTAACGGCGGGCACCAGCCTGCGCGTCACGCCGCGTTCAATCGGTGATAACCCGGAAAAAGCCGCCGTGCAGCTGGTGGTGGATGTGGAAGACGGCAAGCTGGACAAAAACGAGGACGGCAGCGCGCAGGGTACGGAAAACGGCGTGATCAGCACTCAGGCACTGGTGCAGGAAAAACGGTCGCTGGTGATGGGCGGTTTCCACACCAAGCAGAGCGGTGATGACGAAGAGCGCGTGCCGATCCTCGGCAAAATTCCGCTGCTGGGCAAGCTGTTTACCTCCAACAACCGCACCACTTCTCAGCGCGAGCGGCTGTTTATTATTACGCCGCACCTGATTGGCGACCAGGTCGATCCTTCCCGCTACGTTGATGCGCAAAACAGCGCGCAGATTAACGATGCGCTGCGGGATATCAACCGACGCCATCAGTTCGGCGACATGAAGCGCACCATCGAAAACGCGATGCAGGATCTGGCCGAAAGCCGTCAGCCGGGCGGTTTACAGCCCAGCCAGACGGGGCTGCCGCTCGGCTCGCTCTGTTCGGTACCGCTGACCTTCCGCGCCAGCGCTCGCCAGCAGTGGTACGGCAACGACGCGATGCAGATTTCGGTAGGCGTGATCACCAACACCAGCGGAAAAGAGGCGCGCTTTGACGAGGCATCCTGCCGGGGCGATCGCACGCTGGCCGTGGCCGCCTGGCCGCATACCCGCCTGCAACCGGGCGAATCCACCGAGGTGTACGTGGCTTACGATACGCAGGCGCCGGCCAGACCTGGCCGCGTATCGCTGCTGCAATCGGCGCCGGTGTCGCTGTCCACCAGCGGCGTAAAAACGACGCGCCTGCTGTCGCGCTAATGAGGCTGATAATGAAAAAACCTGTTCTGATCCTGCTGATGGCGATGCTGCTTACCGCCTGTGCAAAGCCTAAGTTCGCGGGCTGTAGCGAGATGTCTTGCCGCCCGGTGTCGGACGATCGGGCCGTCACCATCTGGTGGCAGCCGGATATGCGCAACGGGCCTTTTGACTATTCACAGGCCTCGGTTAATCAGTGATCCGCGTCGATTCCCATCGCGCCTTTCTGGCTGCATGGCAGCGTGGTGAGGCGTGCTGCTGGTGCGATCCCGTCGGACACGAGCTGCGTTTTTATGCGCAGCCCGTGCCGACGCTCCAGCTGCTGCCCGCTCCTTTTTCCCCTTTCCGGCTGCGCGAGGCGCTGATGCGCCGCTTTCTCGCGCCCGGCCGTTACGAAGGCTGTTATCTTTCCGCTACGCCCGAAGGCGCGCCGCTGCTGATGCTCCAACTCACCGGCAGCGAAGTGCCGCAGGATGCGATCGGCACGCTGTATTCGCTGGCGGATATGACGTAGCCAGCAGGCCCCGACATAAAACGGGGAAACGTATAATATAAAAAAGCGTATTCCCGTTTAGGCTACGGATTATCTGGCACTAAATTTCCTTAAGCAGTTTCCGTAGCGGAAAGGTTTCCGTATTCCGGGAAATAAGCCGTAAACGGCCATCTTCAAATGGAAGCTTTACCATTAATATATTGATTTTAATGATATAAATCCAATCAGCCAACTTTGAACTTACTAAAAATGACATCACACCCGAGCTCAGTAAAGCGGCCCTGGCATTGCACGCTCTGTTACTCTTCGATTTCCAGCACTTCATCCAGCTGCTGATCCTCCAGCTCTTTCAGCAGGCGATAGACCTGGGCGACGGCCTTCAGCGTTTCTCGCGGGATATAGTCGCCTTCATTCACCGTTCTGAACAGCGTGCGGGTCAGCCAGACGAAACGGATCACCGGCATCTGCCGTTTTTTGGCTTCCTCAATAATATCCTGCGCATCTAAGCCTTCCGCCTTAAACAGCAGGCGCGGCAGCGGCGTTTCACCGGCGCGGTAATAAAGCCCGACGGCAAAGTGCGTAGGGTTGACCAGCACCATATCCGCCTCTTCCACCGCCACTTCTCTTCTGGGCCTGGGCTCTTCGTTAAGGATCTGATGCGACAGCGATTTGCGATGCCCTTTCATGTGTGGATCGCCTTCGCTCTGCTTGAACTCGTTGCGGATATCGTCATGGCTCATGCGCTGCTGTTTGAGGAAGAAATATTTTTGCAGGCCGAAATCGAACGCGCTCAGCACCAGCAGCAACGCCAGCGTTTCCCGCACGATTTTTATAAACAGCGCCAGCACCGCCTGCCAGAAGCCGTTGAGATCCTCGCCGTAGGCCAGCTGCGCCAGCGGCCCCAGGTCGGGTTCGATCGCCAGGTAAAAAATAACGCCGATGGCGACCGCCTTCAGCACGCTGGTCAGCAGCGTGCTCAGTTGTTTGCCGGAAAACATATTCTTCAGGTGGCCGACCGGATTGATGGCGTCGAACTTTGGCGCCAGCGCCTCGGTAGAAAACAGCGGGCCGAACTGTAGCCAGCCGCCGATAATGCGCAGCAGAAAAATCAGCGCGCAGACGATGCCGCAGAAATAGCAAAGCACCATCACCCCGTCCAGCATCACTTCCTGCATGGCATGGCCGAAAGGATCGTTCAGGCGGGCAAGCGGCAGCATAATCATCGCCTCCAGCCGCTGCATGCCGCCGCCGACCAGCGCGAAAATCGTCTCCATCACGCCTACGCAAATCAGCAGTTTGGGAATATCCGGCGTCTGGGCGACCTGACCCTTTTTGCGCGACTCCTTGAGCTTTTGGGGCGTGGCGTCTTCGGTTTTTTCCGCCATCAGCGCACCCCTTTAAACATGTCCGCCAGCTGCGGCACCAGATCTTTTAAATCGAACAGCCGCTCGCCCGCAACGTAATTCAGGATCGGCAAATAGAGCACAAAGAACAGCATGCCCAACAGGCATTTGGCGGGCATCGCCAGCACGGTAGCCTGGAGCTGCGGGCTGTAGATGCTGAGGATGCCGACGCTAAAATCCACCAGCAGCAGCAGCGCCACCAGCGGCCCGGCGTAAAGCACCATATGCGTGAAGATACCACCCAGCAGCTCCAGATAGACCTTCAGCCCGGCTTCGCCCGGCAGCGGCAGCCACTGCATCGGCGGCCAGAGGCTATAGCTATCCCAGATAATCTGCGTAATGGTCGACAGGCCCAGCCCGACTACCAGCAGCAGGATAATCGACTGCTGCATCAAAAAGCCGAGCGGCGTGGCGTCCGGCCCGAGCTGCGGGTTGAGCTGGCCGCCCGTCAGCGCGCCACGCTGGTTATCAAACAACGCGCCCACCGACTCGAACAGCCAGAACGGCATCGCCATCAGCAGGCCGATCGCCACGCCGATAATCACCTCTTTCAGCGCCAGCGCCGCCAGCAGAAACAGCGAGGGATCGTCCGCCGCCAGCTGCTGCTGGATCATCGGTGCGGGAAACAGCGCCAGCGCCAGCACGATGCCGGAGCGCAGGCCGCCTTTAATGGCGTTGAACGAGAACACCGGCGACAGCAGCAGGCAGGGGAAAATGCGCGCCATCGCCAGCGTCAGCGCAAGGATAAAGTGGTAGCCATCAAAAAGGACGTTGTTCCACATATTGTTAAATCTTTCGGGTTGCCGTTTATAGCTGAGTGGCAGAAAACCACAGAAAGTTCACTAAAAAAGCTATACGGATGTACGGATTACTTAAAGATGGTAAGCGCCTGCTTACGTTCATTGCGGGCAAGATTATTCTTACAAGATATTTTAAGAAAAACCCCCATCACAAGCCCCTTGCAAAAAAAATAAAAAAAGGTAAATCGCGCCCTGAAAAAATAATATTAACGATCATCGTAAAAAAATCATATTCGTAACGAATTTCCCATGTTAAAAAAGAAAGCAGGCGCAGTTAAGACCCTTACAAGGTTGCATAATATTAAATGAAACCGGATTTTAAGATTAAATATCCAATGGGTTAACTCGCCTGGTTAATTAAAAATTATTTTTTCATTGGAGAAAAAAATGCCCACTACTACTGTTAATGACGTACATACGAAAAGCGTTGCCACTTTTAACGATCTGCGCAAGCTTGCCCCTGCCTATGAAGGCGAAAGCGTGCTGCTTCGCTGTCACACCGCCCCTGGTGAGGCCATTTATAAAGGCACCGGCGGCGGCTGGTTTGTCGGCTCGCTGACGGCAGCAACGGACGATGGCGGCACCATTGCCAATACCGCCGGCAACGCCTACCACTGGCGTCGACAAATCAATAACCTGGCAGATTTAAACATTGGCGACTTTGGCGCCGTACCGGATGGTAAAACGGACGCTATCGCCGCGATCAAAGCCATGTATAACTTCACGTTTAAGCATTCAGGCGAGGCATATAAAGCCTGGATTACTTTTCCTGAAGGTAATTATGCCGTATCCAGCCTGAATATTTCTTCTGTTTACCTGCGTATGCTGAGAATTAATGGGCCTACCGTTGCTTACGGCTACTCGCCTGTGGCAAAGCTCACGCTTATAGGCGATGAAGGCAGTTTTGTTTTTAATACCAATGCTCGCCGCACGGAAGTTTCCTGCCTCGAAATTTATGGTCAGTACGATTTAGCAAAAAATACGCGCGGCTTTATGACGAATAAATGCGCCGAAGGACAGTACTATCAGTGCGACAGGCTTAATATTAGCCAAACGGGCGGCATCGTATTTAATATGATCGATACGCTGGATACGAAGTTCAACAGCTTTTACACCAGCAATACTTACGACTCTATTTTGAAAGGCCGTCCGTCTTATCAAAATTCATGGAATCATCTTACCGCTATCGAACTCAGCAACTTTAACGTGCAGGAAAGCCACTCTACTACGCCGGCCTTTGATTTACCGCGCGCCACCCAGTGCTGTATCTACAACGGCTGGATGGAGAAATGTAACTACCCGATGGATATCAGTAACGGCGAGTGGACCATTGACGTGTTCAGTATGGAAGGCGCAACGGTGCCTGCCGATATCACCTTTACAAAAGCTATTTTGCGCCATATCAATTTGCAAAACGCCGCGTTTAACCGTAATAACGCCACGGTAGTGCGCTATCTCGGCGGTTACGATATGGGCTACCGTCGTGAAGAATCTTTTGGCACCACGCTGGCCGGATCCATGGCGGCTAACTGGTACAGCTCCAATCTGCGCTTTAACAACACCACCGAAGCGCCGGTATGGGTTTACGTTGGCGACTATGTCACCACGGCCGAAAGCGATCAGGTTACCGTGCGCTTTTTAGGCGCCCGTTCTGAGAGCCCGGCAGCAAGCGGCGCCATTAATAATCTGACCAATAACTTTGGCGGCGGGGAAGCTATCCTGCGTATGCGCCGGGCGAAAGGCGACGATACGGTTAAAGCAGTGGGCGCGGTGGAAGTCAGGGGATCGAGCCCGGTAACCGATATCCGGCTAAACCGGCCCTATGCGAATAATGTGAGCATCTATGTGAAGCTGCCCGCCAACAGCGGCTACGTTCACGTACAGGTTGAAAGCACTACCGACAGCCGTTTTCATGGCGGCAAGTGCTTCCTGTGGACACCGCGTGGCGAGGTCGTGGCAGATACGGTAGTCAGCAAGCTGAGCTCTCCGTGGACACCGGTTGATGCCGCTGCTTTTGGTACGCTTAGCGGGCACGGCATCGCTTTTGATACCGACGGCACGCTGGTGCTGACCACGAAAGCACTGCCGAAAGACAACAAGCTGCGCGTGCGCATCAACGGTATTAACTATCGTATTCCGTTGGAAATCGATTCCTGACTATCAGCCGGTTTTTATGACCGGCCAACATTAATGGCACGACGGTAAAAGGCAGCGGCAGTAAAATTTATGTTGATGGCGAGCTGCAACAGGCACTTACGAACACCTCGTTTCCTGGCGGCGAAGCTGTCGCGGCACGCAAAATAACGGCTATGAAGTCGCTGACAGAGAAATTTACAGCGCCTGATTGCCAGAGCAGTCGCGTGAATAAACCTGTCCTTTACCCTGTAATAACAACCCGCCGATCCGGCGGGTTTATTTTTTTATAAAGCTAACTTCTGGTTAGTATTTCACGTTAGGCATCATGGCAAAGGCGCTTTGCGTGAGTTCGGTCAGCTCCACGCCGATCCAGCGGCCGGTCAGCGCCAGCGCGACGCCCACCGCCACCAGCTTAATGGCGAAAGGCAGCGTCTGATCCTGAAGCTGCATCACCGCCTGCAGCAGCGAGACGATGACGCCGACGATTACCGCCACGATCAGCGGCGGCGCGGAAAGGATCACCACCAGCAGCATCGCCTGGCGAAAAAGGGTCAGGATATCCATTTTTCCCTCACAGATAGCTGTAAAACAGGCCGTCGAGCAGCCGCGTCCAGCCGCTGACCAGCACGAACAGCAGAATTTTCAGCGGCAGCGAAATGGTCATGGGCGACACCATCTGCATCCCCAGCGCCAGCAGCACGTTGGAGACGATCAGATCCACCACGATAAAGGGGATAAAAATCAGAAAGCCGATCTTGAAGCCGTTTTGCAACTCCGACAAAACAAACGAGGGGATCAGCAGCAGCGGGCTGTCGTGAGATACCGTGGCCGACATCTCTTTTGGCCACATGCGCTGCGCGTTTTCCTGTAGGTGGATCAAGATATCCGGGTCGGTATTCTTCACCATAAAACGCTTCAGCGGCTCCGCGCCGTTGCTGACCGTATAGTCGAGCCGCTCCGCGGACTGGGTGTCAATCGGCACCGTTTTTACCCGCTGGCTGATTTCGTTGAAAACCGGCGCCATCACAAACAGCGAGGCGGCCAGCGCAATGCCGTAAATCGCCATGTTGGGCGGCACCTGCTGCACGCCCATCGCGTTGCGGGTCAGCATCAGCACCATAGAGATTTTTAAAAAGCAGGTGCAGACAATCATTAAAATCGGCACCAGCGACAGCGCGCCAAGAAACAGCGCCAGCGTCATCGGGTTCAGCGATAAAGCATCCATGCGTCTACCGCGCCAGCGGGTTGTGGCCCGGCAGCATCTGGGTGATTTGCAGGCCAAGGCGGCCCTCCACGTCGACCAGCTCGCCTTTCGCTACCGCATAGTCGCCGTGGCAGAGCAGCGCTTCGCCGGGCGTCACGTTATCGATCATCACCGTCGCGCCCGGAGCGAGGGCAGAGAGTTCTCCCAGCGTCAGCTGCAGCTGGCCGCAGCGTACCGACAGCGCCAGCGGCAGTACGGAGAAATCCGTGGCTTCCGTCGTCGATCCCTCGTCCCACTGGGGATCGGGAGTGATCGGCTGCTCAAACTCGTCAGGGGGCAAAGTCACGTCATCGTTCTCCATCTCGCTAAGATAAAAATGAGCCGTCGTACCGGGCGTTATCCGCAACTCTCCGTGCAGCAAACGCCCGGCGCAACGGATCGTTCCACGCCCGTCCGGGGCAAAAAAAGGCTGCGGCGGCAGCACCACATCACCGCGCTTCAGCGCGCCTGGCGACAGCTCGACTTCGCCGATAATCAGCGGCAAAGCCAGTGGTAAATCGGGCGGTAGCGGCATGGCTTCTCGCTGCCAGCCGGGTTTGCTCAGAAGACGCGACAGGGTGTCGGCTGAAAGCGCCAGCAGACTGCGCGCCTCTCTGTCTCCCCATGCCAGCGTCATCACCAGCAGAAATTCGCCCGCTGCTTTTTCTTCCGTTACAGCTATGTGGCCGAACAACGCCAGAAGTTCGCCAGAAAGTTGACTTTGCCACCACGGCCAGTACCAGCTTTGTTCCGGCGCGGTCGCAGGCAGGGCAAAAGTAGGCGTGGCGGCCATCAGCGACAGCACCGCCTGCGCGTCGGTAAATGCCAGCGTGCCCGCTTCGCACTGCCAGACGCTCATTTCGCCGGGCTGATAGCCGTCAGCCAGCGCCAGACGCAGCACGCCCGGTTCACCGGCCAGCTGCCAGGGATAAAAACAGCCCGCGCCGATTTGCCCGCGCAGCCGCGCGGCCTGTTTACTGAGTTTTTTTAGCGACAGCCTGTTCATGCTTCCTGCTCCGACGAGCGTCGTTCGAAACGCAGCCGTACCTGGCAGGCCATGCGCTGACGCAGCGACAGACGACAGCGCTCCTGATGCGGCAGCAGGACGCGCCAGGCGGCGGGCTGCAGCTGCAGGGCGATATCCCAACCGCCTGCGGCCAGCGCGGAAAAGCGGGCGTCGACGTGGCCCAGCTTCGGCAAGAGCAGCGTCAGCGTCATCTCAGCGGGCGGGCGCTGCTCCGTGGCAGCGAGCAGATCCGTTTCGATTTCCTGCCACATCGCCATCGCGGGCGGCGCGCCGTAAGCGCTGCTTTCATCCAGCTGCGCAAAGCCCTGCTGCTGAGAATCGGACTGGCTGAAAGGCGGCGGCGTAAACGGCCTCTCGCCCTCTTCCAGCAGTTCGCTGAACAATGCATCTTCTTCACGCGCGGGCTTGCGCGGCTCGCGGCGTAGCGCAACCTTTTCACCGTCGTCGGCAGGCTTCTCTTTACGCTGCGCGATGCGCGCTTCGCCGCGCTGCTCCCTGTGGCGTTCCGTTGTCTGGCGCTGGAGATCGTGCTGCTGTTGCAGCCGCGCCGCCTGTCTCTGTGCGGAAAGGGTAATCATTCGCTTACCTCCTGCTGTAGTAAAAATTCCAGTTTCTCCACATCGCGCTGTCGCTGCCGCGTCTCCTGACGCGCCGCCTCGACGCGCTGCTGCTGATCATGCTGAGCCTGGGTCAGTTCGTGCAGCTTCAGCTGTCCGCTGTGCACCTTTTTCAGCGCCTGCTGCTCCTGTTCGAGGGCGCGCTCCAGCAGATAGCTGGCCTGACGCACGCCGCAGTTTTGCGCCGCGAAACCCGCTCTCAGCTGCTGATAGCCCTGCCGCCGCTCGTTCAGCTGTTCGCCAGCCCGATCTGTTTGCGTCTCCAGCTGGCGCAGCGTCTGCTCCTGCTCGCGCTGCTGTCTTTCACTGCGGTTGAGCCGCTGACGACGGATCGGCAGCAGCAGATCCAGCGTGCGCCGCAGCTCAACGGCGGCGACGTCGGCAACCGGCTCCGGTTCCGGATTAACGTGACGGCGCATAGCGGCTCACCTCTGACAGCTGAAAACAGGTCTGCTCGAAGCCGGACGGCGCGCGCATCGCCTGTTGCAGATAGCCGTTGATGGCGTCCTGCGCCTCTACCGCCGCATCCGTCAGGCTGTCGTTGCCCGGCTGGTATTCGCCCAGCCGGATCAGCATTTCCACCTGCTGCCAGGCCGCCATCAGCTGGCGCACGGAGGTCGCCTCTTTAATCTGCTGGCGCGCCACCACGTTGATCATGGTGCGGCTGAGGCTGGCAAGAATGTCGATAGCCGGATAATGACCGCGCTCCGCCAGCTTGCGCGTCAGCACGATATGGCCGTCAATCAGCGAGCGCACCTCGTCCGCGACCGGATCGTTCATCGAATCCTGTTCAATCAGCACCGAATAGAGCGCGGTGATCGCGCCGGTAGTGGTTTGTCCGGCGCGTTCAAGCAGGGTTGGCAGCAGCGTATAGACCGAGGGCGGCAGGCCGCCACGTCCCGGCGGTTCGCCGAGCGCCAGGCCGATTTCACGCTGCGCGCGGGCAAAACGGGTCAGGGAGTCCAGGATCAGCAGCACGCTTTTGCCCTGGTCGCGAAAGGCTTCGGCGATGGCGGTGGCGGTAAAAGCCGCGCGGGCGCGCTCCATGCTGCTGCGATCGGACGTGGCGCACAGCAGCACCGTACGGCTGCGCAGCTCGCTATCCAGCTCATGGTCAAGAAACTCACGCAGTTCGCGGCCGCGCTCGCCTATCAGACCAAACACAATCACGTCGCACGGCGTATTGCGCGCCAGTTCGGCCAGCAGCGTGGTTTTGCCGCAGCCTGCACCCGCAAAAATACCCACGCGCTGGCCGACGCCCAGCGTCAGCAGCCCGTCGATGGCGCGCATCCCGGTCGGCAACGGCGTGTCGATCCTGGGTCGGGCCGTTGGCGGCGGCGCATCGCCCAGCACCGGTTTGACATTGTCCGCTTCGCCCGGCAACGCAAACGCGCTGACGCTGCCCGCTTCAATCGGGCGACCAAAGCCGTCCAGCACGCTGCCCAGCAATTGCTCAGACACGCGGATGCTGTGCGGCAGAAACAGTGGCGTCACGCGGGCGCCCTGGGCGATGCCGTCCAGCTGGCCTAAGGCGGAAAGCAGCGTGTGCTGAGGGTTGAATCCCACCACTTCCGCCAGCACACGCGTGTTGTTTTTGCCCTCAATCTGGCAGAGATCGCCAATGCGGGCGCCCGGCAGGCTGCTCTCCAGCAGAATGCCGCTGATGCCGGTAATACGCCCGTAAATGGCCACCGGCGAGAAGCGCGCCAGCCGCTGCTGATGGGCGGCAAACCAGTCGTCAAGCAGAGGAAAATCAGACTTCACCAGTTCACCTTTATCTGTTCCCGACCGGCGAATTCAACTTCGCTGGAGGTGATCGCCACCAGCCGCAAATCGCCAACCTGATCGCCGACAAACAGCCGTTCGCCGGCGTCCGTCACCACGTTAGCCCGCTTGCCGGTGGTGATCTGCACGATGCGGAAAGGCAGCTTCGCGCTGCGCAGTCGCGTATGGTTAACCAGCTGCGGCAGCACGTTATACTGCGCCTGAAAGCGCGTCAGCATCCTGTCGAGGATCTGTAACCGCTCTTTGCTCAGCTCGCCGTTCAGGATCAGCCGTCCTTTATCCATATCGATTTTCACCCCCGGCGTCAGGCCTCGCTCCCGCAGCATCGCCAGCAGCGGCGGCCGCACCTCCTGTAAGGTTTCCAGCATTTTACGGCTGGAAGGCGTGGTGGCGGTCTGCGCCACGGTGGGCTGAAGGATCCAGCTGATAATCGTGAAGCTCAGCAGCAGGATCAGACTGACCGACAGCACCTGAATACCGCGAGAAAAAAGGCGCGAAGGCGCGGGCGCGGAGGCAGCAACCGGTGCGGCGACGGCCGCAGGCGCGACGGGCAGCGGCGCCGCGCGCATCGCTTCCCAGGGCTGCTCCGCCGGCGCCAGACAGAGCCAGACCTCGCCCAGCGCAAAAGGCGTATCGGGCGACAGCGGATCCAGCAGTGGCAGCGGCTCGCCCTCCGCCTGGCGCACCTGGCCTTCAATGCCGTGCAGCTGCCAGCGCTCGCCTTCAAAACACAGCGCGGCGTGCTGAGAAGCCACGCCGTCGTCAGTTAATTGCAGATCGGCCTCTTCGCTGTGGCCCAGCGTCCAGCGCCCGCCGCTGACCGGCAATGCCGCTCCCTGATGGCGGCCCGTGAGTACGCGTAGCTCAAACATAATCCGCTCCTCAGGCATCGAAAGCGTCGATGCCCTCCTCCAGTTCAAGACGACCGACAACGTTAATCGCCAGGTTGGTTTGCAGCTCGGCAAACGACAGCACCGGCACCTGATGGAACTCATCCTGAATCAAACCGCGCAGCGGACTGCGCAGATCCTGCGCCACCAGCAGCACCGCCAACGCCGACTGTTCTGGCATAAAGGCGCTGCGCAACTGGGTCAGGATGGCCATCGTTTGTTCCTGCGTCAGCGCAAAAAAGACCTCGTTCTGCGTCTGGCGCAGCGCGTCGCGCAGCTGCTCTTCCATCTCCGGCGTCAGCAGCCAGACGTGCAGACCATCATCCTGCGCGTACTGATAACAGATGTGTTCTTTCAGCGAGATACGCACCAGATCGGTCAGCAGACTGATATCCCGCTCATGCTGACCGTGTTCGATCAGCGCTTCGGCAATGGCGCGCACCGAGCGCAGCGGGATGCGTTCCGCCACCAGGTTTTGCAGCACGTTAGAGAAACGCGCAATCGGCATCACCCGCTGGAGCTCCTGCGCCAGCTCGGGCTGTTCGCTCTCCAGCCAGCCCATCAGCGCGCGCGTCTCCTGCAGACCGATAAAGTTGGGCGCGCTGGCGTGGATGGCGTTTTCCATCCTTTTCATCAGCAGTTCGTGAAAACCCCAGCGCGGCACGTTTTCGTCCTGGAGCACCGCGTGATCGGCAGGCAGCCACAGCAGCGTCGTTTCTCTTCTGGCTTCCGTGCCGGGCTGCACGCCCTCCTGCGCCGCCAACGCTTCATGTTCGTGGCGGCTGACGGCAGGCGTCGTTACGCCAAAAGTGCCGATAACGCGCGGGATCTCGTAGACCGAATAGCGAAACTCATCGGCGGGCTGCTGCTCCTGAAACTCGATATCAAAAGCGGGCAGCGTAAAGCCGTAGTTATAAACGATGCTGTTGCGCAGGCGACGGATAGCCTGCACCAGCTCCAGCGTTTCCGCCGTGCCGCGCGCGTTGGCCGGAAATTGCAGCAGGTAGGGCCGCGTGGGGTTGAACTGGCGTAAATCTTCCGTGCCGTTCAGCTCGGGCGGGATCACCTCGTTTTCCATCTGCGGCTGGCTGGCTACCAGCTCTCTTTTTGTGCGCCACACCTGAAAACTGCCCGAGGCCAGCGTCAGCAGCGCCAGCACCACAAAGACGCCGGTCGGCATCCCCGGCAGCAGCGCAAAGCCGAACATGCCGATGGAGGAAAAAATCCAGGCTTTAGGCTGGCTGGTGAGCTGCTCCGCAATTTCCCGACCGATATTGTTATCCATGCTGCTGTCGCCGTCGGACGAAACGCGGGTGATAATCATCCCGGCCGTCAGCGAGATCAGCAGCGCCGGGATCTGCGCAATCAGGCCGTCGCCGATAGTCAGCACCGAATAGGTGTGCATCGCATCGCCTGCCGGCATTCCCAGCTGCATTACGCCGATGCTGAAACCGCCGATCAGGTTAATAAAGAGGATAACTAACCCGGCGATCGCATCGCCTTTTACAAACTTCATTGCGCCATCCATTGCGCCGAACAGCTGGCTCTCTTTCGCCAGATCGACACGTTTACGTTTGGCGGTATTCACATCGATGATGCCCGCGCGCAAATCGCTGTCGATCGACATCTGCTTGCCCGGCATCGCGTCCAGCGTAAAGCGTGCGGCCACCTCCGCCACCCTTTCCGACCCTTTGGTGATCACCAGGAAGTTCACCACGGTCAGGATCAGGAACATCACCATCCCCACCGCAAGGTTGCCGCCGACCACGAAGGTGCCGAAAGCGGCCACGATATGGCCCGCGTCCTGCTGTACCAGGATCTGTCGCGTGGTGGAAATCGACAGCGCCAGCCGGAACATGGTGGTCAGCAGCAGCACCGCCGGAAAGCTGGAAAACGCCAGCGGCTTGGGCAGATACATCGCCAGCACCACCAGCAGCGAAGAGAGACAGATATTGACGGCAATCAGCGCATCGATCAGCCCCAGCGGCAGCGGAATAATCAGCATAAACACGATCGCCAGCGCAAACATCGCGCCGATGATCTCGGAGCGCTGCATGGCCGCCAGCGCGATGCGGTTGAGGATCAAAAACAGGTTGTTCATACCGCTCCCTGACTTCCCGCGCGGTTCTGGTCATTGATAAGTTTGGTGATGGTAGCGCGCAGCAGCGTCGCTGCTTCCGGCTGATTTTTCTGGTCCCGCCACAGCTTCGGCGGCATATCGTTGACCAGCGGCAGCAGCCCGTTCAGAAAGCGCATCCGCGCCTGCGGCTGTTCGACCTCGAACTCTTTCACGATGGCGGTGATATCGCGCGGCTGTAGCCCCATCTCCGCGATGCCCAGCAGACGTCGGGTCATCGCCAGGCCGTCGAGCGCAGAGAGCGGAATTTTCCCGCCGCTGCGTAGCCGGTTAAGCAGTTTGTCGCTGTTAGCGATCATCTGCGTCAGCTGCCCCGCCTCGCTCAGGGCAACATGGATTTTGTGCAGCGAGCGCGAAGAGAGCGAAGGCGTCAGCGAGGCAATATCCTCCGCCAGCGCGCGCTGTAGAGTACGCAGCCCTGGTACAAACTGCTCACGACCAAAACGCTCCAGCAGGCTGTCCAGCATTACCGCCGCCGACTGATGCTTAACGATGCCGTGATAGTAGAGATGACGTATCGCCTGCTTTTCCGTGGGGTCGGTGGTAAAGCTGGCGATGGCCGAGGCCGTATTCAGCCCGGCCCTTACGCTTTCGCCGTACTGCTCGTCGAGTTTGTTCAGCGCCTCGCCAGCGGCGTTGGCGGTCGCAATATCGCCGCTGCGATCGGCTTCGCGCAGCGTCATCCGCAGCAGCAGATCGCAGCGCGCCGGATCGTTGTCCACAGAGGCCACCAGCTGCTCCGCATCCGGCTCCCGCCCCAGCACCCCTTTCAGGGCACCAAGCCGCGCCTCCAGCTTCTCCTGCTGTTCGTCGTCCAGCATCTGGTAGAGTTCGCCAAGCCGCTCGATGCGCTCTACCGCGCCGCGATTGCTGCGCAGATGCTGGGTATTGATCTGCCGACGGTTCAGGCCCTTGGTTTTTTTCTCTACCTTTTCGCTGAACATCATGCCGATCTCTTCCAGCGAATCGGTCAGCGAGGCGGCCGCCAGAGGGGTGTTTACTGGTCTTGCCCGAACCTCCGGGCCTGTACCCGTGCCCGTTGCTGCCGGACGCGGTATATCCTGCTTTAACACCGTTTTGGCCAGCGCCTGTTGATACTGAAGAGAAGATTGGACTTTTATCATCCCGGCCCCAAAGGTTGATTTCGCGATGGGATTAAGTGGTAAAAAAACGAAGCCGGTTCCCCAATAAATAAAAGTAAAAAAAAGACGACCAGCTGAAACTTTCAACCTCCGTTATTAGTGTAAAAACTTGCACAACTCTTTTTGCTTTTTTGTCGCTATTTGTCTCAGATGATTCTTAGTTAATTCAGAACAACCGCGCTATGACTGCTATTTCATCTTTTTTCTGGCCTGGCACACCCTTTGCAATAACAACGTATCTGAATAATGCCAGGAGCAAAAAAATGTTAACTGCCACGCCAATTGAAATGTCTTTTACCCCTGAAGCCCCGGTCGCCGTTTTATGGCAGGAAATTCTTTGCCAGCAAAATCGCAAGCTGCATAATTTTATTCGCAAGCGTGTTTCAAATCGGGAAGACGTGGAGGACATTGCGCAAATGACCTGTGTGGAAGTGCTGCGCAACAGCCATAAATTTTTAGGCGCATCGCGGCCGGAAACCTGGCTTTTTGGCATCGCCGCCAATTTGATCCGCAACTACTACAAAACGCATCAGAACCGTTTCCTCTTTGACAGCATCAACGAAGACAACGTGCTGGAGCTGATTCAGGAATGCGATCCCAGCGATATTATCGCTAACGATCAGCTACTCAGCGTAATGGCCGCGTCGATCGATCGCCTGCCGGAAGAGACGCGGCGGATGCTGACGATCCTGGTGGAGCGCAACGGGAGCTACCAGGACGTGGCAACCTCGCTGAATATCCCTTTAGGCACGGTAAAATCGCGCCTGTCGCGCGTGCGTGAATCGCTGAAAAGCACGATAAGCTGAGGAACAGGATTTTTGCAGGCTGATGCGCGTAATAATTAATTATTTGCGATCCGTCACCATTTTCAGAGTCAGGTTAATGGCCTCCTGACAGAATATTTGCTGTACTGAGTCAGTTAAAAAATTTTTCTGAGCTGCACGATAAGCTGTAATAATTTATGCTTATTATCCCTTTTTCATTAAACAGAGAGAGAAATGCTTTCGTCTGAGATATTTAGCCTTAACGTCAGTAAAGAGCCTTATAATGGCCGCGCCATTCTGCCCGACTTCGCGCTTGACCGCGTTAACGACGCCATCTATTTGGTGCGTCAGGATGCCCAACTGGCTTATATCAATAATAAAGCCTGCGAAATGCTCGGTTATAATTACCAGGCGCTTATTCGATTAAGCTATTCCGATATTGAAGGCGAACTGCAGGATCCCGACGTCGCCGCGCTGTGGTGGAAACTGAGCCTGCGGCCGGAAGGGATCCGCTTTACCTCGCAGCACCGTATGCATAACGGCGAAATCATCCCGGTCGAGGTTAACTCCAGCGCCTGGGAGCACGAGGGCGAAATGCTGGTACTGTGCGTGGTGCGCGACGTGCGCGAGCTGAAGCAGCGCACGGAGCGCTATTTGCAGCAGGAGCAGCAGTTTCGCTCGCTGGTGGAAAACTCGCCGGATCTGATCGCACGCTTCGATACCGATCTGCGCTGCCTTTATGCTAATCCGCGCGTGCTTGATTTAATCGGCTGTAGCGAAGAGAAGGCGCGCGGCTGGCGGCTTACCGACAGCATTCCGTTTGATGAGCCTGGTATGCAGCTGTTTCGCCTGGTTTCCAATACGCTGGCAAGCGGCGAAAAGAGCGAATCGGAACTGGAGGCGCGCTTTGGCGAACGCGCGATGGTGCTGCACGTGCGCTGCGTACCGGAATACGATTTGAAAGGCGAAGTGGTGACAATCCTGGCCGTGGGTCGCGATATCACGCGCCTGCGGGAAGTGGAAAACGAAGTGCGCGCCGCGCATCATCAGCTGCGCCTTCTTGCCAGTAATCAGCAGGAGCGCACCGAGCAGGAGCGCAAGCATATCGCGCGGGAGATCCATGACGAGCTGGGCCAGCATTTAACCAGCCTGCGCGCCGGGCTGTCGGTTATCGGCATGCAAAGCAAAAATCCCGCTCGCGTTTCCAGCCAGGTGGATTACCTGATGACGCTGATCGACAGCACCATCCAGGTGGTGCGCGACGTCTCCACGCGGCTGCGCCCCAATATGCTGAACATGGGGCTGATGCCCGCGCTGGAGTGGCTGCGCGACGAGTTTGTCAAAAACGGCGGCTGTAGCTGTATGCTGATCGTCCCGGAAGGCAAGCCGGTAGCGCTCTCCGACCAGGTAGTGACCACGGTGTTCCGCATCGTGCAGGAGTCGCTTACCAATATTTCCCGTCACGCCCGCGCCAGTAAGGTATCTATTATTGTCCAGACCACCCGCGACGCGCTGGTGATCCAGGTACGCGATAACGGCCGCGGTTTCCAGATGCACTCCGTGCGTCACGACGCCTTCGGGCTTTTAGGGATTAAAGAGCGTGTGGATATGCTGAATGGTCAGGTGACCATCACCAGCCGTCCCGGCGAAGGCACGCAGCTGGAACTGACCCTTCCTTTAAAAAACCAGGCCTATTTTCCGTCAGCAACCAGGGATGCAGGATGAATGATGTCATAAGATTAGTGATCGCCGACGATCACGCCCTGATGCGTGAAGGGCTGAAACAGATATTTGCGCTCGACGACCATATCACCGTCGTGGGCGAGGCTGGCGACGGCGGTCAGGTACTGGAAAGGCTGCGTCTTGGCGGCCTCGATCTGCTGCTGCTGGATATCTCTATGCCCGGCATCAGCGGCGAAGATTTAATTAACCGTATTCGCTCGCAGTATGAAGATCTGCCTATTCTTGTGCTGAGCATGTTTAACGAACCGCAGATCGCCCGTCGCGTGCTGAACTGCGGCGCGGGAGGCTACATCACCAAGGACAAAAATCCGGATGCGCTGCTGGCGGCGATCCGCAGCGTGGCGCGCGGATCGCGCTATATCGACCATGATCTGGCGCAGGAAATCGTCTTTGCCGAATACCAGAACGGCAACCGCGCGCTGCACGAAACGCTGACGACCCGCGAACGCCAGATCCTGCTGATGCTGGCGCACGGCGAAACCATCAACGCCATTGCCGAAGCCCTGGCAATCAGTAATAAAACCGTCAGCACCTATAAGTCGCGCATGATGGAGAAAATGCAGTTCAGCAGCAACGCCGATATCGTCAGATACGCGATCAGCCACCGCCTGGTGCAGTAGCTTCAGGCGTTTTGACCTCCGTTTCTTCCACGGGCGGCGTCTCTGCCGCCTGTGGTTTCTCCGGCTGCCAGGCGCGGTGGTGGCGCTTGCTGACCAGGAAAATCGGCGTGGCGATAAACAGCAGCAGGCTGCCCGCCATACCGCAAACCAGCAGGCTGATGCCGCCCGGCCAGCCCGCGCCGGAGGTTAATCCGGCCACGACCAACGCCAGGATAAAGAAGAAGGAAAGCGTCAGGCTGACCGGCCAGATATTGGTAATATCCATATCGCTGAGCGCCATTTTCACCGGTTTTACCGCGCGCTTCTCGGCCTCTTTCTCTGCCCGGATCCTGCCTTTTACCGCTTCCAGATCGATACCTGGCGCAATAAAATCGCCCAGCTGCTGCGGATGATGCAGCTCGTCAAAGACGCGCGCGACGGGCGGGAAAGTCAGCGGCCAGCTGGCGCTGTGCACGCCGTAGGCGGTCAGCGCGGGCAAGGTAATGCGCGGCAGCTGCACGGGTTGCAGATAGCGGTTGTTGTAAACCACCCAGCTCTGGCGCGTTTCACCCCGCATAACGTGATAAAGCCGAAAGCGATCCGCTGGCGGGTAATGCAGATGACTGACGCGCGCGCGTATCGAAGGAATATGGTGATAGCGGCAGTAGTTGACCCGCCCCTGTCCCTGCGCGGCCAGCAGCACGCCCAGCGCAGGTAAAAAATACCAGGAGGTACCATCCGCCGCGAACGGGCCATTAAGATGTTCAAGAAACCTTGCTTCGCTGCTGCCGTTCAGATGTTCAGGCCACCAGCGCCAGCTGCGGCCAATTACGCGTTCGGTCGGCACGTTAAATACGCCCATCGGCTCCGTTTCCGCAGGCAGAATGGCAAAAGGAAAAATCTTGCTGAAAAAGGTCAGCGCGTCATCCGCCCCATCCCATTCACCGCCTGCTTCCAGGCCATGCAGATTCGAGGTCAGCTCCGCCCAGCCGTTTTTACCCAGCAAATCGACCTGATATTTGGTATCCGCCAGCCTTTTACCCAGCCGCAGAATCGACGACGGAATGCCGTCCAGCGGCAGATCGGGCACCTGGAAAGCGATGTCTGTTTGTTCTTCCATACTGCAATAATCCCCAAAGGCGAGCGCCCGCCCATTCGGTCAGATAATAAAAAGAAGCCGCAAGGCTGAATATAAAAAGCTGCGCCAGCGGCCGACGGCAGCCACGCCAAAAAATTTGGCTTAAGTTAAAAAGTTGCGACAATTCAAAAGATTATACGTACCAGCCTTGTTATCTGGCAACCAATGAAATAACCCGCAACAAGAAAAAGGATGAGGTTCGCCGCGCCAGGAAAATAGTCGTTAAAAAAGAAAAGGTAAGCATAGACGGTTAATCCACAATTAAAGTAGCAGAATAATGAAAGGGAGCGATTCGGCAGAATAACTACGCTTAAGTTAAATTGGCGGTAACAATAACTTTTGTTTTTTTGCCACGTCGGCCGATGCTTTCTGATAGCCAGACGAGCTGATGCGGCTCGCAAATCACGCCAGCCTTGTTTCATGCATTTTCATTATTTTATGCGCCGTTATCCAAAACTAAAAAGCGATACCCTTCTGCGGCCAAAAAGCGCCTGTTCGTTATTGACGGAAAAAATGAGAGGCATAAAGTTGATCCGCACCGCAGCAAAACGGCACTGGCCTGAAACATCAGCGCGGCAGCACTCAGGAGAAGCAAAGCGATAAGGTGAGGCAGCATGGTAAACACGAATTATCCCAGCTCGCGGGCCGGTCGTTTCAGCAGGAAGCAACGCAAAAGGAGAAAGCATGCAAGTCAAAATCGCAAAACTTGAATCTGACGTGGATAACATCAAAAACCATATCAGCGATATCAGAACGGACCTGCGGGAGATGCGTTACGATATCGACAAATTAAACATCAATCTGCGTCTGGAAATGAAATCCGACTTTCGGCTGATGTTTGCTGTGCTTATTACCTCGGTGCTGGGGCTGGCGGCGCTGATGGCGAAAGGTTTTTACTGGTTTTAAACCGGCATAGGGCAAACCGGCGCAGCCGTTGCGCTTACGCCAGGCCTACCGCAACCCTATGTACAGCATCACAACCTTTATCGCTCTGCTTCAGGCTGGCCGCCACTCTCTTACCGCAATGCCACAGCCAGAGGGCAGAAAGGGCTGAGCGGATAAGCGGGCCGTTTGGCGCATGGACGCGCCAACCGAGCCTCCAGGGAAGGATTCACGGCGTGTCCGTGTTCCGATCTGCCCTTTCTGCTTTACATCAGGCTGGCCGCCACTCTCTTACCGCAATGCCACAGTCAGAGGGCAGAAAGGGCTGAGCGGATAAGCGGACCGTTTGGCGCATGGACGCGCCAACCGAGCCTCCAGGGAAAGATTCACGGCGTGTCCGTGTTCCGATCTGCCCTTGCTGCCTTACCTCAGGCTTGCCGCCACTCTCTTACCGCAATGCCACAGTCAGAGGGCAGAAAGGGCTGAGCGGATAAGCGGACCGTTTGGCGCATGGACGCGCCAACCGAGCCTCCAGGGAAGGATTCACGGCGTGTCCGTGTTCCGATCTGCCCTTGCTGCCTTACCTCAGGCTTGCCGCGACTTTGACTCCAGCATCACTGCCTTGCGCCAGCTCCGCCGCGACATTACCCCAGCGCCATCTGTAACAGCAGGCAGCCTGCCAGCCCACATACCGCAATAATCGTTTCCAGCACTGACCAGGAGCGCAGCGTCTCCCCGATGCTCAGGTTAAAGTACTCTTTAAACAGCCAGAAACCAGGATCGTTAACGTGCGAGAAAATTACGCTGCCGGAACCCACCGCAATCACCATCAGCTCGGGGCTGACGCCCGTGGTGACAATAATCGGCGCCACAATCCCGCCTGCGGTGATCGCCGCAACCGTGGCCGACCCCAGCGCCAGACGCAGCGCGGCGGCAATAGACCATGCCATCAAAATAGGCGATACCGAACTGCCCTC
Source organism: Erwinia wuhanensis (assembly GCF_030484085.1). Taxonomy (NCBI): domain Bacteria; kingdom Pseudomonadati; phylum Pseudomonadota; class Gammaproteobacteria; order Enterobacterales; family Erwiniaceae; genus Erwinia; species Erwinia wuhanensis. Next base: position 480,707 of record NZ_JAUJUH010000002.1, read on the forward strand.
CATCAGGCTGGCGATATATTTATCCACGCCGCTGTCGACCAGAACCTGCTTGAAGGCACCGCCGCCGCCGATAATCAGCAGCATCATGGCGATGATTTTAATGGAATCGCCCAGCGTGTCCGTAATTTGCTCCATGGTGCGGCCACGATTCAGCCCAAACGTAAAGATGGCAATCAGCACCGCAATCAGGGTGGCCATAATCGGATCGCCGAAAAACTCCGCGTACGGCAGCAATACATGCCCTTTTGGCAGCACCATCTCCGCCACCGCGCGCACCGCCATCAGCACTACCGGCACCAGCGCCGTCCAGACGCTGACTGCAAACGTTGGCATCTCCGCTTCGCTAAAGCTCTTCGGGTTATACAACCCCTGCGGCACCGGCTTATCAATTCCTTTTAAAAAGCGTGCAAATACCGGCCCGGCCAGGATTACCGTCGGGATCCCCAGCAGCGTGCCGTACAGCAGCGTTTTGCCCATATCGGCATGAAACAGCGTTGCTATAGCCGTGGGGCCTGGGTGCGGCGGCAGAAACCCGTGCGTCACCGAAAGCGAGGCCGCCATCGGCACGCCAACAAACAGCAACGGCACGCGGGCCGCCGCCGCGATCGACAATACCAGCGGCAGCAGCAGCACAAAGCCAACTTCGTAAAACAGCGCGAAGCCGACGGTAAAGCCAGTCAGCACCACCGCCCACTGAATGTGATCCTTGCCAAACTTATTGATAAGCGTAGTGGCGATGCGCTGCGCGCCACCGCAGTCCGCCAGCAGCTTCCCCAGCATTGCGCCAAATCCCATAATCAGCGCCAGACTGCCCAGCGTACCCCCAACGCCGGCTTTTATTGAGGTGATAACTTTATTGACGGGCATTCCCTGCATAACGCCCACCGCCAGCGCCACGAGGATCAGGGCGATAAAACCGTTCAGCTTGAAACGAACCATCAGCAACAGCAGCAGCGCTACGCCGATGACGACAAAGAGTATTGGCATGATGTTTCTCCGGCAGCCTGTGGGCCGCTTCTGTTTTTCTGCCAGATGCGGCAGGCATAAGTAGGGAACAACAGACAGGTAGTGACCTGCTGCTGGCATGTTAACGGTAACATGGCGCAACTAAAATGGGCTGCCGCAGAGGAATTTACAATTTGAGATGAAGATCAAACTTTTGTTACTACCGTTTTTTACGTAATGATAACAACTGTGAGAAGAACCCAGCCTGACCGCAAGGCCAACCCTGTTTTAAACAGCGGTCTGCCTTTTAATCAACAAGCCAATACCGGCAGCGCCAAAAAGAGCGCAAAAGCTGCCTCAATCAGACGCCGCACCCAGGTAAGTTTGGGCGGCTATAGCGGTTTGGAAAAGCGGCGTATAGCTGCCGAATACCGCCCGGCACGGAAAGCCACTCATAACGTCAGCAGCTAAAGCCAGCGAGGGCCGCCTGCCCTGCCGTATCGCCACGCTCATCATGGCCAGATTGTCTGGGCCGACGCTAAGGAAGCCAGATACATCGGTAATAATGTTAACACTATGGCCGTCATCCTCCTGTCCCTGTGGCAAATCCATACACATACTTTTTAGTCCGCCGACTTGACCTGCAACAAGCAAATTTGACTTAAAGCCAAAGATAATGTAACAAAATAATTCTGTATGCATCGAAATGCGTTTTTCTGGTTTAACATTTACATTGCTTTGCGTAACGATGATTGCTTTCGGGAACTATCAGCCCGGTGGTAACAATCATTCACGCAATTTTTAAACCTCAGAAATCCTAATGGCAACATAAAGATAACATTAGCTTCTGTAGGGGCGTTAATCGGCAGTTTAATTTCCAATTTGTGCGCTTATTCGCAGGATTGATATTCTGTTAAGTTTCTGTGCTACGCGCTATTATAAAAAAAAGATAAGTTTCTTTTTTTATTGGCTCACCCGTCCACAGGCGTCAAAACGCAATGAAAACGTTTTCACGCGCTGAAAAGCACATTATTTTTACACAAATGTAGCAAGAGGTAATTATAGTTTAACAATAGGAGTCAATAATTTAACGCAGCGGTGAAACAATTCATCGCAAAGATCCATGCTGTTATATCTGAGATTCCTATTACTGTTGCTACTCCTTCTCCCGATTTGGTCTCAGGATCAAACTTCGTTGAAATAACCGCATAAACAGGGACTGCACTGCAGCTCTATTGTTAACGTGCGGTAAATAAAAAAGAAAGGCAGTTTATGTTAGATCGAGGTCAGCAATGTTTGGATTAGATGCGTTCCACCTGGCGAGGATACAGTTCGCGTTTACCGTTTCCTTCCATATTATCTTCCCGGCTATCACCATCGGGCTCGCCAGCTTCCTGGCGGTGCTGGAAGGTCTGTGGCTGAAAACGAAAAACGAAGATTATCGCGACCTGTACCACTTCTGGTCGAAAATCTTCGCCGTCAACTTTGGTATGGGCGTGGTGTCCGGCCTGGTGATGGCGTATCAGTTCGGCACCAACTGGAGCGGCTTCTCGCAGTTTGCGGGCAGCATCACCGGTCCGCTGCTGACCTACGAAGTGCTTACCGCATTCTTCCTGGAAGCCGGCTTCCTGGGCGTGATGCTGTTTGGCTGGAACCGCGTGGGGCCGGGCCTGCACTTCTTCGCGACCTGCATGGTAGCGCTGGGCACCATCATCTCTACTTTCTGGATCCTCGCCTCTAACAGCTGGATGCAGACGCCGCAGGGCTATGCCATTCAGGATGGGCTGGTGGTGCCGGTAGACTGGTTTAAGATTGTCTTTAACCCGTCCTTCCCGTTCCGCCTGCTGCATATGTCCACCGCGGCTTTCCTGGCGAGCGCCTTCTTTGTTGGCTCTTCCGCTGCCTGGCATCTGCTGCGCAAAAACGACACGCCGGCAATTCGCAAAATGCTCTCTATGGCATTGTGGATGGCGCTGATCGTATCGCCAATCCAGGCGGTGCTGGGCGATGCCCACGGTTTGAATACGCTTGAGCATCAGCCGGCGAAAATCGCGGCGATTGAAGGCCACTGGGAAAATCCGCCGGGCGAACCTACCCCGCTGATCCTGTTCGGTATCCCGGATATGGAGCAGGAAAAAACCAAATACGCGCTGGAAATTCCTTACCTGGGCAGCCTGATCCTGACGCACAGCCTGGACAAGCAGGTGCCGGCGCTGAAGACTTTCCCGAAAGAGGATCGTCCTGACTCGCTGATCGTGTTCTGGTCATTCCGCGTGATGGCCGGCCTGGGCATGCTGATGATTACCCTGGGCGTGGTCAGCCTGTGGCTGCGTTATCGCAAACGCCTGTACACCTCGCGTCCTTTCCTGTGGTTCGCGCTGCTGATGGGCCCTTCCGGTCTGATCGCGCTGCTGGCGGGTTGGTTCACCACCGAGATTGGTCGTCAGCCGTGGGTGGTTTATGGCCTGCTGCGTACCAAAGACGCGGTATCGGCGCACGGCGAGATGCATATGAGCATCAGCCTGCTCGCCTTTATCCTGGTCTATATGTCGGTGTTCGGCGTGGGCTATATCTACCTGTTTAACCTGATCAAAAAAGGACCGAAACAGGGCGAAGGCCACGATGAACCTGAAGGCGGCCCTGGCACACGTCATACTCAGGCGCGTCCTCTGTCTGCCGTGAAAGAAAAGTTAAACGCGCCGGAAAAGGATAAATAACGTGGGCATTGATACTTCTATTATCTGGTTCACCATCATCGTCTTCTCGACGCTGATGTACATCGTGATGGACGGATTCGATCTGGGTATCGGTATTCTGTTTCCGTTCAATAAAGATGCCGCCGAGCGCGACATGATGGTCAATACCGTCGCGCCAGTGTGGGACGGCAACGAAACCTGGCTGGTACTGGGCGGCGCGGCGCTGTATGGCGCCTTCCCGCTGGCCTATGCGGTGATCCTGGATGCGCTTTCCGTGCCGCTGACCCTGATGCTGATTGGTCTGATCTTCCGCGGCGTGGCGTTTGAGTTCCGCTTTAAGGCAACCGAAGTGCACCGTCCGTTCTGGGACAAGTCCTTTATCGTGGGCTCGTTCCTGGCGACCTTCAGCCAGGGCGTGGTGCTGGGCACCTTTATCAACGGTTTTGAAGTAACTAACCGTGCCTACAGCGGCCCTGAGCTGCTGTGGCTGACGCCATTCTCGCTGTTCTGTGGTCTGGGTCTGGTCGTGGCGTACGCGCTGCTGGGCAGCACCTGGCTGATTATGAAAACCGAGAACGAGCTGCATCGCAAAATGACCGCGATCACTAAGCCCCTGCTGCTGGTGCTGCTGGCGATTATCGCTATCGTCAGCGTCTGGACGCCGCTGGAGCACGCCGACATTATGCATCGTTGGTTTACGCTGCCTAACCTGTTCTGGTTCCTGCCGGTACCGGTACTGGTGCTGCTGGCTTCCATCGCGCTGTTGCGCGCGCTGAAGCGTCATGCGCACTACTCGCCGTTCCTGCTGACGCTGGCGCTGGTTTTCCTGGGCTTTACCGGTCTGGGCATCAGCGTGTGGCCAAACATTATTCCGCCACACATCACCATCTGGATGGCGGCGTCGCCACCGCAGAGCCAGGGCTTTATGCTGGTTGGCGGGCTGCTGATTATCCCGGTTATTCTGTTCTACACCTTCTGGAGCTACTACGTGTTCCGCGGGAAGATCAAACCGGACGAGCATTACCATTAATTACGGCTTATCGGAGGATAGTATGGTTGAAACTCAGCAGGCGCCTAAGCTTCCGGTGTGGAAACGCATCCTGTGGCTGGCCGTCATTTATGCAGGCAGCGTGCTGGCGCTTGGCGTTGTCGCGACACTGTTTCGCTTTATGATGACCGCAGCTGGCATGAAGTCTCACTGATACTCTGATTGCCGGTTGTTTGAAAGCCCACGCCCGCGTGGGCTTTTTTTATGCCTGGCGTACTTAAAGCGCGTGAGGCCAGGAACTATCCGAGCCTTTTACCGCTTTTTCTTTACATCATTCATAAATTTACACACAACCGCAGCGGCAAGCCTTCACTGATGGTCTATGCTTTAATTTCTCATGAGGAAATCATGTCATCAAGAAGGAGGCACTATGAGTCTACTAGATAAAGCTAACGATAAAGCCGAAGAAGCGCTGGGCAAAGGCCAGGAGCAGTTTGGTAAGGCCGCCGAGTCTCCGGAGCATGAGTTCAAAGGCAAGGTTCGTCAGGGCGCAGCCAAAGCTTCTTATGCCGTTGACGATGCGCTGGACTGCGTGAAGACCAAAACGCAGGATTCCCCTTTCGTTTCGCTGGCGATTGCCGCGGGCGTGGGCTTCCTTGCCGCGAAGATTTTCGGTCGCCGCTAGTCGCGTAACGTTACTGCATCAGGGCCGGTTATCCGGCCCTTTTTTTTGCCCGTCATTCGTCGTTTTGTCCTTTTTCCCCCCGCCCTCGCCCGCACAGGCCCTGCAAACCGTGATCCATGCCGCTTTTTTGGCAAAACCCGGACTTATTCAGCACTATTTATAACAATAAAATTCCGAATTAGTGCTTTCATTCTGCCGCACAGGCCATCGCTCCCGCCTTTAGTCAGCCGTTTCCTCCTTACAGTACGCATTGTGCCGGAGATAATGCTGATAAAAGCATGATGGCCGCGACAGCGTTTCCGCTTGTGGAAGCGCAGCGCTATCACTAAAACAGGGTTTCCCAATATGAAAAGCGAATCCACCTTGAAAAGAACAGTGGCGTTCTGTGGTGTTGGATTACTGCTGGCCTCCGGCCAGGCGCTGGCGGACTACGCGCCGCTCAGCATCGACTCGCCTTACGCCTTTGGCGACTGGGGCGGCAACCGTAGCCAGCTTGAGCAGGACGGCGTGCAGTTTCAGGTGAACTACACCATGGAATCCGCCAGCAATTTCTCCGGCGGCTATAACCAGTCCACGTCGGCACGCTATACCGATCAGTGGGGCTTCGGCACCACGCTGGACCTGGAAAAACTGCTGAACTGGACCGATACCCAATTTCAGGCAACCATCACCAGCCGTAACGGCCAGAACCTGACGGATTATATCAACGATCCGCGCTCCGGCGGCCTGTCATCGGTGCAGGAAGTCTGGGGACGTGGACAAACCTGGCGTCTGACGCAGTTCTGGATCAACAAAGGCTTCTTTGACCACACGGTGGAAGTGAAAGCGGGTCGCGTAACCGTGGGTGAAGACTTCGACAGCTGGCCAAGCAAGTTCCAGAACCTGGCGTTCGGCGGCGGTCAGGCGGGCAACTGGCGTGGCGATCGCTGGTATAACTGGCCGGTTTCCCAGTGGGGCGGCCGCGTGAAGTTCAACTTTACGCCGGAAGTCTTCCTGCAGGTCGGCTTCTATAACCAGACGCCTTCCAACTACGACACCGGCAACGGCTTCCGCCTTGACGGCAGCCCTACCGAAGGCAATCTGGTACCGGTCGAGCTGGGCTGGCAGCCGACGCTGGGCGCGGATAAGCTGCAGGGCAACTACCGCGCGGGCTTCTACTACTCTTCGGTAAAAGGCGACAACTACAGCTCTTACAGCAACGGTCAATACGGCGAGGATAACCACTCTTACGGCGGCTACCTGCTGTTACAACAGCAGCTGTTCGCGATGGGCGGCGATAACAAGCGCGGCCTGAGCATTGTGGCCCAGGGCGTAATGAACGATCACAAGACCTCGAAAACCGACAATTACCAGTCGCTGGCGCTGGTCTGGACCGGGCCGTTTGACTCCCGTACGGAAGATGAAATCGGTATCGGCGCGGCGCGTATTCACGTCAATGACGACTACAGCAAAATGCTGCGCCAGACCAACCGTGAAAACGGCGTGAACGATTACGATAATCCAACTTATCTGCCGATCCAGAGCGGTTCGGAATATAACTACGAGATTTATTACAACGCGCACGTCACTAACTGGATGAACCTGCGTCCTAACCTGCAATACGTTGCATCGCCGGGTGCAGTCAGTGAAGTGAAAGATGCCTTTGTTGGCGGCATTACCGCTACCATCAACTTCTGATGTTGTTCAGGCGGGCTTTACGGCCCGCTTTTTTTCCCCGCAATGCCTCTTCCCTTACGTTATCAATCCACACAAACGCCGTCGTTTACTGCTGCGCATAGCTGAGGGTGACGGGCGCATCAGGCAATTTAGTAAAGCGGGTAATAATCTGGTGGAAATCGGCGGTGGGATCCAGCTTGCTGAACGCCTGTGGATAAAGATCGCGCGCCAGAATTTCCATCCCGATAATGTTATACGGGTGATTGTAGAAATGATGGTAAATCCCGTACACCCTGCCCTGCTGCACCGGCGTAATCTGCTGAAGTCCGCTGCGGTTGACCAGCGTGGTAAAGGTCGTTTTTACCTCCTGCGGCAACACGTTATAGCCAAACGGCAGCACGTTTTTATTCGGCCGTTTCGAGCCTGTCATAATATAAACGTCTGGTTTCATGGCGATAATTTTCTCCAGCGCGACAAAGCCTGAAGCCCCGGGCAGCAGCGCCGAGCCGATGTTTTTACCGCCAACGGCTTCTACCAGACCGCCCCAGCCGTTATGGCCGTGCGTAAAGCAGCAGCTGTCCGAGTTGCCCGCTATCGGTTCAATAAAGACCGTAGGTTTTTTAGCGATCTGCCCAATGGTTTGCTGCATGGCATCAAAACGCTGGTGATAAAAATCCGTATAAGCCTTCGCGCGCGGCTCCTGGTTCAGCACCTTGCCCAGCAGCGTGATGCTGTTGGCAGTGTTCTGCGCCGGGTGCAGTTCATAATCGATAAACATGACCGGGATATGCAGGCGCTGCAGCGTATCCAGCACGCCAGTTTGCTTTAATGCCGCTTTGGCGCGCAGCTGAGCGATCATCAGATCCGGCTGCTGTGCCACCACGCTTTCCAGATTCACCTGTCCCTGGTCATTAAAGCCCATATCAATGATCTTAGCTGCATCCGGCCAGGTTTTACTGAGCAGCGCCCAGGTCTGCGGATCCTGCTTTTTCGGCAAGTTATTCCAGGCTACGACGCGATGAAAAGGGTTCTCCCGATCAAGCAAGGCCAGCGCCATGATGTCACGACCGTCCTGCAGGATGACATGCTGCGGTTCTTTGGCCAGGGTAATGTTTTGATTATCCATATCGGTAATCTGTAGCGGATAGGTAGTCGCGGCGGCGCCCGCAGACACAGCCAGGGAAGCCAGTAACAGCCAGCGGCGGATCATTGCATCTCTCCTTTAAAAATAAGCGAGGCTGACTATACCGATAATCATTCTGCATTGCTTCTCTTTCGGCGGCGCTCCTGTTGGGCAGGCTTTGCGCCCTGTCGCCAGCCTATAAAAAAAGGGCAGCCCGAAGGCCGCCCTTGTTATCCGTCAGAAGCCAGCGGCTTCGGACTTATTTTTTCGCATCGTCCGGCAGCGCATAGGCAACGATATAGTCGCCCAGCTTGGTGCCGAAGGAGCCGTGACCACCTGCCGCGATCAGCACGTACTGCTTGCCGTTCACTTCATAGGTCATTGGGGTTGCCTGGCCGCCAGCTGGCAGACGCGCTTCCCACAGTTTTTCGCCGTTGGTGACGTTGAACGCACGCAGATAGTTATCCGCCGTTGCGCCGATAAACATCACGTTACCCGCCGTAGAGATTGGGCCGCCCAGCATAGGCATACCCATTTTGAACGGCAGCGGCACCGGCGAGCTGTCACGAACGGTACCGATGCGTTTTTTCCACACGATATCGTTGGTTTTCAGGTCAACCGCAGAGATGTAGCCCCATGCTGGCTGCTTACAAGGGAAGCCCAGCGGAGACAGGAACGGGTTCAGGGTCACGCCGTACGGCACGCCGTACTGCGGCTGAACGCCAGTCTCGCTGCCGCTGCCGCCTTTGTCGTTCTCATCCGGCCACATTGGGTTGTTTGGACCACGTGGGATCAGACGGGAAACGAACGGCAGCGCCATTGGGTTGGTAATGGCAATCTGACGATCGGTATTAACTGAAATACCGCCCCACTCGAACATGCCCAGGTTACCCGGGAATACCAGGGTGCCCTGCTCTGACGGTGGCGTGAACGGGCCTTCATAACGCAGGCTGTGGAACATCACGCGGCAGATCAGCTGATCGTAAATCGTCGCGCCCCACATGTCCGCGCCGGACAGCTTGTCTTTTGGACGGTAGGTCAGCTCAGAGAAGTGCTGAGTAGGAGACAGACGGTCGCCTTTTGCCGGGCCCTGAGGCACTGGCGTTTCTGGCGCAGGAACGACTTCTTTACCGCTACGACGATCCAGAACGAAGATATCGCCGGTTTTGGTTGGTACATAGATAACCGGAACGGTGCTGCCGTCTTTAACGGTAATGTCCGCCAGCGTCGGCTGGGCCGGCACATCCATATCCCACAGATCGTGGTGAACGGTCTGGTAGAACCAGGCCACTTTACCGGTGGTCGCATTCAGCGCCAGCATACCCGTCGCGTAACGCTCCATTTCTGGCGTGCGGTTACCGCCCCAGATATCCGGCGTAGCTACGCCAATTGGCAGGTAAACCAGATCCAGTTTGGCATCGTAAGCAGCAGGCGCCCACGAGTTAGGTGAGTTAGCCACATAGTGCTGCTCGCCTTCCGGCACCACGTTTGGATCTTTCGCGCCCGGATCGAATGCCCACAGCAGTTTACCCGTGTTGACATCGAAACCACGCACCACGCCAGAAGGCTCTTTGGTGGAGTAGTTATCGGTTACCGCACCGGCCACAACGATAGTGGTATCGGTAACGATTGGCGGAGAAGTCGGTTCGTAAGCACCAGCACGCGCGTTAGGCATGTTCTGCTGCAGGTTCAGCTTGCCGTTTTCACCGAATTCCGGGCACAGCGCGCCGGTTTCCGCATCCAGTGCGTACAGGTGACCATCGTTCACCGGCAGGATAATGCGACGTGCGCACAGCGCAGGCTTGCCGCCAGCCGGCACATCGGCCGCCGCCGGGGTTTCATGATAGGAAACGCCACGGCAGGTTACGTGCTGGAAGGAAGGATCGGTTTTCAGCTGCGGATCGAATTTCCACTTCTCTTTACCGGTAGCCGCATCCAGCGCAAACAGGATCTGGTGAGGCGTACACAGGTACAGGGAATCACCGATTTTAATCGGGGTGACTTCGTCAGTCATTTCGCCCGGATCGGTTGGGCGCTTCATATCGCCGGTACGGAAGGTCCACGCTTCTTTCAGCTGGCCAACGTTTTTATCGTTGATCTGCGTCAGCGGCGAATAGCGAGTACCGGCCTGGGTACGACCGTAAGCAGGCCAGTCGCCGGCAGCGATGCCGTCAGCCGATTTTTCAGCGTTCGCGGCCTGTTCCGTGCTGAGTGAGCCGTTGATTTCCTGCGGATCGTTGAACACCGCGTAAGCCAGGGCGATAACCGTAACCGCCAGCACCGCGCTCAGCGCGCCGCGTGCCGCTTTGCCCTGAGACAATCCACGGTAAACGAAAGGCAGCACCAGCCACAGGCCGAGGAAGAAGGTCACGTCCAGACGCGGCGTCAGCGCCCAGAAGTCTGAGCCTACTTCCCACAACGACCAGATAAGCGTTGCCAGCAGGAATACCGCATACAGCATCAGCGCTGAAGAACGGCGACGGAACAGCAGCCAGGCGACAACCAGTTCAACCACACCCGCGATGATGTAGTAGAACGAGCCGCCGAGTTTGGCCAGCCAGATACCGCCAATCAGCAGGTATAACCCGCTGAGTGCGGCAAATACAGCCGTAAGGATCACGAGAGTCCGTGATAACGGTGCTTTACTTTGCATAGTATGGACCTTACCAAAATTTAACGTCTTCGATTAGGCAGCAGCCCAATCGTAAAAAAACACCCGGTTACATACAGCTTATCCATCCCGGTGCTTTGAACCTGCCGCCAGGCTTACGCCCGACGGCTGGCTGTTCTGGATTAGAGTTTACATAAAGGTATAAGTGAGCGTTGCGCCGACGCCGTAATTCCGTCCCGGCGCCGGTTCGTAGTAGCGTCCGTTGCCTTCGTTAACGATGACCGATCCGACGTACTCTTTGTCAAACAGGTTATCGACGCGGGCAAAGGTATCGAGCGACCACTTATCCCAGTTAAAACGATAGCCGCTATTCAGGCTGGCAACGGTATAGGATGGCGCCTTAGCGTCATTTTCATCGTCGGCCTGAATGCTGCCCATATAGCGGACTTCCGCGCCCGCGTGCCAGCCCTCTTCCGGCAGCCAGCCTAAAGAAGCGTAGCCCATATTCTTCGCCACACCCGGCAGGCGATTGCCGGAAGGCGTACAGCTGCCAGCGCTATCGCAGGTTTCGTTGCGGTAGGTAGCGTCCAGCAGCGTCCAGGCCATTTTCAGCTGCCAGTTTTCGGCGAACTGTTGATCGAGCGCCAGCTCCAGGCCGCGACGCCGGGTTTTACCCGCGTTTTTATACACGGAGCGGCCGTTGCTGCTTTGCGCCACCACCAGCTCGTTATCGGTATTGGTCTGGAACAGCGCGGCGGTAAATAAACCGTAGCCGATACGGGTTTTGCTGCCCAGCTCGAAGGTGTCGCTGGTTGACGGCTTCAGGCCCAGGTTCAGCCCGGTCTGGCTGCCGCTGATGGAGCGGTAGGAAAGCTCGTTAATCGTCGGCGTTTCAAAACCGCGACCGGCAGAGAAGTAAAGATTGGAGGCGTCGGTCAGCGCATAATTCAGCGAGCCCATCGGCAACAGCTTGTGATAGCGCTTGCTGCCGCTGTCGTCACCGTTGCCGGCGGTCATATAATAGTCGGTGGAATCAAAGCTGACGGTGCTGTAGCGCAGCCCGGCATCCAGCGTCCATTTTGAGGTCAGGTTCCAGCTGGTTTGCAGATAAGGATCGAGATTCCACATCACGTTCTTTTCGTTGCGGCGCTGGCTGCCCTTTTCGCCCAACAGCGTGCTGCCGTTATCGATACGGTAATTTTCAAATCCCTGACGACGTTCGGTCAGGGTTTCATAGTCCAGGCCGCCGATCAGGCTGAACGGCACGGAACCGAGCCGATCGTCGTGCTGCCAGCGCGTATCCACGCCGGAATATTTACGCTCCAGCACGATCACGCCGCCCGGATAAGCCGGGTTTTTCTGTACGGCGACGGGGATCGACTGATACTGCGTGGTGTGACGCTCGCCGTGCCAGGCCGTCAGCGTAAGCCGATCGTTATCGCTCATTTCGCGCTGATAGCGCAGGCCCAGCTGGGTCTGGTCAAGACTCTTGCGAGTATTGTAAGCCTCACCGCGCGGCGACTGGCGAGGGTTCGCTTTCCACTCGTCGCGGGTCAGGCCGCCCGGATCGTTGGCATCCACCGAAACGCTGTTAAACATCAGCGTCAGCGTGCTGACATCATCGATACGCACGCCGAATTTGCCGTTGCCCAGGCTTTTTTGCGTGCCGCTCTGGTCGCGGAAACCGTGCGTGGTGAAACGCGACCCGGAAATCATATAGTTTACGTCGCCCGCATGCGTACCGTCGCCGGTGGCGCCGCTCGCTTTAACGCTGTTGCGCCAGCTGCCGTAGCTGCCGTAATAAGTGCCTGCGGTTAAGGTGGTCGGCTGGCTGCCGGTTTCGCTGTCGATATTTACCACGCCGCCGGAAGCGTTGCCGTAAAGGGCGGAGTAAGGGCCGCGCAGCACTTCAACCTTATCAACCGAATTGATATCTATATTAGACGTCTGGCCCTGCCCGTCCGGCATGGTGGACGGGATGCCGTCAACATAGACGCGCACGCCGCGCACGCCGTACATGGAACGGCTGCCAAAGCCGCGAACGGAGAGCTGGAGATCCTGTGCGTAGTTCTGTCGATTCTGAATTTGCAGGCCGGGCACGCTGCCCAGCGTTTCTGACAGATTCACCTGTGGCGCGCTGTTGCGCAGCTGCTGACCGCTGACCACGCTGACGGCGGCTGGCGTATCCAGTTCAGAAAGCCCGCTGCGCTGTTTGATGACCATCAGCGAGCTCTCCGGCGTGGAGGCGGCATCCTTCTGCGCGGCGGCAGACTGTGCATGGCTGGTCGCAGGCTGAAGCAGGACCAGCGGCGTCAATAAAAGAGCAGATTTTCTATTCACAGGATTGGTTCGGTTGATCAATTCGTTGCCAGAATGCGTGCAGCCTGACGCCCGATAAAGCTTCTCTGCTGTCGATAAAATCGCCAGCGCAGAAAAAGTATACAAGCTGTTTTGAAACTTGCCTGCTAATCCCCTGCAAAATAAGGGTAATTGCGCTTTCCGCCCGTGCAAACGCCTGTGCGCAGGCTGAGAATAAGATGAAAGTATCAAAAACGTCCGGATTGTAGCACTCAATAACCTGTTTGCAACCGTTGTTAAAGATTTGGCTGAACTGATTCAGCAATAAGCCACAAAATGATAATAGGTTCGTTACATCCCCGCGCGGCGCGGCTTGACCCCGCTTTTTGTGCGGTTTTGCGCTTTTACAGGGCGGATCCAGAGCGAAGGCTATACTTAGGCCATTATCCGTTGTTAAGGGAATATCATGCGCTGGCTGGATCCACTAAAACTCTCCGACCTTTTCCCCACGACGGCTTTACTGATTGCGGCCCCGCTGCTGCTGTCTGCCTGTTCCTCCGGCAATAGCGGTATGGTTTGCGAAGGTAAAGTCGAAACGCTGAGCGGCCAGGTTCTGGGCAATACCGAAGGTAAAATTATCGACCGCTTTACCTCTTTTCACGTCACTATGGACAAGCTGAAGCTGGAAAGCGGCGAGCTTTACTCCAGCAACCCGCAGCAATATATTCCTTCTGCCGTGACCAGAGAGGGCTGGCTGGCGCAGCGGCTTTCCGATACCCGCTTTAGCGTGATCAACGCGCAGCAGGACAGGATGATTACCTTCAGCTGCCCTGCGCGCGCCATCTGAGTGCGCAAAGCTGTTTTTATTTTAAGTGCCGAGGGACAGAAATGATCGTCAGTCAGTTAGCAAACCGACAAACCTTTTTCGGCCGTGGCAGCCTGAACAAGCTGGTGCCATTGCTAAGCGAAGATCCGCAGCCGACGCTGCTGTTTTGCGCCAACTCGTTTTTACAGAGCGAAGCCTGGCAAAAAATAAAAGCCGAGCTGGAGCCGCTGCTGATCGGGATTGAAGTAGTGCGCCACGAAGCATCGCCTGAAGAAATCGACGGCTGGGTGGCACGCTGGCGCGAGCGGGCCGCGCGCGTGGTGGCAATTGGCGGCGGCAGCGTGCTGGACGCCGCTAAAGCCTTTGCCGCCGTAAGTCAGCATCCGTTAAATACTCTGCGCTATCTGGAAAAGGTGGGCGATACGCCGATAAGCGGCAACACGCTGCCCGTGATTGCGGTACCAACCACGGCCGGAACCGGCAGCGAGGCGACGCAAAACGCGGTGGTAACAGATAAAGCCGACATCAAAGTGAAGGCTTCGCTGCGTCACGCCCATTTTGTGCCGCACGTTGCGATCCTCGATCCCGATCTGCTGCGCGGCGCGCCAGACCACGTGCTGGCCTGCTGCGCTATCGACGCTTTCACCCATCTTTTTGAAGCTTATCTGTCTGCCAAAGGCAATCTGTTCAGCCGTCACGCTGCCCTTAGCGGCCTGCGCGCTTTTCTCAGCGCGTGGCCTTATCTGAACGATCCTGGCGAACAGGGCGATTTGGCACGCGAACAGATGATGATTGCTTCCTGGCAGGGCGGGCTGAGCCTGAGCATGGCCGGGCTGGGCGTAATCCACGGTATTGCAGGCGAGCTGGGCGCGATTAAAGATTATCACCACGGCGAAGTGTGCGGGCGTCTGCTGCTGCCGTTCTTACAGCTGCTGAACGACAGTGAAAATGCGCAACAGCAAAAGCTGATGGACGAGCTGGCCGTCGCGCTTTTCCCCGGTTTTACGCTGCCGCCCGCGCGTATGCTGGCCTCATGGCTACAGGATAAAGCCATCACGCCTTTCTGGCAGGATCCGCCGCCGCTCACGCAGGCCGAGGCCGACTGGATCCTGACACGCGCCAACAGCAAGAACGCGTTGATCGAGTACAGCGAGGCGCAGCTGCGCTTTATGCTGGAGCAGGCGTTCCATATCGCCTGATATTTGCCGTAATCCCGCTTTACCGCCGCGCCCGACAAGCGCGGCGAACTTTGCCTCACCTTTTGCGAAAACGGGCTTTGCCGCTCGTGCCTGACAGAAGCGGCGAACTTTGCCTTACCTTTTGCGACAACAGGCTTTACCGCCGCGCCCGACAGAAGCGGCAAACTTTGCCTTACCTTTTGCGACAACAGGCTTTACCGCTCGTGCCTGACAGAAGCGGCGAAGCCTGTCAGCTTTCTGCCAGCAAAGCGTAAATTAACCGTTAAACCCCTGCTTCTTAAGAATAATGATATTGTTAAGCGCCCGCCTGCCCCCCAGATTAACGCCATCGACCAGAAAAAATCAGACCTGCAAGGAAATGAAAATGAAAAAGTCAGGCGCTATTGCCCTCTCCGCGCTTTTATTCGCCACCAGCCTGAGCGCGTTTGCCGAGGGGCCACGGCAGGACGGCCAGCCGCCGGTTAAGCATGAGCAGCAGCACGGCAATCCATCGCACGGCAATTCACAACCAGAACAGCACCGCGACCCCCGGCACAACGCGCATCCGGCAGAGCGCCGTCAGGCAGCGCATCCGGAATTCCGCAAGGGCCGTCCGCTGCCGGAAAAATATCGCGGCGAAGGCTATCAGGTAAATGACTGGCATAAACGCGGCCTGAAAGCGCCACCGGCGGGCCATCGCTGGCAGAACATTGATGGTAACTATGTGCTGATTGCCATCGCGACCGGCGCAATCGTCTCGGTGATCGCGCATCACTAACGGCAGTTAATCTGCCTTACCAGACCGATCGGGGGGCTGTCCTTTTTGAGCAGCCCTTTTTATCCCTGTTGAGATGGTCAGGAAAACAGGGGCATTCGTTTAAAAAATCAGCCTGGCCACGCCCAGCCCAACGCCCAGCACCACAAACAGCGCGGCGATTAGCCAGATGGTTTGCGTGTTGAGCGAGGAATGTAGCTCTTTTCTGACGCTTTCTATATCGACTTTCGTGGCGTAGTTCGCTTTGATAACGGCAACGTCAATCAGCAGCGTCTCGACCTTTCCTTCCAGTAGCTTCATCTTTTGCTCCATTTTTTTCTCCCTTTAGCCTAAGCCAGCCTTGATGCGATCATAGGATATGAACAAAAAAACACCAGCGTTTTTTTGCGAGGAAAATGCGGCAATCCTCTGAAATATTGATGAAAATTACTGCAACAAAGAAAAAGAATTTCATTAGTCGGAGAGCGGATAGCGGGATTTGGGCAGCGGTCTGCTTTGGTGAAAGGGGCAAAAAAGCCAACAGGTGAAGTGCGTGAAGTGCGTGAAGTGCGTGAAGTGCGTGAAGTGCGTGAAGTGCGTGAAGTGCGTGAAGTGCGTGAAAATATGCCGACATCCTGCGATGTCGGCAAGTGGCTTTTAGTGAAAAGCGTTGTTCAGCAGAATAGAGGTAATGACGCCCGTCGCAGCGGCAATCAGCACATAGTTGCCGTCGATAGAGGCCCAGCGCTCGCCGCGCGGCGGCTCGTGCAGGCCGCGAGCATGCCAGTCGTTTACCCGGTAATCGTTACCCCGGAAGCGAGGCGACAGCGGCTGGCCGCGATGGAATTCATGCCCCTGCCAGGCAAAACGGTCGCGCTCTTCAAAATGGCGATCGGGGCCATGACCTCTGTGACTATCGAAATCGGGGCCGCGATCCGGGCCACGTCCAGGCCTGTCGCGATCGCCCGGGCCGCCGTGTCCTTCATGTCCGCCCTGATGATGCCACGCCTGTCCCGGAGGGCCGTCGGCCTGCGTAACGGTTGAAAAGAGCGAGCTTGCTGAAAATACGGCAATCAACAGCGCCAGGGGCGTTTTTTTCATGGTTATATCCTCGATTTGCTCACGGCTTTTGTCGCACCGTTGAACGACACTATCGTCTAACCCTGGCCTTAAAAATATCGCTAACTGTCTTAAAACCTCTTTAATTACCGTACTTTACCTCGCCCTGACCCTTTCTTAACACTGTGAATGAATTGTGGATCCGCTGCCCGGCAATAATTTGCGTTAAGTCAGGCGGCGCGGTGATTTTCGGCCAGAAATTCGCCGACTTCGTCTGCCTGCACGATAAACGCATTCAGCGCTGCGCTAAAGCCTGTGGCATCCAGAGAGGCCAGCGGCTGTTGGCTGCAAAGCCGCAGAACGTCGTCGCCATCCATCGCCAGCCAGCAGCCGCGCATCGCATTCATCTCAAAATTCAGCGCCAATAGCGTGCGCAAGTGACTTTCCGCAGCGCTTTGCAGATCCTCCAGCCTGCGGTGAAAAATCACGCAGTCGCTGTCCGGCGGCAGTTCGATAATGGCAACCTCGTGCCGGTTGCGCATCAGCGCGCACACGCCGTTTTTCAGGCCCAGGCTAAGATTGAGGCGGCGGCCATACCCGGCCAGGAAGTGATTAAGCTGCTCTGTTGCGTTCATGCCTGTCTCCGTTAGCTTTTAAGCACAAAGTGTTGTTCCTGCCCCTGGCGCAGCGCGCCGGCAAGTTCCGTCGTGGCTTTGGCGATACGCCCTTCCAGCGCATAATTGACCGGTTTATCCTGATCTTCGCCGTAGCTGAAGTTGATTTTCCCCAGGTTACGCTTCATGGAAACCGAAGCGCTGTTGGCGCCGCCAAGCAGAAAAGCGGGCGTGGCGAAGCCGTCCGTTTTTACCTGCGACTTGGTGAAGGCGATGGATTTAAGCCGCAGATTATCGCGGTTGGTCAGCTCGGCCTGCATCTCTTCCGGGCTGTTGCCCTGCTCCAACCAGCGCTGCTCTAATCTCTCCCGTACCTCGTCCTTCAGCTCCAGCGTGACGGTCGCCTCGGTGCTGACGTTGTCCTGTAGCGCTGCAATCAGGGTTTGCAGCTGGTGGTCGTCCTTCATCAGCTCGCGCATTTTGTTGGCGTTGCTGGCATTCAGGCTGCCGTCGAGCAGATGCGAAAGCTGATGCCACAGCCCGTTGCTGTCGACCTTGCTCAGGTTGGCGTAGGTTGTCTGATATTCGCCGCCCTGCAACAGTTTTTGCCCCCGCTCCGCCGCGCTTTGCTGACGCAGATGCTTATCAAGATCGCGCAACGCGGCCTGCTGTTCGTTGCTTTTTTCGCGCAGATCGCGCGGCGAAAAATGCGCGTCCAGCTTGTCCAGCTTCTGCCTGGGCGTCAGCGGCGTTTCATCGTCTTTATCCTTCAGCGACGCGATAAGCGCCGCCGTAGCCGGATCGCTGAATTTTTTCCCCAGCGTTTCGGTCAGCTTGTCGATATGCACTTCCGCCAGCGGCCGGGCCGTTTTGGTTTCTATCGCCAGGCTCTGCTTTGTCCTGTTATCTATCGAAAGCTGCACGCTGGCGGCCGGCCCGGCGAACATCGGCGTCCGTCCCGTTTCGCCCTTAATCAGCACGCCGGTCGGCAACGCAAAGTTCACGCCCACGCTGGCTTTGTTCAGACCGCGCGGACGGTTATTGCTGCGGCTGATGGCGCTGCTGCTTTCTTTGGTGGTGGCGCCTCTTTCCCGTGTGCCGGAAAGCACGTTAACGCCTGCATAAGCGCCGCCGCCCACGCGGAAGCTGGCAGGCGTATCCTTTTCATGTTTGTTGGTCAACGGCACGCCCGCCGAAGCCAGCGCGGCGGCATTCGCGTCCAGGCTGACGTTCAGCACCTCGCCATGCTTCACGCTGTGATTTATTCCACGGTTGAGCAGCGCCAGCGGATCGAGCGTGCCCTGCGTCAGCCCTTCGATAAAAGCGGGCAGTTCCGCTTCGGTAATCTCGAAGCTGACGCTGTTTTGCTTTTTTAGATCCAGCGGCGTGACAGAGAAGACCCCGCCCAGCCGAACGGCAGGCGCCAGATTGCGCTGCTGATCGACGGCGACATCGTGCGCCGGATCTTTCATATAGCCGGTCAGCAGGTTGTAGCCCAGGCCGGTAAAGGCGGTTAACGCGCCGCCGCCGTCGCGCCCGAAGCTGACGGTCACGCCGCCTTCGCCTCGCGTCAGGCTCATGCTGTAGCCGCGATCCAGACTGCCTCTGCCGCCTACGCCCGCAATGACCTGTGAACCCGGCAGCGCGCTGATGGTGGTTGTTGCGCCGTAAGCCCGGCTGAAAGAGAGGCTTTCGCCCTTATCCATGTCCAGCACCGTGGTTTCCAGCCTGCGGGCAAGCAGCTGCTGATCCTCGGCCTGCATCACGGTGCGGGTGGTGACGTTCATCGCGTGGTTCGTTTTGCTGAACGCTTTGGTCATGGATTTGATGGCGTCGTAGTTGGCCTCCAGCCTGTCGTTCCCGGTAAATCCCTGGCCGGTGAGCTGTTTAAGCGGATTATTTTCCCACTCGTCATCCCGCAGCTCGCGGAACTCTCTCCCCAGCGCCTGCAACGCTTTTTCACGGGGTTCTCCCTGTAAATCCAGCGCGCGCGTCAGGCGCGTCGTTAAATCGTGCATTTTGACGTTGGTCAGGCCGTCGAGGATCAGGCGGGATTTCGTCAGCCCCATCGGATCGTGCTTGTCGCGATTTATCCCTGCCGGGATCGCCTCCGTGGGCTTTTGCCAGGAAAGCGTGACGTTGCTCTCGCGCATCGCCGCCAGGGAGAGCTGCGCGTGATTGCCTTTACCGCTGGGATGCAAGGCGTAAAGCTGCTGCAGCTTGTTCAACAGATCGTCGCCCTGGCTGCTGGCCGGATTAAGGCTGCCGGTCAGCTTATCAAGCTGCCTGCCTGCGCCGCTCTGCGCGCCATAATGCTGCTGAAGCAGACCGGCCTGATGCGCGGCGCTGTCTGCCAGCACCGTATTGAATTTTTGCATTTCGCCGAACCAGCCGGGCAAATCTTCCCGCGCGGCCAGCGTTTTCAGCTTCAGGCTGAGCGGCTCTTCCGCCCTGCCTTTTGGCTGACGTTTAAGATGCTGCGTCAGCGCCGCTATCTGCTGCGACTGCTGCTGATAGATCGCCGTCAGGCCCTGACGACCGCCGTGCGCGTGCTGCACAAGATTGCCCAGGTTTTTTAGCGGGCGCGGCGTCTCCAGCGTGGGACGGAATACAAAGGTGCTGAGCCGCGTGCGGAAAGGCGTATGGACTTTGTGTCCGTCGTGACCGGACTGCCCGAAGGTGTTGACCTCGCGCTTGTAGGTAAGACCGGTTTTACTCAATTTGGCATCGCGCGTGGCGGCGCTCAGTCGTTCAAAATGCCGATCGGCCTGATTTTCCGTATCGTGCACGCCCGCAGAAATATCGGCGGAAACCGGATGCCAGTCGTGCTCGTCTCGCGTCAGTACCTGTTTATTATCCCTCTCCAGCAGCAGCGTGCCTTTCTGGTTGCCATAAAATTTAACCGGCAGCGCCTCGGCGGCTTCGCCAAGTTCATCTTTCAGCGGCGCAGGCAGCCGCTCCGCCTGCATGTCGGTAACTTTTCCTTGCTGCCAGCTCTCGGCAGGCAGGCTGAAAACTTTGCCTTTATCGCTCAATATAAACAGGCGGTTTTCCGGGCCAAGCACTATGTCTTTGGCTTTATGCTCAAGCCGATCCTCAGGAAGACGGCTCAGTACCGCACCGGCCTGATTCATCGCCTGGCTCAGCGCCTGACGCGAAAGCGTCTGCGGCAGCCGCTTGTTACGGCGGCTTTCCGTATCAACGTGATGAAAATGGATATCGCCTTGCTCTTCCAGCGTGACGAAACGCCCGTCGTCCAGCGCGCTGGCCGCGACGGTTTTCTGTTTTTTATCCAGACCGGGCATCGCCAGCTCTTCACTGACGCTTTTTTTCACCTGGTGCAGCGCAAAGGTGTTCTGCTGAAAATTTATCTTGTTGCTGGCTACGTTGACCTTCAGCCTTTTCAGCTGGTTATCTTTCAGCGCCCAGGCCTGACCGTCCTGCCCGGCGCGCAGCTGGTCGGCTTTGACCTCTGTCGCTTCCCAGCTGCTGGTCAGCTCGTTAAAGAAGCGCACCTTGCCGTCGTGCAGCGCCAGCTTGCCGTTGGCGCCAATAGAAACAATATCGGTACGGGCCGGCGTGGGTTTTGGCAGGCCTTTCTGGTAATCCATCACCAGGCTGTCGCTGAGGTTCCAGCCGGAGGCCGTCTGCGGCCTGTCTGCATGAGGGTTCAGCGCGATAGCGTGCTGCCTGTCCATGCTGTCTTTTACCACCGCATGCAGCTGGCCGTTTTCGCCGCACAGCAGGCTCTGTACGTGAAAGCGGTCGCCGATAGCGTCGGCGATTTGCTGATGCAGCGCGTCGCGCAGGCTCAGGCTTTGCGCGTCGCCAAAATTAAGCTCGTTCGCCTCGCCGGGGCGGTTTGCCACCAGCAGACGGCCCTGATGATCGGCGGCGATAACCAGGCTGTCGGTCTGCGCTACCGCCGCCAGCGAGGTTTTAGCCGGTATTGGCTGTAGCGTACGGTGTTGCGCTTCCGGGCTGTCGATGCGCGGCAGCAGCTTAATGCTTTGCTGCTTGCTCTCTTCGCTGGCAAGCAGCACGATTGCCTGACCATCCGCCGCCACAGAGGCGCCGCTGATTTTATCGGCAAAGCGCGCGCTCTGCGTTTGCGTCGATAAATGATGCAGATGGCGATCGTCATGGATCAGATAGAGCGAGTTGTCGCCCTGACGTGACAGCTTCGACTGGTCTTTGTCGTCGCCGAAAAGGTCGACCTTCTGCCAGCCTTCTTCATGCGAAGCCAGCTGATAAAGTTTGTTGTCGCTGAGGCAAAATGCGCGGCTGCCGTCGGGCGTCGCCTGATGATGCACGCCGGTAAGCTGGCTGAGTACGGCGGCATCCGGTAGCTTTACCTCGGCTGCTCGTCCGCCGGGGGCATCGCTACGACGAATTTGCACGCTGCCGCCGTCCTCGCTGAACGTCAGCTGGTGGTCAACGACCTCTGCCGCTTTACGCCGGGGAAATGCGCTGCCCGGCGTCTCTTCTCTTGCCCAGGCCGGTTTGCTGTGGGCCACGCCGACCAGCGTATCCCGCGATGAGTGCAGCGACAGCAGTTTACCTTCGTCGCTCAGCAACGCGTGCTGCTGGCCGTTTTTATTGGCCGCCACGCTTTGATAGTGCATTTTGGGATGGCCAACGGTCTGCTTAAGCAGCGCGCGCTGAGCGTCACGGCCCGCAGGCGCGGCGATAGCGGCGTTGCGCTTTGCGGTCAGCTGCACGCCCAGCGAGCCTTTCTCCTCCGGCTGATGCGCCAGCCGGTCGGCCAGCGTTGTCATAATCTCCTGCTCCAGCGCGCCTTCGGCTATAGAGGGAATGGCAACGTCCAGCTGGTTTAGCGGGCGCAGCGGATGGCTTTCCGGGTTGGCTATCGTCGCGCGGGCGTGGTTTTTCTTAAACAGCGGAAGATGGCTAAAGGCACGAAAACGTCCCTGGCCGGGCGCACGCGCCGCGCTGCCCTGCTGCAAACCCGCGGTATCTGGCGGCTCGCTGCTCTGTAGTGTGCCGCCACCGCGTTGGCTGGGCGAAGCGTCCTGCTGCCGGAGCATGTCATGACGGGTTTGCGATGAAGTGGTGCGCTGTGCGCTGCTTGATGCTGATGCGAAAGCTGTTCTGATCCCCGATAGCACGGTATATCTCCTTAGCCGGAACGTCTGATTAGCCGGAACGTCTGATACCTGAGCTAAGTGGCGGAAAATACAGTGGAGTTCCGCTGTCACTGATTATTCATATTGATAAGCGATGCAAACGACGCAGCCTGGCGATCCTTGATAACCGTTTGATATATAGGTTAAAGGCGTAAAGCTGGCTAAATACACAGAAGTGGCCCGCATAACGTTGGATTTTTTTCTGATATAACGGGAAAGGCGGTTCAGGCATAAAAAAGGAGAGGCGTTGCGCCTCTCCTGTTACCGCTAGTGCTTCAGCGTTTCGCGCACTTTTTTCACGTCGGCGGCTTTCACCGCAGCGGCTTTATTGCTCCAGCCCTGACGGATAAAGGTAGCCAGCTGCGCGACCTCCTCGTCGTTCAGGCGGGCAACAAAGCCCGGCATCGCCAGCGTGGAAGGCGCTTTCGCCGTAGAAGGCTGCTGTGCGCCGGCCAGAATGGTATGGATAAGCCCTGTCGGATCGCCTGCGTTAACGATAGTGGCCTGATCCAGCTGCGGGAAGACGCCAGGCGCGCCCTTGCCCGTCACAAAATGGCAGGCGCCGCAGTTATCCAGATAGAGACGCTCGCCGGTGGTCAGGTTTTTGGCCGCCGTCAGCTTAGCCTCCGTCGCGCTGGCCGCTTTGTCGTCACCGGCAGGCAGTGAAGGATTGCCGCCCAGGAACTTCAGATAGGCCGTGATCGCTTTCAGATCTGCCTCGCTCATATAAGAGGTGCTGTGCTCCACCACCGAGGTCATCTCGCCGCCTACCGCTGCCTTATCGTTGCGGCCCGTCGCCAGGTAATCGATGGTTTCCTGCTCCGTCCAGCGCGGTAAGCCGCGCAGCGAAGGCACTTCCCAGTCGTTCAGGCTGCCGCCGGCAAGGAAATCCTTGTCGCCACTGTCGAGCGCTTTTTCGTTCATGCCCAGTCCGCGAGGCGTGTGGCAGCTGCCGCAGTGACCCAGGCTTTCGACGATATAGGCGCCGCGATTAACCTCGGCCGAAGCGCCGCCAATCGGCCGGAAAGGCTTATCGGAAGCAAAGGCCCAGTTCCAGAAGCGCATGCCCCAACGCTGGCTGAACGGAAAGCTCAGATCGGTTTCCGGCGGCTGTTCCGCGCTCGGCTTCACGCCCTGCATAAAATAGACGTAAAGCGCGTGCATATCCTCGTCGCTGATTTTAGCGTAATCAGGATAAGGCATAGCCGGATACAGCCGCTTGCCGTCAGGCAGCACGCCTTTACGTACCGCGTCGGAAAACTGCTGTTCGCTGTAATTACCGATGCCATGCTCTTTATCCGGCGTGATATTGGTCGAATAAATGGTGCCCAGGTTTGACTCGATCGCCAGGCCGCCGGAAAAAGCCGGTTTGCCGGGCAGCGAGTGGCAGGCGCTGCAGTCGCCCAGGCGTGAAAGATACTCGCCCTGTTTAATCAGTTCGCCGTTGTCTGCCGGAGCCGCCAGCGCTGAACCTGCACTGAGCAGCACGGCATTGGCGAGTAAAAAATGTTTAATCTTCATCGTCGCTTACGCCTGTACCATTGGACCGGGATTTTTCAGATAGATATCTTTGATTGCCTGCGCCGCCATCAGCGTCAGCGCGCCGATGGTATCGGTCGGGTTCGCCTGGAAGTTTTGCGGGAAAGCGTTGCCGCCCGGCACAAAGACGTTATGCACATCCCAGCTTTGCAGATACTTGTTCAGCGCCGAGGTTTTAGGGTTATCGCCCATTACTGCACCGCCCACGTTATGGGTCGAGACGTATTTGGTCAGGTCAAAATGCGCGTCCATCGGCAGGAAGCTTTCGCTGTAGCTGTCCGGGTTCAGCTCTTTGGTGATGTTGCTGACCACGTCTTTCAGATACTGCTGCAGCTTCAGCTCGTTCTGTTTCCAGTCGAAGGTCATACGCAGCAGCGGATAGCCGTATTCATCCTTGTAGTTCGGATCCAGATCGAGATAGATATCGCGATAGGACTGGCAGGTGGTGGTAATGCTGATTTTCATCGAATGGCCGTACCACTCTTCCAGCCCCTCTTTCCAGCCGGTTCCCCACGACGGCGTGCCTTTTGGCAGCGCGGTGCTGATTGGCGTGCCGGTAGCCTGCGAACTGTGAATTTTCGCGCCGCCGATAAAGCCCAGCGACGGGCCGTCAAAGTTGCCCGGCGAAATATCGTTAATCATCTGGCCGGTAGCGCCAGCCGTAGCGAACGGATTAAAGTTTTTGTCTTTGAAGAACAGCGTGGCGCCGCCGTTGCTCAGGAAAGCGTAGTTACGACCAATCACGCCCTCTTCGGTGATAGGGTTGTAAGGTTGACCGATGCCGGACAGCAGCATCAGGCGAACGTTACAGAACTGGAAGCTGCTCAATACCACGATTTTCGCGGGCTGAAAGCACTCGTTGCCCTGCGCATCGATATAAATCACGCCCTTAGCCGTTTTCTTATCGTCATGCAGCACCACTTTCATCACGTTGGCGTGCACTTCATAAGAGAAGTTATCCATACGCTTAAGCGCATCCATAACGGCGGTCTGCGGCGAGGCTTTGGAGTAGTTCAGGCACGGATATTTACTGCAGTAGCCGCAGTAGTTACAGGGCGCGATCTGGTTGCCGTAAGGGTTGGTCCAGGCACGGGAAACGCAGGCGGACGGGTTCGGGAACGGATGATAGCCGAGCTTTTTCGCCGCTTTCGCAAACATGCTGGTATTAAGCGTATCTTCCAGAGGCGGCAGCGGGTAAGGCTCTGAGCGCGGCCCTTCAAACGGGTCGCCGCCTTCCAGGATCTGCCCGCGCAGGTTGCCGGTATTGCCGGACTGGCCGCAGATATTTTCAAATTTGGTGTAATACGGCTCGATTTCATCCCAGGTGAACGGGAAATCCATGATGCGCATATCTTCCTGCAGGATACCTGGCTTGTAGGCCTGATCCGCATAGGTTTTCAGCTTCAGATCGGTTGGCGTTGGACGGATCAGCACCGCCGTCCAGTGCAGGCCGGAACCGCCCACGCCCGTACCTGGCGCAAAAGCGCCCCATTTACGCGTCGGCAGCGCCGTCTGGCTCATGTTGTAACGGACGGTCACCGCCGCTTCCGCCGGGGTCGCCATCACTTTATTACGCACGGCGTAGGCGTATTCATCGGCCGGTTTAGGATAGGCGAACTCTTCATATCCCCGATCGCCGCCGCGTTCCAGCGCGCGCACTTTTAATCCGGCCATCGCCAGCTCGATGCTCATCAGCGAGCCAGCCCAGCCCAGGCCGACGACTACAACGTCGACTTCTTCTTTATTGATTGTTGCCATTTTTAATCCTGCCAGTCTGTAATCAGAGAAAAACTCAGGCTCGCTCGCCTTTAATGCTTATCGGGCCCAGCGGATACGGCACGTTGTGCTGCTTCACCCATTCCATATAGCTGGCGCGCGCGCCGGGGAAGCCGATGGCAATCCAGGCTTTCATCCCTTTATTGCCGCCATACATCGGATCGGAGAGGTAGCCATGCTTGGTATTGGAGAGTAATTCGCTGAAGAATTGCGATCCCTGCAGGGCGCTTTCGCCCAGGTCGGCAAAGACGATCTGGTTTTTCTGCACCTGAGTCAGTACGGCTTCACGATCGGCTATTTCCAGCTCGTGGAACGCCTTCTGATGCTGCTGCTGGCACCAGCTGTTGACCAGCCGAATACCGGTTTGCAGGATTTGCTGCGGACGGAACGGGATTTGATACCCCATGGTGGCCGGCGCATGAGGGTTGAACGGCCCCTGCATATAGATTTCGCTGCCCATATCGCCATGCATTTGCTGATCGATAAAAATCGGCACGTTGGTTTCCAGCGCGCCTGGCGCCTTGCCTTTGCCACCGGCCGGGATCAGGCGATCGCAGGCGGCCATCACGAATTGCCATTCGTCGGCAGAAAAAAAGATGGGTTTATAATCGAGCAGCTCGGGTGCGGCCATTTCAGCAGCCTGCGCCGCCGTTAATCCTTTAAAGACCAGCTCGCCGAGCGGTAATGCTAACAGCGACCCCAGTAAAAACTTGCGCCGGGTAGTTTCTTTTTGTAGCAACATAACATTACGACTCTCACATGATAATAAAATGTAATTTGAGTTAATAGATTTTGTTATCGACCAGAAAAAAAGTAATGTTATGGATAAAATTATTTCTAAATGTAAAAATTAAACTCTAATTATTTTTAGTTAAGCTTTATAAATTTGTTATAAAACTGCAATAGAATTGATACCCGAGTGTTGTGTACAAAAAAAGCGCTTCGCCATTACTTTCCTGCCCGATTAAGGCACTATTTCCTTATAACCGCTTAAAAATAATTCAGATAAGTGATAATGCCCACACTGAACAGACGGAAAAAATTATTCAGTGGTGATGAGAATGAGAATGAATCGATACCACGTTATTGCTTCCGTTCTCCACAGTATTGCTATCGGGTGCGAACCGGGCGTTATAGCGCAGGCGAAATGCGTGCATTTCCTGCGCGTCCGGCTCCAGCTCGCGTAAAAATTTCAGCGCCAGCCGAACGTGTTCACTGGAAAGCTCGGTCGGCAGCCAGGCTTCGCGCAGTACGCCACGCCAGAAAGCGATATTTTCTTCCGATTCATCCACCAGGCAAAGCTGCCAGATTAGCAGCACGCTTGCCGCATTGCTTAAATGCGCCTCGTTATCGCGAGAAAGATAGGCAACAAACTCTTCTCCGGCCGGTCGCCCCATCAGGCTGAGCAATGATTCAACGTAGACCGGATCGATATTCAGCCGCTTCGTCAGCGCGCTGGTCGCGCGGCGGGATCGTGAATTCAGCACGCGAAAGCCAATAATAAAAACCACCACCAAAGTCAGAAGCATCAGCCAGATCATTTTTTTACCGGGAATTGCGGGCACAGGGGGCGTCAGAGTAACAGCAGCAATGTGGCGAGGCAACCGCGTAGAAAAGCTGCCCGCAGGCAGCTTAAGCGCTACTTTTGCCAGCTGGCGCGATGGTCGACGCAGGCCGCGACCGCCAGCCTTAACGCCGCTTCGGGCGTTTCCTCCGCCAGCGGCACGCTCAGCTCGTCTACTTTCGTCCAGACGGCCCAGGACAGCTGCCCGATTTGGTGCTGCAATGAGATATGCACCAGAACCAGCGCGGCGCGTCCGGTTTGATCGGCCAGAATAGCGTATTTGAGAAATTCGCCCTGTTCGTCATTAAGATAAAGAACTTTTATTTGTTCCAGCATTGTCATCCTGATCTCCTTATGGTCTGACAGCGGCTGAATAATAAATGACTTCCTCTTCTTTACCTACAGATAATGTTCTGGCGCATCGTCCGGCATTTACTGACATTAATATAAACTTTAAAGAAGCAGTATTTTTTTATTTCGCCTTATCAGCACGTCATTGTTATCAGGCGGCCTGTTAACCGCCGATAATAACAAATCAGTTACCGGCTTCTTCCAGCACTTTGTGGATCACGGCGGAAAGCTCGTTGATCTCAAATTTAGCCACGTAGCCGTTGGCGCCGACTTTACGCACGTGGTCTTCGTTAGCGCTGCCCGAAAGCGAAGAGTGGATCACTACCGGGATATTTTTCAGGCCCAGATCGCTCTTGATATTGCGCGTTAAGGTAAAACCGTCCATTTCCGGCATTTCAAGGTCGGTTAATACCATCGCGATTTTGTCGTGAATGGAAACGCCTTCCGTCATCGCCTGCTGCGCCATCAGCTTGATTTTTTCCCAGGCTTCGAGGCCCGTGGTGTGCATAACGGCAGGGATGCCCATCACTTTCAGACCCTGCTCCAGCATCTGGCGCGCGACCTTAGAGTCTTCCGCTACGATAGCGACCGATCCGGGCCTGATATTAAACTCTTTCACCTTAACGTCTTCTGCTTTTACGTCCCGCACGGAAGGAATAACGTCATGCAGGATCTGCTCTACGTCCAGCACCATCGCCATGCTGTTGGTTTTGTCATCCAGGCAGGCAATGCTGGTGATATTGCGGCTGCTGATACCGGATTCCGCCGTATGGATCTGGCTCCAGTTGAGGCGTACGATATCGTCCACGGATTCCACGGCGAAAGCCTGCGTGCTGCGGGCATATTCGGTAACCAGCAGCAGGTTTAAGCCTGTTTCCGGCGTGCAGCCTGCAACGGCCGGCAGATCGATAACCGGGATAAACTGGCCGCGAATGTTCGCCATGCCCAGCAGAGGTGATTTCATACCCGCCGCTTTGGTAATAGTCGGCATAGGGACGATCTCGCGCAGCTTAAACACGTTAATACCGAAAAGTTCTGATTTCGCATCGTTCTGATCTGAGCCTAAACGGAATAACAGAAGCTCAAACTTGTTGGATAAGGCGAGATTCGCTCTCTCATCAATCTCTTTCTGGAAATTATCCATTACTACCTCTGGGTTGCCTGACTGTTTGTACGCTGGTAAGCGGCGCACAACGGCACGCGGCTTATCACTCTGTGAGTGTTATCGGCACCGGTGAAGAAAAGTACAGGGCAACAAAGAAAGGGTGAACCGAATTAATTACTAAGCGTTAAAGCCAGACAGCCGCAGCGCAGGGAATCAACGCCGGGCCTTACCGACTCACGGGTTGACTGACTGAACGACTGACAATAACTGCTGACAATGACTGAATGAATGACGGCCGGCTGGCCGAGTGATTCTGTGTCGTGACGATTATGTATAAGGTACTGGCTTGATAACGTCTTTAACTAACGGTTAGTCCGACAGCAGTCCGGGCCGTTTTTTAGCGCATTGTATTTTCTGAAGGCGGCTGGCGGCTTATGGTATTTTTTAGCAAAAATACGGGTAAAGGTCTGCTGAGATTCATAGCCGTATTTTTGTGAGATAGTCATCACCGTTTCGGTGGTTTTGATTAAGTCCCCTGCCGCCAGCGCCAGTTTGGTGTCGCGAATGTAGTTGCCCAGATTTTTGCCCATCACGCGCTGAAACATTCTCTGCAAATGCCATTTTGAATAGCCTGCTTTTTCCGCCACGTCGTCGATTTTTAACGGCCGATGAATGTTGGCGTCTATCCAGGCCGCCAGCTCATAAATGATGATCTGCTCTCGCTGCATTGTCTTTTCTCTTCTGCCGCTATCGTCTTTAGTATGTTGTAATTAAATAGAGCTATATGCCGGTTTTAGCTTGTTCAGGGCTTATATAGCCATAGCGTGAGGAAGCATAGCAGCTAAAATTCGGGACATTTATAGGCCATATGGAGTTAAAGCTATGAATGCTGCTCATTAATCGGCAGATTGCTGATGATGGCTATGTTTCCCCTGCCGCCGATAAACAATTTGCCTCAGCCATTTTCTTTCCCGCCTGCCACTTAGCACACGCCCTGCTTACCCAATATTTCTGAGTACGGTTCATTTTGACAGGGTAAAAAATGCCGCTACAGCGTTAAGTGCTTTTGCCGCTGGCCGATGCCGCTTTGCTTATCGTCAAAACAGCGTTATAAATATTGCTACCTTGAGCGGCCTGATAAATAGCTGCCAGCATACTCATCTCAGGAGCTTCCGTGCCTTATTTAATACTCGGTTTCCCTTTCTGGCTGTTGGGCTGGTATTAGTTTATTCAGGCCGGAGGAAAAAAGAGAAAAATTACTTTTTTCCCGCTTTTGTGATGCCGATCGCCGCTTTTGTCAATATCGTTATCGGGCTGGGTATGGGCTAAAGGACTGCTTGTGCAAAGAAAAGGAGAATTCGATGCAAATTATCTATCCCAGCGAGTTATTTCAACCAAAACGTCCTGATGAAGCCTTTGCGCAAGAGTATTATTGCGCGCGTGAAAAAGGTCTGCATTGCCTGCTCCTGTCGTCAGATGCGGCGGCTATGGGCGATTATCGTTTTTCCTCGCCTTTTCTGTCCGACCACGTGATTTGGCGCGGCTGGATGATGTCGGCACTGGAATATCGGCAGCTGCATCATGCCGTAACCGTGCGTGGGGCCGCGATGATGACGTCGCCAGAAGACTATCTTCGCTGCCATCATTTGCCGGGCTGGTATAATCTTTGCCGCGATTTCACGCCGGAAACGAGAGTTGTTCATCCCGATGTAGATTTTGATGCCCTGCTGGCTGAGCTACAGTGGCCCGTCTGTTTTGTCAAAGACTACGTAAAATCTTTAACCACGTCCCGAGGATCGGTTGCGCATAACGCCAATGAGATCCGCGAGATTGTTCAGCTGCTGAAAAAATTTCGTGGCGAAATCGAAGGCGGTATTTGCCTGCGTCGTTTTGAATCTTTTAAACCTCACAGTGAAAAGCGCTATTTTGTGCTGAACAAACAGGTTTACGCCGCCGACGGCGATGTATCGACAAGCGTAAGAGAGATAGCCAGCCGGATAGACAGCTCGTTTTTTACGATAGATATGATTGAGAATACGCTCGGATAACCACGGCTGGTGGAAATTGGCGACGGGCAGGTTTCAGATCTTAAGGGGTGGCCGGTCACGCGGTTTGTAGAGATGCTGGCGAAGCAGATGGAATAAATTTAATAATATAAGGATATAGAATTATGGCCTGGATCTACAATGTAATAACTAAAAAATTCTCCCGCAATGGCGACTATAAATTTAGCGCTGAGTATGCGGGATCGCCGGGTTACAAAGACAACCCTGATGATGAGTGCGTTAAGAATAAAGGGCTGCTGCCGCGCGGCAATTATCATATAACTGGCCCGATTGCAGTTCACCCTACGGCAGGAAGATATGTTATCAGGCTTACGCCACACAGCGGGAACAGCATGTGCGGGCGTGAGGGGTTTTTGATTCATGGTGGTAATGGCAGAGGAACCGCATCCAATGGCTGTATTATTTTGATGCGGGGATACAGGGAAAAGATAATAGAAAGCGGCGATAAGGAGCTGATTGTACAATGAAAAAATTCACAACCGCTCTTCTTATATTGCTGCTCAGCGCTTGCGCATTAAATAGCTCAGAGGATAAGCTTTACAGAAAGGTGTTAATGGCCATTAATGAGCAGAAAACCGAAAAATTCTCTGATACGGATTACGAGAACATATTAGAGTACTTATCTAAAGGACAGGATCGCTGGATAAATCTTTACCCTGCGCTCGACAAAGAACCCTTTTTAAGCATCACTTATTTTCAGGAAGGATTACATATTTCGATGGCTGAAGCATTGATAAACAATACCATAGGAACATTACAATATCTCAACAAAGACAATATCGAGCATATTTGCGGAATTCCCTTTATTGAACCAACAGTTGAAGAAATAGATGTATATTACATTAAAGCACGAGCGGCGCTGAAAGCAGCTTCTGCTAAAAGCGGTTGGAAGGAACTTTGTATTTTACAACTTGAAAATTCATACTCTGGAGTAACCCAAGGAAACAACAACTTATAGAAATTAATCTTATTCAGGCTTTCAAAGGATTATTAATTTAATGCAATCGGAAATATTCTTAATATCTTTTGCACGTATGTCATTTTAGGAGCTGTGCGCTGGCGTGGCCTGTATTTTATATCCTTAAGCCGATATCCAGAAACGATCTGGTGACAGGTACTCACGCAGAGGCAGGCTGCCCGGAACTGCAGAGGCAATCAGACATAGCTGCTGGGTGTTTGTGCACGCTGAAGCGGTCAAGCATAATGACGAAACGACGGCTACAGGAAAATGTGGGGTGGCTCGAATACGGCCTGGCGGGCAGCGTTAATCAGGAAGGCATTAAGGATTTCCGCTTTCAAGATTTGCGACACCCTTAGGCGAGCTGGCTGATACCGTCCGGCGTTCCGCTTTCTGCTTTCTGCTTTACATGAAATGGGTGGCTGGGAGTCGATAGAAATGGTGCGCCGGTATGCGCATCTCGCACCGAACCATTTGACCGAGCATGCGCGTAAAATTGACTCACTTTTGGGGAGTGACGACACAAATACGACACAAGGCGGAAATCAGATGGGATTGAAATTAGCGTAAGCTATTGAAAGATAATGGTACGCCCTACAGGATTCGAACCTGTGACCTACGGCTTAGAAGGCCGGTGCTCTATCCAACTGAGCTAAGGGCGCATGGGGAACAGGGTCGGATTATACGGCGCGAAGCCGTCGAGTCAACGATTTTGCTTACTAAGCCAATCTGTTGCTGCACTATTGAACAGCCCGCTCCGAATCTGTGCCTGACAGCGGCGCGCGCTTCTGCCAGAATAGGCGCCATCTCCCGTTTCAACTCAACACAGATGGATCCTCTCTCTGATGGCAGCAAAGATTATTGACGGTAAAACGATTGCGCAGCAGGTGCGCCTTGAGGTTGCAGAAAAAGTGCAGCAGCGTCTGGCCGCGGGTAAACGCGCGCCTGGCCTGGCGGTGGTACTGGTAGGTGAGAACCCGGCTTCACAAATCTACGTGGGCAGCAAACGCCGTGCCTGTGAAGAAGTGGGCTTTATCTCCCGCTCTTACGATTTGCCGGCCTCCACCAGCGAAGCGGAGCTGCTGGCGCTGATCGATAAGCTGAACGACGATAGCGAAATTGACGGCATTCTGGTGCAGCTGCCGCTCCCGGCAGGCATTGATAACGTTAAGGTGCTGGAGCGCATCTCGCCGTCAAAAGACGTCGATGGATTCCATCCTTATAACGTTGGTCGCCTGTGCCAGCGCGCGCCTAAGCTGCGTCCCTGTACGCCGCGCGGCATTGTCACGCTGCTAGAGCGTTATAACATTGACACCTTTGGCCTGAACGCCGTGGTGGTTGGCGCGTCCAATATCGTTGGTCGTCCAATGAGCATGGAGCTGCTGCTGGCAGGCTGCACCACTACCGTTACCCATCGCTTTACCAAAAACCTTCGTCACCATATCGAACATGCCGATCTGTTGGTGGTGGCCGTGGGTAAACCAAACTTTATTCCTGGCGACTGGATCAAGCCTGGCGCGATCGTGATTGACGTGGGCATTAATCGTCTGGAAAGCGGCAAAGTGGTTGGTGACGTAGATTTTGCTGCAGCTTCCGAGCGGGCAGCTTATATTACGCCGGTTCCAGGCGGTGTTGGCCCGATGACCGTGGCAACGCTGATTCAGAATACCCTGCAAGCCTGCGAAGAATTTCATGATGGAGCAGTACAATAATGGCAACTTTTTCTCTGGGTAAACATGCCCACGTCGATTTATGCGATCTGCTGAAGCTGGAAGGTTGGGTGGAAAGCGGCGGTGCGGCAAAAGACGCAATCGCGGACGGCCAGGTTACGGTAGATGGCAAAACAGAAACCCGTAAACGCTGTAAAATCGTTGCGGGCCAGACCGTCAGCTTTAACGGCAACAGCATCACCGTCGCTGAGTAAAGTCAGCTGCAGGCTGCATTTTAAAAGCTGAGCGGTCGGTGAAGAAAGTAAAAACCATTCAGGAGCCAATTGGCTCCTGAACTTTTTTAGCTTATTTACGACGCCAGCTGGTTCCCTGCGGGCCGTCTTCCAGCACGATCCCCATTTCGACCAGCTTGTCACGCGCCAGGTCAGCCTGCGCCCAGTTTTTCTCTTTACGTGCATCCAGGCGCATTTTGATCAGCGCTTCGATCTCGGCGACCTCATCGTCGTTACTTTGCGCACCGCTCTGCAAAAAGACTTCAGGATCCTGTTCCAGCAGGCCCAGCACGCCAGCCAGCTGACGCAGTTTTGCCGCCAGCCCGTTTGCGGCCGCCCTGTCTTCGGTTTTCAGGCGGTTAACGTCGCGCGCCATATCAAAGAGCACGGAATAGGCTTCCGGCGTGTTGAAATCGTCGTCCATCGCCTCGCGGAAACGGGCTTCAAAAGCCTCGCCGCCCACGGCTTCAGCCTGCGGATCGGTGTTGCGCAGCGCGGTATAAAGCCTCTCCAGCGCCGCGCGCGCCTGCTTCAGGTTATCTTCGCCGTAATTCAGCTGGCTGCGATAGTGGCCCGACATCAGGAAGTAGCGCACGGTCTCGGCATCGAAATAGCCCAGCACGTCGCGCACGGTAAAGAAGTTGTTCAGCGACTTGGACATCTTTTCACGGTCAACCATCACCATGCCGGAATGCATCCAGTAGTTGACGTAGGGGCCGTCATGCGCGCAGGTAGACTGGGCGATTTCGTTTTCATGATGCGGGAACATCAGGTCGGAACCGCCGCCGTGAATATCGAAGTGCTCGCCAAGCTGCTTGCAGTTCATGGCGGAACATTCAATATGCCAGCCCGGACGCCCCTCGCCCCACGGCGAAGGCCAGCCCGGCTCATTGGCCTTGGACATTTTCCACAGCACAAAGTCCATAGGATTACGTTTAACGTCGGCGGCCACCTCAACGCGCGCGCCGGCCTGGAGCTGTTCCAGATCCTGACGCGACAGCAGGCCGTAATCGGCGTCGCTGGCAACAGAGAACATCACGTCGCCGTTGCTGGCGACGTAAGCATGGTCGCGCTCAATAAGCTTGCTGACCAGTTCAATGATGTCGGTGATATGGTGCGTAGCGCGAGGTTCCAGATCCGGCGGCAGAATATTCAGCGCGGCGAAGTCAGCGTGCATTTCCGCGATCATCCGATCGGTCAGCACGTCGATAGTTTCGCCGTTTTCGTTGGCGCGCTTGATGATTTTGTCATCAATATCGGTGATGTTACGCACGTACTTCAGCGAGTAGCCTAAATAGCGCAGATAGCGGGCGACCACGTCAAAGGCAATAAAGGTGCGCCCGTGACCAATATGACACAGGTCATAGACGGTGATGCCGCACACGTACATGCCGATTTGACCGGCATGAATAGGCTTAAATTCCTCTTTTTGACGACTCAGGGTGTTGAAAATCTTTAGCATTGAGACATTCCGTTTTTAACGTGTGCGATCGTGATAGTAACAGGCATATTCTGCCGTATTGTTAACGCAAGCGCCACGCAAAGCAAGGTTCGGCACGCTTCCGTTTATGCGGCGGTGCTGACTCGTCATCACATTTTGTGATATAAGAGCCCTCTATTTTATCGCCTGTCAGCCTGATTATTCCGCTGACGGCAGCTAAATCCACCCCTTCAACCTTTACAGGATGAGAATATGGTCACTTTCCAGACTAACCATGGCGATATCGTTATCAAAACCTTTGACGATAAAGCGCCTGAAACTGTTAAAAACTTCCTGGATTACTGCCGTGAAGGTTTTTACGACAACACCATTTTCCACCGTGTTATCAACGGCTTTATGATCCAGGGCGGCGGTTTTGAGCCTGGCATGCAGCAGAAAGCCACCAAAGCGGAAATCCGTAACGAAGCCAACAACGGCCTGAAAAACACCAAAGGCACGCTGGCGATGGCCCGTACCCAGGCGCCACACTCCGCGACCGCGCAGTTCTTCATTAACGTGGCGGACAACGACTTCCTGAACTTCCGTGACGAAAGTCTGCAGGGCTGGGGCTACTGCGTCTTTGCTGAAGTTGTGGAAGGCATGGACGTGGTTGAGAAAATCAAAGCCGTTTCTACTGGCCGCAGCGGAATGCATCAGGACGTGCCAAAAGAAGACGTCGTGATCCAGAAAGTCACCGTTAGCGAATAATGTCGCATACGCTGTTTATCGCAGATTTACATCTGTGTGAAGAAGAACCGGCAATCACTGCCGGTTTTCTTGCTTTTTTGCGGCGTGACGCGCGTCAGGCCGATGCACTGTACATCCTCGGTGACCTGTTTGAGGCCTGGATTGGCGATGACGATCCCAATCCGCTTCACGCCAAAGTCGCCGCCGCGCTTGATGAATTAAGGCTGGCGGGCGTTCCCTGCTACTTTATTCACGGCAACCGCGATTTCCTGCTCGGTCAGCGCTTTGCAAAATCATGCGGTATGCGGCTGCTGCCGGAAGCGCAACGGCTGGAGCTGTATGGTCGGCCGCTGCTGATTATGCATGGCGACACGCTGTGTACTGATGACGAAGGCTATCAGCGCTTTCGCCGCAAGGTCCATCAGCGCTGGCTGCAAAAGCTTTTCCTGTCGCTGCCGCTGTCGCTGCGCCAGCGTATCGCTCAGAAAATGCGTGCTGGCAGCAAGCAGGCCAACAGCAGCAAAACGATGGCGATTATGGACGTTAATAACGAAGCCGTTACCTATACGATGAGCCGCTATCAGGTGCAGTGCCTTATTCATGGCCATACGCACCGCCCCGCCGTTCATACGCTCACCGTTAACGGTCTGCCCGCCGAACGCGTGGTGCTGGGCGCCTGGCACACGGAAGGATCGATGATCCGCGTAACCTCATCCGGAACGGAACTGATCGCTTTTCCCCTGTAAATTCTTCCCATATTGCGTCGACCAAAACGCTTGCTGTCTGAGCTACGCCAAAAGCCTCCCGGCTTAACGTTCCGGCATCTGATGCAGTGGCTTTAAGCCTGCTGCTGGTCAGCTGACAGGCGCGAAGTTCCCCATTCCGTGATGCGATTGAACCGACGCAACCGTTTTCCTGCCCGGTGAGTCATGCTATTCTCTCAGCCCTTCCTGTCTGGCTGACCGACCAGCTTTCAGACACTGTTTGTATAATCACAGGAGTCACACCCGCATGTCTTCTACTGCCGCACCGGCCCGCATCGCCATTGTAATGGGTTCTAAAAGCGACTGGGCAACCATGCAATTCGCCGCGGACATTCTCACCAGCCTGGCCGTTCCTTTTCATTGTGAAGTGGTTTCAGCGCACCGTACGCCGGACAAGCTGTTCAGCTTTGCCGAACAGGCCGCAGAGAACGGTATTCAGGTTATTATCGCCGGCGCTGGCGGCGCGGCGCACCTGCCCGGCATGCTGGCGGCGAAAACGCTGGTGCCCGTGCTGGGCGTACCGGTGCAGAGCGCGGCGCTGAGCGGCGTTGACAGCCTTTACTCCATTGTCCAGATGCCGCGCGGCATCCCGGTCGGCACGCTGGCTATCGGTAAAGCAGGCGCGGCTAATGCGGCGCTGCTGGCCGCACAAATCCTGGCGCTACACGATGCGGAGTTAAACCAGCGTCTGTCCGCCTGGCGTCAAAGCCAGACTGACGAAGTTCTGAATAACCCGGATCCGCGGGAGGAAGCATGAAGCCAGTCTGCGTATTAGGAAATGGTCAGCTGGGGCGGATGCTGCGCCAGGCTGGTGAACCGCTGGGAATAGCCGTTTATCCTGTCGGGCTGGATGCGGAACCGGAAGCGCTGCCTATCCAACAAAGCGTGATCACGGCGGAAATCGAACGCTGGCCGGAAACGGCGCTGACGCGTGAACTCTCGCATCATAATGCCTTTGTAAACCGCGATATTTTCCCGCTGCTGGCCGATCGTCTGACGCAAAAACAGCTGCTGGATCGGCTGAACCTGGCTACCGCGCCCTGGCAGCTGCTGAGCGATGCCGCGCAGTGGCCCGATGTTTTCGCCAGGCTGGGCGAGCTGGCTATCGTTAAGCGCCGTACGGGCGGCTACGATGGTCGCGGCCAGTGGCGTTTACGGCAGAACGATGTCGCTTCCCTGCCTGCGGATTGCTACGGCGAGTGCATTGTGGAACAGGGCATTAATTTTTCCGGCGAGGTGTCTCTGGTTGGCGCTCGCGCTCATGACGGCCGCACGGTTTTCTATCCCCTCACCCACAATCTGCATCAGGACGGTATTCTGCGCGCCAGCGTCGCGTTACCGACGCCGGATGCGGAACGTCAACAGCAGGCTGAAAGTATGCTGGCCGCTATTATGAACGAGCTGGACTATGTAGGCGTTATGGCCATGGAATGCTTTGTGGTGCCGGAAGGACTGCTGATTAACGAGCTGGCGCCCCGCGTGCACAACAGCGGCCACTGGACGCAGAACGGCGCTTCCATCAGCCAGTTCGAGCTGCATCTGCGCGCCATTCTGGATCTGCCTTTGCCTGCGCCCGTCGTCAGCACGCCGTCGGTTATGATTAACCTGATCGGCACGGCAGTTAACCTTGCGTGGCTGGAGCAACCGCTGGTTCGCCTGCACTGGTATGAAAAAGAAGTGCGTCCGGGACGCAAGGTAGGGCACCTGAACCTTTGCGATACCAGCCGTGAATCGCTTCAGCAGGCACTGAGCGCGCTGGCGCAGGATTTACCTGCCGATTATGCTGAAGGCATTGCCTGGGCAAACACCCATCTGAAAAAAGACAGTGCTTAACTGTACTTAAGTATGGCTATTAATTTGTTGGTGAAAGTCGTATTGTATTGGCGAACAAAACAATAAATACATAATACTATTAAGTAATTAGAAGTTTTTTTTGCCAACACCAAGGGAACCACTCTCAGATTTTCTGGATAAACACGTAAATTTTGCTTCATGATTGACGTGTCAGGGTCTGGTTTGGTTCTCCTCCCTCGCTTCTCTCATCAAATTGTGCCCTTACGTCAACACCCTGTTTCTTCAGCTTCCATAAAAAGTTACTATGATTTTTCGGCTGCGCCGGACGTGCTGAACATTATTCCGCCATTTACTTTAACGCCGCTCATCTACGGCAGCCTGTCTGAGCAGGGTGCATCGTTAGGTCTGGCTTTAAAAACATGGTAAAGTCGGCTATTGACGATGGAAGCCCCACTTTCTCAGGGAGATAATTACATGTCTAAATCATATTTTAGTAATCAGGTTATCAATTCCTCCATAAAAGATTACCTTGAGAGGAAACTGACTCAGTTCAGTAACGTTAAGTATGC
The DNA here is from genome assembly GCF_030484085.1 of Erwinia wuhanensis. Classification (NCBI taxonomy): domain Bacteria; kingdom Pseudomonadati; phylum Pseudomonadota; class Gammaproteobacteria; order Enterobacterales; family Erwiniaceae; genus Erwinia; species Erwinia wuhanensis. Next base: position 519,882 of record NZ_JAUJUH010000002.1, read on the forward strand.
CTATGCGATTATGAGTAAACGCAACCCTGCGGATTTCTCTATAATTTCTAACAGGCCGGAATGGTTTCAGGTTTATGTCGAAAACAACTTTCAGTTTATCGATCCCGTTCTGATCACGGCGCTTTACCGTGTTTCGCCCTTCTCATGGGACGAAAACATTATGCTGAACAAGGGCGTCAAGGTTCCTAAGCTTTTTGATATGGCGCGTAACCACAATATCATCAACGGCTATACGTTTGTTCTTCACGACCACAATAACAATCTTGTCGTGCTCTCAATCATGCTGGACGAGCACTGTGACGATAATATTGAAGAAGTGATCCAGACGAATAAAAGCAAATTGCAAATGCTGCTGATTAACGCCCATGAAAAGCTGACGGAGCTGTATCAGGAGCAGGCAAGAAAAACTGATTTTGATGAAATGAACACGCGGGAAATATTCTCTAAAAGAGAGAATGAGATTATTTACTGGGCCAGCGTGGGCAAATCCTACCAGGAAATCGCGTTAATTCTGGGCATCAAGCTCACCACGGTTAAATATCATATTGGTAACGCGGTGAAAAAGTTGGGCGTTACCAATATGAAACATGCCATCAGATTAAGCATTGAGCTACAGCTAATCAGGCCGGTGCTGACTGACGGGGAATGAGAGCGGCCAGGCATCCAGGGCCATTGTTAACTCGGGTGCCTTAGATTTTACCAGGTCAATCAATATACGCTGGTTATCATCATCTACAGGCATAAAGATCAGAAATATCTTTTCTTTTTTCTCGGAAAGACTTTGTGCCTCTACCGAAACCTTCCAGCCAGAACGCTTAAAAATGAGATACATAGGATGGCTGACGATGGCGTATATGCCGTCATATTTATAGTGCCGGGCATAATTAATCATCGATAAAAAAAGCAGCGCGCTGACGGGTTTCTCACGCAGCTTTAACATCGTCATCCGCTCTTTATCGATAAACAGACGGCTGGCCTCTACGTAGTTCCCTTCGGGAAGCGTAAAATCTTTAAACCATGACCGGAACGTGCCGGTAATCATATTCGGGTGTTGGGTTTCTATAAAGCGAAGGCTACAAACGCAGGTATCCTGGTGGACGCCAAAAACATAAGTGGTTTGTTCATTATCATATTCATCGAACTCCATCTCATCCTGGCTGTTGACCATCCAGTTGAGTCTGTCTTTAAATACTCTTTTTCTTAAACCAAATAGCTCAGTTGACTTCATTTCAGAGAGATGACGATATTTTATATCCAGCAGATCCAACATTTCAGCTATTTCCCTATTCCACTATCTACGTTATTTATGACCTTTATCACAGCCCGCAGGAAAGCAAAACCGGTCAGGCGAAACGATTCAGAGGTTCCCGGCCGCCTCAGAATACGAAAGAAAATAAATGATAAAGGCCGATACATATCGGCCTTTATTCTACGCTGCGTTATACCCTCTGAACAATGCCTTTCCTTTAAGTAACCTTATGCCTAACCAGCCGCCGCACAGCGACAGTAAACAGGTGCCGGCCAGAGGCAACCTTACCCACAGGAGATAGTCGGGCTGCCACGGGAAATCAAACACCTTACGCTGCAGGCCCCACAGCGCCGCCTCGGCGCCCAGCGTGGCGGCGATGCCGGAGACGCAGCCCAGCAGCGCAAACTCGCACCACAGCGTGTGCCTCAGCAGCTTTTTACCGGCGCCCAGCGTTCGATATACCACCAGCTCCTGCCTGCGCTGACGCATCCCGACCTGTATCTGCGCCAGCAGCAGTAAAATACCGCAGGCGGTGACCAGCACGACCATGATCTCCAGCGCCTGGCTCACCTGCGCCAGCACCTGCCCTATTTGCCGCAGGATAGTGCCGATATCCAGCAGGCTGAGCGTAGGAAAGGCGCGATTCAGCTGCGCCAGCAGCGCATTATCATGATCAAGCCGAAAGCTGGTCAGCCAGGTTTGCGGCTGTCCATCCAACGCGCCGGGCGGAAAGATAAAGAAAAAGTTGGGCTTGAGGCTTTCCCAGTCCACTTTGCGCAGACTGGTAATTTTTGCAGAGAAGGTTTGCGTATCGCCGGTGAAGGTCAGCGTATCGCCAGGCTTAACGCCCAGCCTCTCCGCCAGCGCTTCTTCTATCGAGACTTCGCCCGCCCGGGGCGGCCAGCTACCGGCAACCAGCGGATTATGGTCGGGCAGCTTTTCAAGCCAGGTCAGGTTAAGCTCGCGGTTCAGCGCGTTATCCAGCGACGGATCGGCAGGCTGCTGATTAATCGAGGTTAGCCGCGCTCTGACAATCGGATAAAAAGTCTGTGGCTGGATATGATGTTGCTCCAGGAAAGCACGCACCGGCGAGATTTGCTCCCCGGTTAAATTAAGCAGGAAATAATTAGGGCTGTCGGGCGGGAGCTGCTGCTGCCAGCGATCGAGCAGATCGCCGCGCATAACCAGCAGCAGAGCCAGCAGCATAAAAGAAAGCGAAAAAGCGGCCAGCTGGCTGAAGGTCGCCGAGGGCTGACGCAGCAGTCGGTTAACCGCCAGCCGGAAAGCCAGGTTACGCACGCGCAGCCGCCGCAGCAGCAACAACGCGCCCCACCCCAGCCCGCCCAGCAGCAGCGTCAGTAGCAGGATGCCGGCGATCAGCGCCCAGAGCAGCCTGCTGCCGCCGACCAGCAGTGCAAGCAGAACCACTATCGTCAGCGCCATTATCGGAAGATAAAATTTCAGCGGCCAGACGGAAGCGATGACATCGCGCCGCAGCACCCGCAGCGGCTGGGTAGCCAGCAACAGCCGATAGGGCCGCAGGCCAACCAGCAGGGAAATGGCAAACAGCGATCCCGTTGCCCACAGCCAGGGCCAGAAACTGGCCGCAGGCAGTTCGCCCGGCAATACCGGCCGCAGCATTTGCAGCAGCAGCGCCTCAAAGCCTTTTCCCACGATGCCGCCGCAAAGCGCCGCCAGCAGCAGCACGGCCAGCCACTGACCGACAATCAGTTTGCGCAGGGCCGCTCTGTTGGCGCCCAGCGTCTTCAGCACGGCAACCAGATCGTAACGGCTGCGGCAGTAGTGGTTCATGGCGACAACCACGGCGGCAATCGCCAGCATCAGCGTCAGCAGCGCTGAAAGCAGTAAAAATTGCTGCGCGCGCTGCATCGATTTGCCGAGGGCGTCCTCTGAGTTCTCCACGCTGATCCAGCGCTGTTCGGGCTGAATACGCGCCGCGATAAAGCGGTCGTAGTTCGCCAGCTGCGAAGCCGTCCCGGCAAATTTATAACGCCATGTCACCCGGCTTCCCGGCTGAATGGCGCCGGTCTTTGCCACATCCGCCAGGTTCATTAACAGACGCGGCGCGGTCTGAAAGGGATTAAACCCGGCGTCGGGTTCCTGAATGACCTCTCCGGCTACGTGCAGCGTGGCATCGCCCACGTCCAGCTTGCTGCCCGCCTTCACATCCAGCAGCGCCAGCAGCCGCGGTGCGGCCAGCACGGTGCCCGCCACGGGACGCAGCCCGGCGGGTTCGGTAGCAAGCTGGCCGAACATCGGATAGCGGTCGTCCACGGCTTTTACGGCAGCCAGCTGCGGCGTGTCGCTGGCGAAGGTCATGGTCATAAACGTCAGCTGACGGCCCACCTGCAACCCTTCGCGGCGCGCCTCATCCAGCCAGGCTTGCGGCACCTCGCGCGAGCTTTGCAGCGTGCGGTCGCCCGCCATATAGTCGCGGCTTTGCTGGGTCAGCCCCTTTTCCATCCTGTCGCTGAGCGATCCCAGCGCCAGCACGCAGGCCACCGCCAGCGTTAGCGCCAGCCAGACGATCAGCAGCGAAGGCGATTTCCATTCCCGCCAGAACCAGCGCCAAATCATACTTCCTCCTGAAGTTTGCCATCGCGCATTCTTAAGCGGCGATCGCAGCGGGCGGCCAACTGCTCATCATGGGTAACCAGGATCAGCGTGGTGGCAAAATCGCGGTTCAGTGAAAACAGCTGCTCGACGATCCGTTCGCCCGTCTGGCGATCGAGATTACCGGTCGGCTCATCGGCGAACAGCAGCGCCGGACGCCCGCTAAAGGCACGCGCTAACGCCACGCGCTGCTGCTCGCCGCCGGAAAGCTGCGACGGCAGATGGCTCAGGCGCGCCGACAGCCCCAGCTGGCCCAGCAGGTTTTTCGCCTGTTCGCGGCTTTGCGCATCGCTTTCGCCGCGCAGCAGCGCTGGCAGCTGCACGTTTTCCAGCGCGTTCAGCGTCGGCACCAGCATAAAGGACTGAAACACAAAGCCGACGCTTTTAGCACGCAGCGCTGCCCGCTGTTCCTCATCCATCTGATGTAAAGGCGACCCCAGCAGAAAAACTTCGCCTTCGCTGCCGTCGTCCAGACCGGCCAGGATCCCTAACAGCGTCGACTTCCCGGAACCGGACTCGCCGATTAGCGCGATGGTCTCGGCCGGTTTGACAACCAGCTCAACTCCGGTAAGGATGGAAAGCTGATGCTCACCCTGACCGACGGACTTACTAAGACGATGAACTTCAAGAATGTTTTCCGCTGGCATTACCTTATCCTGTTATTTTTGGCTCTGACGACGCTGCGTGCGGCGGCGGCGGACAAATTGCTGGTGCTGGGCGACAGCCTGAGCGCGGGCTATCGCATGTCCGCCAGCGCCGCGTGGCCAGCGTTACTCAATGATAAATGGCAGAAATCTCCCGTCATTATTAACGGTAGCATAAGCGGCGATACGGCGGCGCAGGGTCTGGCCCGCCTGCCCGCTTTGCTGCAGCAGCATCAGCCTCGCTGGGTGCTGATTGAGCTGGGCGGCAACGACGGGCTGCGCGGTTTTCCTCCTCAGCAGCTGGAGCAGGAACTGCGGCAAATTATTCGCCTGGTGAAAACGGCTGGCGCACAGCCGCTGCTGATGCAGGTTCGCCTGCCGCCTAACTATGGCCGTCGCTATACCGAAGCATTCAGCGACGTTTACCCCAGACTGGCGAAAGAGTTTTCTCTGCCGCTGCTGCCCTTTTTTATGGAGCGGGTCTATCTGAAGCCGGAATGGATGCAGCAGGACGGCATTCACCCGAATCCTGATGCGCAGCCCTTTATTGCCGATCAGATGGCAAAAGCGCTGGCTCCGCTAGTTAACCATGAGTAACCGAGATTGCAGATCGCCTACAGGTAAAGTTATGCAAAAAACAGTTGTTATCACCGGCTGCTCCAGCGGGATCGGCCTGGTCGCCGCCAACGATCTGCTGCGACGCGGCTACCGTATTCTGGCCGTCTGCCGTAAACCGGAAGACGTGCAGCGCATGGACGAGCTGGGTTTTACCGGCGTCGAAATGGATCTGAACAGCAGCGAAAGCGTTATCCGCGCGGCAGAGCAGATCCTTGCTTTAAGCGATAACCGGATTTTCGCGCTGTTTAATAACGGCGGCTATGGCGTTTACGGCCCGCTTACCGCAATTAGCCGTCAACAGATGGAACAGCAGTTCGCCACCAACTTTTTCGGCACGCATCAGCTGACGATGCTGCTGCTGCCGGCTTTACGCGCCAGCGGCGACGCGCGCGTTATCAATACCAGCTCGGTAATGGGCCTGATCGCCACGCCGGGACGCGGCGCCTACGCGGCCAGCAAATATGCGCTGGAAGCCTGGTCCGACACGCTGCGCATGGAGCTGCACGGCAGCGGCGTTCAGGTCAGCCTGATTGAGCCAGGCCCGATCAAAACCCGTTTTACCGACAATGTGAATCAGGCCGAACGGGAGAAACCGGTAGAAAATCCCGGTATCGCCGCCCGCTTTACGCTGCCGCCGGAGGCGATCCTGCCGAAGCTGCGCCACGCGCTGGAGAGCCCGCGACCTCGCTTACGCTATCCTGTAACGATGGTCGCTCACGCCATCACGCTGCTGCGGCGTATTTTGCCGGGCCGGATGCTGGATCGCATTTTGCGCGGTAAACCGACGCAGACGCCAACAAAACCTTGAAGCCAAAGCATCCGCCCCAATAAAGTAAGAAACCCGGAATAAAGAGACGAATTCATGTCATCACAAGCTGCTATTGTCACCATTAACGAAAGCAACCTGCATCAGACGCTTGAGCAGTCGATGCAGATCCCCGTGCTGTTTTACTTCTGGTCTGCGCGCAGCCAGCACTGTCAGGAGCTGACGCCGCTGCTGGAGCGCCTGGCGCAGGAGTATGCCGGTCAGTTTATCCTTGCCGAGCTGGACTGCGACGCGGAGCCTGCCGTTGCCCAGCAGTTTGGCCTGCGCGCCATTCCTACCGTTTATCTGTTCCAGAACGGTCAGCCGGTAGACGGTTTCCAGGGCCCGCAGCCGGAAGAAGCCGTGCGCGCGCTGCTGCACAAGGTGCTGCCGAAAGAAGAAGAGCTGAAGGCGCAGCAGGCCATGCAGCTGGTGGAGGAAGGTAAGCCGCTGGAAGCGCTGCCGCTGCTGAAAGAAGCCTGGCAGTTAAGCAACCAAAACAGCGAAATGGGCTTTCTGCTGGCCGAGGTGTTAATCAGCCTGAACCGCAGCGATGAAGCGCAGGCGGTGCTGGACGTGGTGCCGTTACAGGATAAAGATACCCGCTATCAGGGACTGATCGCCCAAATCGACCTGCTGAAGCAGGCGGCCGATACGCCGGAAATTCAGCAGCTGCAGCAGCAAATTGATGCCGATCCTGACAACCCTGAACTGGCGACCAGGCTGGCCGTTCAGCTGCATCAGGTCGGCCGCAACGAAGAGGCGCTGGCGCTGCTGTTCGGCCATTTGCAAAAAGATTTAGGTGCGGCGGACGGCCACGCGCGCAAGATCCTGCAGGAGATCCTGGCGGCGCTGGGCACGGGCAATGCGCTGGCCGCAAAATACCGTCGCCAGCTCTATTCCCTGCTTTACTAACAAAGCATCCGGGCTGAATGGATCAGCCCGTTTTTCAACAACCCGGAGGTTATATGTTGACTGTTATTCCCGTTATTATTCTTGTCGCGCTGGTGATTGTCTGGTCCGGCATCAAAATTGTGCCGCAGGGCTACCAGTGGACGGTCGAACGTTTTGGCCGCTACACCAAAACGCTGCAGCCCGGCCTTAACCTTCTGGTGCCCTTTATGGATCGCGTTGGTCGCAAGATCAACATGATGGAACAGGTGCTGGATATCCCCTCGCAGGAAATCATCTCGAAAGATAACGCCAGCGTGACTATCGATGCCGTCTGCTTTATTCAGGTAATCGACTCGCCACGCGCGGCCTACGAGGTCAGCAACCTTGAGCTGGCTATCGTGAATTTAACCATGACCAATATGCGTACCGTACTGGGCTCGATGGAGCTGGACGAGATGCTGTCGCAGCGCGATAACATCAACACCCGGCTGCTGCGTATCGTGGATGAAGCGACCAACCCGTGGGGCGTCAAAATTACCCGCATTGAAATTCGCGACGTGCGGCCACCGGCCGAGCTGATTGCCTCTATGAACGCGCAGATGAAGGCGGAACGTACCAAGCGCGCCGATATTCTGGAAGCGGAAGGCGTCCGCCAGGCCGCGATCCTGCGTGCGGAAGGCGAGAAGCAGTCACAGATCCTGAAAGCGGAGGGCGAGCGCCAGTCAGCTTTCCTCCAGGCCGAGGCGAGGGAACGCGGCGCAGAAGCCGAAGCACGCGCCACCAAAATGGTTTCAGAAGCCATCGCCGCCGGGGATATTCAGGCCATCAACTACTTCGTGGCGCAGAAATACACCGATGCGCTGCAGAAGATTGGCACCTCGCAAAGCAGCAAAATGATTATGATGCCGCTGGAATCGTCAAGCCTGATCGGTTCGGTCGCTGGCATCGCCGAGCTGCTGAAGGAAACCAAAAAAGACAGGCAAAGCTGATGGCGAGCGAACTGTTCGCCAATCCTGCCTGGCTGTGGCTGACGCTGGGCGGCATCCTGCTTGCGGCGGAAATGCTGGGCGCCAGCGGCTATCTGCTCTGGAGCGGCGTCGCTGCCGTGCTGGTCAGCCTGCTGGTCTGGCTGGTGCCGCTGCCCTGGGAGTGGCAGGGTTTATGCTTTGCCATCCTGACCATCCTTTCCGCGCTGTGGTGGTATAGCTGGCTGCGCGGCCGGGATCGTAAGCAGCCGCCCTCCTCGCTTAACCAGCGCGGCAGCCAGCTGATTGGCTCTGCGCTACGGCTGGAGGAAGCGCTGCACGACGGTATAGGGCATATTCGCGTTGGCGACAGCAGCTGGCGCGTCCAGGCTACGGAAAACCTTCCTGCCGGTACGCCGGTTACGGTGGTGGCGGTGGAAGGGATTACGCTGCGGATCGTCAGGCGAGATCCCAACAACGAGCAATCGGCGTAGCCCTTTCGATTTTTACGGGCCGTAAAGATGCCTTAGCGAGCGCCCGCTTAACGCCCCTTGCTCTCGTGGCAGCATCCCGCCAGGTTATCAATAATAGGGCAATCGGCGCCCTCATCGCCCGGACAGCTGGCCGCCAGCGCCAGCAGCCGCTCGCGCATCAGGTTCAGTTCGCTGATATGCGCTTCGATTTCCGCCACTTTATTCAGCGTTCTGGCTTTTACCTCGGCGCTATGGCGCTGCGGATTGTGGAAGAGCAGCAGCATTTCACGGCACTCTTCCAGGCTAAAGCCCACCTGGCGCGACTGGCGCAGCAGCGTCAGCTCCTCCAGATGCTTTGTCGTGTAGTGGCGATAGCCGTTCTCGCCGCGCGAAGGCGCGGTCAACAACCCTTTTTCCTCATAAAATCGGATGGCCTTGCTGGTCAGCCCGGTTTTTTTAGCTACGTCGCTAATGTTCATATAGGGATCCGCCTGTCTGCTATCGCTTAATTTTAACACTCTTCACGGTGGGACTAAAATTGTCCGTGCCGGCCAGAGACAAGCTTGACCCTCCCCTTGATGGAAGGTTTATCCTTAATCCTGACGGTGTTCCGACTAAGCAAAGGAGTTTTTATGTCACAAACAACGGTATTAAAACTGGATGGCCTTTCCTGCGGTCATTGCATAAAAAGAGTCAAAGAAACGCTGGAGAAACGGGATGATGTGGATCAGGCCGAGGTATCTCTGGATGAAGCCCGCGTAACCGGCGACGCTGCACCGCAGGCGCTTATCGCGGTGGTAGAAGAGGCAGGCTATCAGGCCGCGCTGGCGGACGACGCGCGCCCAAAGCCTGAACCGCTGACAGTATCAGATCCCCAGCCGGAAGCGCTGACAGCGGCCCCTTCTCAGCTTCCGGCAACCGATGACAGCTTTCATCTGTTAATTGGCGGCATGAGCTGCGCCAGCTGCGTCAGGCGCGTTGAGCACGCGCTGCAGCAGGTGCCCGGCACGCATCAGGCGCGGGTAAATCTTGCCGAACGCAGCGCGCTGGTGATGGGCGACGTTTCGCCCGATGCGCTGATTCAGGCGGTGCGCAACGCGGGCTACGATGCCGAAATTATCGAAGATGAAAGCGAGCGCCGCGAAAAACAGCAGCAAACGGCGCTTAAAGCGATGCGTCGTTTTCGCTGGCAGGCGCTGCTGGCGCTGGCGTTTGGTCTGCCCCTGATGGGCTGGGGCATGCTCGGCGACAACATGATGTTAACCGCCGATAACCGCGTCACCTGGCTGACACTGGGCGCCGTGACGCTGGTAATTATGGTCGTTGCGGGCGGCCATTTTTATCGTAGCGCCTGGCGCAGCCTGCTGAACGGCAGCGCGACGATGGATACGCTGGTCGCGCTCGGCACGGCGGCGGCCTGGCTCTATTCCAGCGCGGTCACCCTGTGGCCCGCTGCTTTTCCTTCAGAAGCGCGTCACCTTTACTACGAAGCCAGCGTAATGATTATTGGCCTGATTAACCTTGGCCATATGCTTGAACAGCGCGCGCGCCAGCGATCTTCTCAGGCGCTGGAGCGATTATTGGATCTCACCCCGCCTTCCGCCCGTGTGGTTATCGCCGGTGAAGAGAAAGCGATGCCGCTCAGCGAAGTGACGCCGGGCATGACGCTGCGCCTGACCACGGGCGATCGCGTGCCCGTTGATGGCGTCATCGTCCAGGGCCAGGCCTGGCTGGATGAGGCGATGCTGACCGGCGAAGCGCTGCCGCAGGAGAAAAGCGCGGGCGACAAGGTTCACGCGGGCACGGTAATGCAGGACGGCAGCGTGCTGTTCACCGCCAGCGCGGTCGGAAAAAATACCACGCTGTCGCGCATTGTGAATCTGGTTCGCCAGGCGCAAAGCAGCAAGCCCGAACTCAGTCGCCTGGTAGATAAAATTTCTGCGATTTTCGTGCCCGCCGTGGTCGCTATCGCGCTGCTGAGCGCGGCCGTCTGGTATTTTATCGGGCCTGCGCCGCAGCTGGTTTATACGCTGGTTATTGCCACGACGGTGCTGATCATCGCCTGTCCCTGCGCGCTTGGGTTAGCCACGCCGATGTCGCTTACCGCCGGGATGGGCCGCGCCGCCGAGTTTGGCGTGCTGGTGCGGGACGCGGACGCGCTGCAGCGCGCCAGCACGCTGGATACGCTGGTTTTTGATAAAACCGGTACGCTGACGGAAGGCAAACCGCAGGTGGCGGCCATCCGGGTGTTTAACGGTGCCGACGAGCAGCAGGTGCTCTCGCTGGCGGCCGCGCTGGAGCAAGGTTCGCAGCATCCGTTGGCCCGCGCCATTATCGGGCGCGCCGGTCAGGCTGCTTTGCCCGAGGTCACCGGCTTTCGCACGCTGGGCGGCCTGGGCGTCAGCGGGCAGATCCAGGACGAAACCTGGCGGCTGGGCAACCGTACGCTGATGGCGCAACACAATGTGGTTGAGGAGGAAATGGACAAGGCGATCGCCTCTCAGGCCGCGAAAGGCATGACGCCGGTGCTGCTGGCAGCGGGCAATCAGCTTAAAGCTATCTTTTTCCTGCGCGATGCCCTGCGTGAGGAAAGCGTCGCCACGCTGCAGCAGCTGCGCGAGCAGGGCTATCGTTTAGTGATGCTGACGGGCGACAATGAAATCACCGCGCAGGCTATTGCCAGCGAAGCCGGCATCGATGACGTTATTGCCGGGGTCTTGCCGGACGGGAAAGCAGAAGCGATTAAAAAACTACAGCAGCAGGGAGCCAGCGTGGCGATGATTGGCGACGGCATTAATGACGCGCCGGCGCTGGCGCAGGCGGATGTGGGTATCGCTATCGGCAGCGGCAGCGACGTGGCGATTGAGACGGCAGGCATCACGCTGATGCGTCACGATCTGCACGCCGTGGTGGACGCGCTGGCCGTGGCAAAAGCGACGCTGCGCAATATGAAGCAGAACCTGCTGGGAGCGTTTATCTATAACGCCTGCGGCATCCCGATTGCGGCTGGCGTGCTCTATCCGTTAACCGGCACCCTGCTCAGCCCGGTCGTAGCCGGTGCCGCGATGGCGCTCTCTTCGGTAACCGTCGTCAGCAACGCCAACCGACTGCTTCGCTATCAGCCGCCAAAGTGACGCACGGTCTTGTCTGAAAGCCCGGTCTCCGTCTGTCCTTCGGTGGGCTAAACCGTTAGCATAAGGGAAACTAACGGAGCGGAGCCTATGGGAAAATTACTGCAAAAGGCTGTCGCGCTGTGGCGCAAACTCTCGCCCATTAGCTATGCCTATCCGGCGCAGGATATGGCGCTCGGCGCCCGCCAGCTGCATCTGGTGGGCAGTATTCATATGGGCACGCAAACCATGATGCCGCTTCCGGCGGCGCTGCAAAAAAAACTGGCGCGGGCCGATGCGCTGATTGTGGAGGCGGATATCACCTCCGGCGCCTCGCCTTTTAGCGCCAGTGAAATCTGCCCGCCGCTGGCGGAGCGTCTGAGCGAGCGGGAGCTGGAGGAACTGCAGCGTGTCTGCCGCGAGGTCGCTATTGACGCAGAAGTTATCGATCGGCTGCCCGCCTGGCAGCTAGCCTTAATGCTGCAGGCGCAGCAGGCCCAGCGTCTTGGGCTGCGGACGGATTACGGTATCGATTTCCAGCTGCTCAGCGCCGCCAAAGCGCAGGGGAAAAAAATCATCGAGCTGGAAGGGCCGCAGGCGCAGCTGGATCTGTTGAAAGCGCTGCCCGATAACGGTCTGTCGCTGCTGCAGGATACGCTGCAGCACTGGCACACCAACGCGCGCCTGCTGCAAACCATGATTGGCTGGTGGCTGGAAACGCCGCCTGCGGACAGCCGACCGGCCCTGCCCGGTACCTTTAACAGCGCGTTAAACGAGGTGCTGATGCTGCAACGCAATCAGCGCTGGCGGCAGGATCTGACGGCGTTGCCGCCAGGGGAGTATGTGGTGGCCGTGGGCGCGCTGCACCTGTATGGCGAAGGCAATTTGCCGGACCTGCTGAAAAAAGGCTAAAAAAAAGGCCAATATCGCTACCGGCCATGAATAAGATCTGTTTTATGATTTTAGTTCGCCTTCGACAAAGGCCGAAGGGGCAAAGATTGTCGCCTGGATCCCACATTTTCGCCAGTACTTTTTTTCGCCAGTTGTTCCATGCGCCACCTGAGGAGAAGCGTCGTGACGCCAGCCGTAAAACTGCTTGAAAAGCAAAAAATAAAATTTCAGCTGCACAGCTATGAGCACGACAGCAGCGAGACCCACTTTGGCGATGAAGCCGTACGGATGCTGAACCAGGATCCCGATCGGGTGTTTAAAACGCTGTTGGTTTCGCTGAATGGCGAGGCGAACACGCTGGCGGTAGCCGTCACGCCCGTTGCCGGCCAGCTGGATTTAAAAAGCGTCGCCAAAGCGCTGGGCGTAAAGAAAGTCGAAATGGCCGATCCGCAGATCGCCCAGCGAATCACGGGCTATCAGCTGGGCGGCATCAGTCCGCTGGGGCAAAAAAAACGTTTGCCCGTAGTGGTGGATACGCTGGCGCAGCAGTTTCCCACCGTGTTTGTTTCCGGCGGACGACGCGGGCTTGAGATAGAGCTGGCTCCGCAGGATCTGGCGCGGCAGCTCAACGCCAGCTTTGCCGCTATCGCGAAGCGCGACCGCAGCTAGTTGGTCTGCGCCAGCAGCCGATCGATCATCCAGCGCCCGGCCGGGCCGGGCGGCGACAGCCGCGACCAGGCGACATCCACCGAAAGATTCTGCGGCCAGCCGGCGATCGGCAGCTCGCGCAGCACCTGATGGCCGAACTGCTCCACCAGCCAGCGCGGCAGTATCGTCCAGCCAAAGCCCTGTTCCGCCATCTCCAGCAGCAGCAGATAAGAAGGCGCAGACCAGACGCCGTTGCCCGGCCGGGGCCGCCCCTTCTCTACCCACGTGTTCAGACAGAGCTGCCGCTCGCTTTTTAACGCTTCGCTGCTGACGACAGCCTGCCGCGTCAGCGGATGATCCTGATGCAGATAAATAGCCATCTGCGCTTTAACCTGAAGCCTTGCAGTGGCGATATCAGCCGGGTAATGCGGCTGCACGCGGATCACCCCAATATGCGCCCTTCCGGCCTGGATCAGATCGATAACGTCGGCATCTTCGGCAATCATGCATTCAAATTCAATCTGCGGATAGCGATCGGCAAAGCGTCTCAGCAGCGATTCATGGTAATCCGCCTGCCAGAAATCGGAGATCGCCATGCTCAGGCAGGGTTCCACATCGCCAGTCAGGCGGATAGCTAGCTCATCCAGCCGCTCGCTGGCCGCCAGTATTTCCCGCACCTGTGCCAGCGCCCGCTGCCCGTTCTCTGTCAGCACCGGCGAGCGCCCGTCGCGGCTGAACAAGGCGAACCCCAAATCTGTTTCCAGGTTGGCCACGGCAGCGCTGACGGTGGACTGGCTTTTACGCAGCGCTCTGGCAGCGGCAGAAAAGGAGCCGCTTTCCACCGTCTGTACAAACGCCTGTAACGATTCCGGTGAATATCGCATTTAAGTATCGCTTTTTCCGATGGGTAATCATTTTATCTTAGCAAACCGGGCAGGCAAAATACCGGTCTGATTTTAAGGAGAACCAATGAGCCGTACACTGAAAGAACGTTTTTTCCACGCCCTGGGTTTTGAAGCATTGGCCGTGACGATAGTTTCGCCGCTGGCCGCGTGGGCAATGGATAAACCGCTGTTCCAGATGGGCGCGCTGGCTATTATGCTGTCGACCGTCGCCATGCTCTGGAACATGGTTTACAACGCCGGTTTCGACCGTCTATTCCCGAACGGCCGTCAGAGCTGGCTGCTGCGTATCGTGCACGCGCTGGCTTTTGAAGGCGGGTTTATTCTGATTGGTTTGCCAATCGCCGCCTGGATGCTGGGCGTTTCGCTGTGGCAGGCGCTGCTGCTGGAAATCGGCTTTTTCCTTTTCTTCCTGCCCTATACGGTGGTCTATAACTGGTTATACGATACGCTTCGCGCCAAATGGCAGCGCAAAGCGCATCCTGTGTCTTCAGAACAGTGACGACCAGACCTGGCGCATAGCCAGTTCAATACGCGGCAGCCGCCATTTTTTCGGCGGCTCGTCGGCTTTTTGTTCCGTCACGGCGGCCTTCTGCTGATAAAGAATTTCGTCGTGCGGTGCAAAAGCGCTGGCTTTCAGCGGCGAGTGCTTCTCAATATACTGTTTCAGCACCTCGGCATCGACAAAGCCGGTGTTTACGTAGCCCGGCATAGAGGTGATAACAGGATAGCCGTCGCCGCCGGTCGCGTTGAAGCTGAGCGTCGCCATGCGGTAGGTTTTGTCCGCCTGGAGCGGTTCGCCTTTGATTTTTACGTCATGAACGCTGCTGCCATCGGCCGTCAGGCTAACGTTGGCCAGCTGCGCGTAGGCGCCGGAATCGACCTGTTTATTCGCCACTACCGCCAGATATTTTTCAACTTCGCTGCCCTTCATATCGACATAGACGACCGTGTTGCCGAAAGGCTGCACCTTCAGCACATCCTTGTAGGTGATGTCGCCGGGTTCGATGGAGTCCCGCACGCCACCGCCGCTCATTACCGCGAAATCAGCGCCGGTTCGCTCTGCCTGCGCGCTCAGGAGCACACGGGCAAGGTTGGTCTGCACAAAGCGCACCTTGCTGCGATCCCCCTCCAGATGGCCGTCTACGCTGCCGATTTTGACGTTAAGCTGCGCTTCTCCCTTTTTCTGGAAAGGCGTCAGCAGCTTCATCATCGCCGGATTTTTGGCGATTTCCTGGGTGTAATTCACCCAGCTGACGCTGCCGTCGGCGTTGGTCACCTTATGCCGCAGATTGATCGGCACCAGTTCGTAATGTTCCAGCGTCAGCTTGCCGTTCAGGAAGGTAAAATCGGCCCGGCCGATATATTTTCCCCATTCGTGCGCCTGAACAATCCAGGTGCCGTTTTGCCGATCCGGCTGGCACGGCGTGCCCGGCACGTAATCCGCCTGCTTAACGTTTTCCTTCGCCATACAGACCGGATCCTGAGAATGGCCGCCCACGATCATATCCAGATAGCCTGCCGGCAGCGCCCGAGCCATCTCCACGTCGCCCGGCGCGTTGGAGCCGTGATTGCCGTTATCGTAGTGGCCCATATGCGTCGCCGCGATAATCACGTCCGGCTTCTCCTGCTGGCGCAGCGCTTCCACCACCGCCTTCGCTTCCGTCGCCGGTTTATGAAAAACGATGTCGGTAAAATTCTCTGGGTTGCCGATTTTAGCCGTGTCGTCAGTGGTCAGTCCGATCACCGCGATTTTCAGTCCCATCCGATTAAACAACGCATAGGGCTGGAACAGGCGCTGTCCGGTGCTTTTCTGATAAATGTTGGCGGAAAGCAGCGGAAATTTCGCCCATTTTTGCTGCTGACGCAGCACGGAAAGCGGGTTATCAAACTCGTGGTTGCCGATCGCCATCGCATCGTAGCCAATCAGGTTCATGCCGCGAAAGTCGGGTTCGGCATCCTGTAAATCCGATTCCGGCACGCCGGTATTGATATCGCCGCCGGAGAGGATCAACACCGCGCCGCCGTGCGCCTGCACGTCGTAGCGGATCTGATCCATCATGGTTTTTTGCGCCGCCAGCCCGTACTCGTCATGCTCGTTTTGCCAGAAGCGGCCGTGATGATCGTTGGTATGCAGCACGGTGAATTTATAAACCCGGTCTTTAACCCAGGCCTGCGCGGCAAGCGGCGCGCTGAGTAAAGCCAGCGCCAATAGCGTCAGCGAGTTTTTTTTCAGTGAAAGCACAACGGATCTCCTTGTTGAAGCACTTATAAGGCTGGCGTAACCAGCAATCTACTACAGGCGCGGCGAATGGCAAGCGGTGCCGGTTTTCGATAGCGCGTCACGGGCCCTTAAAACAAGCGCGACGGCAAGATGAGTGCTAAATCTGCGGCCTTGCTGCATACGCATCCTGTTTAGTGCGGTTGTTTGCAGCTGTGTCGCAAAAAAGCGGCCTGCGTTTTGAAAGATAACTGCATAATCTTTATTATCAGAACAGTCATTATTCAGCTCTCCAGCCACTTAACACATTAAAATCACGCGATCCTGTGTGTTTTTGCTGCCAGCGCTTTTTTTCACATTTTTACCTGAATAAGGCAGGCAGACTAGCCGGATATACCATACACTTTAAGCTTACATTCGGATACATTTGCACATACAAGGAGAGAAGCATGCACCACACTACCCCGCTTATCACCACCATTGTCGGCGGGCTTGTTCTCGCTTTTCTCCTGGGTATGCTGGCCAATCGGCTGCGGGTTTCGCCGCTGGTTGGCTATTTGCTGGCTGGCGTGCTGGCCGGCCCGTTCACGCCCGGTTTTGTCGCCGATACCAATCTGGCACCCGAGCTGGCGGAGCTGGGCGTCGTGCTGCTGATGTTTGGCGTTGGCCTGCATTTCTCGCTGAAGGATCTGATGGCGGTTAAAGCAATCGCCATCCCCGGCGCCGTGGCACAGATTGCCGTCGCCACGCTGTTAGGGATGGGGCTGTCTTCGCTGCTGGGCTGGCCGTGGATGACCGGGCTGGTGTTCGGCCTTTGCCTTTCGACCGCCAGTACCGTGGTGCTGCTGCGCGCGCTGGAAGACAGGCAGCTTCTTGACAGTCAGCGCGGGCAGATCGCTATCGGCTGGCTGATTGTGGAAGATCTGGTAATGGTGCTGGCGCTGGTGCTGCTTCCGGCTATCGCGGGCATGTTTGAGCAAGGCAACGCCAGCGTAAGTATGCTGCTGATCGATCTGCTGATTACCATCGGCAAGGTGGTGGCCTTTATGGTGCTGATGATGGTGGTCGGTCGACGCGCGGTGCCCTGGATCCTCGCTCGCAGCGCCGCAACCGGTTCCAGAGAGCTGTTTACCCTGGCGGTGCTGGCGCTGGCGCTGGGCATCGCTTTTGGCGCGGTAGAGTTTTTTGACGTTTCCTTTGCGCTGGGCGCCTTCTTTGCGGGCATGGTGCTGAACGAGTCCGAGCTGAGCCATCGCGCCGCGCATGATACGCTGCCGCTGCGCGACGCCTTTGCGGTGCTGTTTTTCGTCTCCGTCGGGATGCTGTTCGACCCGATGATCCTGCTGGAACAGCCGCTGGCGGTTGCGGGCGTGCTGGCTATTATCGTGCTGGGCAAATCGCTGGCCGCGCTGCTGCTGGTGCTGCTGTTCGGCCATTCCCGCCGTACCGCGCTGACCATTTCGGTGAGCCTGGCGCAGATCGGCGAGTTCGCCTTTATTCTCGCCGGACTGGGGATCTCGCTAAAGCTGCTGCCTGATGAAGGCCGCAATCTGGTGCTGGCGGGCGCCATCCTTTCCATCATGCTTAATCCGCTGCTTTTCGCGCTGCTGCAGCGCTATCTCGGTAAAAAAGAGGCCGAGGAAGAGCAGCAGCAGGCCGCAATAATGGAAGAGGAAAACCCGATCCCGGTTAATCTCTGTAACCACGCCATCATCGTCGGTTTTGGCCGCGTCGGCAGCCTGCTGGGCAGGAAACTGATAGAAAATGGCGTGCCGATTGTGGTGGTTGAGAACAGCCGGACGCGGGTGGATGCCTTAAGGGCGGAAGGGATCAGCGCTGTGTTGGGCAATGCTGCCCGCACGGAGACGATGGATCTGGCGCGTCTGGACTGCGCGCGCTGGCTGCTGCTCACTATCCCTAATGGTTTTGAAGCGGGCGAAATCGTCATCGCCGCACGAGAGAAGCGCCCATCGATTGAGATCCTCGCGCGGGCGCATCATGACGAAGAGGTGCACTACATTACCGAGCGCGGCGCAAATCAGGTGGTGATGGGCGAGCGGGAGATTGCCAACAGCATGCTGAATATTATGCTCGCCAATGAAAAGGCAAGCGCGCCGCAACCCAGCCCGATCTGAAAAGGCGAGTTTGATGACAAACTTAAAAGCCTGCGGCTTACACTGCCATTTTTACAGCGATCCAACCGCTTCACAGCGGCGGAGGCTGAGCGGATAGGCGTTCGCGCATGGACGCGCGAAACGAGCCTACATGGACGTGCGCGTCCGTGTTCCGCTCTGCCTCTGCGGCTATTTACCAGACTGATAGCCAACTGATGGCTGAGCATAGCTTTGTTAACAGTCTCAGGCGGTCTCTGGAAGAGGCCGCGCTCGTCTTATCTTTCCCAGTAGGACTCTTCCAGGCTGTCTTCGCGCTCCGGCAGCCCTCGGGTCAGGCGCGGCGAGTGCTGATTCAGCACCTGATAGCTGACGCGGTTGGCGTATTTACAAACCTGCGCCAGCGAGGAATAGGTCAGGTAGCGACGACCGTGTTTGCTGGAGTTCGGCACGTTCAGACGATGATAGTCGTTAGCGGTGATATCGTGCAGCACCGCCGCCAGCGCGCCGTCGCCCGCGCCGTTGGTGTTCATGATCTTCTCCGGGCCGCCCATATAAGGCGCGATATGCGAGAAAATGCGCAGCGGCTGCTCGCAGTCCTGGTGGCGCATCGCGCGGCTGAACTCATACTGGTTGAACTCCGGGATCGCGCCTGGCAGCAGCGGATGCTGCGTTTTGCGCTTGCCCTCTTCCTCAGTGTAGCCCGCCATATACAGACCGTTCGGCCCGGCGGTGCACAGCACCAGATCCACCCAGTCCAGCGCCATATTCGCCGCCTGTAGCGGATCGCTGAAGCCGGTCAGCGCCTCGCCCTCTTCCTCGTTCATCGCCACCACGGAAACGTGATCGCGCAGGAAATCGCGCCAGAACTGCGGATTGTCGCCAATCACGTATTTCGTGCCCAGCGTCAGCACCACCGGTACGTTATGCTTTTTCGCCCAGGCGATGGCCTGCATCGTTGCTTCCGCCATCGGTTCGCCCGGCTTGCAGCGCAGCAGATAAGAGGTCAGCAGCAGCGCGGACGCGCCCGCTACCACCTCTTCAGGAATGCTTTCCTTGCTCAGCTGGTTCATCATGCCCGGACTGATGGCAAAGGTACGCTCGCCGTGTTCGCCAATCAGCGTAAAGCAGCGGCCGATAGCGCCGTCGACGCCCTGCAAATAGTTCAGATCGGTACGGCTGGAGGTATTGCACAGGTAGCGATAGGCGTAGCTCCCGATCTGCACGTTGCTGCACATCACGCCCAGCAGCACCGAGCGGTCGTCGGCCAGCACCGAGTAGTTGTGCAGCGTGTTGCCGATGGTACCGCCCGCAAACTGATGGGTGATCAGGTTGTTTTGCGTCAGCTCTGCATACAGCGCTTCGGCAACCTCGTCTTCAATCACCAGCGAGTGGCCCGCACTCAGGCCGTAGCGCGCCACAAAAGCGTCATCCACCTTCGCTTCGATATCCACCAGGATCTGATCGATACCCGCTATCCAGCTGGTCGCGGTTTCGCTTTCCGGCTGCACGGGCTGGAGCAGCGGGTCGCGCGCGCTGACGGGAAAGTAGTGTTTGGATTTACGCTGGCCGGGAAATTTCATATTGCTGACTTCTGGAAAGAATAGGAAGCAGCCAATGATAACAGGGATGCGGCTAAGTGCCCACACCCCTCTTTTTTAGCGCTGGCTGTTGACCAGCTCAACCATCATATCGATATGTAGCTCATCGTCGTTCAGCGCCGGGATATATTCAAACTTGGTGCCGCCCGCGTGCATAAAGAATTCGCAGTTCTGCTCGCTGATCTCTTCCAGCGTTTCCAGACAGTCGGCGGAGAAGCCAGGGCTCATGACCTGTACATGCTTCACGCCCTTTGCCGGCAGCGACTGCATCGTTTCGTCAGTATAGGGCGTCAGCCACGGCTCGCGGCCAAAGCGCGACTGGAAAGTCAGCATCGCTTCGTGTTCGGCCAGGCCCAGCGCGGCAATCAGCGCCTCGCTGGTTTCCCGACAGCGCAGCGGATAATCGTCGCCCTGATCGGCAAAACGCTGCGGAATGCCGTGGAAAGACATCACCAGCAGATCCGGCTTGCCATGTTTAGCAAACGACCGTTCGACCGACGCCTTCAGCGCGGCAATATAGGCCGGATGCGTGGCGTAATCGCGGATAAACTGCACCGAAGGCAGGCTGCGATAACCGGCAAAGACCTCGGTGATGCCGTCCCAGACCGCCGCCACGGTAGAGCAGGAAAACTGCGGGTACAGCGGCAGCACGATCAGGCGGGTTACGCCCTGCGCCATCAGGCTGTCAAGCGCGCTTTTCAGGCTCGGATTGCCGTAGCTCATGCCCAGTTCCACAGGCATAGGTAGCCGGGCCGCCAGCGCTTCGCGCTGCCGTTTGCTGTAGACCATCAGCGGCGAGCCGTCTTCCATCCAGACCGATGCGTAAAGTTTTGCAACGCGCGGCGAACGGATCGGCAGGATCACGCCGTTCAGGATTGGCCACCACAGCCAGCGCGGCGTATCGACCACGCGCTTGTCGCTGAGGAACTGTTTCAGGTAGCGTTTAACAGCAGGCGTGGTTGGCGCGTCAGGTGTACCTAGGTTCACCAGCAGCACGCCGGGTTTATCTTGCCTCATTGTTATTCCTTCTCTGGGCATGTCAGGTGATGAAAACGAGAATCATTCTAGCGGAAAATCAGGAAGGGGTAACCAATTGCTGTAGTAGGGCCAGCTTTTGCTGGCCCCGGAAGGTATTAACCGAAGATTTTTTCCAGTTCGGCGCTGACTTCAGACACTTTACGGGTGCCGTCAATTTTGTGGTAAGCGGTGTGGCCCGCTTCCGCTTCTTTGCTGTAGTAGGCAATTAGCGGCGCGGTCATCTGATGATATTCCACCAGGCGCTTACGCACAGTTTCTTCCTGATCGTCTTTACGCGTGGTCAGCTCTTCACCGGTCACGTCGTCTTTGCCTTCCACCTTAGGCGGGTTGAAGGTCACATGGTAAACGCGGCCGGATGGCGCATGAACGCGACGACCCACAATACGTTCAACAATCAGCTCGTCCGGTACGGCGAACTCCAGCACGTTGTCGATTTTGATGCCCGCTTCCTTCATGGCGTCAGCCTGAGGGATAGTGCGCGGGAAGCCATCAAGCAGGAAACCGTTACGGCAATCTTCCTGCGCGATGCGCTCTTTAACCAGGGCAATAACCAGTTCATCAGTGACCAGTTTGCCTGCATCCATCAGTTCTTTGGCCTGTTGACCCAGCTCGCTGCCGGCTTTAACCGCTGCGCGCAGCATGTCGCCCGTGGAGATCTGCGGAATGCCGTATTTCTCCATAATAAACTGAGCCTGTGTCCCCTTACCTGCACCCGGAGCACCGAGCAGAATAATACGCATTGCGTAAATCCCCTTGCGAATCGCTTTAATCAAGTTATGTAGGGCATGAACATACCATCATGCCCCTGTATCCACAAGGAACGCGGCCGTTAAGCTGGGTTATCGCCCGGTAAAGTTACCGGTAACGCCAGGGGGTTTCGGCATTATTGACGCCGCTTTAGCGCTTTACGGGCGCCGTCGTGCCGAAAGCCTTGTTTTCAGACAATTTCACCTTTTCGCCAGCAGGATCGCTACCGGTATAGTCCCTTGAGAGACGCGGTTTTCGGCAGGATCGCGCTTGCGGGAAAGCGTCGGGATGACAGGGAGTTGAGTTAAGAACCAGGCAGGAGGGAAACCAAACAGAAAGGCAGAGGGCGTTGCCCCCTGCCTTTGACCGATTTAGCCCAGCAACAGCTGGTTCATGCGGCGGATAAACTGGTTAGGATCTTCCAGCGTGCCGCGCTCGGCAAACATCGCCTGATCGAGCAGCAGCTCAATCCACTCGCCGAAGCGGGCTTCATCCTGCGTATCCGCAGCGCGTTTAACCAGCGCGTGCTCCGGGTTCAGCTCAAACAGGTACTTCACTTCCGGCACCGGCTGGCCCGCAGCGGCGAACAGCTTCGCCATCTGGGTGCTCATGTCGTTGGCGTCGGTGGTGACGATAGCAGGCGTGTCGGTCAGGCGGTGCGTCAGACGCACATCCTTCACGCGCTCGCCCAGCAGCGTTTTCACGCGGTCGACAAACGGCTCCAGCGCTTTTTCCGCTTCTTTCTGCTCTTCGCTTTCTTCGTCTGCCAGCTTGCTCAGCGCTTCGTCCGCCTTGCTGACGCTCTGGAAGGTTTTGCCATCGAACTCGGTCAGATAGCTCATCATCCATTCGTCGATACGATCGGAGAGCAGCAGCACCTCGATGCCTTTCTTACGGAACAGCTCCAGATGCGGGCTGCTTTTCGCGGCGGCATAGCTGTCGGCGGTGATGTAGTAAATCTTCTCCTGCCCTTCCACCATGCGGCTGACATAGTCTTCCAGCGACACGGTCTGCGCGGAGCCTTCACTGCTGGTAGAGGCAAAACGCAGCAGTTTGGCGATGGTTTCTTTGTTGGCGCTGTCTTCAGCCGGGCCTTCTTTCAGCACCAGACCGAACTGCTGCCAGAATTTCTGATACTGCTCTTCGTCATCCTTCGCCACTTTCTCCAGCATTTGCAGCGCGCGCTTGCTCAGGGCGTTACGCAGATTCTGGGTAATGCGGCTGTCCTGCAGGATTTCACGCGAGACGTTCAGCGGCAGATCGCTGGAATCTATCAGGCCGCGCACGAAGCGCAGGTAGTTCGGCATAAACTGCTCGGCGTCGTCCATGATAAACACGCGCTGCACGTAGAGCTTCAGCCCGTGCTTGTGATCGCGGTTCCACATGTCCCACGGCGCCTGCGAAGGGATATACAGCAGGCTGGTGTACTCCTGCTTGCCTTCTACGCGGTTGTGGCTCCAGGTCAGCGGATCGGCAAAATCGTGCGAAACGTGTTTGTAGAACTCTTTGTACTCGTCGTCGCTGATCTCAGACTTGTTGCGCGTCCACAGCGCCTGCGCCTTGTTGATTTTTTCCCAGCTGGAGGTTTTCTCTTCTTCGTTATGCTCTTCGATCTCTACCGGCAGCGCGATGTGATCGGAATATTTGCTGATGATGCTGCGCACGCGCCACGCGTCCAGGAACTCGTCTTCGCCTTCGCGCAGATGCAGCGTAATCTCCGTACCACGATCTTCTTTCGTGATATCGGCAATGGTGTACTCGCCTTCGCCTGCGGATTCCCAGAACACGCCTTCATCCGCAGCGGCGCCGGCAGCGCGGGTGCGCACGGAAACCTTGTCCGCCACGATAAAGGCGGAATAGAAGCCGACGCCGAACTGGCCGATTAGCTGGCTGTCCTTCGCCTGATCGGATCCTAATGATTCCAGGAAGGATTTGGTGCCCGATTTGGCAATGGTGCCCAGATTCTCAATGACTTCGTCTCGCGTCATCCCGATGCCGTTATCGCTCAGCGTCAGGGTACGATTTTCCTTATCAACAGAAACACGCACGCGCAGATCGCCGTCGCCCGCGTAAAGTTCCGGCGAAGAAAGCGCGCGGAAGCGCAGCTTGTCGGCCGCATCGGAGGCGTTGGAGATCAGCTCACGCAGGAAGATTTCTTTGTTTGAATAGAGGGAATGGATCATCAGGTGCAGAAGCTGTTTTACCTCTGACTGGAAGCCACGCGTCTCTTGTCCTTTCATGGTCATTGCTACCTCAGTTAACTTGGCGGTTTACATTGAGAAGTAGAATGGGGACGACTGGCGGGTTTTCAAGACGGCACGACGCATCGTGCCGTTAAATGACTAAAATTTAATCTTGTGGCGCCCGGCCAGAGAGTGGGACAGCGTGGTGCCGTCCACCATCTCCAGCTCGCCGCCAACCGGCACGCCGTGGGCGATGCGGCTGGCGTCAACGCCATACTGACCGCACAGCTCGGCAATGTAGTTGGCGGTCGCCTCGCCTTCAACCGTAGGGTTAGTGGCCAGGATCACCTCCTGAATCGCCTCTTTTTCCAGCCGTTGTTCCAGCCGGTCAAGACCGATATCGTTCGGGCCAATGCCATCCAGCGGCGAAAGGTGCCCCATCAGCACAAAGTAGCGGCCGGCGAACTGCCCGGTCTGCTCAATGGCGTGAATGTCGGCCGGGCTTTCTACCACGCAGATAAGACCCGTCTGCTGACGACGAGTATTCGCGCAGATGGTGCAGATTTCCTGCTCGGTAAAGGTGCGACAATCTGCACAGTGTCCAATTTCCGACATGGCGCGCGTCAGCGCCTGCGCCAGACGCATTCCGCCGCTGCGATCGCGCTGCAGCAGCTGGAACGCCATACGCTGGGCCGATTTCGGCCCCACGCCGGGCAGACAGCGCAGCGACTCCATCAGGCTTTCAAGGAGCGGGCTGGTCTGCATCAGAACGGCATCTTGAAGCCAGGCGGCAGCTGCATCCCGCTGGATACCGCAGACATTTTCTCTTTCTGCGCTTCCGCTACGCGACGGGCGGCATCGTTAAATGCGGCAGCGACCAGATCTTCCAGCATATCTTTGTCGTCTTCCAGCAGGCTTGGATCAACCTCTACGCGACGGCAGTTGTGTGCGCCGTTGATGGTGACCTTCACCAGTCCCGCGCCCGATTCGCCCGTTACTTCCATGGCCGCGATCTCTTCCTGCACCTGCGCCATTTTGTCCTGCATTTGCTGGGCCTGCTTCATCAGGTTACCCAGTCCGCCTTTTCCAAACATAATTTTCTCTCTTAAGAAGGGCCGTACTCATGCCGCAGCACGGGAACAGCGTTTCAAAGGGGGCGAATACTCTCTTCATCCACGTCCGCATCAAAAAAGCGACACAGCGTCTGAATATGATTATCCGCGATAATTGACTGACGCGCCTGCGCCAGTTTCTCTTCGTAGATTTTTTGTCGCCACTCCAGCGGCGTCAGCACCGTCGGATTATCGTCTTCAATCAGCGTCAGTTCAACCGGCTTGCCTGCCGCCGCGCTCAGCGCCTCGCTCAGCGCTTTCTGTGCCGACGGCGAGTTCAGGTGACGCTGGCTGGAACGCAGGTGCAGACAGATCCCGTCTGCCGTCTGCTCTTTCCAGGCGTTCAGCGCCAGCTGCTGCACCAGCTTCGGCAGCGTCAGCCCGGCGATTTCCGCCGCCCAGGCGTCGCGCTGCTGCGATTCCGTGGTCAGCTTCGCCATCAGCTCCGGGGTTTTCTCATGTTCTAACGCCGTGCGCAAGGCTTTGGGCGTGGCCACCGGTTCCGGCTTCGCCTCGACGGTTTGCGCTTTCCAACGATAGGCCTCCGGCTTTACCGGTTCAGTCGCGATAACGGCGCTTTGCCGCTTCTGACCACGCTCGGTCGCGGCAGCCAGCCGCTCCAGCGCCGAGCCTGCCGGCCGCGCATTGGGCGCTGCCGGCTCACTCTTTTTTAGTTTGGTCGCTCCCTGCTGGCGCATCAATTGCGTTCGCGCCTGCAACAGCTGGCTGGTGGTATCAGGCAGCGGCGCGCTGGCCTGCACGGTATGCGTCGGCGCCGGGCCTGCCGGCGGCTGGCTCTGCGCTGCGGACGGCGACGGGATCGTTTCCTGTTGGCCCGGCGCTGAAGGCTGAGCCTGCGGCACCATCGCAGGACGCGCGACCGGCTCTGCAATCACCTGTTTAGGATGAAAAGCCAGCGCGCGCAGCAGCGCCATCTCTACGCCCATGCGGCGATCGGGTGCCAGCGGCAGCTCTTTGCGGCCGACCAGCAGCGTTTGATAATAAAGCTGTACGTCGGCAGGCGGCAGAACGCGCGCCAGCTCGCGCAGGCGCTGCTCGGCAGTGGCGAACTCTTCACCCAGCGCGGAGGGCAGCAGCTGTATCATCGCCACGCGGTGCAGCAGCGTCAGCATTTCTACCAGCAGCGCTTCCCACTCGACGCCGCGTGAAGCGGCCTGGTCCAGCAAAGACATGACCTGCTCGCCTTCGGCGTTCACCAGCGCTTCGATCAGCGCCAGCGGCTGCTCGTCGTCCAGCGTGCCAAGCATAGTGCTGACCGTCGCCGTGGTGATCTGCCCCTGCCCCATGGCGATAGCCTGGTCGGTCAGGCTTAACGCGTCGCGCATACTGCCATCGGCGGCTCTTGCCAACAGCTGTAACGCGCGCGCTTCGGAGGCGATCTGCTCCGCTTCCAGCACGTGTTCAAGCTGGCCACGGATCTGGCCAACGTCCAGCGCCTTCAGATGGAATTGCAGGCAGCGCGATAAAATAGTGACCGGCAGCTTTTGCGGATCGGTAGTAGCAAGCAAAAACTTCACGTGCTCGGGCGGCTCTTCCAGCGTTTTCAACAGCGCGTTAAAGCTGTGCCGCGAAAGCATATGCACTTCATCGATCAGATAAACTTTAAAGCGGCCGCGCGCGGGCGCGTACTGCACGTTATCCAGCAGATCGCGGGTATCCTCGACCTTGGTGCGCGAGGCGGCGTCGATCTCAATTAAGTCGACAAAGCGGCCCTGTTCGATTTCGCGACAGTTGTCGCATTTTCCACAGGGCGTAGCGGTAATGCCGGTTTCACAGTTAAGGCCTTTTGCCAGAAGACGGGCAATAGTGGTTTTTCCCACGCCCCTGGTGCCGGAAAAAAGATAAGCGTGATGGATGCGGCCAAGCGACAGGCCGTTCGCCAGCGCGGTCAGCACGTGCTCCTGACCGACGACATCACTGAACGCCTGGGGACGCCACTTGCGGGCCAGTACCTGGTAGCTCATTCGTGATTCATCATTGATTTATAGAGAATAATTCATCTAAACACCGTTAACCCGTGTTTTAGCCTCGTTGCTGATTGCCGCTACAGTGTACCAGTACGGCCTGGGTCATTCCTATCACTTTGCGTAAAACCAGCGGCTAAATCCGCTTGTGGCCAGCACCAGTAAAAACGCCGTTCAGATAATGATAAAAAAAGAATAGCGTGAAGTTGGGCAGAAAATTACCTGTTGCAGCCAGAAAACCGCACAACCCGAAAATCAGTCACTTTTCCTAAAATGACAAAACAGATTTACCCTCCAAAAATTAACGTATTTAATAACGACACCCTAAAAAATAGCTTTATTAAAAAATAGCTGGAGGAGCTGGAGTTATTTAAGAGTGAATCAAATTACATTATATTTAACCAATTGAAAATAAGCGATTTTATAAGAAAAATTTATACAATCCTTGTCAAATAAAACTAATGGACTGGTAAAATGGAAAATAAGAAAAGGACATTTCATCCTGAAAAGCCGGGTATGCAGAATAAAAAAATATGGCTCGGCGCTTTTAATGCGTTGGCAATCTTTATCTCGCCCGGCACCGTTTTTATTCATTCTGCCCAGGCGGAAGATAATATTACCGTCGGCGCCCAGGGCGGCGATGGCGGCAGCGGCAGCACCGCCAGCCTGCCGGGTGAAGCAGGCACCGGCGGCAACGGCGGCAACGGTGCTAACGCGGCGGGAAACGGCAACGGCGGCAGCGGCAGCGACGGCGTGTCGGGCAGCAACGGCGCCAACGGTACGCCGGGCGTCGACGGCGCGATCGGCACCAGAGGCTCCGACGCGACTGGCTCATTGCATAATGTGAAAGGACAGCTGGGCATACTGCAAATTGGCGGCGGCGGCGGCCATGGCGGTCTGGCGGGCGAAGCCTCAGCCGGTGCCGGCGGCGGCGCGGCAGGAAAAGGCGGAAACGGCGGCAGCGGCGGTAATGCAGGCATGGGCGGCGATGGCGGTAACGGTGGCGACGGCGGCAGCGGCGGTCATGGCGCGAACGGCGGCAGCGGCGGCGTCGCGGCGACAGGCGGAAACGGCACGCTGACTATTAATCAAAGCGCTTTTACCAGCACGGTTCTGGCCGTCGGCGGTGATGGCGGCGCCGCCAGTGCGGGAGGAAACGGTCAGCCCGGCGGCGGCGGCGGTGCCGGAAAAAGCGGCGGCGAGGCGGGCGTCCCCGGTTTGCAGGCTGCCGGTGGGATGCCGGGCAACGGCGGCAGCGGTGGCGCGGGCGGCAAAGGCGGCAGCGGCGGCAACGGAGCCGATGGCGGTAACGGCGGCAGCGGCGTATTGACCCTCAACGGCACTACGGTAACGGTCAGAAGTACGCTGGCCGTCGGCGGCGCAGCCGGTGACGGATCGGACGGCGGCGATGGCGCAAACGGCGGCAACGGCGGCGATGCGGGACACACTGCCGATCCCTATATCGAAACCAACGTCACAGGCGAAACGGGCGACAGCGGCAACGGCGGCGGCGGCGCTAAAGGCGGAAACGGCGGGCGCGGCGCTAACGGCGGCAACGGTGGCGAAGGCAGGCTGTTGCTTAACAACAGCACCGTAAACGCGCAGGCGCTGAAGGTTGGCGCTAACGGTGGGAAAGGCGCTAACGGCGGCAACAGCGGCAGCAACGGCCAGGCAGGCGCGGCGGATAGCGTTGCGGCAGCCGGAAAAGGCGCAGCTGGCGGCCAGGGCGGTTTGGGCGGCAACGCCGGACAGGCCGGCACCGGCATGCTGACGGTGGAAGGCAGCACGCTGACCGTGACCTCCGGCATCTCTCTTGGCGGCGACGGCGGCAGCGGCGGCAACGGCGGTGCGTTACAGGGCAGCGCCGCCGCCGGTAGTGGCGGCAATGCTTCCAACGGCGCGGCCGGTACGCTGTGGTTTAACAGCGGTACGCTCAACAACGGCGGCACGCTACAGCTGGGCGGCCAGGGAGGCGATGCGGGCGATGGCGGCAGCAACAACGGTGCCAAAGGTCGCTCGGGCAACGGCGGCAAAGCGGGTAACGGCGGCAACGGTATCGCCATCTTCACCAGCGGCAGCGGCCAAATCGGTACAACCGTTCAGCTCGGCGGGGCCAGCGGCAGCCACAACGGCGTATTAAACAGCAGCGCCTGGGCGCAGACAGCTGGCGCTGGCGGCACGGGCCAGCTGGAACTGCGCGGCGGCACCTTTACCGCCGGCACGCTGGCTATCGGCACCGCCACGGTCTGGAACGCGCTGACCGGCGTCGCCTCAACGGCAGACGGGCGCTATTTGCAGAGCGGCGGGACTTTCCGGGTCAATAATACGGAACTGAACAACGGCAGCCTGATCGTCAGCGGCGGCACCTTTACCAGTAAAACGCTGGAGGCGACGCAGGGAACGCTGACCGTCAGCGGCGACGGCTCGATCGTTTTTGGCTCTACGGAGCTGAACGCGCATCACTGGCAGGAAAGCGTGGCGCAGCTTCAGCAAGCGCTGCAAACAAGCTGGAACGGCAAGCTGATCCTGAGCGGCGACGGCACGATCGATTTCGCCAGCAACGAGCTCGCCTGGCGGATCGGCGGCGATGAGGCAACGCAGGGATTAGGATCCTCTTCGCTAACGGTGATCCATGCCCGATCCTACATAGACTCCGGCAAAGTCGCGCTGGCGCTGGGCAATGCGCAGATTGACAATAAAGCCAGCCTGCTGGTGCTGACGGATGATGGCGTAGCCGCCGGTGAAAGTTTTACGATAGCAACAGGAGCAAACCCCCTGACGACGCCCGGCTGGCAGCAGGCGAACATTAATACCACCAGCCGTCTGATAATGGCGACTTCATCGA
Source organism: Erwinia wuhanensis (assembly GCF_030484085.1). NCBI lineage: Bacteria > Pseudomonadati > Pseudomonadota > Gammaproteobacteria > Enterobacterales > Erwiniaceae > Erwinia > Erwinia wuhanensis. The sequence continues at coordinate 549,558 of NZ_JAUJUH010000002.1, forward strand.
CCAATGCAGAAGGAACGCTGCTTACGCTCGGCAATGCCGATTACAGCGCTGCCTTGCCGAAGCTCTCTGCCGGCTCGGTAAAGCTGCTTAAGGCGATGACTGCTGAAGTTGGGGTAAACACGGCTTCCGACAACGCTGCCCAGCAGTTCCTTTCACAAACGATGGACGTGCGCTACGTCAGCGATGCCGCTACCGCTGCACGCCTGGTGGAATCCGCCATTAACTTCGCCTCCGTGGCTAACGTTGCAGGCGCCAGCTATCAGACGATGTCTGCCGCGACCCGCGCCCTCGCCCGCCATCTTTCCCAAAGCGAACATCTTTTTGACGGCACGCCGCCGGAAGAAGGCTTTAATCTGTGGACATCGCTGTTCTACGATAACGCCCGTCTGAAAGGCTATAGCGCTGGCGGTTTTGACAGTAAAAGTAAAACCAGTATGGGCGGCGCTTTTATCGGCGCTGAAGATACGTTGATTACGCAACAGGGCGCGATCCTGAAAACCGGCGTCGCACTGCATACCGGCCGGGGAAAAAGCAGGACAAGCGGCAATCTCTATCCGGTGAAAAACGACCTGGATTTCTGGGGCGGCTCCCTGTACGGCAGCTGGTTGAACAATAACTGGGATCTGGTGGCTGACGTAGACTACTCGCGGGTGAGCCATGATATGAAGATGTCGCTTCCGGCTGCGGGCTACCCAACCCTCTCAGGCGAAGCGAAATCAACCATCATAAGCGCCGGGCTGACGGCGGAGTATCTGTTCAACCTGGAATATCTGGATGTGATACCGCATATCGGCCTGCGCTACACCCGGCTGAAAACCAATAGCTTTACGGCGAAAAGCAGCGGTAAATCCTTGTTCAATAACGCTGCCGCTTCGGCCTCGCTCTGGTCGGTGCCGCTGGGAGTCAGCCTGGCTCGCGAATTTCAGTACGAATCGGGCTATACGCTGAAGCCCAGAGTGGATCTTTCATTTATCGCCACCACCGGCGATACCACTCACGGTACCCGCGTCAGCATGGCCGACGTTAGCGGCACGGGCTGGAGCGAGTCCCGGCTTGCCGACGGTTCGGCTTTCAGCTTCAGCACGGGCGCGGTGCTGCAAAAAGGCGATCTGACCTATGGGTTGCATTACGACCTGCAAAAATCGTCGCACGAAACTGCTCAGGCGGTTTCGGCCTCCTTCAACATAAAATTTTAAATAAAAAAAGGCTGGCAAGCGCCAGCCTTTTTTTTTCTGCAACGGCTTAGTGACCGGGGAAGTTCACCAGGCTGAAGCACTCCAGCCCCATCGCCTTCAGGCGCGCTTCGCCACTCAAATCAAACAGATTGATGATAAACGCCGCGTCTTTTACCTCGCCGCCTGCGCGACGGATCAGTTTGACGGTCGCTTCAATCGTGCCGCCCGTAGCCAGCAGATCGTCTACCACCAGCACTTTATCGCCCGGTCCGATGGCATCGCAATGCAGTTCCAGACAGTCCGTGCCGTATTCCAGCTCGTAGGTTTCAGCGAAGGTTTTACGCGGCAGCTTGCCCGGCTTGCGTACGGGCACAAAGCCTACGCCAAGTGCCAGAGCCACCGGCGCGCCAAACAGGAAGCCGCGCGCTTCGGTACCTACAACTTTAGTAATACCTGCATCACGATAGCGTTCAACCAACAGTTCAATGCTGAGTGCATAGGCTTTTGGATCTTCCAGCAGGCTGGTGACGTCACGGAACAGAATGCCTGGCTTAGGATAATCCTCAATGCTTTTGATACTGTTTTTAAGAAATTCAAGCTGCTGCGCAGTCGCGGTCATAGTGTTATGCCTGGTAAATACAAATCTGACTCGCGCAGCTTCGTTGCTCTGGCGAGGAAGTCGCAGAGCAAGACGGGAGTGTCCGGGGGAAGCCACGCACGAAAACGACCAAATCTATGCAAATCGTCCGACAATTGCAACCGTCGGAAGCAAAATCCACGTATTTGTTGCCCTTAATCAACCTGAGTCGCTCAGGAAAAAGCAGACCAGCGCACAGATCGATCAAATTAAGCGTATTATAGGCGCGGCTCACCAGGGGAGAGAGAAAAATGAAAAGCGCCCATTTGCTTGAGCAGCTGGAAGCAAAGCTGGAACAACTGGCGCAGACCATTGCGCCTCACGCTAACCAACGCACCGCGAAAGCGCGTTTTGACAGCCAGCTGTTTCACTGCCACGGTACGCGGCTTGCCGACTATCTACAGGAAGCGCGGCAAAGTATGGCCTTACTCAGGCAAAGCGTAAACGGCCACCGCACGGAGCGCGTTGCCTGGATGGCCGAACGCGTGGTGCTGCAGATAAGCGCGCTACAGCGCGAGCTGGCTACGCTAAAGCTGCGCAACAGCGAAACCAGACCGGAGCCAGAGCCGGAGAATCTTTACGAGAAGCTGGCGAAACATCAGGATTACGAGCGCCGCCTGCGCGCAATGGTCGCCGATCGGGAAAGCCAGCTTGCTCATCAGGAAACGCTGGCGCAGCAGCGGAAGCTGCAGCAGGAAATCGCGGCGCTGGAGGGGCGGTTACAGCGTTGTCTGCTGGCATTAAAAAAAATCGAGCGCGCGATTGAAAACCGCGACCGACAATGAGTACGCAGCGGCGTTGCTATACTTTTTGAAAAAGCTGACTGGAGATCGCAAATGGGACTTCTCTCCTGGATAATCATCGGGCTATCGGTAGGATTCGTTACCCGCTATGTCTTTCCTGGCCGCCCCGGCGGCCTGATAGCGACGCTGGCGCTGGCCATCATTGGCTCGCTGGTCGGCGGCTATATCGGGGTCTTTTTTAATTATGGCAGCCTGGCCGTAGCGGAACCCAGAGCGCAGCTGATTGCGCTGGCTGGCGCGCTGCTGATGGTATTGGTTGCTAAAAAACTCCGTATTTAAATCGGGAGAAGAATATGTCGCTGGAAAGCGCGCCAGAAGAAGTAAAGCTGGCTGTTGATTTGATTATGCTGCTTGAGGAGAACCAGATCGCGCCGCAAACGGTACTGGCTGCTTTAGCTATCGTGCAACGAGATTTTGAGAAAAAGGCGCGCGGCGAAAATCCAGGCGCCCTTCCCTAGCAGGCGGCCTTGCGGAGCGCCGGGCTGTGCATGACGGTATCAAGCAGCACCTCTACCAGCTGCGGCGCATCCGAAGCCAGATCGAAGCTTTCCGGCATAAACAGCCAGTTTTCCATAATACCGGTTATATAGCCGCGCATGACCACGGCCGTTCGCCGCGTATCCAGCTCGCCCGGCAGCTGCTGCTGCGTCATGCACTGCCGCAATACATCTTCAATTTTGTCGTAACATTCCAGATATAACGTTTGCTGCATCATTTGCAACGTGGTCATTTCGCCGACAAATTCGCATTTATGAAAGATAATTTCCATCAGCGCACGCCTGCGCGTATCCCTTACCGTAGCTTCAAGGACATAAGTCAGCATGGCGCGTAAAACAGAGAGTGGATCGGATGGGTATTTTAATTGATACTCAAGCTCTATATTCTCCAGTCCGGTCTCGGACTGCGCCCATATTTCATTGAGCAAATCGGTTTTGTTTTTGAAGTGCCAGTAAATTGCGCCACGCGTTACGCCGGCAGCGGCGGCGATGTCGGCCAGAGAAGTTTTCGCTACACCATGCTCGGAAAACCTGGCGATAGCTGCGTCAAGGATATGATTTCGTGTTTCTAACGCTTGCTGTTTGGTTTTTCGTGCCATAAGGGGATGTTAACAACCAGGGTGCACTTACATACATTTGCGAATGTATGTACCATAGCACGACCATAATTTAAACGCAGCAATGGGTTTATGGATTTTGTGATCCATTGAACAATCGATATCGGACACTCGAGGTTTATTTATGAACAAAAACAGGGGGTTAACGCCTCTGGCGGCCGTTCTGATGCTTTCAGGCAGCCTGGTGCTAACGGGATGTGATAACAAAGACGCACAACAGGGCGGTCAGCAAAAAGCGCCGGAAGTGGGCGTACTTACCCTGAAAAGCGCACCGCTAACCATTACGACCGATCTTCCGGGTCGTACTTCCTCGTTCCGTGTTGCAGAAGTTCGCCCTCAGGTTTCGGGCATCATTCTCAAGCGTAATTTTGTGGAAGGCAGCGATGTAAAAGCCGGTCAGTCACTTTATCAGATTGACCCGGCGCCTTATCAGGCGACCTACGACAGCGCAAAAGGGGATTTAGCTCAGGCTCAGGCCAACGCGCAAATCGCCGCGCTGACCGTTAAACGCTATAAGCCGCTGATGGGTACCAAATATATCAGTCAGCAGGACTACGATAACGCCGTATCGACGCAGAGCCAGACCGCCGCAGCCGTACAGGTGGCAAAAGCCAGCGTAGAGACTGCCCGCATCAATCTGGCCTACACCAAAGTGATTTCGCCTATCAGCGGTCGCATTGGTAAATCTGCCGTGACCGAAGGCGCGCTGGTTCAGAGCGGCCAGACCACTGCTCTCGCCACAGTTCAGCAGCTTGATCCTATTTACGTCGACGTCACGCAATCGAGCGAAGATTTCATGCGTCTGCGTCAGGAGCTGAACTCTGGCAAGCTGCAGCAGGCCGACGGTAAGGCAAAAGTGAAACTGTTATTACCGGATGGTAGCGAATTCGCGCAAAGCGGAACATTGGAATTCTCCGATGTGACGGTGGACGAAACGACCGGTTCCATTACGCTGCGCGCCGTGTTCCCTAATCCGGATCATTCGCTGCTGCCCGGTATGTTTGTGCGCGCTCGCCTGGAAGAAGGCACCAATCCTTCCGCGCTGTTAGTGCCGCAGCAGGCCGTTACCCGCACGCCAACCGGCCAGGCTACGGCAATGGTCGTGGGCGCGGACAATAAAGTGGAATCCCGTAATTTGACCACGGAACAGGCAGTTGGCGACAAGTGGCTGGTTACGGCAGGTCTGAAAGAGGGCGACCGTGTCATCACCACCGGTGTACAGCGAGCCAAAGCGGGCGCCACTGTGACTCCGCAGGAAGTGAGTGCAGACGACGTGACCAAAACGCAGTCTGACCAACCGAAGTCTTAAACAGGAGCCGCTGATACATGGCTAAGTTCTTTATCGATCGCCCCATCTTCGCATGGGTCATCGCCATCATTATTATGCTGGTGGGCGTGCTGTCGATTCTAAAACTGCCGATTGAGCAATATCCTAATGTTGCGCCACCGGCCGTACAGATTCGCGCCACCTATCCGGGTGCCGATGCTAAAACGCTGCAGGACTCGGTAACGCAGGTTATCGAGCAGAACATGAACGGGATTGACGGCCTGATGTATATGTCGTCAAACAGCGATTCATCGGGCACGCTGCAGCTGACCCTGACCTTTGAGTCAGGTACCGATCCGGATATCGCGCAGGTTCAGGTGCAGAACAAACTGCAGCTGGCCACGCCGCTACTGCCGCAGGAAGTTCAGCAGCAGGGTATCCAGGTACAAAAATCCTCCAGCAGCTTCCTGATGGTGGCAGGTTTCGTCAACGAAGACGGCACCATGACGCAGAATGATATTGCGGACTACGTGGCGTCAAATATCAAGGATCCTATCAGCCGTACCACCGGCGTAGGCGATACCCAGATATTTGGTGCTCAGTATGCGATGCGTATCTGGATGGACCCGCACAAGCTGAATAACTATCAGCTGACGCCGGTTGACGTCATCAGCGCTATCACCGCGCAGAACGCCCAGGTGGCCGCCGGTCAGCTTGGCGGTTCGCCGCCGGTGCCGGGCCAGCAGCTTAACGCCTCTATCATTGCGCAAACCCGTCTGACCTCTACCGATGAGTTCGGCAAGATCCTGTTGAAAGTCAACACGGATGGTTCTCGCGTGCTGTTAAAAGACGTGGCGAAAATCGAGCTGGGCGGCGAAAACTACGAGGTTGTCGCGCGTTATAACGGCAAACCGGCCTCCGGTATCGGTATCAAACTGGCTACCGGCGCTAACGCGCTGGACACGGCGGCAGCGGTCAAAGCGGAGCTGGGCAAGCTGGAACCGTTCTTCCCGGCCGGCCTGAAAGTGGTTTATCCGTACGATACTACGCCGTTCGTTAAAATCTCCATCATGGAGGTGGTAAAAACCCTGATCGAAGCGATCGTGCTGGTCTTTATCGTCATGTATCTGTTCCTGCAGAACTTCCGCGCCACGCTGATCCCGACGATCGCTGTGCCGGTCGTATTGTTGGGGACCTTTGCCATTATCAGCGCCTTCGGCTATTCGATAAACACGCTAACGATGTTCGGGATGGTGCTCGCCATCGGCCTGCTGGTGGATGACGCCATCGTGGTGGTGGAGAACGTCGAACGCGTGATGGCGGAAGAAGGTCTGCCGCCTAAAGAGGCTACCCGCAAGTCCATGGGGCAGATCCAGGGCGCGCTGGTCGGTATTGCGCTGGTGCTTTCGGCAGTATTTATTCCGATGGCCTTCTTCGGCGGCTCTACCGGCGTTATCTATCGCCAGTTCTCCATCACGATTGTTTCCGCGATGGTGCTGTCGGTTATCGTAGCGCTGATCCTGACGCCTGCGCTGTGCGCAACGTTACTCAAGCCGATCAAGAAAGGCGACCACGGTAAAACCACCGGCTTTTTCGGCTGGTTTAACCGCATGTTCGACAAAAGTACCAACCACTATACCGACAGCGTTGGCCATATCATTCGCAGCACCGGCCGCTATCTGCTGATCTATCTGGTGATTGTGGTCGGCATGGCTTATATGTTCGTGAAGCTGCCAAGCGCCTTCCTGCCGGAAGAGGATCAGGGGCTGCTGCTGGCTCAGGCTTCGCTGCCTGCCGGCGCGACTCAGGGCCGTACGCAGAAGGTGCTGGACCAGGTAACGGACTACTTCCTGACCAAAGAGAAGGATAACGTGCGTTCGGTGTTTACCGTTAACGGCTTCGGTTTTGCAGGACGCGGCCAGAACACCGGTATCGCCTTCGTCAGCCTGAAGCCGTGGGACGAGCGCAGCGGGTCGGAAAACAAAGTGGAAGGCATTGCTGGTCGTGCCATGCAGGCTTTCGGCGCCATCAAAGATGCGATGGTGATCCCGTTTAACCTGCCGGCGATTATCGAACTCGGTAACGCCACCGGCTTTGACTTTGAGCTGATTGACCAGGGCAACCTGGGCCATGAAGCCCTGACCAATGCCCGTAACCAGCTGCTCGGCATGGCTGCCCAGCATCCGGATACGCTGGTAGGTATGCGTCCAAACGGTCTGGAAGATACGCCGCAGTACAAGCTGACTATCGACCAGGAGAAAGCGGAAGCGCTGGGCGTGTCTATTTCTGATATCAACACCACGCTGGGTGCGGCCTGGGGCGGCTCTTACGTCAATGACTTCATCGATCGCGGTCGTGTGAAGAAAGTTTACGTGATGGGACAAGCCGATGCTCGTATGCTGCCTGGCGATATCGATAAATGGTACGTGCGCGCCTCAAATGGCGAAATGGTGCCGTTCTCGTCCTTCGCCAGCGCGAAATGGCAGTACGGTTCACCACGTCTGGAACGCTATAACGGTCTGCCTTCTATGGAGATCCTGGGTCAGGCTGCGCCAGGCAAAAGTTCGGGCGATGCCATGAACCTGATGGAAGAGCTGGCCTCGAAGCTGCCGAAGGGCATTGGCTACGAGTGGACGGGCATGTCCTATCAGGAACGTCTCTCGGGTAACCAGGCGCCAGCGCTCTATGCTATCTCGCTGATCGTCGTGTTCCTGTGTCTGGCAGCGCTGTATGAGAGCTGGTCGATTCCGTTCTCGGTTATGCTGGTTGTGCCGCTGGGCGTTATCGGCGCCCTGCTGTTCACCACTATGCGCGGCCTGAGCAACGACGTGTACTTTGTGGTAGGCCTGTTGACCACCATCGGGCTGTCGGCGAAGAACGCCATTCTAATCGTCGAGTTCGCCAAAGATTTGATGGAGAAAGAAGGCAAAGGTCTGATAGAAGCGACGCTGGAAGCGGTACGTATGCGTCTTCGTCCTATTCTGATGACCTCGCTGGCCTTTATCCTGGGCGTACTGCCGCTGACCATCAGTACCGGCGCAGGCTCCGGTGCGCAGAACGCGGTAGGTACCGGCGTAATGGGCGGTATGGTAACGGCAACTATTCTGGCTATCTTCTTCGTGCCTGTGTTCTTCGTGGTGGTTCGCCGCCGCTTCAGCAAGCATAAAGAGGATCTGGAACCGCATCATACGGACCGTCCTCACTAAGGCATCCCGCTTGATCTTTAAGAGGCCGCTTTTGCGGCCTCTTTTTTCTTCAGGTGCCGGTAATGCCTGTTTTTGTGACCGTCTCTGGCAGCGCACGCGTCTTCTTCTTCCAATCATCTTCCCGCCATACTTTTTTGTTCTCTGTTTTCGTACCCTGCTACCTTGTTCCCTTATTCCCCTGCTCGCCTGCTCGCCTGCTCGCCTGCTCCCTTGCTCCTTTGCTCCTTTGCTCCCTTGCTCCCTTGCTCCCCTGTTCCCCTGCTCTCCTGCTCTCCTGCTCTCCTGCTCTCCTGCTCCCCTGTTCCAATGTTTTTCTGCTCCGGGGCTCTCTGTTTCTGTGTTCCGTTATCGTTGCTGGTCTGCGTGCCTCCTTTACGCTTGCATTTTAAAATCACGGCGCGCATAATTATTGTTATGTTATAACATACAAAATCAGGGGGTTTTATGAAACAAGCAATCCATCCGGCTTACCGCACTGTCGCTTTTCACGACACCAGCGCCGATACCTTTTTTGTCGTCGGCTCTACCATTAAAACCGACCGCACAATCGAGCTGGACGGTAAAACGCTGCCTTATGTAACACTGGACGTCTCTTCGGCTTCCCATGCTTACTACACCGGCAAACAAAAAGAGTTTGCCAAAGAAGGCAGCGCGCACCGCTTTAACCAGCGCTTTGGCCGCTTTTTTAGTAAGTAAGGAGTGAAAATGCAGGTGCTTAACTCGCTGGCTTCGGCCAGAAAACGCCATAAAGACTGCAAGATCGTGCGTCGTCACGGCCGGGTTTTTGTGATTTGCAAAAGCAATCCGCGCTTTAAAGCGGTTCAGGGCAAAAAGAAAAAGCGCTGAGGATATGCAAGCGGCATCAAAGCCGCTTTTGCCATAAAGAATATCGTGCGCGTTCTCTTCCGGTACCGTATCCACCACGTACTCTATTTCTGTCGATTAAATGCCGGGAAAAAGCAACCGGCATGAAGTCTGCTTTTGCCATAAAAAGCGTCTGAAGAATGCGATCCGCCAGAAGGCTGCTTATGCAATAAAAAGTGCTGAGGAATGCAGTCCACAAGAAGGCTACTTTTATCTGGTCAGGAGTATTTATTCAGGCGGGCCGGTTATCGGCCCGCTTTTTTATTTCATGCTGGCCAGCATCGCCGTTACGTTATGACGAAAAGCCGCTTCCAGAGAATCAGCCGCGCCACCTTTTTCCGTCAGCGCTTCCGGGTAGAGCTCGCCGCCGGGCCGGGCGCCGGTTGCCGAAGCGATCTGCTGCACCAGGCGAGGATCGGTCTGGTTTTCAATAAAGTAGCTGTGGATATGCTCCTTTTTCAGCTGGGTAATCAGCCCCGCCACGTCGGCAGCGTTGGCCTCAGATTCCGTAGAGAAGCCGACTGGCGACATAAAGGTTACGCCATAGCGCTGGCCAAAATAGCCGAAGGCATCGTGGCTGGTCAGCACTTTACGCTTCGCCGCCGGGATGGCCGCAAACTGGTCAGCGGCCCATTCGTCCAGCTTTTGCAGTCGGGCAATATAGGCCGCGCCGCGCTGGCGGAAGTCGTTTGCATCCTGCGGATCGGCAGCAATCAATGCGTTCATCACGTTGCTGGCATAGATTTCGCCATTTTTCATGCTGTTCCAGGCATGCGGATCGGTAACCGTTTTCCCCTCCTCCTCCATAGTGCGCGTCGTAATGCCTGCTGAAGCGACAACGACATGGCCTTTGTATTCCGAGGCTGAGATCAGGCGGTCCATCCAGCCTTCCAGCCCCAGGCCGCTGACGAACACCACATCCGCTTTAGCCAGCGCCTGGCTGTCCTGCGGCGTCGGCTCAAAGCTGTGCGGATCGCCATTCGGCCCGACAAGGCTTTTTACCTCTACATGCTCGCCGCCGACCTGCTTAACGATATCGGCCAACACCGTGAAGCTGGCTACCGTCTCCAGCGTTTTCGCCATCGCCAGCGGCGTGGCACACAGGGCGGCCAGCGCCAGCATAAGGGGTAACTTTTTCATCTTTTTTCCTTATCAACAGTAAAAAAACGCGCGCGCAATATTCCGCCGCATGGCCCTACTAAAATCGAGATAAAGAACAGCAGCGCGGCACAGAGCACCACGGCGGGCCCGGCAGGCAGCGCCAGGTAGAATGAGGCCGACAGACCGCTGAAGCTGGCGATCAGCCCCAGTGTCATGGCGGTGCCAACCATGCCGGGCAGTTCTTTACGCCAGAAGCGGGATGCCGCTGCGGGCAGCATCATCAGCCCCACGCACATCAGCGTGCCGAGAACCTGAAAGCCTGCCACCAGGTTGGTCACAACCAGTATCAGAAAAAGCGCGTGTACCAGCAGTGCAGCCCAGCGGCTCTGCGCGCGTAAAAAAGCAGGGTCGAAGGCATCGATCACCAGCGGACGATAAATCAACGCCAGCGCCAGCAGCGTCACCGACGCTATCGCGCTGACCAGCAGAAGCGAGGGATTATCAACGGCCAGCAACGAGCCGAACAGTACATGCAGCAGATCGACGCTGGAGCCGCGCAGTGAAACCAGCGTCACGCCCAGCGCCAGCGAGCCGAGATAAAAACCGGCAAAACTGGCGTCTTCACGCAGCGGCGTATAGCGGCTGACCGCGCCCGACAGCAGCGCTACCGACAGCCCGGCGATAATGCCGCCAATGCCCATTGCGACCAGCGAAAGGCCGGAAATCAAATAGCCGATAGCCGCGCCGGGCAGCACCGCATGGGAAAGCGCGTCGCCGACCAGGCTCATGCGACGCAGCAGCAAAAAGACGCCCAGCGGCGTGGCGCTGAGCGAAAGCGCAATGCAGGCAACCAGCGCGCGGCGCATAAAGGCGAATTCGATAAAAGGCTGTAAAAGCGTCATGCTGACTCCAACACGATCGGTTCCGGCGATTGCGTGATCCATTCCGCCTGAGTGGAGTCCAGCCGCAGGATCTGCGGGAAGGATCGCGTAACCATCGTCATATCGTGCAGCACCACGATCAGCGTGCAGCCAGCCCGATGCCGCGCCTGCAGCAGCGCCAGCAGCAGACTGGTCGTTGCCGTATCGATGCCGGTAAAAGGTTCATCAAGCAGCAGTAGCGAAGCATCCTGTACCAGTAGCCTGGCAAAAAGCACACGCTGCAGCTGTCCGCCAGAAAGCGTGCCGGGCTGCGCGGCGGCGAATTCAGCCATATTGACCTCTTCCAGCGCCGCCATAATCCGCTGCCTTTCAGGTCGACCGATAGCCCCAAACCAGCCGCAGCGTCGCCAGCAGCCCATCGCCACCAGATCGGCTACGCTGACAGGGAAATTTCTCTCAATTTCGGATTGCTGCGGTAACCATGCTGTATCCTGCGTCAGGCAGCTGAGTTGACCACTTACGGGCGGCAGCAGGCCCGCGAAGGTTTTTAGCAACGTGGATTTTCCACAGCCGTTTGCCCCCACCAGCGCGGTCATTGACCCCGGCTGGAACGTCCCGTTAAGGGACGGGGTAACGGCGCTCCCGCGATAGCCGACCCGGAGATCTGTTAGCGTAATCATGGGGATACCGCCCATCCGCTCAGCGCCAGCAAAGCCAGCACGGCGATCAGAGCAAAAAGTAAACGTGCTCGGGCTGATTGCATCAGTAATGTGGGACGAGAAGAAGCAGTAAAACTTAACATGGCAGCACTATAGTTACGTTATAACATAACAATAGCATATTACGATGATGGAAAGCGCGCTGAACTAAAATGTATCTTTTTATTTCCACAAAAAGTAATAAAAAGAGATGCGGTTATATAAAATTTCTTCACCTTAATCGGGTTTTTCTATCGCAGAAAGCGGGATCCTCTACTAAAATAATTAACAGTCAAATCATCAAGATAGTTTTTTCTCTTTTTAAGCGGCTTGATTATTTTAAAGCTAACAACAATTATCTGTATAAGCGTTTATTAACTCTGTGGAGAAAAAATGCGCAAACGTATTCCTGTCTCTTCAGCGCCTGATGAAGAAAATGAGTCCGAATGGATTAGCCTTATTCAGCGGATTATTCCCAAAATAGAAACCGAGTTAACTGGCTCACTGTTATGGTATTCACAAAATGCGCAATATGTTCCGGGAAGTGTGAAAATTATTTCAGTTGAACAAACGGCGCCGTCGGGTTACAAAATGACTTACAGTTTCTGCTGGAACGTTTTCAACGCCTGTCTTGATATCGATGCAGATGAAACGACCACCCAGTCAGTAAATTTTGAAAGCCAGCCCGATGCGCTGATATTTGATTTTATTGATACGGAACGCGCCGCAGCCGCGGATGAATTGTAATTTTTAGTAATAGTACTCAAAATACAATTTAAGAGAGTTATATTTATTAAAGCACTCGCACGAGATTCAATATCGCTTCCTGGCACCCCGCTCGCAGAAAGCCTGCGGTATACCATTTTTCACTGGCTATGGAGGGGAAAAAGATGGACGAATACTCACCGAAAAGGCATGATATTGCCCAGCTGAAATTTTTGTGTGAAAACCTGTATGATGAAAGTCTGGCCACGTTAGGCGATAGCCATCACGGCTGGGTTAACGATCCAACTTCAGCAATTAACCTGCAGCTTAATGACCTGATTGAGCATATTGCCGGGTTTACCATGAATTACAAAATTAAGCATATTGAAGACAGCGAGTTGATTAGTCAGATTGATGAATATCTTGACGATACCTTTATGCTTTTCAGCAACTACGGTATTAATGGCCAGGATCTTCAGCGCTGGCAGAAATCAGCGAAACGGCTGTTCAACGTTTTTACAGAGGAATGTGCTGTCGTTACCGCACAGACAAGCCATTCATTTTAGTAACCTTTATTTTTTCAATGGTTTAATAATGACAGATAAACTACTTACGAAAACTGATTATCTGATGCGTTTAAGACGATGCCGTTCAATTGACACGCTCGAACGCGTTATCGAAAAAAACAAATACGAATTATCTGATAATGAGCTGGCCGTATTTTATTCAGCGGCGGATCATCGGCTTGCCGAACTGACCATGAATAAGCTTTACGATAAAGTGCCGGTTTCTGTCTGGAAGTTTGTACGATAAGAGATGAAGCGGTGAGGGTTCCCCGGAGGAATTGGGTGGGGGCCCTGCCAGCTACATCCCGGCACACGCGTCACCTGCTGCGGCTGCTTCCTTCCGGATCTGACCGAGTTCACAAGTTAGCGTTGCGGGAGAACCAACCGGGCCCCCATTGATTGCCCCATGTAATGGAGCGAGGGCATTATCAATGAACCCCTGGGCAATTGCAAGCCCGCGCCCGACGACCGTTGTTTTCTTGCACAACATCGCCCTTTCCCCTGCTATTATCCGCCACATCCCTTCAGCTTAAGACCGCTTTCGATTACTTTATTTGCAGTAACGGGGAGCAGAGATGACTGAACAAGACACTTTTCCACGCCGTATCTGGCAAATTGTTGCCGCTATCCCCTACGGTAAGGTGACCACCTATGGCGATATTGCCCGGCTGGCGGGTTCGCCGCGCGCCGCGCGTCAGGTTGGCGGCGTATTAAAACGGCTACCGGCAGGCAGCAAGCTTCCATGGCACAGAGTCATTAACCGGCTGGGTGAGATTTCGTTAACGGGCGGCGATCTCGATCGCCAACGCCAGGCTTTATTGGCAGAGGGCGTAGAAGTAGATCATAACGGAAAAATCGCGCTGGAGCGCTACCGCTGGCAGGGATGAACCGCCCCCGTAAAGGGGCGGAAACCATTACAGTGAAGTTGGCGCAGGCACGGTTGAGGTCGGCGTCACCAGCGTAGGTGAAGTCGAGGGTACCGCTACAGGCGCGCGTTGAGCCGTCGGTAGGGCTTTCGCCGGCACGGCCTTCAGGTTAAGCGTCTGGTCTTTTGTACCGCCGCCGTTAATAACCGGCTTAATAGAATCGGCTATTAATACGACGTTGCGATCGACAATTACCGCTGCACTCAGCAGGATCCTGGCGTTAGGCTGAATGTCCGCCGGATTGAAAGGCAGGATAAATTTGAACGGCGCCTGTTTGCCATCGGTCAGCACTACGCGCTGTGAAATCACTTTTGCCGGTGCGTCTGACAGGGAAGCATCAGAAAGCATCACGGTTAATGAAGCATCAGGCGGCAGGCGCACGTTGGCCGGAAGCGTAATGGTTCCGCTAACGTGCGGCTGGCGCAGCGTATCTGCTTCCCCCGCGACTTTGGAAGCCAGCGTCGGCGTGGGGACATCTCTACCTTTATCAGCACATCCGGAAAGTGCGACCGCCAAAGCGGCGCCGGTCAATACAGGCCAAAGTTTCATTGATTTATTCTCCTTGCGATCAATGCGGGACATAAGGGACAGCAAGCCTGCCCCGTAAGCCTTAATTCTGGCACAGGTTATTGATTTTCGCCTGTAAGCCAAATAAGGAACGCGTGCGGAAGAATATTTTTCCCCGACGTTGACGGCAGCGGGTTCGGTTTCGCAAACTGAAAGGGAACCGACTATTGAGGAAGCCGCCATGAGTCAGGCACTGCACGAACTGTTAAATTTAATGAACCTGGAAAAGCTGGAAGAGGGCCTGTTTCGCGGCCAGAGCGAGGATCTCGGCCTGCGTCAGGTTTTTGGCGGTCAGGTGGTCGGCCAGGCGCTTTATGCCGCCAAGCAGACGGTCCCGGCGGAGCGCATTATCCATTCGTTCCACAGCTACTTTTTGCGGCCCGGCGACAGCCAGAAAGCCATTATTTACGACGTAGAAACCCTGCGCGACGGGCACAGCTTCAGCGCCCGCCGGGTCAGCGCCATCCAGAACGGCCAGCCTATTTTTTATATGACCGCCTCTTTCCAGGCGCCGGAAACAGGTTTTGAGCATCAGAAACCGATGCCGGACGTTGCCGGCCCGGAGTCCCTCACCACGGAAGGCGAAATCGCCAAACAGCTGTCGCATTTTATTCCTGAAAAGGCGCGGGAAAAGTTCCTGTCAGAAAAACCGTTTGAAATCCGCCCGGTTAAATTTCACAACCCGCTGAAAGGCCACGTTGACGAACCGGTGCGCCATGTCTGGCTGCGGGCTAACGGCCCCATGCCGGACGACAGGCGTATACACCAATACCTGCTGGGCTACGCTTCGGACTTTAACTTCCTGCCGGTCGCGCTCCAGCCGCACGGCAAAGGGTTTCTGGAACCGGGAATGCAGGTCGCCACTATCGATCACTCGATGTGGTTTCACCGCCCTTTCGACCTGAATCAGTGGCTGCTCTATAGTGTGGAGAGCACGTCAGCATCCGGCGCCAGAGGCTTTGTGCGCGGCGAATTCTTTACCCAGGATGGGGTACTGGTCGCTTCAACGGTGCAGGAAGGCGTGATGCGCCTACGTCAGTAGCTGAAATAACAAACCCCGCAGAGCGCGGGGTTTGATAGCGAGAGCGGCTGCGAGTCGGCTTACTGGTTATAAGCGTTTTCGCCGTGGCTGTTCACATCCAGACCTTCACGTTCGTGATCTTCGGTCACGCGCAGGCCGACTGTCATATCCGCAACCTTAAAGGCGATAAAGGCGACCACGCCGGTCCAGACCACCGTAATGCCTACGCTATAGAGCTGCACCCAAATCTGATGCCCCATCGTTACGCCAGAGGCATAGCCGACGCCGCCCAGTGAAGAAGAAGCGAAAACGCCGGTCAGGATGCAGCCTACAATACCGCACACGCCGTGCACGCCGAACACGTCACAGGGATCGTCAACGCGCAGCCATCTTTTCAGCACGGTAACGCCCCACAGGCCCGCCAGACCGCCGATAATACCGATAACCAACGCGCCGCCGACGCCAACATAGCCACAGGCTGGCGTAATCGCCACCAGACCCGCGATCGCACCAGAGCAGACGCCCAGCAGCGAAGGCTTGCCGCGCAGCGCCCATTCGCCAAACGTCCAGCTCAGCATCGCGCCTGCGGTCGCCATAACGGTGTTCAGGAATGCCAGCGCCGCGATTTCGTTAGCCGCGCTCGCCGAACCGGCGTTAAAGCCGAACCAGCCGACATACAGGATCGCCGTGCCGGTGAAGACCATCGGCAGGTTGTGCGGTTTAAAGGCTTCTTTGCCAAAGCCCGCGCGTTTGCCGACCAGGTAAGCGCCGACCAGACCGGCAACGGCGGCGTTGATATGCACCACGGTGCCGCCGGCAAAGTCCAGCGCGCCGTCCTGCGCCAGCAGTCCACCGGACCAGACCATGTGCGCGATGGGCAGATAGGAGAAAGTGACCCAGATAGCCACAAAGATCAGCACCGCAGAGAAACGAATACGCTCGGCCAGCGCGCCAACGATCAGGCCGACGGTAATGCAGGCAAAGGAAGCCTGGAACGAAACGTGAATATACTGGTAGAAGGTTCCAACCAGCGCCGTCAGCTGAATGTTTTTCAACATCGCCATGCTGAAGTCGCCAAAGAAAGCGTTGCCCGTGCTGAAGGCCAGCGAATAGCCGTAGAGCATCCAGATAACGCACACCATTGCAAAGGTCACGGAAACCTGAGTCAGCATGGACAGGACGTTTTTGGCCCGGATGAGGCCGCCGTAGAAAAGCGCAATGCCGGGTAGCGTCATAAACAGCACCAGCGCGGTGCAAATCATCATAAAGGCGTTATCGGCCTTGTCCGCCACGGCTGGCGGCGCCGCCATCGCAAGCGAGGGCAACAGGCTGAGGCTGGCGAGGCCGAAGGTAGTCATTTTTCTCATTTTATCCCATCCCATCACAATTCTTAGCCCCGAGATCAGAGTGCGGCTTCGTCCGCTTCGCCGGTGCGAATACGGATAACCCGCTGTAGTTCAGCGACAAAAATCTTACCGTCGCCAATTTTGCCGGTGTAGGCGGCCTTGCTGATAACGTCGACAACCTCGTCCAGCTGGTCGTCCGCTATCGCCACATCGATTTTAACTTTTGGCAGGAAGTTCACGCTGTATTCAGCGCCGCGATAAAGCTCGGCATGGCCTTTCTGGCGACCAAATCCCTTGACTTCGGTGACGGTCAGGCCCTGAATGCCAATGGCAGAAAGCGCCTCGCGCACGTCTTCTAATTTAAACGGTTTGATTACCACGGTAACCAGCTTCATACGATCCCCTCCAGCTAAAGAAAACGGTGATTCCGCCCTGCGTTAACCAAAGCAAAGGCTGTGCCATAAATCAGAAACGTGCGTTTTAAAAGGCGCGGCGGCAGATATTGCGTACGCGTGGCGGCCTGATGATGACATTAAGCATAGAGGGAAAAAGAAAACGCACCATTAAGGTGCGTTACGCGTCGAAATTGTGCATCGCCGCTGTTTTATCAGCCCGACCGCCTGCTTTTAGTGCAGCGAAGCGGTATTACGTTTCTTCCAGCTCCTCGCCCGCCAGCTGGAGCTGATACATCTGCCAGTAACGGCCCTGTTTCGCCAACAGCTGCTGATGGTTGCCCTGCTCTACCGCATGGCCTCTGTGCAGCACCAGAATGGTATCCGCATCGATAATAGTAGAGAGTCGGTGAGCGATAACCACCAGCGTGGTTTGCTGACGAACGGCCTTAAGCGCTTTCTGGATCGCCTGCTCCGTGCCGGAATCAATATTCGCCGTCGCTTCATCCAGGATCAGAATTTGCGGCGAGGCGACCAGCACGCGCGCCATCGCCAGCAGCTGCTTCTGACCCACGGAAAGATTGTTACCCTGTTCGCCCAGCCGCGTATAGATACCGTCGGAGAGCGAGCGCGCCAGTTCGGCAAGCTGAACGGTTTCCAGCGCGTGCCAGACCGCCTCTTCGCTTATCGAACGCCCCAGCGCCACGTTAGCGAAAAAGGTGTCGGCCAGCACCACCGGATCCTGCTGCACCATCGCCACGCCTTCGCGCAGCACGCCGTGGCTGAGCCCGGTCAGCGGCCTGCCGTCCAGGCGAATTTCACCCTGCTTCACCGGGTAGTAGCCCATCAGCAAGTTAGCGAGCGTGCTTTTCCCGCTGCCGGTATGGCCGACCAGCGCCACAAAGCTGCGCGAAGGCACGCTGAGGTTGATATCGTTGAGCACGTTGCGATCGTCGCGGTAGGCGAAGCTCAGATGTTCAATCTCAATGCGCCCCGAGGCCAGCGGCCGACTATCCTGACCATAGTGCTGGCGAGGCGCGTCCATCAGTTCAAAAATGCGCTCGCCGGCCACTACCGCCTGTTGCAGCATCGACTGCTGGGTGGTCAGCTCAATCAGCGGCTCGTTCAGCCTGCCCAGGTAGTTAATAAACGCGTAAAGCACGCCAACCTCGAAGCTGCCGCTGGAGGAGAAGCCAAACAGCAGCATCAGCCCGCACAGGATCATGGCGGAAAACAGGCTGAGCAGCGGCCGGAGCAGAAAGCCATCCAGCCGTAGCGTTTCCATTCTCGCCAGATAGTGCGAGCGGCTCGCTTCGCTCATCCGCTCACCAAAGCGCGCCTGCTGACGAAACTGCTGGATCACGCTCATGCCGCTGATCACTTCATTAAAGCCGTTGTTAATATCGGCCAGATAGCTACGCACTCGCCGTACGATAGGCGTACTGTAGCGCTGATAAATCAGCATCACGGTCAGCACGGCCGGAAAAATCATTATCGCCACCAGCGCCATGCGCCAGTCGAGACTGAACATCGCCACCAGCATGGCACCGATCAGCGCCGCGCTGCGCAGCACGGTGGCTACCACGGTGACGTAGAGATCGCGCACGACTTCGGTGTCATTGGTCACGCGTGAAATAATCTGGCCAACGGGCTGGGTATCAAAAGCGCTCAGCGGCTGGCGCAGCGCGGCGTCCATGACGTCCGTACGCAGCCGCTGCACTACGCCTACCGCCGCCTCGTTAAACAGCAGCGACTGCCAGTAGTGCAGCGCGGCGGCCAGGATTTGCAGCAGGAGAAAGCTGACGGCCAGCCCGGTGACCAGCCCCAGCGGCATGGAATGCTTCGCCACCATGTTATCGATAAAATAGCTGACCAGCACCGGGCCGAGCACTTCCGCCACCGCCGCTATCCACAGCAATACTATCGCCAGGCCAAGCGATTTCCGCCACGGCGAACCGTAGCGCAGCAGGCGTTTCAGCGTGGGCCAGAGCTGATTAAGATTCGCCATGCGGTACCCCTTTCGCGATTTCGTCCTCGTCCAGCGCGGCTTCCAGCTGCTGATAACGATACATATCCTGATACCAGCCGTCCTGGGCAATCAACGCCTCATGCTGCCCGCGCTGGGCCACCGTGCCCTGCTGCATCACCAGGATTTCACTGGCTTCCGTCAGGGCGGACAAACGGTGCGCGCTGATAATCACGGTTCTTCCTGCGCCCCATTTTCTTAAATTATGCAGTATCTGGTGTTCTGTACGGCCGTCGACCGCCGACAGCGCATCGTCCAGGATCAGGATTTCCGCGTTCAGCAGCAACGCCCTGGCAATAGATATACGCTGTTTCTGTCCCCCGGAAAGCATCACCCCGCGCTCTCCAACTTCGGTATCGTAGCCCTGGGGCAGCCGCAGAATATCTTCATGTACGCAGGCAAGCCGCGCGGCGCGCTCAATATCGCTTTGCTGCGCCGTAGGTCGACCCAATGCGATATTGTTGGCGATGGTGTCGGAAAAAAGAAACGGCGTCTGGCTGACGACCGCCATGCGGCTACGCCAGCTGTCCAGACGCAGCTGCGGCAGCGGAATACCGTGATAGCGGATGTCGCCCTGCGCAATATCGAAGTGCCGCTGGATCAGGCTTAACAGCGTGCTTTTCCCGGCGCCTGTCGGCCCGCACAGCCCCAGCATCTGGCCGGGCTTAAGGTTAACGTTGATATGGCGTAGCGAGGGCTGCTGCGCGCCAGGATAGCAAAATTCCCTGATAGCGATTTGCAGCTGGCCGCGATCTTCCGGCAGCGTTTTACTGCCGTCCTCTACCGCCGGCGCCTCTGCCAGCAGCGAGCGAATGCGGCTCCAGGCCGCGCTGCCGCGCTCGACGATATTGAACATCCAGGCCAGCGCCAGCATTGGCCAGATCATCAGGCCAAGGTACATGACAAAGCTGGTCAGCTGGCCCAGCGTCATCTGACCGTGCCAGACCAGCCAGCTGCCGCCGCCGATCGCCAGCAGGTTCGACAGCCCGATGGCAATATAAATAGTAGGATCGAAGCGGGCGTCAATCCGCGCCACGCGCAGGTTTTTTTGGCCCGTGTCGCGGGCGATATCGGCGAACTGTGCGGACTGATGGTCTTCCAGCCCAAAGGCTTTGATCATACGAATGCTGGTCAGGCTCTCCTGCGTTCTGTCGTTAAGCGACGAAAAGGCGGCCTGAGCATGCTTAAAACGATGATGGAGCTGGTCGCCGTAGCGTTTGATCACTATCGCCATGACCGGCATCGGCAGCAGCGCCAGCAGGGTCAGCTGCCAGCTAATCTGCGTGCTCATCACCACCAGCACCGCCAGCCCCATCACCAGCGAGTCCACCAGCGTCAGCACGCCTTCTCCGGCGGCAAACACCACGCGATCCACATCGTTGGTGGCGCGGGCGATCAAATCGCCGGTACGGTGACGCAGGTAAAATTCGGGATGCTGACGGCTGAGCTGACGATAGAAGTCCTGCCGCAGCTCGACGGCAAGCTGATAGGAGGCGCCGAAAAGCAGCACGCGCCAGACGTAGCGCAGCAGATAGACCACAATAGCCGTGAGCAGCATCACGCCCACCCACATCAGCAGGCGCGAAGCACTCATCTGCTGATGGGAGACGCCGTCCACGATAGTACCGACAAGCTTCGGCGGCAGCAGCTGCAGCAGCGCAATGATAATCAGCAGAAAAACGGCGCCAAGATAGCGGCGCCATTCACGCATAAAGTACCAGCTCAACTGGCTGAAAAGTCGCACAATAAACGTCCTGGTCAGGTTCGGGCGAGCGCCGTGGTTCAGCGGCAGCGCCAATGTGTATTTATTTCTCTGGACCGCCGCCATCAGCGCGACCCGGCCGCGAATATAGCCTTCCTGTTCCGGCCATTTCAAGCGTTTCCGGCATGTCGGAGTAATGAGAGACGCGGCATCCGCCATAATTTACGGTGGCCTTGTTCCGCTATCGGGTGCCGTAAAAACAGCCTGGACCCTGTTTTATCTTTTGTATGCGCCTGCAGAAGAATAAATCTCCGTTGCCCCTGTAGTTTACAGGGAATAGCGTAAATGATTTTCCCGTAAATGCGTTACGTTCAGCCTGTTGTTACCTGAAGAAACAGCGTTTTGTTCACGAACCATTGGCACGCATGACCGTAACGACCCGAGCCGCCAGGGCGTTGCCGTCAGGTTTATAGCCATGTTGTCAGCTTCCGCGCGGGCAACACAACGCCGTGCCGGGCTTCGCCTGGCTAACCAACATGCGCGGCTCCTGCCCCTGTTTTTATGCCACGTCAGGCAGTACCATACGCCCCAACAGATTAATGAGGTAAAAAGTATGAAACGTGCAGTAGTGGTATTCAGCGGCGGACAGGATTCAACCACCTGTTTGATCCAGGCTTTGCAGCAGTATGACGAAGTGCACTGCCTGACCTTTGACTATGGTCAGCGGCATCGTGCAGAGATCGATATCGCTCGCGAGCTGGCGCAGTCGCTGGGCGCAAGAGCGCACAAAGTGCTGGACGTCACGCTGCTTAACGAGCTGGCCGTCAGCAGCCTGACCCGCGACAGCATCCCCGTTCCGGCCTGGGATCCCGACGCCAGCGGCCTGCCAAGCACTTTTGTGCCGGGACGTAATATCCTGTTTCTGACGCTGGCCTCAATTTATGCTTACCAGGTTGAGGCCGAAGCGGTAATTACCGGCGTTTGCGAAACCGACTTTTCCGGTTACCCGGACTGCCGCGACGAATTTGTTAAGGCGCTGAACCATGCCGTGGAGCTGGGTATGGCGCGTCCGGTTCGCTTTGAAACGCCGCTGATGTGGCTGAACAAAGCCGAAACCTGGGCGCTGGCGGACTACTGGCAGCAGCTGGCGCTGGTGCGCAACGACACGCTTACCTGCTATAACGGCATCAAGGGCGACGGCTGCGGCGAATGCGCTGCCTGCCATCTGCGCGCCAACGGCCTGCGCGATTACCAGATCAACAGCGCTACGGTGATGCAGGAGATGCAGCGCAAAACTGGGCTACGCTGACAGCATCTCTTCCAGCCGCTGCTTCAGCTCGCCGACGATCGGCTGCGCTTTTTGCGTGCGCAGATCGATGCAGACAAAGGTCAGCGTCGCATCGGCTATTGCTTCCCCCTCCGGCAGCAGCGTGATGGTCTGGCCGATAACGCCACTTTTCCCGCCCAGCTGCACCAGATGGCTGGCAATCGCCAGCTCGTCGCCCAGCACCGCCGGGCGACGGTAGTTAATGTTAATATTGACTACGATAAAAGCCAGCCGGTTATCATTCATCCAGCGAAAGGCGGCCAGCTTTTCCAGCCAGGCCCAGCGCGCCTCTTCCAGAAATTCTAAATAGCGCGCGTTGTTGACGTGTTGGTAAACATCCAAATGATAACCGCGAACCTTAATCGTAATCTGCATAATCTTCTCCCAAAAAAGGCCATACCGACTGGTATGACCTCTTTCAGCGTAGCAGCCCGTACGCCACGATGCGTGGGGCCGCAACGACAAGTCGAGAAAGCGATCACAGTTTCAGTTTGGTCAGGTTCCTCTCTACCAGCGCATTACCAATACCGGGCACTTCTTTTAGCTGCTCTATCTGCGTAAAAGGGCCGTATTGCTCGCGATAGCTGATAATAGCCTGCGCCTTTTTTAGCCCTACGCCGTTCATTACGGCGCTCAGCTCTTCGGCCGTGGCGTGATTAATACTGACCGATTCGCTTTGCGGCGGTTTCTTTTCCTCGCTCGGCTGCGCGCTGGCCTGCGGCGCGCTGACGTTATCGATGGCCGGCCCGGCGTACAGCGGCGAAGCGCCGCCCAGCAGCAGGGTAAAACATAAAGCCTGTAAGGTTGTTTTCATGCTGTTCTCCTCCATGTGTTTGACAGCAACGTCAGGCTACGCCCAACCAACCGGCGCCACAAACGGCAGATGACAGAAATGGAAAAGGCCGCATAAGCGGCCTTTGGGTTTGCAATAATTTGCAGGATTTTTGCGAGGCTTATTGCGCCTGCGCGGCTGCGCCGTACTTGATCTTGCCTTCTTTGCGCAGGTTGCTCAGCAGCGCTTCGAAGGCGATCTGCGCATTGTTCTGCGTGATGCCCTGCACCATCGCTTTCTTCTGCGCTTCCGGCAGCGTGCCGCTGCGTACCTGATCCAGCGCCAGCAGCACGACGTTGCCTTGTCCGTCCTCGCTGATGCCGTACACAGGCTTGTCTTTGGTCGGCTGCGCCAGCGCGAAGGCGGACTGCGTTACCGCATCCTGACCGCTGCGCGTCAGCGTTTTCTGCTCGCTAAAGCTAAGATTAGCCGCCTTCATGGCATCCATACCCTTGCCCGCCTGCAGATCGGCCAGCAGTTTTTCCGCCTGGGCCTTCGCTTCCGCCTGCGCCTTCTGGTTTTTCAGCGTGGCTACGATTTCGGCACTGACCTCGGCCAGCGGCTTAACCGCTTCCGGCTTGTGGGCAGCGATACGCAGCACAAAAGCACGATCGCCATCAACCGTGATGATATCGGAGTTGCTGCCCGGCGCGCCGTTATCCCCCAGCAGACCACCGTTAAAGATCGCCTGCTCTACCGCTCTGAAATTCAGCTCGGCCGGTGGATTGTCGTGGCTGAACCAGTCCGTTTCCACCGCTTTTACGCCTGCCGCTTCTTCCGCGCTCGCCAGCGACTCGTTGTCGTTGCTGGCCGCGTCGCTCACTTTCTGCTGCAGCTTGTAATAAGCGTCGACGGCCGTTTCGTGTTTCACCTTAGCGGCGATGTCGTCGTGTACGGCCGCCAGCGGTTTGATCTGCTGCGGCTGAACGTCATCAAGACGAGCAACGATAAAGCCGACGGAGGATTTGATCACGCCCGACAGCTGACCTTTCTGCGTCAGGTTAGCGCTTTTCAGCTCGTCCGGCGTGGTATCCGGCTCCAGCCAGCCCATATCGCCGCCTTTACGGGCAGAGATAGGATCGATGGATTTCTCTTTCGCCAGCGCGGCAAAATCGCCACCTTTTTTCAGCGCGTCCAGAACCGCCTGCGCATCGGCTTCGGTTTTGGTTTGGATCACGCTGAAACGGCTGCGCTGCGGCTGGGTATAATCCTGCTGATGGCTGTCGTACCAGCTTTGAATATCGCTTTCGCTCGGTGCTTTCTGCAACGAGGCCGCATCCAGCTTGATATAGCTGACGCGGAACTGCTCCGGCGCCATAAAGCTGTTTTTATTCTGCTCGTAGTAGTTTTTGACTTCTTCGTCGCTGACGTTCTGCTTCGCTGCCAGCGCCGCGACGTTAATAGTCGCTTCACGCACCAGGCGCTCCTGAGAAACCAGCGCGGCCAGCGATTCAGTTTCGCCCGGCAGCATAAAGTCTGTGCGGGTCACCGCCGCAATCAGCTGCTGCGTGGTCAGCTGCTTGCGCAGCGCCTGAGCGTACTGATC
The DNA here is from genome assembly GCF_030484085.1 of Erwinia wuhanensis. Classification (NCBI taxonomy): domain Bacteria; kingdom Pseudomonadati; phylum Pseudomonadota; class Gammaproteobacteria; order Enterobacterales; family Erwiniaceae; genus Erwinia; species Erwinia wuhanensis. Next base: position 574,260 of record NZ_JAUJUH010000002.1, read on the forward strand.
GGCAGTGAGATTCATCTGGTTAATAATCGCCAGATAACGGGCGTTATCGAATTTGCCGTTAGTCTGGAAGGCCGGCTGGTTGAAAATAGCCTGCTTGATCTGATCGTCGCTAACCGCCAGCTGCAGATCTTTCGCATACTGATCCAGCAGCGCTTCATCTACCAGCTGAGAAAGCGCCTGCTGGCGGATCTGCTGAAGATAAGCGGGATTGCTGGCCAGCTGTGAGAACTGCTCGCCCAGCATTTCCTGCTGACGTGAACGTTCGTTGCTGAACGCTCTTTCCAACTGGGCGCGACTGATTTCCTGGCCATTGACCTTAGCTGCATAATCTCCATTGCCGCCGATCAGGTAGTTGCCCACCCCGGTCAGAACAAAAGAGAGGATGATCAGACCCAGTATAATTTTGAGCACGACATGGTTCGACGCCGCGCGTAAATTGTCCATCATGGTGTGACAACACTCCGCTGTATTATGAATGTAAACCCTTGCGCTTGCTTCCCACGTTCCCGGGGCGCTCCACGCCGCTGCGTATCAGGCTCTTGCGACCGTTGAAACAAAAAAGGCACATCATAGTGTGATGTGCCTCGTATGGTACATGAGAACGTCAGGACAGTCCTCATTCCACCGAAGAAATTGCTTGCCTGACGTTAATTAACCGCGTCTTTCAGCGCCTTACCGGCGCGGAATCCCGGGACTTTGCCCGCAGGAATAGTAATTTCTTTACCGGTTTGCGGGTTGCGTCCGGTACGCTCTGCGCGCTCACGCACGGAAAATGTGCCAAACCCTACCAGCGCCACTTCGTCGCCCGCTTTAAGAGAGTCGGTTACCGCTTCCATAAAAGCATCCAGCACGCGTCCCGCCGCTGCTTTAGAGATATCAGCGTTTGCAGCAATGTTGTCGATCAACTGTGACTTATTCACTCAATCATCCCCTCTTTATTATTTACTTCGCAAACGGGCTTCCCCCCGTTACGAGCACGCATCAATTATCGTTGTTTGTCGAGTCGTAAAAGCAGGGCCTGTTCAGACCTTCACCGGCTTAACAGCCCCCTAAATTAACGGCACAAAAAAAAGCTGGCAAGTACGAATTCGTCTGCCAGCTCTGGATTTAGGGTCTTTTTGTCTTATATCACTATTTCGCCGTGGCAACCTGCATGCCGTATGGGGCATTTTGCAGGGCCAGGGTCAGCACTTCTTCGATACGCTTCACCGGGTGGATATCCAGATCGGCAATTACGTTGTCCGGAATTTCTTCCAGATCGCGCTTGTTTTCATCCGGGATCAGCACGGTTTTGATGCCGCCGCGATGCGCTGCCAGCAGCTTCTCTTTCAGGCCGCCGATAGGCAGAACCTGGCCGCGAAGCGTTATCTCGCCGGTCATCGCCACGTCGGCGCGCACCGGGTTACCGGTCAGACAGGAAACCAGCGCCGTACACATAGCGATACCCGCGCTTGGGCCATCTTTCGGCGTGGCGCCTTCCGGCACGTGCACGTGGATGTCGCGTTTTTCGTAGAAGTCGCCGTTAATGCCCAGCTTCTCTGCACGCGCGCGTACCACGGTCAGTGCCGCCTGGATGGACTCCTGCATCACCTCGCCCAGCGAGCCGGTATAGGTCAGCTTGCCTTTGCCCGGCACGCACGCGGTTTCGATGGTCAGCAGATCGCCGCCCACTTCCGTCCATGCCAAACCCGTAACCTGTCCTACGCGGTTTTCGCTGTCGGCGCGGCCATAGTCGAAACGCTGCACGCCCAGGAAATCCTTCAGGTTATCGGCATTGATTTCGATATGGGTAACGCTCTTATCCATCAGCAGCGTTTTCACTGCTTTACGGCACAGCTTAGACAGCTCACGCTCAAGGCTACGCACGCCCGCTTCACGGGTGTAATAGCGAATGATACCCACGATGGCGCTGTCGTCTACGGTCAGCTCGCTCGCTTTCAGGGCGTTACGCTCAATCTGCTTCGGCAGCAGGTGCTGTTTGGCAATATTAAGCTTTTCGTCCTCGGTATAGCCCGACAGACGGATCACTTCCATACGGTCCAGCAGCGGTGCCGGAATGTTCATGGAGTTAGACGTCGCTACAAACATCACGTCGGAAAGGTCGTAATCGACTTCCAGATAGTGATCGTTAAAAGCGATGTTCTGCTCGGGATCCAATACCTCCAGCAGGGCCGATGCCGGGTCGCCGCGCATGTCCGAGGACATTTTATCGATCTCATCCAGCAGGAACAGCGGGTTCTTCACGCCAACCTTCGCCATTTTCTGGATCAGCTTGCCCGGCATAGAACCAATATAGGTACGACGGTGCCCACGGATTTCCGCTTCGTCGCGCACGCCGCCCAGCGCCATACGGACATATTTACGGCCGGTCGCCTTAGCGATCGACTGGCCCAGCGAGGTTTTACCCACGCCCGGCGGTCCCACCAGGCACAGGATCGGCCCTTTGATTTTGCTGACGCGGCTCTGCACCGCTAAATATTCCAGGATACGGTCTTTCACGCGCTCCAGGCCAAAGTGATCGGTATCCAGCGTTTCCTGCGCCTTCACCAGATCTTTCTTCACCTTGCTGCGCGCGTTCCACGGCACCTGGACCATCCAGTCGATATAGCCGCGCACCACCGTTGCTTCCGCAGACATTGGCGACATCATCTTCAGCTTCTGCAGCTCGGCTTCGGTTTTATCGCGCGCCTCTTTTGGCATTTTCGCCGCGTCGATTTTGCGCTTCAGCGCTTCGTTTTCGTCCGGCGCGTCGTCCATTTCGCCCAGTTCTTTCTGAATCGCCTTCATCTGCTCATTCAGATAGTACTCGCGCTGGCTCTTTTCCATCTGCTTTTTCACGCGGTTACGAATGCGTTTTTCCACCTGCAGCAGATCGATTTCCGACTCCATCATCGCCATCAGATATTCCAGACGTTCATTGACGTCGGACATCTCCAGCACGGACTGTTTGTCGGCCAGCTTCAGCGGCATATGGGCCGCGACGGTATCCGCAAGACGCGCGGCGTCTTCAATGCTGTTCAGCGAGGTCAGCACTTCCGGCGGGATTTTCTTGTTCAGTTTGATATAGCCTTCAAACTGGTTAATCGCCGTGCGGACCAGCACTTCCTGCTCGCGTTCGTCAATTTCAGGCGAAACCAGATATTCCGCCTGAGCCGTAAAATGGTCACCGTTATCGGCGAGCGTAGTGATATGCGCGCGCTGCAGCCCTTCGACCAGCACTTTTACCGTGCCGTCAGGCAGCTTCAGCATCTGTAAAATTGACGCTACGGTCCCTACAGAGAAGAGATCGTTAATGCCAGGTTCATCCGTTGAAGCCTCTTTCTGTGCGACCAGCATGATCTTTTTGTCATGATCCATGGCGGCTTCAAGGCAGCGAATCGATTTTTCACGGCCTACAAACAACGGAATTACCATGTGCGGATAAACCACTACGTCACGCAACGGCAACACAGGGATTTCAATGCGTTCAGAACGCTCAGGATTCATAGAGCTCTCTCTTAGTTTAATTTCCGCCAGGGTGAGGGGAACCGCAATCGTCAGGCATGCAGTTTTACCCACAGGTAGTTGAGTATATGGGGATGAATGTAAGACATTCAACGTTATGTGCGAGAGAAAAGTAAATGGGGGAAAAATTTCCCCCATTTGCGCTAACCGGTTGGAAAGATGTGGTTATTTATTCGCCAGATGCCTGCTGCGCCTCGCCCTTGCCGTAAATCAGCATCGGATCCGATTCGCCCGCGATAACCGACTCGTCGATCACCACTTTTTCCACGTCGTCCATCGACGGCAGGTCGTACATCGTGTCCAGCAGCGCGCCCTCCACGATTGAGCGCAGCCCGCGCGCCCCGGTTTTGCGCGACATCGCCTTGCCCGCTATCGCCTTCAGCGCCTCTTCCCGGAACTCCAGCTCCACCCCTTCCAGGCTGAACAGCGCCTGATACTGCTTGGTCAGCGCGTTCTTCGGCTCGCACAGGATCTGGATCAGCGCTTCCTCGCTCAGCTCGGTCAGCGTCGCCACCACCGGCAGACGACCGATAAACTCCGGGATCAGACCGAACTTAATCAGGTCCTCCGGCTCCACCTGCGCCAGCAGCTCGCCTTCCGTCGCCTTCTCCGCCTTGCCTTTTACCGTCGCGCCAAAGCCGATGCCCGAGCCGGTATCCACGCGCTGCGAGATAACCTTGTCCAGCCCGGCAAACGCGCCGCCGCAGATAAACAGGATTTTCGAGGTGTCCACCTGCAGAAACTCCTGCTGCGGATGCTTGCGCCCGCCCTGCGGCGGCACCGCGGCGACCGTGCCCTCAATCAGCTTCAGCAGCGCCTGCTGCACGCCCTCGCCCGACACGTCGCGCGTGATGGACGGGTTGTCCGACTTGCGGGAAATCTTGTCGATTTCATCGATGTAAACGATGCCGCGCTGCGCTTTCTGCACGTCGTAGTCGCACTTCTGCAGCAGCTTCTGGATGATGTTTTCCACGTCCTCGCCCACGTAGCCCGCTTCGGTCAGCGTGGTGGCGTCGGCCATGGTAAACGGCACGTCCAGCAGGCGCGCCAGCGTTTCCGCCAGCAGCGTCTTGCCGCTGCCGGTCGGGCCAATCAGCAGGATGTTGCTTTTGCCCAGCTCGATGCCGTTGCTGGTGTCGCCGTTGCGCAGGCGCTTGTAGTGGTTGTAGACCGCCACCGCCAGCACCTTCTTCGCCCGCTCCTGGCCGATAACGTAGTCGTCCAGATGCTCGCGGATTTCGTGCGGCGTCGGCAGCGAACTGCGCTCGCGGTGATGGGGCGCAACTTCTTTGATCTCTTCGCGAATAATGTCGTTACATAAATCGACGCATTCGTCGCAGATATAGACTGACGGGCCGGCAATCAGCTTGCGGACTTCATGCTGGCTTTTGCCGCAAAAAGAGCAGTACAGCAGCTTCCCTGAACCGTCTTTGCGCTTATCTGTCATCAGTTAACCTCATGGCTTATCAGCGGCCCTTACAGGCTGTGTTCATTAATGGACCAGATCCTAATATAGCGCATTTCAGGGGCGTTTTGGCAGCAAAACCGGGACGCGCTGCGCCTGTCAGCCGCCGTGATTTTTTATCAGTATCCGGTAAGGCAGCGGTTGCCAGGTGATGAAAAGTAACGGGAACGGCTAATAAGCCGCTGTTTTGGCAGGCAATCATTCAGCGCCGCCACAGTTGATTTAGCTGTTGAATGGATTATGCTAAACTCTTGTCACTTATACAGATCGTTTCCTATGGAGTCTAAATAATGTCTCAGGAGCCAAAGAAAGAGAGCCCGGAAGAGAAATCCTCTCTGGCGCTTAACAAGTTACTGCAAGCCCGATCTGTGATCATTTCTGGCGAAATCGATCAGGCGCTGGCGGAGAAAGTTACCGCCCAGCTGCTGATCCTGCAGGAAATGGGCGATGAGCCGATCAAGCTGTTTATCAACAGTCAGGGCGGCCACGTCGAAGCTGGCGATACCATTCACGATATGATCAAGTTCGTGAAGCCGAAGGTACAGGTTATCGGCACCGGCTGGGTAGCCAGCGCGGGCATCACCATTTTCCTGGCGGCGGAGAAAGAAGATCGCTATACGCTGCCTAATACCCGCTTTATGATCCACCAGCCGCTGGGCGGCGTGCGCGGCAAGGTTTCCGATATCGAAATCGAAGCCAACGAGCTGCTGCGCGCGCGTGACCGTATCAACCGGCTGATCAGCAAAGCAACCGGCCAGCCGCTGGAAAAAGTGGAACAGGATACGGACAGCAACTACTGGATGGGTCCACAGCAGGCGATTGAATACGGCATCGCCAGCCATCTGATCACCCACTGGGACGAGCTGAAAGGTTAATCCCTTTTCCTTCCTTCTGAAGCCTCCTTAACCGGAGGCTGAGGTTGCTGACAAACTCCTGCCCTTTCATTAAGTCGCGTTCGGGCCGGAGAATAACACCAGAGGCAGATCGGAATACGGACACGCCGTAGATCCGTCCGTGGAGGCTCGGTTGGCGCGTCCATGCGCCAAACGGTCCGTTTGTCCGCTCAGCCTCTGCTGCTACGAAGCTGATGTTTCGCTGTAAAAAACCATTTCGTACAGACCCTTTAATTTTCAGCAGCCTGAAGCCTCCTTAACCGGAGGCTTTTTTTATTCTGCCTCACTGCCAAATCATAAGTAAAACTAAGCATTATCCGAATCTCCCGCCCAGGAATATGTACCAGCCATAACTCCGTGTATATTCCTTGCCGTTTATGGTTAAGGAAAAGAAAATGATCCGTAAAGAAATCTACAATCTGCAGATTGTCAGGGGGCTGGCCGCGCTGTGCGTGGTGCTGGAGCATCTCTCACCCCGCGCCGTTGCTCACTTCTTCAGTGCAGGACAGGTTGGCGTATCGATGTTCTTCTTCCTGAGCGGCTATATTATGATGCACACCTTCAGAGAGGATCAGTCAGCGGGCGCCTTTATTAAAAACAGAATAAAAAGGATCTACCCCGCCTACCTCATCCTCTCCATTCCCCTTATCTTATATACGCTCCACAAGACCGGCTCATTAACTTATCTTCTGCATAATCTCTTTCTCATCCCCTGGACGGAGTGGGACAGAGAGGCGTTGCCCTATAACTGGTCGGAATCGATGGCGAATCCGGCGGCCTGGACGCTGGTCTACGAGTTCTATTTTTATCTGCTGCTTTGCGTAGGCAAAACGTTGCTGAATAAAAAAGCCTTTGTTTTCTCCTTTACCACCGTAGCGATGCTCGCCATTCTTATTGCGACCAACATGACCTGGGGTAATGACGGCTATCTGGGCTGGCACGGCGTTACGTTCAAATCCGTGGCGGGCAACCTTGCGCTGCTGTCGTTTATCGTCGGCATGTGCGGACGGCAGCTGGGTTTCCACCACGTGAAAAAAAATCCCGCCGTATTTTTGCTGATCCCTGTCGCTATGCTGCTGCTGTGGCTGATGGCCAGACAGGGCGTAACCAATCTGCAAATCCGCGATCTGCTGGGGTCATGCCTGCCTTCCTGGACCTTTGTGCTGCTGATGGCCAACATGGAGGATTTTAAAGGCTTTGCCTACGATAAACTTCACGCTATCGGCATGTACTCTTATTCGCTCTATCTTTTCCATGCCAACTTTTATACCGCGAAGTGGATTGTCTTTAATAATCTTGCCCGTGTCGGCCTGGACTCTTCCCCGATCAAGGTGGCGGTTCTGCTGCTGTTTATCGCGCTGTCGCTGTTTATTTCAAAACATCTCTACCATTTGATTGAAAGAGGCGGCGCGTGGAAGATGCTGCGGGGCCGTAGCGTCAGAGCAGGCTGAGGGCACGACAGGCAGCAGGCTCCACATCTGGCTTTTCAGGCGGTCAATGGCTGAAGGATCGGGCCGATAAAAAAAGAGAGCCGGAAGGCTCTCTTTTTCAGGGGGGCAGGTCGTACAGAGAACTATTCGCCGGACGCCTGCTGCGCCTCGCCCTTGCCGTAAATCAGCATCGGATCCGATTCGCCCGCGATAACCGACTCGTCGATCACCACTTTTTCCACGTCGTCCATCGACGGCAGGTCGTACATCGTGTCCAGCAGCGCGCCCTCCACGATTGAGCGCAGCCCGCGCGCCCCGGTTTTGCGCGACATCGCCTTGCCCGCTATCGCCTTCAGCGCCTCTTCCCGGAACTCCAGCTCCACCCCTTCCAGGCTGAACAGCGCCTGATACTGCTTGGTCAGCGCGTTCTTCGGCTCGCACAGGATCTGGATCAGCGCTTCCTCGCTCAGCTCGGTCAGCGTCGCCACCACCGGCAGACGACCGATAAACTCCGGGATCAGACCGAACTTAATCAGGTCCTCCGGCTCCACCTGCGCCAGCAGCTCGCCTTCCGTCGCCTTCTCCGCCTTGCCTTTTACCGTCGCGCCAAAGCCGATGCCCGAGCCGGTATCCACGCGCTGCGAGATAACCTTGTCCAGCCCGGCAAACGCGCCGCCGCAGATAAACAGGATTTTCGAGGTGTCCACCTGCAGAAACTCCTGCTGCGGATGCTTGCGCCCGCCCTGCGGCGGCACCGCGGCGACCGTGCCCTCAATCAGCTTCAGCAGCGCCTGCTGCACGCCCTCGCCCGACACGTCGCGCGTGATGGATGGGTTGTCCGACTTGCGGGAAATCTTGTCGATTTCATCGATGTAAACGATGCCGCGCTGCGCTTTCTGCACGTCGTAGTCGCACTTCTGCAGCAGCTTCTGGATGATGTTTTCCACGTCCTCGCCCACGTAGCCCGCTTCGGTCAGCGTGGTGGCGTCGGCCATGGTAAACGGCACGTCCAGCAGGCGCGCCAGCGTTTCCGCCAGCAGCGTCTTGCCGCTGCCGGTCGGGCCAATCAGCAGGATGTTGCTTTTGCCCAGCTCGATGCCGTTGCTGGTGTCGCCGTTGCGCAGGCGCTTGTAGTGGTTGTAGACCGCCACCGCCAGCACCTTCTTCGCCCGCTCCTGGCCGATAACGTAGTCGTCCAGATGCTCGCGGATTTCGTGCGGCGTCGGCAGCGAACTGCGCTCGCGGTGGGGCGCGACTTCTTTGATCTCTTCGCGAATGATGTCGTTACATAAATCGACGCATTCGTCGCAGACATACACTGACGGGCCGGCAATCAGCTTGCGGACTTCATGCTGGCTCTTGCCGCAAAAAGAGCAGTACAGCAGCTTCCCTGAACCGTCTTTGCGCTTATCTGTCATTAACTTGCCCCTCTTGTTTAACGCTGACGGCCCGGGCCGTCAGTCTGCCTTTATGACGGCAGCAATCTCTTTTACCAACCAGCGCCGCTTAACCGCGCTGGTTCAAAATGGCGTCGACCAGACCGTACTCCACCGACTCGCTGGCAGAAAGGAAACGATCGCGCTGGGTGTCGCGCTCGATGGTTTCGACGCTCTGACCGGTATGTTTGGCCATCAGCTCATTCATCATCTGCTTGGTTTTGATAATTTCACGCGCGTGAATATCGATATCCGACGCCTGACCCTGGAAGCCGCCCAGCGGCTGGTGGATCATCACGCGGGAATGCGGCAGGCAGTAGCGTTTGCCTTTCGCGCCGGCGGTCAACAGGAAAGAACCCATTGAACAGGCCTGGCCCATACAGATGGTGCTGACGTCAGGTTTGATAAATTGCATGGTGTCGTAAATAGACATGCCCGCGGTAATTACGCCACCAGGAGAGTTAATATAAAGGTGGATATCTTTTTCCGGGTTTTCTGCTTCCAGAAACAGCATCTGCGCGACGATCAGGTTCGCCATATGATCCTCGACCTGGCCGGTCAGGAAGATAATGCGCTCCTTCAGCAGGCGGGAAAAGATGTCGTAAGAACGCTCTCCGCGAGAAGTTTGTTCAACCACCATTGGCACTAAAGCCATATGAGGTGCTGTTTGTTCACGTTCGCCACTGTATGACATTACCGTCTCCTGGATTTTTCATTTGGCCACACTACCAATTCTACTTGAGAGCGTTCCGGAACACTATGTCCCCAACTTTATTCACCCGAAAGCTATCGGCGATCCTAAAGCCTTACCGTAACTTTACTATCTGGGGATACACCCCCGCTAATTCAAGCATAACAACGTTTTCAGGCGGCTGCTAACCAGGAAAAGTAGCATAGTCGATAATTTGCCGCTTTAATGAGCGAATAAGGCCCATAATGTCACGCCATCCGGCGGATAAAAGAAAAAAGCCCGCGGTCATGATGACCGCGGGCTTTAATTTATCCTGAAAAATCAGACGATCAGGCCGTTTGGGTCTGGTTCATCAGTTCCTGGAAGTTTGTCGCTTTTTCGGTCACTTTGGCTTTTTCCAGCACGGCTTCCACCGCCTGTTCTTCCAGCGCGACGTTGCGCATGTTGTTCATCAGCTCGTTATTTTTGCTGTAGAACTCGATCACTTCAGCCGGATCTTCGTAGGCAGACGCCATCTCTTCGATCAGGGTCTTCACGCGATCTTCATCCGCTTTCAGCTCGTGGCTGCGGATAACTTCGCCCAGCAGCAGGCCAACCACCACGCGGCGCTTAGCCTGCTCTTCGAACAGTTCGCGAGGCAGCTCAAGAGCCTGCTTCTCGTTACCGCCGAAGCGCTGTGCAGCCTGACGCTTCAGCACGTCGATTTCGCTGTCGATCAGGGCAGCCGGCACCTCGATTTCGTTAGCGCTGACCAGGCCGTCGATAGCCTGAGTCTTCACACGGTTACGCACGGCGCCTTTCAGCTCGCGCTCCATGTTTTTACGCACTTCGGTACGCAGACCCGCTACGGAGCCATCTTCCACGCCGAAACGCTTGATGAACTCTTCGGTGAATTCCGGCAGCTCGCGCTCTTCAACTTTCTTCAGCACGATCTCGAACTTCGCCGCTTTCCCTTTCAGGTTTTCAGCGTGGTAGTCTTCCGGGAAGTTCACGTCGATAGTGAAGGTTTCGCCCGCTTTGTGGCCAACCACACCGTCTTCAAAGCCTGGGATCATACGGCCCTGGCCCATCGCCAGTACGAAGTCGGACGCTTTGCCGCCTTCGAACTCTTCGCCGTCTACAGAGCCGGAGAAGTCGATGGTCACGCGATCTTCAGCTTCCGCTGCGCGATCGGTTTCCTTCCAGGTCGCCTGCTGCTTGCGCAGGGTGTCCAGCATGGCATCGACGTCTTCGTCGGTCACGGAAACAACCGGTTTTTCAACTTCGATTGCTTCCAGGCCTTTCAGCTCGACTTCCGGATAGACTTCGAACTCTACGGAGAAAGTGAAGTCTTCGCCGGTTTTGTATTCGCCCGGCACGTAGTTTGGCGCGCCAGCCGGATTGATTTTCTCTTTGATGATCGCATCAACAAAGTTGCGCTGCATCAGATCGCCCAGCACGTCCTGACGAACAGACGCGCCGTAACGCTGTGCAACCACGGTCATCGGCACTTTCCCTTTACGGAAACCGTCGATACGCACTTTTTTCGCTACGCTGACCAGCTCATTTTTCACCGCGTTTTCGATCACATCTTTAGCAACGGTAATCGTAACGCGACGGCCCAGGCCCTGAGTTGTTTCTACTGAAACTTGCATCTTATTACCTCAAAAAATCACGTGCTCGGTCAACTTCAGACTCGCTCTACCCGTCAGGGCAAAGTAAGACTAAGAACCGGGACGGCCTCTGATGTCAGAACCGCATTCCCTGTTGTCAGAAGCGTCCCGAAGACATTCGGAAAAACAGACGCAGCATTATAGCGGCAACGGCAAAGCGAGTCGAGGCTGCAACGCGCCGCCATTTTGTTAAGGTTCACGCTTTTTGCATCTGAAAGGAGTAAAAGAAAGGGTTAACGCGGTTTTTTCGACCAGAAACAACAAAGCGGCCCGCAGGCCGCTTCAGATTTTCAGAGATTGCCTCAGGCCAGCGTACCGGCACCACGACAGTTGGGCGAAGCCGGAACCGTGTCCTGTAACCCTACCCACTCTTTTTCGGTATAGGTATGCAGCGCCAGCGCGTGGACGCTTCCCGCCAGCTCGTCGGCCAGCACGCCATAAATGGCGCGATGCCGCATCAGAAAGCGCTGGTTAAGAAAGCTGTCGCTGACGATAACTATCTTGAAGTGGCTTTCCGCCCCTGCAGGCACATTGTGACGATAGCTTTCGTCATGAACCTCCAGGTGCACGGGTGTAAATGCCGTTCTCAACTTTTCTTCTATTTGTTCGCGGATCATAACCACACTCCTCTACGACCTGATGCGCCCCATCTTATTCAATATTAGCCGGATTTCGCCGCCTGCCGATCCGTTTACGGAAAAATATCCGCCGTTCAGGCGCGCTACTGTGCATTTTCCCGCTGGCGGCTGCAACTGTCCGCGCGCAGAAAGCGCGTCCGACCGCCCGGGTGAAAAGATAAGGTAATGAATTTGCGCGTCGCCGGGGCTTCCTCTTGCTACAGGCAATGTTATGATGACCTCGGTTTTGTCCGGACTACACCCCATAAAATCGAGAACATAAGCATGCTAAAAAAATTATTCTTCCCTCTGCTGGCGGTATTTATGCTGGCCGGCTGCGCCACCAACAGCACCACGCTGAACGTTTCGCCAGTCATCAAATTGCCGCAGCAGGATCCCAGCCTGATGGGCGTCACCGTCAGCATTAACGGTGCCGATCAGCGCAGTGATAAAGCGCTCGCCAAAGTGAACCGCGACGGCCAGCTGGTCACGCTGACGCCGTCCCGCGATCTGCGTTTCCTGCTTCAGGAAGTGCTGGAGAAACAGATGGGCGCGCGCGGCTATATGATCGGCCCGAACGGCGCGGTTGATTTGCAGATCGTGGTGAACAACCTTTATTCAGACGTTACCCAGGGCAACGTGCGCTACAGCATTACCACCAAGGCCGATATCTCTATTATTGCTACCGCAAAAAACGGCAACAAGCAGGTGAAAAACTACCGTCAGACCTACAGCGTCGAAGGCGCGTTTAACGCCACCAACGATAAGATCACCAACGCGGTCAACGCGACGCTGGGCGACGTCATCGACGATATGGCGCAGGACACCAGTATTCACGAGTTTATCAAGCAAAACGCCCGTTAATATAGCCTTGCCCGCCGCGCTGGCGGGCACTGTTTAAGGTTTGTATGCCCAGTCACTATCTGCAAATTTTCACTCGTCGTAACGCCGCCCTTCTGCTCCTGCTCGGTTTCTCTTCCGGTTTGCCGCTGGCGCTGACGTCCGGCACGTTACAGGCCTGGATGGCCGTAGAAAATGTCGATATTAAAACCATCGGCTTTTTTTCGCTGGTTGGGCAGGCGTACGTCTTTAAGTTTCTCTGGTCGCCGCTGATGGACCGCTATACGCCACCGTTTTTAGGACGTCGGCGCGGCTGGCTGTTGGTGACCCAGCTGCTGCTGATCGTCGCTATTGCGCTGATGGGCTTTATGCAGCCGTCACGCGATCTGACGCTGCTCGCCTCGCTGGCGGTGCTGGTCGCCTTCTGTTCCGCCTCGCAGGATATTGTTTTTGACGCCTGGAAAACGGATATCCTGCCTGCCGAAGAGCGCGGCAGCGGCGCGGCAATCAGCGTGTTCGGCTACCGGCTGGCGATGCTGGTTTCCGGCGGGCTGGCGCTCTGGCTGGCCGACCGTTATCTGGGCTGGCAGGCCATCTGGTGGCTGATGGCCGCGATGATGGTGCCGGGCGTGATCGCCACGCTGCTGGCGAAGGAACCGGATGAGGTAATTGTTCAGCCGCGCTCGCTGGAAGAAGCGGTGATTGCGCCGCTGCGCGATTTTTTCACCCGTAATAACGCCTGGCTGATCCTGTCGCTGATTGTCCTTTATAAGCTTGGCGACGCCTTTGCCGCCAGCCTGACCACTATCTTCCTTATTCGCGGCGTGGGCTTTGACGCAGGCGACGTGGGGCTGGTGAACAAAACGCTTGGTCTGTTCGCCACGATTATCGGCGCGCTGTTCGGCGGCGTACTGATGCAGCGGCTGAGCCTTTATCGCGCGCTGATGCTGTTTGGCATCCTACAGGCGCTGTCAAACCTGGCTTACTGGCTGCTGTCGGTGACCGACAAACACCTTTACAGCATGGCGGCGGCCGTCTTTGCAGAGAATCTGTGCGGCGGTATGGGCACGGCGGCCTTTGTGGCGCTGCTGATGACGCTGTGCAACAAGTCGTTTTCCGCCACGCAGTTCGCGCTGCTTTCTGCCCTGTCCGCCGTCGGTCGCGTCTATGTCGGGCCGGTCGCGGGCTGGTTTGTGGCAGGCTGGGGCTGGCCCGCGTTTTACGCCTTTTCCGTCGCGGCGGCGCTGCCGGGGCTGGTGTTGCTGGCGGGCTGTAAGCGCACGCTGGACAGGGCAGAGAAAACGCGCGACTTCGCTCCCCGCGATCGTTGGCCACATGCCTACCGCTGGGCTATCCGTCTGCTGCTGTTGGGCTGCGCGCTGGCGGGGATTGCGCTGGCGCTGCTGGCACTGGATGCCCTGGGCGTGGCGCATATCGACCATTTACTCGCAACGCTGTTTGGCGGCGCGGCGCTGCTGGGGTTGGCGGGCGTGATGCTGGGTTCGCTGCTCGATTATCTGGCGCAGCGCAGCGCGCAGGACTAAGGTCATTTGCCGTCCGGCAATCGGACGGCGGTTCCCGTTGTCACCCGTCTGGCCGGGCCGGGCTTCACTCATTGATGTGCGTTTGCCATTGTCAACAACAATTGATAACCAGAGTGAATAGTGTGATAAACCTCACGTAACAAGCTCGTTCACCCGAGAAAGCGGATGCAGACCACCCCGGATTTAAGGCAAACTCAGTGCCGTCTGATTACATCGGGTTAGCATTGAAGAAGCCGGAATACATTAGCAGCGCTGTTCTGTGCACCCTTAACGGCTATTATTTATTGCCCATAGCAGAAAATAAGCTAACAGCAACGTAACAAACGCCCTTTTTTTTCGCTGTAAATAGCGTCAGTGGTGTAGGTAATTTAATCATTTTTTAACAATTCCACCGCTGCGCTTATTTTGCCTCGTCCGTTATTTCCTAAAGATTCTCGTCTTTACATTTACAATAAAACGAGAAAACACAACCGCTGCGAAACTATTTTTGTTTATTTGACATAGATCAAATGCTACGGCTATGTTAAATAATTGAGTACCAATTTCGCTGTTTATAGCGACCCTGATTTCTGAAGGGGATTTTCCATCTGTTTTTGTTATATCACCCCCAAAGCCCTGCTATTATTCATATTTTGTCACCCTCCGAAACATGTGTGACAGTGTTTGCAAAAGGTGTCAACACCTCGCTGACACAAGCTGTTGCTGGTTTACAGTACTGAAACGTTCCCGTAAAATGCCGCCACACTTAAACGACAATAGAGCCCTTGTCATTGAGGTCGTTAAATGAGACTCAGGAAATACAATAAAAGTTTGGGGATTCTGTCATTAATCGCAGGCACTGTATTGTTAAGTGGCTGTGATAGTGCATTGTTGAGTCCCAAAGGACAGGTTGCAATGGAGCAACGTTCGCTGATACTGACAGCCTTCGGCTTGATGATGATCGTCGTTATTCCCGCAGTCCTGATGGCCGTGGTGTTCGCCTGGAAATATCGGGCATCGAATACCGAAGCAAAATACAGTCCAAACTGGTCACACTCGAATAAAGTGGAAGCCGTGGTATGGACTGTGCCCATCCTTATCATTCTCTTCCTTGGCGTCCTGACGTGGAAATCAACCCACGCGCTGGAACCAAGCAAACCGTTGGCTTCCAATGTGAAACCCATTGAGATTGATGTGGTGGCGCTGGACTGGAAATGGCTGTTTATCTACCCTGAACAGGGTATTGCAACCGTTAACCAGATTGCTTTCCCGGCCAACACGCCAGTGACCTTTAAGATCACTTCGAACTCCGTGATGAACTCCTTCTTCATTCCTACCCTCGGTAGCCAGATTTACGCTATGGCGGGTATGCAGACTCAGCTGAACCTGATCGCGAATGAGGCCGGCACGTTTGACGGTATCTCCTCTAACTTCAGCGGTCGCGGCTTCTCCGGCATGAAGTTCAAAGCTATCGCCACACCTGATAATGCAGCATTCGATCAGTGGGTAGCGAAAGCGAAAGAGTCTTCTAACCAGCTGATGACCATGGATGATTTCGAGAAACTGGCTGCGCCAAGCGAAAACCATCCGGTGGAGTTCTTCTCTACGGCGAATCCTGATTTGTTCAAGCAGGTTATTGGCAAATTCAAGATGAACCACGGGAATATGGCTATGTCCTCTGAGCATGAAGGCATGGACATGAACGACGCCTCTCACGCGGGAGCCGAGGAATAATACGATGTTGGGAAAATTAACCCTTGATGCTGTTCCGTACCATGAGCCGATTATCATGGTTACGGTTGCCGCCATCATTCTTGGTGGTCTGGCTGTTGCTGGAGCAATCACTTACTTCGGTAAGTGGCAATACCTGTGGACTGAATGGCTGACGTCAGTCGACCATAAAAAACTGGGTATCATGTATATCATCGTGGCTTTCGTCATGTTGCTGCGCGGCTTTGCCGATGCGGTCATGATGCGTAGCCAGCAGGTGATGGCCTCGATGGGCGATCCAGGCTTCCTGCCGCCTCATCACTACGACCAGATCTTCACCGCTCACGGCGTGATCATGATCTTCTTCGTAGCAATGCCGTTCGTTATCGGTCTGATGAACATTGCTGTTCCTTTGCAGATCGGCGCGCGCGACGTGGCCTTCCCGTTCCTGAACAACCTGAGCTTCTGGTTCACGGCTGTGGGCGTGGTGCTGGTTAACCTGTCACTGGGTGTGGGCGAGTTTGCTCAGACCGGCTGGCTGGCTTATCCACCGCTTTCCGGCGCGGAATACAGTCCGGGGGTCGGGGTCGACTACTGGATCTGGAGTCTGCAGCTCTCCGGTATCGGGACGACATTAACAGGTATTAACTTCTTCGTTACTATCCTGAGAATGCGCGCTCCGGGCATGACCATGTTCAAAATGCCTGTGTTTACCTGGGCATCCCTGTGTACTAACGTACTGATCATCGTCTCCTTCCCGGTTCTGACCGTGACGCTGGCGCTGCTGACCCTTGACCGTTATCTGGGCTTCCATTTCTTTACCAACGAAATGGGCGGCAACATGATGATGTACGTCAACCTGATTTGGGTCTGGGGACATCCGGAAGTTTATATCCTGGTTCTGCCTGTCTTCGGCGTGTTCTCCGAAGTGGTTGCAACCTTCTCGAAAAAACGCCTGTTTGGTTACACCTCGCTGGTTTGGGCAACGGTTGTTATCACCGTCCTTTCCTTCATCGTGTGGCTGCACCACTTCTTTACGATGGGTGCCGGTGCGAACGTTAACGCCTTCTTCGGTATCATGACGATGATTATCGCCATCCCGACCGGTGTTAAGATCTTCAACTGGCTGTTCACCATGTACCAGGGCCGCATTCAGATGCACTCTGCCATGCTGTGGACCGTAGGCTTCCTGGTCACCTTCTCTGTAGGTGGTATGACCGGTGTTCTGCTGGCGGTGCCGGGTGCTGACTTCGTTCTGCACAACAGTCTGTTCCTGATTGCCCACTTCCATAACGTTATTATCGGTGGTGTGGTATTCGGTTGCTTTGCTGGCGTGACTTACTGGTTCCCGAAAGCGTTCGGCTTCTGCCTGAACGAAAAATGGGGTATCCGCGCCTTCTGGTTCTGGATCATTGGTTTCTTTGTTGCCTTTATGCCGCTGTACGCGCTGGGCTTCATGGGTATGACCCGTCGTCTGAGCCAGAATATCGATCCTCAGTTCCACACTCTGCTGGTGGTTGCGGCAGTCGGTGCTGCGCTGATCGCTTGTGGCGTCCTGTGCCAGCTTACCCAGTTCTGGGTATCTGTACGTGACCGCGAGCAGCTGCGCGACCTGACCGGTGACCCGTGGGGCGGTCGTACGCTGGAGTGGGCAACCTCTTCACCACCACCGTTCTACAACTTTGCTGAAGTGCCTGTTATCCACGAGCGCGATGCGTTCTGGGAAATGAAAGAGAAAGGCGAAGCGTACAAACGTCCTGCTAAGTATGAAGAGATCCACATGCCGAAAAACAGCGGCGCGGGTCTGGTCATCGGTCTGTTCAGCATGGTGTTTGGTTTTGCCGCTATCTGGCACATCTGGTGGCTGGCTGGTCTCACCTTCCTCGGCATGATCCTTACCTGGATTATCAAGAGCTTCGACGATGACGTGGATTACTACGTTCCCGTTGCCGAGATCGAAAAAATCGAGAATCAGCACTTTGACGAAATTAGCAAAGCAGGTCTGAAAAATGTCAACTGAAACTCTGACTAAGCACCACGACGCCCATGCGGAGCATGGGCATCACGATGCGGGAGCCAATAAGCTGTTTGGCTTCTGGATCTACCTGATGAGCGACTGCATCATCTTCGCCACGCTGTTCGCGACCTATGCTGTTATGGTCAACAACACCGCTGGCGGCCCGTCAGGGAAAGATATTTTTGAATTACCGTTTGTTC
This sequence comes from Erwinia wuhanensis, assembly GCF_030484085.1. Classification (NCBI taxonomy): domain Bacteria; kingdom Pseudomonadati; phylum Pseudomonadota; class Gammaproteobacteria; order Enterobacterales; family Erwiniaceae; genus Erwinia; species Erwinia wuhanensis. The sequence continues at coordinate 592,238 of NZ_JAUJUH010000002.1, forward strand.
TGGTTGAAACCGCCCTGCTGCTGTTCAGCTCCATTACCTACGGCTTTGCCGTTATCAGCATGGAAAAAGGGACTAAGTCTGCCGTTCTCGGCTGGCTGGGCCTGACCTTCCTGTTTGGTCTTGGCTTTATCGGGATGGAAATCTATGAGTTCCATCACCTGATTACCGAAGGCTTTGGTCCGCAGCGCAGCGGCTTCCTGTCGGCGTTCTTCACGCTGGTAGGTACGCACGGTCTGCACGTGACGTCAGGTCTGATCTGGATGCTGGTGCTGATGTATCAGGTTGCCACTAAGGGCCTGACCTCCACCAACCACACCCGCGTGATGTGCCTGAGCATGTTCTGGCACTTCCTGGACGTTGTCTGGATCTGCGTATTTACCATTGTTTATCTGCTGGGGGCCATGTAATGAGCAAGACATTAAGCGATCATGGTACCTCTCACGGTAACGTGAAGACTTATATGATCGGCTTTATTCTGTCGATCATTCTGACTGCGATTCCATTCTGGATCGTCATGGAAGGTGGCGCGTCTAAAACGACGATGCTGGCCGTGGTGGTAATTGCAGCCGTGGTACAGGTGCTGGTGCATCTTTATTACTTCCTGCACCTCAGCACGTCTACCGATCAGCGTTGGAATCTGGTGGCGATAGTGTTTTCCGCCGTCATCATTCTGATTGTCGTAGTGGGCTCTATATGGATTATGTGGAACCTCAATTACAACATGATGGTCCGTTAAAGAGTCGCCTGTGATGATTAAGCAATACCTGCAAGTAACGAAACCAGGAATTATTTTCGGGAATTTAATTTCTGTCATCGGGGGATTTCTGCTGGCTTCTAAAGGCAGCATCGACTATTCCCTGTTTCTCACCACCTTAGTCGGCGTCTCGCTGGTGGTCGCATCGGGTTGTGTTTATAACAACTTTATTGACCGCGACATCGACGTAAAAATGGAGAGAACCAGAAACCGTGTGCTGGTAAAAGGCCTCATTTCTCCGACAGTCTCTCTGGTTTATGCAACCGTTCTGGGTATTGCTGGATTCGCGTTGCTGTATCTCGGAGCAAACCCGCTGGCCATGTGGCTGGCGGTGATGGGCTTTGTGGTTTACGTCGGTATTTACAGCCTCTATATGAAGCGTAAATCCGTCTACGGCACGCTGATTGGTAGCCTTTCCGGCGCTGCGCCGCCGGTTATCGGCTACTGTGCCGTCAGCAACCAGTTCGACGCTGGCGCGCTGATCCTGCTGGCTATCTTTAGCCTGTGGCAGATGCCGCATTCCTATGCGATTGCTATCTTCCGCTTTAAAGATTACCAGGCAGCGAATATCCCGGTTCTGCCGGTGGTAAAAGGCATCTCCGTGGCGAAAAACCATATCACGCTGTATATCCTGGCGTTTATGGTTGCGACACTGATGCTGACGCTGGTGGGCTACGCGGGCTACAAATATCTGGTGGTCGCCGCCGCCGTGAGCGTATGGTGGCTGGGAATGGCGCTTTCGGGCTATAAGACGCAGAACGATCGCGTCTGGGCACGCAAGCTGTTCGTTTTCTCCATCGTCGCCATCACCGCGCTAAGCGTGATGATGTCGGTTGACTTTATGACGCCGGCCTCAAAGGATTTACTGACTTACGTCTGGTAACTTCCACCTCCTCCGAAGGGCGCGATTATCGCGCCCTTTCTTTTTGTTACCACTTCTCGTTAATAATAATTTTACCCACCTTTCCCAACGCCTTAAAATATGCTCACCAGATAAACTGAGGTAGTAATGAACGATAATAAAATGACTCCGGTCGAACTGCGTGCGACATGGGGTTTGGGAACGGTATTCTCCCTGCGTATGCTGGGCATGTTTATGGTTCTGCCCGTCCTGACCACTTACGGCATGGCATTACAGGGAGCCAGCGAAGCGCTGATAGGTCTTGCTATCGGCATCTACGGTTTGGCACAGGCCGTGTTTCAAATTCCTTTTGGTCTGCTTTCCGACCGTATCGGCCGCAAGCCGCTGATTGTCGGCGGACTACTGATTTTCGTGCTCGGCAGCGTGATTGCCGCCAGCACCAACTCTATTTGGGGTGTGATCCTGGGCCGCGCTTTACAGGGTTCCGGCGCGATTGCGGCGGCGGTAATGGCTCTGCTTTCCGACCTGACGCGCGAGCAGAACCGCACCAAAGCAATGGCCTTTATCGGTATCAGCTTCGGCGTTACCTTTGCGATTGCGATGGTGCTTGGGCCGATTGTGACCCATGCGCTTGGTCTGCATGCGCTGTTCTGGATGATTGCGCTGCTGGCGTCCAGCGGCATTGTGATCACGCTGCTGGTGGTGCCTTCTGCCTCTAACCATATGCTTAACCGCGAATCCGGCATTGTTAAGGGCAGCTTCCGCGCGGTGCTGGCCAACAGCCGCCTGGTCAAGCTGAACTTCGGCATTATGTGCCTGCATATTCTGCTGATGTCCAGCTTCGTGGCGCTGCCCGGCGAGTTCGAGCAGGCTGGCTTCCCGGCGGAGCAGCACTGGAAAGTCTATCTGGTCACCATGCTGATCGCTTTCTGCGGCGTGATCCCGTTTATTATCTATGCGGAAGTGAAGCGCCAGATGAAGCGGGTATTTATCGCCTGCGTGGCGATTATCCTGATCGCAGAAATCGTGCTCTGGGGCGCGGGCAACCACTTCTGGACGCAGGTCTTAGGCGTGCAGCTGTTCTTTATCGGCTTTAACCTGATGGAGGCGATTTTGCCTTCGCTGGTCAGTAAAGAATCGCCACCGGGCTATAAGGGCACCGCGATGGGCGTCTACTCCACCAGCCAGTTTATTGGCGTGGCGATCGGCGGTAGCCTGGGCGGCTGGCTGTATGGCCACTTCGATGCCTCCACCGTCTTTGTGGTCGGCGCTTTTATCGCCGTAGTCTGGCTGCTGGTGAGCTGCACCATGCAGGAGCCGCCGTACGTCAGCAGCCTGCGTATCGTGCTGCACGATGATATTACCGACACCGCCGCGCTGGAAAAACGCCTGAGGGCGCAGCCTGGCGTCGCCGCCGTCTTTATCGTGCCGGAAGAGCGAAGCGCCTACGTGAAGATTGACAGCAAAGTCACCAATCGCCCCGAGCTGGAAGCGCTGGTCGGCAGCTGCTGATTATCTGTTAATGGGGCCTGTCGCCCCATTATTTCCGGCCTCGCTCCCCGCCCTCCCCTCTTTGTCGCGCTGCGTAATGCCGTGATAACGCCTTTACGATGACAAAGTCTGGCGGAAGCGGTGGAATTCAGGCGGGGAAAACTGAATAAAAGGGCGATGCATCGCCCTTTTATCATTAATCGCGGAAGTTTTTAAACTGGAAAGGCTGCCCCAGGTCGCCGCCGCGCACCAGCGCCATCGCGCCCTGAAGATCGTCACGGGACTTACCGGTCACGCGCACTTCTTCACCCTGCACCTGAGACTGCACTTTCAGCTTGCTGTCTTTGATCAGCTTGACGATTTTTTTCGCCACGTCAGACGGGATGCCTTTTTTCAGTTTGACTTCCACGCTCCAGCTTTTGCCGCTGTGCTCAATCTCTTCCGGCACTTCCAGCGCGCCGCCTTCAATGCTGCGCTTGAGCAGTTTCTCGCGCAGAATATCGACCAGCTGCTTCACCTGAAAATCAGACTCGCTCAGCACCTTGATCGTTTCGTTTTTCTCGTTCAGCTCATAACTGGCCGTCACGTTGCGAAAATCGAAGCGGGTGGAAATTTCACGGTTGGCGTTTTCAACGGCGTTGCGCACTTCCTGCAGGTCGATTTCAGATACGATATCGAATGATGGCATGATTTTTTCTCCTGATTCTGTTGTGACAGGCATAATACCGACTTAGCATCAGTAAAAAAACCATCGGCATGGAAAGCTATAATAAGAACAGCTCTGCCAGCGCGGCCTTCGGCCCGGCAGAATTAATCCAACCCGCTGCGGAGAGGAAGAATGAAGATTACCGTATTGGGATGCGGCGCTTTAGGGCAGATCTGGCTGGCTGCGCTGGACGCTCAGGGCAATGAGGTGCAGGGGTGGCTACGCGTACCGCAGCCTTATTGCTCGGTCAACGTGGTGGATCTTGAGGGCAACATAAGTAACAAAACCTTTATTGCCAACGACCCTGCTTTTTTAGCGGAAAGCGACCTGCTGCTGGTAACGCTGAAAGCGTGGCAGGTATCCGAAGCGGTAAAAAATTTGCGGTTTATTCTGCGTGAAGACTGCCCGATCCTGCTGCTGCATAATGGCATGGGCACGCTTGACGAGCTTAAAATGCTCACGCAGCCGCTGCTGCGCGGGATCACGACCCATGCGGCAAAGCGCGACGGCACCATGGTTATCCATGTTGCTTCCGGCATTACCCACATCGGCCCGACTTCTCCGGACGGCGCCATGCTCAGCAGGCTGGCAGAAACGTTGCAACAGGCGCTGCCGGACGTCGCCTGGCATAACAATGTCTCCTCCGCCGCCTGGCAAAAGCTGGCCGTAAACTGCGTGATCAATCCGCTGACGGTTCAGTATGACTGCACCAACGGCGAGCTGCTTAACCATCCGCAGGAGGTAGCCCTGCTCTGCGATGAAGTGGCGATGGTTATGGAGCGTGAAGGTGAACATACCTCTCGCGAGGCGCTGCTGGACTACGTGAAAGAGATTATTATCGCGACCGCCGCCAATACCTCTTCCATGCTGCAGGATATCCGCGCGCAGCGGCGTACGGAGATTGACTATATTACCGGCTACGTTATCCGTCGTGCGCGGGCGCAGGGGCTGACCACGCCGGAAAACAGCCGACTTTATGAAATGATTAAGCGTAAGGAACAAGATTATGAGCGCGAGCGTACTGGTTTGCCTGGCACCTGGCAGTGAAGAAACCGAAGCCGTTACCACTATCGATCTGCTGGTGCGCGCGGGCTTCACGGTCACTACCGCCAGCGTAACGGATGACGGCAGCAAAGAAATCCGCTGTTCGCGCGGCGTACGGCTGTTAACCGATGCCACGCTGGTTGAGGTAGCCGACAACGATTTTGCCGCCATCGTGCTGCCCGGCGGCCTGAAAGGCGCGGAAGCCTTTCGCGACAGCCCGCTGCTGGTGGAAACGGTGCGGCAGTTTCACCAGTCCGGCCGTATTGTCGCGGCGATCTGCGCAGCGGCCGGCACGGTGCTGGTGCCGCATAAGCTGTTTCCGATTGCCAATATGACCGGCTTTCCCGGCCTGAAGGAGACTATTCCCGAAAGCCAGTGGATGGATAAACGTGTGGTTTGGGATCGCCGCTTCAATCTGCTCACCAGCCAGGCGCCCGGCACCGCGATCGACTTTGCCCTGAAGCTGATCGATCTGTTGGCAGGTAAAGAGAAAGCGCATGAGGTGGCGCAGCAGCTGGTGCCGGCGGCGGGTATTTTTGACTATCGGGAATGGGTGGAATAGATCCGGCCTGCGCGACTACCCGTTTGAGCGGCGTCGCTGACGGGCAAAGGCCTGCTGGCGACAGAGAAGCAGCCAGGCCAGCGCTTTAGCCGGTAACCTGTTGCGAACAAAAGCGGAGTTAAGAGATAAAAAAGGCGCTGAAGCCAGCGCCTTTTACCTTTCCGCTTACGGACGGTAAACCTTAACGTTTTTAAAGCCCTGCTCGTGTAAATAGAGCGCCTGCAAACGGCTCATTACGCCCCGATCGCAGTAAAGCAGCCAGGTTTTGCTCTGATCCAGATCGCCGAACTGGGTGCTGAGTTTATAGAACGGCATGCCTTTTACCTCAACGCCTTCCAGCTCCAGCGGCTTGTCATCCTGCTCGTCAGGCGAGCGGATATCCAGCACCACGTCGTTGTCGCCAAACGACACCACGGTTTCGACTTCCACCACTTCCTGCTCGGTCTCTTCCGCAATCTGACGGATATCGACATTGGTGGCTTCTTCGATAGCTTTCTCCAGCACGGCAAAATCAAAGTTCTGCTCTTCCGCTTCGATTTTCGCCTTTACCGCTTTTACCGTTGGGCTTTTCGAGATCACGCCGCAATACTCCGGCATGGTGCGGGCAAAATCTTCCGTGCCGATATGGCGCGCCAGCTTGATGATGTGCTCTTTGTCATGCGAAATCAGCGGGCGCAGGATCAGCGTATCGGAAGCGTTGTCGATCAGCCGCAGGTTAGTCAGCGTCTGGCTGGAGACCTGGCCCAGCGCTTCGCCGGTCACCAGCGCCTGCACGCCGTAGCGCTCGGCGATAGTCGAGGCCGCACGCACCATCATGCGTTTCAGCACCACGCCCATCTGGCCGTCGTCCACTTTTTCCAGGATCTCGCCAACCACCGGTTCGAAGTTGATAGCCACGAAGCGCACCTTGTGCGAGCGGCCAAAACGGTTCCACAGATAATGCGCCACCTGACGCACGCCGATTTCATGCGCCGCGCCGCCAAGGTTAAAGAAGCAGTAGTGCACGCGGCAGCCGCGACGCATCAGCATATAGCTGGACACGCCGGAGTCGAAGCCGCCGGAGATCAGCGACAGCACGTCTTCCTGGCTGCCGATAGGGAAACCGCCGATGCCTTCATAGCGTCCGGTGATCAGCAGCAGGCGATCGTCTTCGATCTCCAGGTTGACCGTGACCTGCGGATGGTTCAGCTTGACCTGCGCGCTCTGGACGTGCTGATTCAGCCCGCCGCCTACATAGCGCTCAACGTCCTGCGAGCTGAACTCATGCTTGCCGCGACGCTTGACGCGTACGGAGAAGGTTTTGCCTTCGATACGCTCGCGGTTCATCGCCAGCGTCTGCTCAAAAATGTTGTGCAGATCGGTATAGCCGCGCTCTTCGACTTCCAGCACGTGATGAATACCGGGAATGCGCGACAGTTCGTCAATAATATAGCCGCGCTGGCTTTCGTTTTTGGAACGGACTTCGATATGGTCCCAGTGGCGCACCACGGCCAGCGTCTCGTCGCACTGTTTCAATACGTTACGAATGTTCGTCGTTAACATTTTGATAAAACGCAGGCGAACGGACTGGCTTTTAATGGTGATTTCAGGGAATAATTTAATGATAAACTTCATGGTGGCACGGGCTCAACGGGCAATTAAGTGCTGAAATGGAGCGCACTTAGCTGGTAAAATCAGAGAATTGCAAAGTAGCTTACGCCCTTCACATCCAGGGGAGATGAGTGTATCACATCTGCCCGGCGACTGCTTCTTCAACAGCGCCCGGAATCATTATTTTGCTAATCAATTTGAGTCGGCTACCATGAGTGACCTGACAGACTAAAACATCACCGAGCAACCGTTATTATGCCGAAAAAAGCCGAACAGCCCGCCAGTTTTGAAACCTCGCTTGCCCAGCTGGAGCAAATTGTCTCCCGTCTTGAAAGCGGCGAGCTGCCGCTGGAAGAGGCGCTCAACGAATTTGAACGCGGCGTGCAGCTGGCGCGAGCGGGCCAGCAGAAACTGCAGCAGGCGGAACAGCGTGTGCAAATCCTGCTTAACGACGACAAAAATGGCGACCTTCAGCCCTTCACGCCGGAAAACGACTGATGGATTTTAGCGCTCTTCTTACCGCGCATCACGCGCGCGTCAACCAGGCTTTACAACGCTTTATTACCGCGCTGCCCTTTCAGCAGTCTCCGCTGGTGAATGCCATGGAGTACGGCGCGCTGCTCGGCGGCAAGCGCCTGCGCCCGTTTCTGGTGTATGCTACCGGCAAAATGCTTCATGCTGACGATGCCGCGCTGGATGCGCCCGCTGCGGCGGTCGAGTGCATTCATGCCTACTCGCTGATCCATGACGATCTGCCTGCGATGGACGATGACAGCCTGCGTCGCGGCCAGCCGACCTGCCATATTAAATTCAGCGAAGATACGGCTATTTTGGCCGGTGACGCGCTACAAACGCTGGCCTTCACTATACTTGCCGATACGCCTTTGCCTGGCGTAACGGCAGAGTACCGTATTGCGATGATTTCCGAGCTGGCGCAGGCCAGCGGCGTTGCGGGCATGTGCGGCGGCCAGGCGCTGGATCTGGCGGCGGAAGGCCAGCAGGTCGGTCTGCGCGAGCTTGAGCAAATTCACCGTTATAAAACCGGCGCGCTGATCCGTTGCGCGGTTCGCCTGGGCGCTTTGACCGCCGGCGACAGAGGACGCGACGCGCTGCCCGCGCTCGATCGCTATGCCGAAGCCATCGGCCTGGCGTTTCAGGTGCAGGACGATATTCTGGATGTGGTGGGCGACACCGCCATCATCGGCAAACGGCAGGGAGCCGATCAGCAGTTAGGAAAAAGTACCTACCCGGCGTTGATGGGACTTGAGCGCGCGCGGGCAAAAGCGTGGGAGCTCTGTCAGGAGTCGCTCAGCGCACTGGAAATACTTGCCGCGCAAGGCTTTGACACAGCATCACTACAGCTGCTTGCAAGTTACATAATTGAACGCAATAAATAACTTTCACAATGAGTCTCTGATGAGTTTTGATACTGCAAAATATCCAACGCTGGCGCAGGCCGCTTCGGTACAAGAACTACGTTCGCTTCCTAAAGAGAGCCTGCCAAAACTCTGTGATGAGCTACGACAGTATTTACTCGACAGCGTCAGCCGCTCCAGCGGCCACTTTGCCTCCGGACTGGGCGTGGTAGAGCTGACCGTTGCCCTGCACTATGTCTATAACACGCCTTTTGATCATTTGATTTGGGACGTGGGTCACCAGGCCTATCCGCATAAAATTCTGACCGGCCGCCGCGATCGTATTGGCACTATCCGTCAGAAAAACGGCCTTCATCCGTTCCCATGGCGCGACGAAAGCGAATATGACGTGCTGAACGTCGGCCACTCCAGTACCTCGATCAGCGCCGGACTGGGCATGGCCGTTGCCGCAGAGAAAGAAGGCAAAGGCCGCCGCACCGCCTGCGTGATCGGCGACGGCGCCATCACGGCGGGCATGGCGTTTGAGGCGATGAACCACGCGGGCGATATCAAATCCGATCTGCTGGTCGTGCTGAACGACAACGAGATGTCGATTTCGGAAAACGTCGGCGCGCTGAACAACCGCCTGGCGCAAATCCTTTCCGGTAAAACCTACTCGAAGCTGCGCGAAGGCGGCAAAAAAGTGCTGACCGGCCTGCCGCCGATCAAAGAGCTGGTCAGACGCACCGAAGAGCATCTGAAAGGTATGGTGGTGCCCGGCACGCTGTTTGAAGAGCTGGGCTTTAACTATATTGGCCCGGTCGACGGCCACGACGTGCTGACGCTGGTGCAGACGCTGAAAAACATGCGCGATCTGAAAGGCCCGCAGTTCCTGCATATCATGACCAAAAAAGGCAAAGGCTACGCCCCTGCGGAGAAAGATCCGATCAGCTGGCACGCCGTACCGAAATTCGATCCGGCCAGCGGCCTGCTGCCGAAAGCGATCGAAGGTCTGCCGAGCTACTCGAAGATTTTCGGCCAGTGGCTGAGCGAAACCGCCGCCGATGACAACAAGCTGATGGCCGTTACGCCTGCCATGCGTGAAGGCTCCGGCATGGTCAGCTTTTCGCGCGACTATCCGGCGCAATATTTTGACGTGGCGATTGCCGAACAGCACGCCGTCACCTTTGCCGCCGGACTGGCGATTGGTGGCTATAAGCCCGTGGTCGCCATTTACTCGACGTTTTTGCAGCGCGCCTACGATCAGCTGATCCACGACGTAGCGATCCAGAAGCTGCCGGTGCTGTTTGCTATCGATCGCGGCGGCATCGTTGGCGCGGACGGTCAGACGCACCAGGGCGCTTTTGATATCTCGTTCCTGCGCTGCATTCCGAATATGGTGATCATGACGCCAAGCGACGAGAACGAATGCCGTCAGATGCTCTATACCGGCTATCACTATAGCGCTGGCCCAAGCGCGGTACGCTATCCTCGCGGCACCGGAACCGGCGCGGAGCTGCAGCCGTTGCAGTCGCTGCCGCTGGGCAAAGGCGTGGTGAAACGCGAAGGCGAGAAGCTGGCAATCCTGAACTTCGGCACGCTGCTGCCGGAAGCCGCCGCCGTCGCGGAATCGCTGAACGCCACGCTGGTGGATATGCGCTTTGTGAAACCGCTGGACGAGGCGCTGATCGTTGAGCTGGCCGCCAGCCACGAGGCGCTGATCACGCTGGAAGAAGGCGCGATTAAAGGCGGCGCGGGCAGCGGCGTGATTGAAGCGCTGATGGCGAAACGCGTGCTGGTGCCGGTGCTGAATATCGGCCTGCCGGATGAGTTTATTCCGCAGGGCACCCAGGAAGAGATCCGCCACGATTATCAGCTGGACGCCGAAGGCATCGAACAGCAGATTAAGCGCTGGCTGGCGCTGTAATACCGCACGAGGCTCCCCTTCCGGGGAGCCTGTACCTGCTATGCTTAGGCCTTTGCGCCTTTTTAACATCAGCAGGAGCACGCATGAAAACCCTTCCGTTAGGCAATACCGATCTCACCGTTTCCCGTTTGTGCCTGGGCTGTATGACCTATGGCGAACCCCAACGCGGCCGCCACGCCTGGACACTGCCTGAAGAGAGCAGCCGTCCGCTGATCAAACAGGCGCTGGAGGCGGGCATTAACTTCTTCGATACCGCCAACAGCTATTCCGACGGCAGCAGCGAAGAGATTGTGGGCCGCGCATTGAAAGACTACGCGCGCCGCGAAGATATCGTGCTGGCGACCAAAGTCTACTTTCCGATGAGTAATCTTGCCGGCGGCCTTTCACGCGCCAGCATTATGCAGTCGATTGATGACAGCCTGACGCGCCTGGGCACCGACTACGTGGATTTATTGCAGATCCACCGCTGGGACTACAACACGCCGCTGGAAGAGACGCTGGAGGCGCTGCACGACGTGGTGAAGGCCGGGAAAGCGCGCTATATTGGCGCGTCTTCTATGTATGCCTGGCAGTTCGCTAAGGCGCTCTACACGGCGGATCGTCACGGCTGGACAAGGTTTGTCAGCATGCAGGATCAGTACAATCTGATCCAACGTGAGGAGGAGCGCGAAATGCACCCGCTCTGCCAGGCAGAAAATATCGCCGTGCTGCCGTGGAGCCCGCTGGCGCGCGGTCGCCTGACCCGTCCGTGGGGTGAAACCACCGCGCGTACCGCTTCCGACGAATACGGCAGCACGCTGTATGCCAGAAGCGAAGAGAACGACGGCGTGATTGCGCAGCGCGTGGCGGCTATTGCCGAAGCTCGCGGTGTGAGCCGTGCGCAGATAGCGCTGGCATGGCTGTTGGCAAAACCGGTGGTCACCTCGCCGATTATCGGCGCTTCACGCGCAGAGCAGCTGGCCGATCTGGTAAAAGCAGTGGATATTGAGCTGACGCAGGAAGAGATCGCGGAACTGGAAAGCGTTTATCAGCCGCATCACGTGGTGGGATTTGAATAAGCCGCGCCGCTGTTGCGCCAGGACTAAAGCATAAAGCAAAGAGGCCAGCTATGCTGGCCTCCTTTTTACACGGCTCGCTACAGCGCCAGATGGTGCCCGGCATAATAGAGAATACCGGCGGAAATAATGCCGGCGACAATATCATCTATCATAATGCCCATGCCGCCGTGGACGTTGCGGTCAAACCAGCGGATCGGCCACGGCTTCCACATATCCAGGATGCGGAAAATCACGAATCCGGCCAGCACCCACTGCCAGCTGTTCACCGGGATCGCCATCAGCGTGATCCACATACCGATAAACTCGTCCCAGACGATGCTGCCGTGGTCGTGCAGGCCCATATCTTTCGCGGTGCGATGGCAGAGATAAACGCCGATGCAGATGCCGAACATCACCAGCAGAGAGTAGATATCCGGCGGCAGAAACGACATCAGATACCAGAAAGGAATAGCCGCCAGCGATCCCATGGTGCCGGGCACCACCGGACTTAATCCGCTGCCAAAACCGGTTGCCAGCAGGTGCCAGGGATTGCTCATCTTCAGGCGTTTTTTCGCCTCGTGCTTATCCAAAGTGATCAAATCCTTTCAGTTTGCGCTCGACGGGCCGGTTGTTTTCCAGCAGTACCAGCCCTTCTGACTGCGGCGCCAGCTGGCCTACACAGGTAAAAGGCACGCCATAATGCCCCAGCGCCACGTCCAGCGCGCCGCGATTGATTTCCGGGACGGTAAAGCAGAGTTCGTAGTCTTCACCGCCGCTCAGCGCCCAGCTGATTGCCTGCTCCGGGTCAAAATGGCTTTTCATCACCCCAGAAAGCGGCAGCGCATCCAGATGCAGACGAGCGCCGCAGCCGCTGGCTTTCAGGATATGCCCCAAATCGGAGATCAGCCCGTCGGAGATATCGATAGCGGCGCTGGCCAGGTCGCGCAGCGCCTGCCCTTGCAGAATGCGCGGCATCGGGCGCAAGTGGCGTTTGATTAAGGCTTCATGCGCGGCGGGATCGTTAATTTTGATATGGTGCTGCAACAGCGCCAGGCCTGCCGCGCTGTCGCCCAGCGTGCCGGTAACGTAAATCCAGTCGCCGGGCTTTGCGCCAGACCGCTTCAACGCCCTGCTCTGCGGCACCAGGCCGTGAATGCTCAGCGTCATGCTCAGCGGGCCGCGCGTGGTATCGCCGCCGATCAGCTGCATATTGTAATAATCCAGCAGTTCGAACAGGCTGTCGCTGAACTCTTTCAGCCAGGCTTCGTTTACCTCGGGCAGCGTCAGCGCCAGCGTCAGCCAGGCGGGATCGGCGCCCATTGCCGCCAAATCGCTGAGATTGACCGCCAGCGCTTTATAACCGAGATCGGCGGGATGGATGTCACGCAAAAAGTGTACGCCCGCTACCAGCGTATCGGTGCTGATCGCCAGCGTCTGTTTTTCGGGCAGGTTAAGCAGGGCGCAGTCATCGCCAATGCCTTTTTCCACATCACGACGAGAGCTAGTTATGCGATCAAAATAGCGCGTGATAAGTTCAAATTCGCCACATGCCATAATGCTTTCCAGCAGAAAAAAGGAAGAAGGCCGGATAAGACCGGCCTGAGAGGATTACTTCTTGTTGGGGCGGATATGCGGAGCGGCTTTATCCAGCACGCCGTTAACGAACTTGTGGCTGTCTTCAGCGCCAAACACTTTCGCCAGCTCAATCCCCTCGTTAATAGCCACTTTGTAGGGAACGTCGGAGCGCTTGCTCAGCTCGTACAGCGAAATGCGCAGAATCGCCTTCTCCACCTGACCCAGCTCTTCCAGCTGGCGGGAAAGGTAAGGCTTCATCAGGCCGTCAAGGTACGCGCTGTTGGTCGCAACGCCGCCCAGCAGCTCGCGGAAATAGCTGATATCAACGTCTTTGACGTCTTGCTCCGCCAGAAACTGGTATTCGACATCAGAGATGTCGTTCTTTGACAACTGCCAGGAGTAAAGCGCCTGGACAGCACATTCACGGGCGCGGCGACGAGCAGCAGGTTTCACAAAATTCCCCTTAAAATCAGGCTTTGATGGCTTTCAATACGTTAATCATTTCAAGTGCGGTCAGAGCGGCTTCCGCCCCTTTGTTACCCGCTTTGGTTCCGGCGCGCTCAATGGCCTGCTCGATGTTTTCCGTCGTCAGAACACCAAAGGCAACCGGAATATCGCTGTTCATAGCGACGCTGGCCAGGCCAGAACTGGCTTCGCCAGCAACATATTCGAAGTGGGCGGTGCCACCGCGGATCACGGTGCCCAGTGCCACAACCGCGTCGTATTTGCCGGCGTTCGCCAGCGCACGCGCCGTCATTGGCATTTCATAGGCGCCCGGCACCCAGATAACGGTGATGTTTTCATCTTTTACCTGGCCGATACGCTTCAGCGCATCAAGGGCACCACTCAGCAGGCTGTCGTTGATAAAATTGTTGAAACGCGCAATAACAATGGCCACGCGCGCGTCAGGAGTAGCAACAGCAGCTTCAATAACGTTCATAATCTTCCTTTCAGGGTTTGTTATGGCCCCGCAGGGGGGCGGATTCTATCACACTCTTTAACGCTCTGCTTCCGCTTTTCTGCAGAGCGCTATCGCGGCGTCAGCGTCAGGCGCAAATCTGGCCCAACCTGACGACTATCGCTGAATATAAACGTCGGCGCTTCAGCAAGTTGTGCTAAAGCGGGCAGATGGCACAAACCGCGTGCCGCATCGCCCAATAATTTCGGCGCAAGATAAACGATCAGCTCATCAACCACGCCCGCGCTCAGCAGCGCACCGGAAAGCGCAGCGCCTGCTTCTACCCAGACGCTGTTGATCTGGCGGCGTCCCAGCAGCATCAGCAGGGAAACCAGATCGGTTTGCCCATTGAGGCGCGGCACGCAAAATTGTTGCACGTTATCCGGCCAGCTTAGCCCGTCGGGCTGCTGACGCGCCAGCCAGGTTTCCCCCGGCTGGGAAATCAGCCGATGCTGCGGCGTAACGCGATTGTGGCTGTCGATAACCACTCTGACCGGCTGGCGTAAATCCTGCTGCGCATAGATTGCGCGCACGTCCTGGTTCAGCTCGTCCCAGCGCACGGTCAGCGAGGGATCGTCCGCCCGCACCGTCGCGCTGGTGGTCAGGATCGCGGCGCTTTGCGCCCGCAGGCGCTGCACGTCGCGTCGCGCCTCTGGCGAGGTGATCCACTGGCTTTCGCCGCTTGCCATTGCCGTACGGCCATCCAGCGACGCGCCCAGCTTCAGCTGCACCCAGGGAAAGCCGGTGCGCATCCGCTTCAGAAAGCCGCGATTCAGCGCTTCCGCTTCCTGCATCATCAGCCCGTGGCTGACCTCGATACCGGCCTGCTGCAAGCGGTAAAGGCCGCGCCCCGCCACTTCCGGGTTGGGATCCTGCATGGCGGCGACGACTCGGGCTACGCCTGCGGCAATCAACGCCTCACAGCATGGCGGCGTGCGGCCATGGTGGCTACAGGGCTCCAGCGTGACGTAAGCCGTCGCGCCGCGCGCCTTTTCGCCAGCCATACGCAGAGCGTGAACTTCAGCATGGGGTTCGCCTGCGCGAAAATGGTAGCCTTCGCCGACAATCTCCCCGTCGCGTACAATAACGCAGCCTACGTTCGGATTGGGCGTTGTGGTAAAGCGTCCGCGCCTGGCCAGTTCAAGCGCGCGGGCCATATAGATTTCATCCATGCCTTAATCCTGTAAGCGGGCGATCTCTTCGCCGAATTCGCGGATATCTTCAAAGCTGCGGTAAACCGAGGCGAAGCGAATATAGGCCACCTTATCCAGCTTTTTCAGCTCGTCCATCACCAGATTGCCGATCATCTTGCTGGGTACTTCCCGTTCGCCGGTGGAGCGCAGCTTGCTTTTGATATGGCTGACGGCGTTTTCAACGTCGTCCGAGCTGACCGGCCGCTTCTCCAGCGCCTTCATGATGCCGCTGCACAGCTTGTCTTCATTGAAGGGCTCACGGATATCATTGCTTTTCACCACGCGCGGCATCACCAGCTCGGCCACTTCAAAAGTGGTGAAGCGTTCATGACACACCAGGCACTGACGGCGACGGCGCACCGAGGTTCCTTCCCCCACAAGGCGGGAATCGATAACTTTGGTATCCACAGCAGAACAGAACGGGCAATGCATGATAATTCCTGGATCCTGGAAAAGTGAACACAGTGTAGCGCGAAGTGGCGAGCAACAAAATATCGGGTTGCCCTTCTTTCCCCTGCCGTATCGCTTTGTCTGGCATCTGACCAGGTATCTCCTCGTTCTTCCGCTATAATGAGAGAACGCTCAGGCGTAACTTTTTTAAAAACAAGGATTAGCCGGAGGAAATATGGGTTTATTTAACTTTGTAAAAGAAGCTGGCGAGAAGCTGTGGGATTCCGTAAGCGGCGCTGGTGAAGACCAGAGCGCGAAGCTGAAAGAATATATCCACAAGCTGGGCCTGCCGGGCAGCGACAAGGTGGACGTTAAGGTGGATGGCGATAAGGCCAGCATCAGCGGCGACAGCATTTCGCAAGAGCTGAAGGAAAAAATCCTGGTAGCGGCCGGTAACGTAGCCGGTATCACCCACGTTGAGGATAACGTGAAGGTGGCTGAAACCGCGACCGAAGCAAAATTCTATACGGTGAAGAAAGGCGACACGCTGAGCGCTATCTCGAAAGAAGTGTATGGCGATCCGAACAAGTACAATCAAATCTTTGAGGCTAACAAGCCGATGCTCTCCGATCCGAACAAGATCTATCCGGGTCAGACCTTACGCATTCCTCAGTAGGCAACTATGGCCGGATACCTGAAAAAGGCCTCGCTGCTGCCGCTGGTTGTTTTGCTGGCAAGCTGCGCCTCACCGCAGCAGCCGCAGATCAACAAGCTGCATAACCAGGTGGGCAAGCTCAACAATGAGATGCAGCAGCTTACCGAGCAGGCAACGGCGCTGACGCGGCAGAATATGCTTAACGGCAATTCTACCCAGGGCGCCTGGCTGCTGCCGGCCACCAATACGGCCGTGCCGCTGCAAAGCCAGCTGGGCGAGGTGAAGCTGTCGCTGAGCCATATAGAAAATGAAGCCAACGGCACGCGGGCGATGCTGCATATTCGCTCTGCCGGCGACAACAATCTGCCTGCGTTCAGCGCAACGGTAGAATGGGGCGAGCTGGATCCGACTACCGGCAAACCGCTACAGGTAAACAGCCAGAGCCAGACCTTCAGCGTGGCGGCCTCGTTGCTGCCTCGTAGCGAAGTCACGGTGCCGCTGCGCCTGAGCAATCTGCCGCCGGAACAGCTGGGCTATGTCCGGGTTCATGACGTTGTGGCCCAGACGAAACCATAAAAAAAGCGCCGCAGATGCGGCGCTTTTTATTTAACAGCGGAAAGCTTAAGGCAGAATCGAAGGCTGATCGGCGCCCTCTTTCTCCACTTTCTGCTGCAGCAGATGCTCGCGTTTCATCCCCAGTTTCAGCGCCAGCGCCGAAGCCACGTAGATAGATGAAATTGTCCCGATGGACACGCCGATTAGCATGGTCAGCGAGAAGCCTTCCAGCAGCGCGCCGCCAAAGATAAACAGCATCAGCACCACCACCAGCGTGGTGGCGGAGGTCATAATGGTACGGCTCAGCGTCTGCGTCAGCGAGACGTTGAAGATTTCGTAAGGCGTACCGCGACGGATCTTGCGGAAGTTCTCACGAATACGGTCCGATACCACGATGCTGTCGTTCAGCGAGTAACCGATAACCGACATCAGCGACGCAATAATGGTCAAATCAATCTCAATATGGAACAGAGAAAGAATGCCCATGGTGATAATCACGTCATGCGCCAGCGCCAGCACGGCGCCTAACGCCAGTCGCCACTCGAAGCGGAAACCGACGTAAACCAGGATGGCTATCAGCGCCACCAGCAGCGCCATGCCGCCGGTCTGCGCCAGATCGCTGCCCACGCTTGGGCCAACAAACTCAATGCGCTTCACGGTGCCGTTTTGCGCCGTCGCCTGATTGATAATGCTGACGACCTTGTTGCCCAGCTCCTGGCCCGCGTTGCCTTCGTGCGGCGACATACGCACCAGCACGTCGCGGCTGCTGCCGAAGTTCTGCACCTGCGGATCGGTAAAGCCCGCTTTCTCCAGCGCGCCGCGCAGGTTATCCAGCTCGGCCGGTTTCTCCAGGGTAATTTCAATCACCGTACCGCCGGTGAAATCCAGACCCCAGTTAAACCCTTTCAGGCCCATGATCGCAAATGAGGCGATCAGCAGCAGGCCGGAAAGAGTAAAGGCCAGCTTGTCCCAGCGCATAAAGTCATGGACTTTACGGCCGTAGTTCAGTTGTTCAACGCTATAGTCCTGTGCCACAACGCACTCCTCAAATAGACAGCTTGTTGATGCGTTTACCGCCGTACAGCAGGTTGACGATGGCGCGGGTACCGACAATAGCGGTAAACATAGAGGTCACTACACCGATAGCCGTGGTGATAGCGAAGCCTTTAATGGATCCCGTACCGACAGCATAAAGGATAATAGCCGTGATCAGCGTGGTGACGTTGGCGTCGATAATACTGGAGAACGCGCCGCTGTAGCCTTCATGGATCGCCTGCTGAACGGAGCGTCCGTTCTTCAGCTCTTCCTTGATACGTTCGTTAATCAGTACGTTAGCATCAACGGCGACCGCCAGCGTCAGCACGATACCGGCAATACCCGGCATGGTCAGCGTGGCGCCGGGCAGCAGAGACATAATCCCCACAATCAGCACCAGGTTTGCCACCAGCGCAGTGGTCGCAATCACGCCGAATTTACGGTAGTAAACCACCATAAACACGATAGAGGCGATCAGGCCCCACAGGCAGGCTTCCAGACCCTGAGTAATGTTTTGCGCGCCCATGGTTGGACCAATGGTGCGTTCTTCCACAATCTGGATTGGCGCAATCAGCGCGCCCGCACGCAGCAGCAGCGACAGCTGACGCGCTTCGTTTGGATTGCTGATGCCGGTGATGCGGAAGCTGTTGCCCAGGCGAGACTGGATATTCGCGACGTTAATCACTTCTTCCTGCTTCGCCAGGATAGCGCGACCGTTGGCGTCTTTCTTACCGCTGTCTTTGTATTCCACAAACAGCGTTGCCATCGGCTTGCCGATATTATCCTTGGTGAAGTTGGACATGATGTTGCCGCCCGCGCTGTCCAGCGAGATGTTAACCTGTGCCTGGTTGTACTCATCCATGCTCGACGTCGAGTCAGTGATGTGATCACCGGTCAGGATCACGCGCTTGTACAGCGTTACCGGCTGGCCGTCGCGGGTATTTTTCACTTCGGAATCGCCCGGTACGCGGCCGTTGGCGGCAGCGGTAGGATCGACGGAGGTGTTAACCAAACGGAATTCCAGCGTGGCGGTCGCGCCCAGGATCTCTTTAGCACGCGCGGTATCCTGAATACCCGGCAGCTCGACCACGATGCGGTCAGCGCCCTGACGCTGCACCAGCGGTTCGGCAACGCCAAGCTGGTTCACGCGATTACGCAGGATAGTAATGTTCTGCTGAACCGCATATTCGCGCGCTTCACGCAGGCGGTCATCCGACATGACCGCACGCAGCAGGTTGCTGCCGCTGGCGTTGATCACCAGATCGCGATGGCGGCCGGTCAGATAGCTGACGGCGTCGTCACGCGCCTGTGCGTCACGGAAACGAATTTCCAGACCGTAGTTATCGGTTTTACGCACGTTGGTGTAGGGAATATTTTTGTCGCGCAGATCGCTTCTGAGGTTATCGATATTCTGCTCTTGGAGCTTGCCCAGGGCGGTATCCATATCGACTTCCATCAGGAAGTGCACGCCGCCGCGCAGATCGAGACCGAGTTTCATCGGTTCTGCGGCCAGCATACTCAGCCAGCCTGGCGTGGCTGGAGCAAGGTTGAGCGCGACAACGTAGTCTTCGCCCAGCGTTTTGATGATGGCGTCACGAGCGCGCAGCTGCACGTCGCCGTTAGCGAAGCGCGCCATGATAGCGCCGTTTTCCAGCGCAATGGATTTGCTCTGGATTTTCTCTTCTTTTAAAGCATTCTGGATCTGATTCAGCGTCTGTTCACTGGCGGCGCTTCCGCGCGCGCCGGTGATCTGAACAGCCGGATCCTCACCATACAGGTTGGGAAGCGCATAGAGCAGACCGACGATAAGCACGACGATCAGCATGATGTACTTCCACAAAGGATAACGGTTTAACACGGCAGTTCCCTTAGGGAAAACAAAAAATTACAGCGCCTTCATCGTACCTTTCGGCAGAACGGCAGCCACGAAATCACGTTTGACCACAACTTCCGTCGTCTCGTTCAGCGCGATAGCTACATAGCCGGTATCCGCCACTTTGGTTACGCGTCCGACCAGGCCGCCGGTGGTCAGCACTTCGTCACCCTTGCTGATGGAATCCATCAGTTTTTTATGCTCTTTGCTACGTTTCTGCTGTGGACGCAGGATCATGAAATAGAAGATCAGACCAAAAACCACCAGCATGATGACCAGCGAATACGGGCTTCCCTGTGCTGGCGCACCCGCAGCAGCCACTGCATCAGAAATGAACAAGCTCATTAATTTTCCCTCATTGATTAATTATCAGACGTTTAACGGCGGAACCGCTTTGCCCGTCCGCGCATAAAATTCGGTAACAAAGTGCTCTAATTTACCCTCTTCAATAGCCTTGCGTAAACCAGCCATCAGACGCTGGTAGTAGCGCAGGTTATGAATAGTGTTAAGACGCGCACCCAGTATTTCGTTGCAACGATCCAGATGATACAAATAGGCGCGGCTATAGTTGCGACAGGTGTAGCAATCACACTCCGCATCCAGCGGCGCCGTATCATCTTTATATTTCGCGTTACGGATTTTCACCACGCCGTCAGTCACGAACAGGTGGCCGTTACGGGCATTGCGGGTAGGCATCACGCAGTCAAACATATCGATACCGCGACGTACGCCTTCAACCAGATCTTCCGGTTTGCCGACGCCCATCAGATAGCGCGGTTTGTCCTCAGGGATCTGCGGACAGACGTGCTCCAGAATACGGTGCATGTCCTCTTTCGGCTCGCCGACCGCCAGGCCGCCCACAGCGTAACCATCAAAGCCGATCTCTACCAGTCCTTTTACGGAGACATCTCGTAAATCTTCGTAAACGCCGCCCTGAATAATCCCGAACAGCGCGTTTTTATTTTCAAGCGAATCAAAGCGGTCGCGGCTGCGCTGCGCCCAACGCAGCGACATCTCCATCGAGCGTTTGGCGTAATCCCAGTCGGCAGGATAAGGCGTGCATTCGTCGAAAATCATCACGATATCGGAACCGAGATCGTACTGGATCTCCATCGATTTTTCAGGATCGAGGAAGATCTTGTCGCCGTTAATCGGGTTGCGGAAATGCACGCCCGCTTCGGTGATTTTGCGAATGTCGCCCAGGCTGAACACCTGGAAACCGCCGGAGTCGGTCAGGATTGGCCCTTTCCACTGCATAAAGTCGTGCAGATCGCCATGCAGCTTCATGATCTCCTGGCCGGGACGCAGCCACAGATGGAAAGTGTTGCCGAGAATAATCTGCGCGCCGGTATCCTGCACTTCTTCCGGCGTCATGCCTTTTACGGTGCCGTAGGTGCCCACAGGCATAAAGGCCGGGGTTTCCACCACGCCGCGATCGAAAACCAGACGGCCACGGCGCGCGCGCCCATCAGTAGTATCTAATTCAAACTTCACGTTGCCTCCATCAGAGAAACAGTCTGATGCTTAAGAGTTGACCTGCGCCCCGGTCGGGCGCAGGCGTCGCAACCGGACAAAGCCGGTTATGGCATTATTTACCGACCTGCTCGTTTATCGCCTGCGGATTGCGGGTGATAAACATCGCGTCGCCATAGCTGAAGAAGCGATACTTCTCCGCTACCGCCTGCTCGTAAGCGTGCATGGTGTGACGGTAGCCCGCGAAAGCGGAAACCAGCATAATCAGCGTCGATTCCGGCAGATGGAAATTGGTGACCAGCGCATCAATAACCTGATACTCATAGCCGGGATAAATAAAAATTTTGGTGTCGTCGAAGAACGGCGCAATCAGCGCGTCTTTGGCCGCCGCCGCCGCGCTCTCCAGCGAGCGCACGGAAGTTGTGCCTACGGCGACGACACGGTTGCCGCGCGCTTTGCACGCCAGCACCGCATCCACCACTTCCTGCGGAACCTCAGCATACTCGGCGTGCATAATATGATCTTCAATGCTGTCCACGCGTACCGGCTGGAACGTGCCCGCGCCGACGTGCAGCGTAACGAAAGCGGTTTCAATCCCTTTCGCCCGCAGCGCTTCCAGCATAGGTTCGTCAAAATGCAGGCCAGCAGTAGGCGCAGCCACCGCGCCGGGACGTTCGCTGTAAACAGTCTGGTAAAGCTCGCGATCCGCGTCTTCGTCAGGACGATCGATATAAGGCGGCAGCGGCATATGGCCGACGGCGTCCAGAATATCCAGCACGGCGCGCTCGTCGTCGAAATGCAGCTCAAAGAGCGCGTCGTGACGGGCAACCATCGTCGCTTTGACGCTTTCGTCGTCGCCAAGCAGCAGCTCGGCGCCCGCTTTCGGCGCTTTAGAGGCGCGAATATGGGCCAGCACGCGATGCTCGTCCAGCATCCGTTCAACCAGCACTTCGATTTTGCCGCCGCTGGCTTTACGTCCGAAAATACGCGCCGGGATCACGCGCGTATTGTTAAAAACCAGCAGGTCGCCCGGATTGAGCAAATCCAGTAAATCGGTGAACACCCCGTGGGTCAGCGCGCCGTCCGGGCCGTTAAGGCACAGCAGACGGCATCCGCTGCGCTGGGCCTGCGGATAGTGGGCAATCAAAGATTCGGGCAACTCAAAAGAAAAATCGGCAACGCGCATGGTCATTCACAGTCAGGGAAATCAGGGCGCACATTCTAGCTGAAAACCCGCCAATTCTGAACCATTCGCCGCATCTATCGGTTAAACCGTCCGCCAACGGGCGTCGATGCGCTCTGCACGCCACTATCAACGGTATCCCGACACGTCAGAAGCCGATATACTGCCGCGATGAACTTTCTCGCTCACCTTCATCTGGCGCGGCTGGCCAACAGCTCCCTGCTCGGCAACCTGATGGCTGACTTCGTGCGCGGCAATCCGCGTGACGTCTGGCCTGATAACGTTGCCGCCGGCATTTTGCTGCACCGACGCGTTGACGTCATGACCGACGCCCTGCCGGAAGTCCGGGTCGCACGCGGTTTTTTCCGCCCCGAAACCTATCGCGTATCGCCTATCGCGCTGGACGTCATCTGGGATCACTTTTTATCCCGTCATTGGGATGAGATCGTGCCGGAAACGGCCTTACCGTATTTTTTACGTCAGGCGCGGACGGAGATCGGCCCGCACCTTGCCACCACGCCGGAGCGTTTCCAGCATCTGAATCGCTATCTGTGGACGGATCGCTGGATGGAAAAGTATGCGGAAGCGCCCTATTTGCAAAACGTGCTGACCGGGATGGCCAGCCGCCGTCCTCGCCTGGCCGCGCTGGCAGATTGCTATCAGGATTTTGTTGATAATTATCAACAGCTCGACGCTGTTTTCCGGCAGTTTTATCCGCAGATGATGGCAAAAGCCCGCCAGCAGTTACTGTAGCCACGATTGCCGCTTGCCCTTTTGCTGAAAAAGGTTATTGTTGGCGAACACATTGAATAAAAAAGCTTTTTGATAGGTAAAGCCTATCAGAGAAATCGGCGGTTATCGCTGGTTTACAACGCTATCCCGCCCCATACTGGCGGCCGTTTCCCTTAATTTATCCTTACAGGAGTGACTATGGTTCTCGTAACTCGTCAGGCCCCTGATTTCACCGCCGCAGCCGTGCTGGGCAACGGTGAAATCGTAGAAAACTTTAACTTTAAAAAACACACCGCTGGTAAAGCCACCGTTGTGTTCTTTTGGCCAATGGACTTCACTTTTGTTTGCCCTTCTGAGCTGATCGCTTTCGACAAGCGTTATGAAGAATTCCAGAAGCGCGGCGTGGAAGTGGTCGGCGTCTCTTTCGACTCCGAGTTCGTTCACAACGCATGGCGTAAGACCCCAATCGATAAAGGCGGCATCGGCGAAGTAAAATACGCGATGGTTGCGGATATCAAACGTGAAATCCAGAAAGCCTACGGCATCGAGCATCCGGATGCAGGCGTTGCGCTGCGCGGCTCTTTCCTGATCGACAAAGCCGGTGTGGTTCGCCACCAGGTTGTTAACGATCTGCCGCTGGGCCGTAACGTTGATGAAATGCTGCGTATGGTTGACGCGCTGCAGTTCCACGAAGAGCACGGCGAAGTGTGCCCGGCTCAGTGGGAAAAAGGCAAAGAAGGCATGGGCGCTTCTCCGGACGGCGTAGCGAAATACCTGTCTGAGAACGCTGGCAAGCTGTAATATCTTTTTGCAGACTGCTGAATAAAGCTCGCTTCGGCGAGCTTTTTTTATGCGGGCAATTCAGGCGGCTTAAGCTTTTGATGCGGGCGCACCAGGTTAAATATACAGCACGCCGCGGCGGGCTGTGATAGTCTGTTTACCAGTACAGTTCAAAGAGGGAAGAGAGTGCCCAAAAAAGAGCAGGCGTATTCTTCAGAAATCTGTGCCCTCATCGGCAGAGCCGTAGCAGAGCTGCTGGAAAGCGGCGAACCGGTAGGACGACATAACATCCTGATTAGACTTCAGATCCACAGCGCACAAGCTACAGACGAAAACATGAAGGCCGCTATTCAGCGCGCTTTCCGATCGATACTCGACCGCTTCCATTAACCCCTTATAGTCCCTGCACAACCCCTTTTTTCAACTGTCCCAGGCAGCAGGCTTCGGCTATGGCTTTTTGCCGATCTGCATAAGCCGCCTGGGATGTGGGTGAAGGTTATGCGTCGTCAGGCGTGCGGGCCACCACCACTTCCAGCGCCTGGCGGAAGATATCCAGCTGGACGACATCAGAGGTGTTTTCCAGCTTTTCAATCAGCTTCAGGATAATCGCTTTGTTCGTTACGTAGCCACCGGCTGCCGCAATTTCTCTGATCACGGCGCCGATAACTTTGGTTTCCTGAGCCAGTAAATCACCTTCTCCCTGAAAATGTTCAAGGATGCCCGGCTCTGAAGAGTGCTGCTGCATAGTATTCGCCTTTATAAAGGGCGGGATATCCCCACCTGAATTGACTCAATGTTTTTTGGTGCCGTCCGGCGGGCCTTCGCTGGTAAAAAGGTGCGTCACGTTATCCACGTCTCGAATTTCGTGCGTATAGCGATTGTTACCAGTCTTTATATTATTTCTGACATCGATAATAGCCTGTTTGCAGGCACGGTGCCTGGCAGCGCTTTTTTCCACGGCGGCCATCGCCTGCAGCTGACGGATCAGCGCGGCGTTATTGATGGTAGCATCGGTTTTTAACAGCACCAGTACGGCCTCACCCAGCACTATATCAATCAGTTTTTCATCGTCATTTCTGTACATACCAGCTTCTCTGTATCAGTGATGTGGGCACATAAATAGCCACAGTTCCCGGAAGTAACCCTGGGAGGCAGCAGGTTTGCCAACCACCGCCGATCAAAGGGCCAGGCGGGAAAGCAGGCCGGGCCGAGCAGAAAAGTTAGGACGTCTGGTAATCATCATCCAGGCTTTGAAACTCAGTCCTCACGGCCAAACAACATGCCTATCAGCTCGTGATAATGCTTTTCCTGTTCCGCATCGGAGGCCAGTTCAAGCCGCCTCAGCAGTTTAGAACAGATCGCCTTGCGGTTAATATTTTTACCCGAACGCAGAATCTCCACCACGATCTGCCCCAACGTTTCCTGTTGAGAGGGCATCATCGCTTCACTGAAGTAGCGACTGATATCACCTTCAGTTTTCGGGTTAAATCCATCCTGACGCATACAGCCCCCTTCAGTTGGTAGGTTAAAACGTGTTTAAATAATTCTGCGCTTAAGTTAACCAGTTTCGGCAAATGTGTACAGCTATTTTGAAGTTGTACAAGCCGATTTCTTGTAGCAAAAAGTGCGGCCCGCAGTGTAATACTCTGTCAGCCTGTTTTTTGAGAGGGATATTCAGGTGTTATAGCAGGCGAAGCTGCGTTTTTCGCTCCCTACAGATTGAATAGTCACCAGGATGCTTTTGGCAGCACGAATCTTTAAGGATGTATGGATGTACAAGTTTTTCTCCGCGGCCGTGCTTTTTGCTGGCCTCACGGCTTTTTTTAGCCAGCCCGTACAGGCGGACTACGTGCTGGAAAAGGTAGTGGAAGTCAGCCGACATGGCGTTCGCCCGCCTTCGCCGGATAACCGACGAGCTATTGAAAACGGTTCGGCCCGGCGCTGGCCCGACTGGCTGACCGCAGACGGTAACCTGACCGGTCACGGCTATACGGCAGCCTGGCTGAAAGGACGTTACGAGAGCAGTTACTATCGTGAAGCGGGCCTGCTGGGCGAAGGCTGCCCGAAGGAACGGGATTTTCACCTGATAGCCAGTCCGATGCAGCGTACCCGGGCCACAGCGCAGGTGTTAGCCGAGGCGGCTTTTCCGGGCTGCGACATTGCGGCACATGTCATGGCGGCCTCGCTGTTTCAGCTTCCCAACGAGAAAGTCAGCCAGGAGCAGGCCGCGACGCATCGTCAGGAAGCGCTACGCGCGATGGGCGGCAGCCTGGCAGACGCGCAGCGGCGGCTGCAACCGCAAATCGACGCGTTAAAAAAAGCCGTCTGTCAGCCCGCCCGGCCCTGCCCTGTTTTCAGCCAGCCCTGGCAGCTTGCCACCTGGTCGAACGGCACGGTCGGCATTCAGGGACTGGATACGCTGGCTGCAATGGCGGAAACGCTGCGGCTGGAATGGAGCGAAAACAAGCCACTTAGCGAAGTGGCCTTTGGCAAGGTTAATAATCAGGCGGAACTGGCCGCGCTGCTGCCGCTGCTGAGCGCTAAATATGATTACACCAACGATTTGCCCACGCTGGCCAGCCGCGGCGCTTCAGGGCTGATGAGCCAGATTGCCAGCGCGCTGCGCGCAGGCGCGACCGGAGAGAGAGCAACCGACGCGCCGCCGGACGTGCGCTGGCTGCTCTATGTCGCTCATGATATCAATATCGCCTGGCTGCGTACCCTGTTGGATTTCCGCTGGCAGCAGGCCGATTATCCGCACGGCAATATTCCGCCCGGCGGCAGTCTGGTATTCGAACGGTGGCGATACAAGGGCGAGCGTTTTATCCGCATCTATTTTCAGGCGCAAAGCCTTGCCCAGCTGCGCGAGCTTACGCCACTCGATAAGCAGCACCCTCCGCTGCTGACCGAGCTGACGTTTCCGGGATGCAGGCAAATGGCCCCAGGCACGCTGTGTCCCTGGCAGGCCGCTATGCAGCGGATAGAAAAACATATCGCCCCTTTGTAAGGAAGGGGCCGATCGCCTTTCTCTGAAGCGCTGCTTCCTTAGTTCTGGCCGAAAGCAGGATCGGCTTCGGCCCCTCACCTTCCTGACCAGACAATATTTCTGATTGTAAATCAGAAAAACCCTACTTATCATAAGGCGATATAGTTACGCTGCCCGATCGACCCTCGATCGTTACGCTGAAAAATTCTTTATTAATTAACTAATTATTTGACAAGGATTCGTCAATGTTGGTTTTCGGCCATCGTTTCGCCCCGCTTTGCCTTTACAGCTTCATTTTCACAACGGCAATGTTGCCATTAAAAACACCCGCCGTAACGCCCGCTAACGAACCGCTGATTTTGCAGCGGCAAAATGCCCTGGAGCAGCAGTTGCGGCCCACGGTGCCGGACGTACGCCTTACGCCACCGGCCTCAGGTTTCAGTCGGCTGGTCTTTCCCCAGGAAAAGCCCTGTTTCCCACTGAATCGGGTTGTTCTGACGGGAACAGGCGCGCTACCGCACTGGCTGCCTTTGCAGCGGATCGCCGGTCAGGCTGTTGGTCACTGTCTGGGCGGGAAAGGCATTAATCTGCTGATGAGCGCGCTGCAAAACCGCCTGATCGATCACGGCTATATCACCACTCGCGTGCTGGCGCCTTCACAGGATCTGAAAAGCGGCGAGCTGAAGCTGAGCATCCTGGCGGGAAAAATTCGTCAGGTGGTGCGCTGGGTAACTGGATTGATGACAAAGATTCACTGTCTGGTGCGCTCATCAATGGTGCTGGATCTGGTATCGGCTATGGCATTGGTAAAGGACTCTCATGGGGAGTTAATGCCGGGGCAAACTGGTGGAAAGGTGGCTGGGATCCGAAATTCAATCCAACGCTTCAAAAATATACTGATATTAAAGGAGGATTTGGGATTTCAAAAGAAATAACACCCAGCAATGTTCCCAGTTCTTTTGGGGACTTAGGTGGTTCTGTTTTCTCTGAAGTAACAGGTAAAGGAATCGAAAAAATATCATCTCCAAGCAGTAATGGAGATAAAAAATGATCAATATCCTTTTCACTTTATTTTCAATCTTGGCAGGGATACTTTTAGCTGAAATTGCATATGTTTTTTTACTTATCATTGAGTATGTGATGCTTGGAAGTTTTAATTTTGACCTGACATCAGCATGGCACTACCTGAAAGTTGGGGCCGGTGGAGGAGGTATAATGGGAGTAGGGATTGCCATGCTTCGATATTTTGGGGTTAAAGGTTTTTAATATTTGTTGCGTACAACAACGCGATGGCGCCGTTCGACACCGGCAGCGCGCTGCAACAGGGTATTCAGGCAGCGACGGCGGCGATACAGGGCCTGGCGGGTGGCAACATCGGTCAGGCCATCAGCGGTGCGGCAAGACCTTAACTGGCGGAGCAAATCCATACCCTGACGGAAGGTAACCCGGAAGCGAAAGCGATGGCCCACGCGGTCGTCGGGGCGGTAGCGTCTTACGCATCCGGCAACTCGGCGCTGGCGGGCGCAGCGGGCGCGGTCAGCGGCGAGCTGATGGCCGGGCTGGTGATGAAACAGCTGTATCCGGGTAAAGACGTCGGTGACCTGACTGAAACGGAGAAACAGACCATCAGCGCGCTGGGCACGCTGGCGACAGGTCTTGCCGGAGGCGTTGCTGGTGACAGTACCGGTAATGCTGTTGCCGGGGCGCAGGCTGGGAAAAACTCGTCCGAAAACAATAACCTTTCAATGCCAGGCGGGCTAATGGGATACGGCCAGGCAGCTTCAACGCAGGGAATCTCAATGATTGATGCCGGAGCAACCATGGAAGAAACCAGTGCCGCGCTGAGTAAGAATGCGAAAGGTGATTTACCGGAAGGCGCAAATATTACTAAAGCCATTGTTGAGGGTTATAAAGATGGCGTACTGATTTGATAAACAAAATTAAGAGCCGAAAATCTCCCCCGTCAGATCCTCAATAAACAGGGATCCCGGCCAAAACGCCGGGATTTTACCTTATAACCAGTCCGTTACCTCAGACAGGCCGCCACTCAATCGTCCCTTCCGGGATTTTACGGGGCCGCTTTTGCGGCGTGGCAATTACCCGGATAAACTCCTCAACCTGCTGTTGCTTGTGAGCCGAAAGCTTTTTACAGGCCTTACGCAGCGTGCTTACTACCTCCGGTTCGGCGGGCAATTCCGCCGCCGGTTCACACAGGCTCAGGATCAGACAGCCGGGCAGCACCCGTACCTCAACCGCCTGCCCGGTCGCAAACCCCGCCTCTTCCAGCCAGTGACCTTTGAGGTTAATGGTGGGGCACTGGCTGTAGTATGTGGTCATACCGGTTGAACGATTTTCGTGACGTATGCTGGTATATCCCACTTTCAGTTTACGTAATGCTTTGGAAATACCCGCCTCTGGCTTAATATCATGCTCAGCCATGATCAACTCCTTCATAGTTGCTTGTGGTTAGCGGCGGTAAAGGGGTCCAGCCCAATATCGCCGCGCTAAAAATCATCTATCCACTTTTACTCTTCCTGCTTTTATCTGTTTAAATATACACCCTCCCCCATGCAAACTCACTGAAAAGACAATATTAAAATGCGAGGCGACTCGGAAAAATCAATTATTCTCCCCTACCCTTTCAGACTGAGACTAACCTGCAAAGCGGCAAGGATTATCAGCATTCCGCGCTATAAAGAACAGGATAAAATTCAGGTCGGTTTCCGCACCAGCATTATAAATAACACATACCGTTAAGCCCCCTGTTTTTATCCTGCATCAGGCGAGACAGGTCCGCGTAAAACTCTATATAAATCGGATTTTACATAATTAACCTTCAGGACAGTGATTTATGACAGCAGGATAATCGACACACAATAAGTATAAGCATTTTAAAATAATAACAAATTATGCCATTTACGTTAAGTAATGCTATTTTTTTGTTAAAAACCAAGCAAAACAACAGAAAATCCAGACAAAGGTTATTGATTATCATGACAAAAAACAATGAAATAAAAATAAGACTTGGATCATAATTTAAATCTCACCCTTCCCAAAGCAAATATCACCATGTTATTATGCAGCTGTTTCAGCAGAAATACAGGCATCTTCAATCTTTATAGTAAGCACGCCCTTTAGCTGAATCTGTAACACAATGTCAATTTTAAATTAAGGATGATTTATGAAAAATCTGGCTATTGTCAGCATTGTTTTTGCAACTCTGGGTTTCAGCGCGACCGCGAATGCCGATCAACAGACCTTCAGCATCGGTTACGCACAAAGCAAAGTGCAGGATTTTAAAAATATCAGAGGAGTTAACCTTAAATACCGTTACGAGTGGAATTCACCTTTTGGAATTATTGGCTCCTTTACTTATATGAGCGGTAAAGAAAACAGTACTTCTATGGCATACCGGGATATAATAAATAACCATATCGATTTAAAATATTACTCTTTCGCAGCTGGCCCAACATATCGTTTCAATGAGTATATCAGCGCCTATGGATTATTAGGGTTAAATTATAACAAGCTGGATTATCGCTCAAAATGGAATAATTATGAGGGTGACAGAGGGTATATTAACAAGGGAGAAGAGTCCGGCAATCAAAATAAAGCCTCTCTGATGTACGGCATCGGCCTGCAAATCAACCCGGTAGAGTATCTGGCCATTGATATCGGTTATGAAGGCTCTCGCCTTAATGCTGGCGATAAAAACCATTCTGTCAACGGTTTTAATATCGGCCTCGGCTATAGCTTCTAACGCCTGATATTTTCGCCATTAAATTATAAATCGCGCTTTCAAAAATGCCGGAGGATTTTTGCATCCGGCATTGTCCCGTTAATAATAGCTTTCCGCGCGTTTCATTAAAAAATGACCGCTACCAAAAGATAGCGGTCTTTTTATGCCACAAAGCTTTTACGCAGACTGATGCTCAATAGCCTGCTGGCTTTCAATTGCCTGCTGGCCGTGAGTGATAGGGATACGGCGAGGTTTTTCGCTTTCAGGGATTTCCTGATACAGATCCACAGCAAGAATGCCGTCCTGCAGTTTCGCGCCGGTGACTTTTACATGCTCCGGCACCGTGTAGCTAAGACGGAAGTCGGCACGGCTGATGCCACGATGCAGCCAGCCATTTTCTGCGCTTTCCGTTTCTTTCTGCTCTTCCCTCTTACCGGAAATGGTTAGCTGTCCGCCTACCGTTTCAATAGACAGCTCGCTCTCTTTCCAGCCGGGTACGCTCATCGCCAGCGCATAGCGATCTTTATCTACGCGACGAATATCATAGGCGGGCGTAGCGGCTACGGGCGTGTCGCCGGTCAGCTGGCTGAACAGCCGATCCATACGGTTGAAACGGTCTGAAAACAGCGCGTCGCTTAAGGAAGGGATCAGGGAGAAGTTGCGTACGGTCATCATCATAACCTCCTGAATACAGTCTCTATTCAAAAGCTCATTTCGGGCAGGTTCGCCGCCTGCTCGTAAGTAAAATAGGGTCGGCCGAATCTATTTCAAGCGTTGCAAATAAAATTTTTTTACCGCCTGTTTGCCATCGTCGCCCTGAGTCTGACGCATAAAAAAACCTGAGCCGGGCGTGCTGCCGGACTCAGGCTTTTTCAGGGTGGCAGGCAGAAATGCTGTTCGCTTTCCGGCCTACGCCTTGATTCTTTTCTTCACCAGCGTCCAGCTGATCAGCAGCAGGGCTATCCAGCCAATACCGACGTAAAGCGATACGCGGGTATCCGGGAAGTAGCCAATCAGGCCGATAATAAAGAACAGGAACAGGATACCGACGATGGCCGTGAATATCCCGCCAGGCATGGCGAACTTCAGCTCTTTCGCCTGCGCGGGCGTCAGCGTGCGGCGGAAGCCGATCTGGGCGAAAAGGATCATAATCCATACCCAGACGGTGGCAAACGTCGCCAGCGAGGCAATCACCAGGAAGACTTTCTCCGGCATCAGGTAGTTCAGGTATACCGCAATCAGCATCGCTAACATCATCACCAGCACGGTGATCCACGGAATACCACGGCGTGAGACGGTGGCGAAAATTTTAGGCGCATGGCCCTGCTCCGCCATACCGTGCAGCATCCGGCCAACGCCGAAAACATCGCTGTTAATCGCCGAAAGCGAAGCCGTAATCACCACAAAGTTCAGAATGGCTGCCGCAGCGGCTATGCCCATATGCTGGAAAGTGAGGACGAACGGGCTACCGTTGGTGCCAACCTGGTTCCAGGGATAGATGGACATAATCACAAACAGCGTGCCGACATAGAACACCAGGATACGCAGCGGCACCGTGTTAATGGCGCGTGGGATCGACGTGGCGGGATCTTTCGCTTCACCAGCGGTAATGCCGATAATCTCAATACCGCCATAGGCAAACATCACGATTTGCAACGACAGCACCATGCCGATAACGCCGTGCGCAAAGAAGCCGCCGTTAGTCCACAAATTGCTGATGCCGGTAGGCTGGCCGCCGTTGCCGATGCCCCAGAAAATAATACCGATGCCTGCCACAATCATAATAATGATGGTGGCGACCTTGAACAGCGACAGCCAGAATTCTACCTCGCCAAACACTCTTACCGTGGCCAGGTTAATCGCGCCGATAATCAGCACCACGCTCAGCACCCACACCCAGTGCGGCACGTCGGGGAACCAGACGCCCATATAGATGCCGAAAGCGGTGACGTCGGCAATGGCGACGATCAGAATTTCAAAGCAGTAGGTCCAGCCGGTGATATAGCCAGCCAGCGGGCCAAGATAATCCTGAGCATAGCGGGAGAACGAGCTGGCCTGCGGGTTGTTCACCGACATTTCGCCCAGCGCGCGCATGATGATATAGGCGATAGCGCCGCCGATAATATAGGCGAGGATCACGCTTGGCCCGGCCATTTTCATTGCGTCAGCCGAACCGTAAAACAGACCCGTGCCGATGGCCGAACCGAGCGCCATAAAGCGGATGTGGCGGGTACTCAGTCCCTTTTTGAGCGTATTATTTTTCATCTTTCATTCTGCTTAAACTCTGTCAACTTCTCCTGCCGGAGATCGGGCAGGAGAAGGTATCACACTTTTACTGCTGGTGCGCATTCACCTGCGCGCGTCCCATAACGCGATCGCAGATGGCCACGACGACCAGTATTGCCAGCGAAGGCGGCAGCCAGGCCAGGCCCTGCTCGGCCAGCGGCAGATTGGCCGTAAATGCAGGCAACGCATCCTTAAAACCGGTGGTTTTGATAGCGTCGATAACGCCGAAAATCAGGCTCACCAGCATGGTCGGTGCGATAATACGCGTACTCTTGTTCCACCAGCGCAGCGTAAAGCTCAGCAAAATCAGCACGATGCAAGGCGGATAGATAGCCGTCAGCACGGGTATAGAGAACTGGATCAGCTGGCTCAGCCCCAGGTTCGACACCAGCATCGAGAACAGGCCCAGAATAAATACCAGCTGGCGATAGGTCAGCGGCAGATACTGCTGGAAGAACTCGGCGCAGGCGCAGGTCAGGCCAACCGCCGTCACCATACAGGCAACAAAAATCAGCGCCGCCAGGAACAGGCTACCCAGGTCGCCGAAAGTATGCTGCACATAGGCGTGCAGAATAGCAGCGCCGTTGGCGTTCTGATCGACTATAGAGGCGCTGTCGGAACCCAGTTTAAACAGAGCAAGGTAAACCAGCGTCAAACCAACCCCGGCGATCAGGCCCGCGATAATGGTATAGCGCGTCAGCAGACCGGCTTCGCTGACGCCGCGAGAACGCGCCGCGTTAACGATAACGATGCCAAACACCAGCGCGCCCAACGTATCCATCGTCAGATAGCCGTTAATAAAGCCGCTGGAGAAAGCGCCATGCTGATAAGCCTCGGTAGCCGGTGCCAGGCCGCCCGCTGGCCAGATCAGCGCGGCGATGCCCAGTACGGCCAGCGCCACGATCTTCAGCGGCGCCAGGATATGCCCGACGGTATCCAGCAGCTTGCCCGGATAAAGGGAGATACCAATGACCAGAGCGAAATAGACCAGGCTGTAAATAAACAGCGGCAGCGGGCTGTCGCCGGTCATCGGCGCAATACCCACTTCAAAAGAGACGGTCGCGGTGCGCGGCGTGGCGAACAGCGGGCCGACGGCCAGATAGCAGACGGTGGCCAGCACGATGCCCGCCGCTTTGCCAATCGGCGAGCTGAGCGCATCGATACCGCCCCCCACGCGCGCCAGCGCGACAACGGTGATAACCGGCAGGCCGACGGCGGTCAGCAAAAAGCCAAGCGCGGCGATCCAGACGTGTTCCCCGGACTGAATACCCACCATCGGCGGGAAAATAATGTTACCGGCACCCACAAACAGGGCGAATGTCATAAAGCCCAGCGCGAGGATATCTTTAGAAGTTAAACGATTTGTCATAAGGCCCGTACTGATGTTGAGTGAAATCGCGATGTCGGTTCCGTTTCCCCGTGCGCTTTCAGCGCCCGATCTTTTGCCACGGCGGATAACTGCCTGACAGAAATACCGGCGCGTTTGCGCTATTTATGATCTTTTATACAGGGAGATAAATAAAACGGCGGTAAGTAAAACGTTTATAGCGGAGAAAGGCAATACGGGATCGAGAAAGCAGAGTGATATAGCGTAGAAATTGCTTAAGCCAGATAATCACTTCAGATTACAGGCGAGATGCCTTACATGATTTGTATTTTTTTTGAACTTCCCGGCGTTATTTTCTGCATTATTTTGCCAATGGATGCACAAAAGGCGCGTATAAACGCGCCTTTTGCATCTTTTGCCCGGCTTACCAGACCTGTTTAGCGATATCCACCACCAGGCGCAGCTTGGCCCACTGCTGCGCTTCGGTCAGGCTGTTGCCCTCTTCCGTAGAAGCAAAGCCGCACTGCGGGCTGAGGCAGATTTGATCCAGGCTGACGAACTGCGCCGCTTCCGCGATGCGCTTCTTCACCGTTTCCGGATCTTCCAATTCGCCAGTTTTGGTCGTTACCAGACCCAGTACCACCTGCTGTTTGCCCGGTTTGATAAAGCGCAGCGGCTCAAACCCGCCAGAACGCTCGTTGTCGTACTCCAGGAAGAAGGCGTCGATATTCACGGTGCCGAACAGAATTTCCGCGACCGGCTCATAGCCGCCTTCGGAAATCCAGGTCGAGCGGAAGTTACCACGGCAAACATGCAGGCCCACGGTCATATCGTCCGGCTTGCCTTCCAGCGCTTTATTCAGCACCTGAGCATAGATGTTCGCCAGCTCTTCAGGATCGTCGCCGCGCTCGCGGATTTGACGCTTTTGATCTTCCGAACACAGATAAGCCCAGACGGTATCGTCCAGCTGCAGGTAACGACAGCCGGCGTCATAAAAACCTTTAATCGCATCGCGGTAAGTCAGCGCCAGATCGTTGAAGTAATCCTTCAGATCGGGATAGACATTAGCGTCAATCACTTTACGGCCGCCGCGAAAGTGCAGCACGCTTGGGCTTGGGATAGTCATTTTAGGGATAGCGTCGCCGCTGATGCTTTTCAGGAAACGGAAATCTTCCAGCATCGGATGGTTGCCGAAGCCCAGCTTGCCGGTGACCTTTACGCCGCGGGCTTTGGTCTGCACGCCGTTGAACTGAATGCCCTGCTCCGCTTCATAGCGCTCCACGCCGTCCAGGCCGTCAAAGAAATCGAAGTGCCACCACGCGCGGCGGAACTCGCCGTCGGTGACTACTTTCAGGCCGCTGGCGCGCTGGTGCTCTACCACCTCGCGGATCGCTTTGTCTTCGATCTGGCGCAGGGCGGCGGCGTCGATTTCCCCGGTCTGAAACTGCTCGCGGGCCTGCTTGATAACGGCAGGACGCAGAAAACTTCCTACAACTTCGGCGCGGTATTGGGCTGAATCTCTTTGCATGATCGGTCACTCCTGGCCTGCGCAGCGGCGCATAATTTCATGGTGAAATAGTTACTGTTTGTTATCCTGAGACATCTGGATGTCTAAATGGCTGAATGCAAGAATGTCATGAGAAAGATTCAGCGGCAAACGAGGAAATTTCATTACCCATGAAAAAAATTCATGTTGATGGTGCTTACCCCTCCACCATCGCTCTGGCCTTCTTCAGCTGATCGTCCGACAGCGGCAGATAGCCCGCCTGGGTGACCAGCGCCTGGCCCTGCGCCGACAGCGCCTGCCGTAAAAAAGCCTTTGTCAGCGGCTCCAGCGGCTGGCCCGGCGCTTTGTTGACATAGATATAGAGCGGACGCGCGTAGGGATAGCGGCCGCTGCGAATATTCTCTACCGAAGGCGCAATCTCGCGATCGCCGTCAAGGGCGACCGGCAGCGTTTTTACCCCGGTCATATGCGCGCCCATGCTGGCGTAGCCGATACCGTTCAGCGTGCTTGCCACCGCCTGGATCACCGCAGCGGAACCGGGATATTCGCCCACGTCGTTACGAAAATCGCCGTTGCACAGCGCCTGCTGGCGGAAGAACCCCCAGGTGCCGGAAGCGGAATTGCGGCCAAAGCGCTGCACAGGCCGCTGCGCCCATTGCTGCTGCTTAAGCTGAAGATCGCCCCAGTTGCGTACGGCAAACGTCGCGCCGCAGCGGCGGGTTACGGAGAAAATAGCGTCGAGCTGCTGAGCGTTGATGCCCTGTAGCGGATTATCCTGATTGACCACCACCACCAGCGCGTCCATCGCCACCGGCACGGCCAGCGGCGCATAGCCGTAGCGGTTCTCGAACAGCTGGCGCTCCACCGCCTGCATGGGGCGACTCATCGCGCCAAGCTGTGCGGCGCCCGCCGCCAGCGCGGTCGGCGCCGTCGACGATCCCGCAGCCTGAATCTGTACGTTAACGCCCGGATAGTGGCGGTTAAAGCTCTCCCCCCACAGCGCCATCAGCGTGCCGAGCGTATCCGAACCCACGCTGCTGAGGTTGCCCGCCAGCATCCCTTCGTTCGCGCCTGTTGCCGTGCCGCACAGCAGCAGCAGCGCCAAAAACCACTTTTTCATTTTTTTATCCGCCAGCTCAGTGAACCGCATTCTGAGCCAGTTCGTTGTTGACGATCAACCTTGCAGGCAGCGAGAAGCAGAAACAGGTTTCTTTACCCGGCTGGCTGGTAATTTCCAGACGGGCATGGTGATGGCTGAGCGCGTGTTTGACGATAGCCAGCCCCAGCCCGCTGCCGCCGGTCTGCCGCGAGCGCGCCTTATCGACGCGATAAAAACGTTCGGTCAGGCGAGGAATATGCTCGGCGGCGATGCCCGGCCCGTTGTCGCAGACCTTAAACTGCGCGCCGTGCGACGTCTTTTGCCAGCTGACGGTGATGCGCGTGCCGTCCGGCGTATGGTTGACGGCGTTATAGACGAGATTGGAAATGGCGCTGCGCAGCTGCTCATCGTTACCGAATACCCGCAGCTGCGGATCGGCGGAAAAGTGGATTTCGTGCCGCCCCTGGCTGAGCGTTTCCGCCTCGCGCTGGAGCAGCCGCAGCATCAGCGGCACATCGACTTTTTCCTGCAAATCAAGCGCGGGCGCGGCTTCGATCCGCGACAGCGTCAGCAGCTGTTTAACCAGGGCATCCATGCGGCGGGTTTGTTCCTGCATGGTATGCAGCGCCTTATTGCGCGACGGGCCTTCCAGCACCGCGTCGCTCATCATCTCCAGGTAGCCCTGAAGCACGGTAAGCGGCGTGCGCAGCTCA
Source organism: Erwinia wuhanensis (assembly GCF_030484085.1). Lineage (NCBI taxonomy): Bacteria > Pseudomonadati > Pseudomonadota > Gammaproteobacteria > Enterobacterales > Erwiniaceae > Erwinia > Erwinia wuhanensis. Next base: position 629,625 of record NZ_JAUJUH010000002.1, read on the forward strand.
TGGCTGACGTTGGCGAAAAAGTTGCGCCGCGCGCCTTCCAGCTGATGCATTTGCGTCACGTCGCGCGCCACCAGCAGCCACTGGCCTTCGCTATAGGGCATCACGCGGAACTCAAGATGGCGATGGCTGTTCAGCACCAGCGTCAGCGGCCGCGAGAAATCGCGCTGGCGCAGATAGAGGGTAAATTCAGGATAGCGCAGCAGGTTTAAGATATTTTGGCCGTTGTCTTCCGGCCAGCGCAGCCCCAGCAGCTGTTGCGCCAGACCGTTGCACCAGAAAATCGTGCCCTCTTCCGTGGTCAGCACCAGCGCATCCGGCAAGGATTCCGCGCCGCTGCGAAAGCGTTTAATCAGATGGCCCAGCTCCCGACGGCGGCGGCGGTTGCGCGCCTGCATCTGGTAAAGGCCGTAAAAAAGCGGTTCCCAGCTGCCGCGTCCGGTCGGCGGCGTGATGCTGCGATCGATCCACAGCCAGTGGGAAAGACGAAGCAGGTTAGCAAAATGCCAGCCCAGCACGGCCAGTACGGCCAGCAGCAGCCACCACGGCAGCCCGCCGACCAGCAGACCGACAATCAGCGCTGGCAGGCAGGCGAGCAGCAGCTCAAGCAGCAATCTCTTCCAGGAGAGGCGTTCCAGCACGATGAAAACTCCAGTGGGGACAATCAGTAACGCGCAGAGAAGCGGTAACCCGTTCCGCGCACTGTCTGCACCATACGATCGTGCCCGGTCAGTTCAAGTGCCTTACGCAGACGGCGAATATGCACGTCTACAGTACGATCTTCCACGTACACGTTAGTGCCCCAGACGTTATTAAGCAACTGCTCGCGGCTGTAGACGCGCTCGGGGTGCGTCATAAAGAAATGCAGCAGCTTATATTCCGTCGGCCCCATCTCCAGCGGCTGCGTTGCCGACATCACGCGGTGCGAGGAGGGATCCAGGCTCAGGCCCTGAATTTCAATCACCTCTTCCACCGCCATGGGCGAAATACGGCGCATCACCGCTTTGATGCGGGCCACCAGCTCTTTGGGCGAAAAAGGCTTGATAATATAGTCGTCCGCGCCCACTTCCAGCCCGCGCACGCGGTCTTCCTCTTCGCCGCGCGCGGTCAGCATCATCACCGGAATATCGCGGGTCATCGCCTCGCGTTTCAGATGGCGGATAAACTGAATACCGGTGCCGCCGGGCAGCATCCAGTCCAGCAGGATCAGATCGGGCCACGGCTCAATCAACAGATTAATGGCGCTGTCATAATCTTCCGCTTCTATCGGCTGATAGTCATTTTGCTCCAGCACAAAACACAACATCTCACGGATTGGGGCTTCATCTTCGACCACCAGAATGCGCTTAGCCATTATTGCTCCTGCGTTTGTGACGGAATGTCACTGGATATGCGGCGTCATTATGCGTCAGATTTATGACACTTTTATGAAAAAAGCGCCGGCTAATCATCAGTTTTATAACACTTTCAGCAGGATGGAAATGCGTAGCTGAGGTTTTTTGGCCAGGCGTTTATAATCGGCGTTTCGCTTACCTGACACTGAAGGGACGCTATGCGACTTATTCATACCGCCGACTGGCATCTGGGCCAGTTTTTTTACACCAAAAGCCGGGCGCCGGAGCATGACGCTTTTCTGACATGGCTGGTCGGACAGGTTGAGCAACATCAGGTCGATGCCGTGATCGTCGCGGGCGACGTGTTTGATACCGGCTCGCCGCCCAGCTACGCGCGCGAGCTTTACAATCGGTTTGTGGTCAGGCTGCATCAGACCGGCTGCCAGCTGATTATTCTGGCGGGCAACCACGACTCCGTCGCCATGCTGAACGAATCGCGCGAGCTGCTGGCCTGTCTGAATACGCGGGTGATTGCCGCCGCCAGCGAGGATCCGGCCGATCAGGTGCTGATGCTGAACCAGCGGGACGGTCAGCCCGGCGCGGTGCTCTGCGCTATTCCTTTTTTACGCCCCCGCGATATTACCGTCAGCAAAGCGGGTCAGTCGGGACGGGAAAAACAGCAGACGCTGCTGGAAGCGATTACTCACCACTATCAGCGCAGCTACGCGGCAGCGGTGCAAATACGCGGCGAGCTGCCGCTGCCCATTATTGCCACCGGCCATCTGACCACAATGGGCGTCACCAAAAGCGACGCCGTACGCGACATCTATATCGGCACGCTGGACGCTTTTCCCGCCCAGGCCTTTCCCCCTGCGGATTATATCGCGCTGGGCCATATTCACCGCGCGCAGCGCATCGCCGATACGGATCATATTCGCTACAGCGGCTCGCCCATTCCGCTCAGCTTTGACGAGCTGGGACGCGATAAAAGCGTGTTCCTGGTCGATTTCGCCGACGGCCAGCTACAGCAGGTCATGCCGCTGACGGTGCCGCTCTTTCAGCCCATGCAGATGATTAAAGGCTCGCTGGAAGAGATCGAGCGCCAGCTGCGCGAGATCCAGCCGCCGGAAACGGGGCAGAAAGTCTGGCTGGATATCGAAATCGCCACGCAAACCTGGCTCAACGACCTCCAGCGGCGTATCCAGGAACTGACGGAAAGCCTGCCGGTCGAGGTGGTGCTGCTGCGCCGCAGCCGCGAGCAGCGCGACAGCATTATCAGCCGGCAGAACAACGAAACCCTGAGCGAGCTGAGTGTGGAGGAAGTCTTTCAGCGCCGTCTGGCCGCCGAAGAAGAAGAGCCGGAGCGCATCGCGCGCGCCACGCTGCTGTTCAGCCAGACGCTGGCGGACATGGAGGAGCCATCATGAAGATCCTGACGCTAAGGTTTAAAAACCTCAACTCGTTGAAAGGCGAATGGAAAATTGACTTTACCGCCGAACCGTTCGCCAGCAACGGGCTGTTCGCCATTACCGGCCCGACCGGCGCGGGCAAAACCACGCTGCTGGATGCCATCTGCCTGGCGCTTTATCACGAAACGTCGCGGCTGGGTAAGCTGTCGCAGTCACAGAACGACCTGATGACGCGGGATACCTCAGAATGCCTGGCCGAGGTGGAGTTTGAAGTAAAAGGCGTCGCCTGGCGGGCGTTCTGGAGCCAGAACCGCGCACGCGGTGCCGTAGACGGCAATCTTCAGGCACCGCGCGTCGAGCTGGCCCGCTGCGACAATAACAAAATCGTCGCCGACAAGGTAAAAGACAAGCTGGAGATGCTGACCGAGCTGACCGGGCTGGATTTTGAGCGCTTCACCAAGTCGATGATGCTCTCGCAGGGACAGTTTGCCGCCTTTCTTAACGCCGACGCCAACAGCCGCGCCGAGCTGCTGGAGGAGCTGACCGGCACGGAAATCTACGGTCGCCTTTCCGCCAGCGTTTTTGAGCGGCATAAAAACGCCCGTGGCGCGCTGGAGAATCTGCGGGCGCAGGCCGCCGGGATGGCGCTGCTGGATAATGAACAGGTTCAACAACTTACGTTACAGTCAGCCCGGCTGCTGGCAGAGGAGCAGGCGCTCACTTCGCAGCTTCAGCATCGGCAGCAGCTGCTGCACTGGCACCAGCAGTACCAGACGGCGCTACAGGCAAAAGAAGCGGCCGTCGCCGGGCAGCAGGAGGTGGAAGCGGCCTGGCAGGAAGCGATGCCGCAGCTGAACCGGCTGCAACAGGCCGAACCGGCGGAAAAGCTGCGCCCTCAGTGGCTACTGCGCAATCAGCATCGGCAGGATCGGCTCGCGCTCGCTGAGCAGCAGCAGCACATCAATACGCAGCGCCAGCAGGCTCAACAGCAGCTGGACAAGCTGGCCGACGAGCTGAAAAAGGCGGAGGCGGCCCGGCAGCAGCACGAAAACGACAGGCAGCAGCAGGAGACGCTGATCGCCGAACAGCTGCTGCCGCTGGATAACCGTATCGACACGCTGGCCCAACAGAACCAGGCGCTGGAAAAAGAAGTAAGCGATTACCAACTTCATCTTAACGCGCGCCAGGCCGCGCTGCATCAGGCCCAAAACCAGCACAAGGAAAACGCGGCCCGCCAGCAGGAGCAGCAGCGCTGGCAGCAGCAGCACGCCCATTTTGCCCACTGGGGAGAATCGCTGCCGCTGTGGCGCGCGCGCTTCGAACAGCGGCAGCAAAGCGAACAGGCGCTGGCCGCGCTGCGCCAGCGTATCCACGAACAGCAGCAGGCGGTCAGCCGACTACGGCAGCAGATTGCCCAGGCGGAACAGCAGGCGCAGCCGCAGCAGGCTCAGCTTGAAGCGCAGCAAAAACAGGTCGCGGAAGCCGAAGCGGCGTTAACCAGCCAGCGGCAGCAGCGTTCCGAAGAGCAGCTACAGGCCTCGCTGACCAGGCTACAGCAGCAGCGGCCGCAGCGGCAACGCCTGGCGCTGATCGCCTCGCAGTGGCCGCCGCTGATGCAGCGAAGCCAAAGCCAGCACAACGAGCGCACCGCGTTGCAGCAGCAGCTCCAGCAGGCGCAAACCGATCTGCAAAACCTGCGTAGCGGCTGGAAAGAGAAGCGGCAGCATTTGCAGGACCTGGAAAAACGCTGCGAGCTGGAGCAGCGCATCGCCGATCTGGAGCAGTATCGCGCCCGGCTGGAGCCGGAACAGCCCTGCCCGCTGTGCGGCTCCTGCCAGCATCCCGCCGTCGCCGACTATCAGGCGCTTGAGCTTTCTGAAAACCAGCAGCGCCTTGCCGCCTTAAGGCTGGAAGTCGACCAGCTGAAGGATCGCGGTACCGCCAGAGGCGAACAGGTGAAAAGCCTGCAGGTGCAGCTGGACAAGCTGCAGCGCGAGCTGACGGAAAGTGACAGCGAAGCGGCGCGCCTGCGCGAACAGTGGCAGAGCACGGCGCAGGCGCTGGGCCTGAGCGCTTCGCCGGACGATCTGCAACAGACCAGCGACTGGCTGACCGCTCAGGAACGCCAGGAAAGCGAAACGCAGACGCAGCTGCTGGATTTGCAGCAGCGCGCCCGCCAGCTTCAGCAGCAGAAAGATCGGCTGGCGGAAATGCAGAAAGCGCTCAGCGAGATGAAGCAGCAGCAGGAGCTGGCAGGTCAGCAACTGCTTACTTCTGTCAGAACGCAGGAAGAGCTGGAGCAGTCGCTCGCCCAGCAACAACAGCAGGCGCAGCAGCAGCATGACAGCCTGCGCGCTGCGCTGGCCGAACGGGATCTGACGCTGCCGCCGGCGGAGGAAACCGAAAACTGGCTGCATGAACGACAGAAAGAGTGGGATGCGTGGAACACTGTTGCGCAGTCGCTGACGGCTTCGGCTTCGCAGCTGACCGCGCTGGCCGCGCAGCAGCAGGCGTTGCAGGAAGAGATCGCGCGTGAACAGGCGCAGCTGATCCAGCGTGAGCAGCGCAGCCAGGCCGGTCAACAGGCGCTGGCCGTCCTGCGCGACCAGCGGCGACAGCTGTTTGGCGACAAGGTGGCGGCCGAGGTGCAGCAGCAGCTGCGCGCGCTGTCGCAGCAGCATCTTGAGCGCGGCCAGCAGCTACAGCAGCAGTGGCAGCAGCGGCAGAACCAGTTAAATACCCTGACCGGACAGCATAATTCGCTGGACGAGCAGCTGACCATGCTGACGCACAGGCTGGAACAGGCGCAGCAGGCCTTTAGCGCGGCGCTGGAAGCCAGCGACTTCAGCAGCGAGGCGGCCTTTACGGCGGCGCTGCTGGATGAAGATCGGCTGCGGCAGCTGCAGGCGCTACAGAAAACGCACGAGCAGCGACGCCAGCAGGCAGCGATCCTGCTGGCTCAGGCAGAAAAAACCCTGACGGCGCTGCCGGAAAAGCCGCAGGATCTGTCGGAAGATCCTTCTGCGCTGCACGCCGCCGTGGAGAGCCTCTCGCAACAGCTGAAAGAAAACGCCCGTCAACAGGGCGAGACGCGACAGCAGCTCAGCAGCGACGCGGCCCGCCGCGAGCAGCAAAAAAACCTGCTGGCGACCATTGAGCAGGAAACGCGCCAGGTTGAAGACTGGAGCTATCTCAATCAGCTTATCGGCTCGAAGGAAGGCGATAAGTTCCGCAAATTCGCCCAGGGCCTGACGCTGGATCATCTTGTCTGGCTGGCGAACAACCAGCTAAACCGCCTGCACGGCCGCTATTTGCTCCAGCGCAAATCGCAGGAGGCGCTGGAGCTGCAGGTCGTGGATACCTGGCAGGCGGACGCGCTGCGCGATACGCGCACCCTTTCCGGCGGCGAAAGTTTTCTGGTGAGCCTGGCGCTGGCGCTGGCGCTCTCGGATCTGGTCAGCCATAAAACGCAGATCGAATCGCTGTTTCTGGACGAAGGCTTCGGCACGCTGGATGCCGCTACCCTGGACGGCGCGCTGGATGCGCTAGACGCGCTGAACGCCAGCGGTAAAACCATTGGCGTAATCAGCCATGTGGAAGCGATGAAAGAGCGTATCCCGGTGCAGATCAAGGTGCGCAAAATCAACGGACTGGGTTACAGCCGACTGGAAGTGCCGGGCTGAATCTGCCAGTAAAGCGGCGAGCCGAAAGCCTCAACAAAATGGTCGATGACCGCCCTGACGTTAAGAGGAGGATGCCGCGTATGGGGGTAAATCGCAGCGATATGCTGCGGCTCGGTAGTGATAGCGGCAGCAAAATCCGGCAGCAGCCTGACCAGCTCGCCCGTTTGCAGTCTGTCGCCGATCAGCCAGTCCGGGTAGAGCAGCAGCCCCATGCCCCCCAGCGCGGCGACCAGCAGCGTTTCCGCATGGTTTGACGCCAGCAGCGGCGACACGGGATAGTGGATCCACTCCCTGCCCGGCTGGCGGAAAAACCAGCGGTTCGGGCCGGACGAACCGCGGTAAACCAGACAGCGGTGGCGATGCAGTTCGTCGGGATGGACAAGCGCGCCATGCTTACGCACATACTCAGGCGAAGCGGCCAGATAATAGTATTGCGTGCCGAATACGCGGGCGTGAAAAGAAGAATCGGTCAGCGCGCCGATACGAAAGATCACATCAGCCGGTTCTTTATGCGGATCGATATAGTCATCGGTTTGCATCATCTCGATGGTCAGCTGCGGATAGCGTTCGGCTAATGCCGCGAGGCCAGGCGCGACGTGCCGCTGGCCAAAGTAGATTGGCGCGTTAATCCGTACCAGACCAGAAGGCGCCAGCGTTCTTTCGTGCAGCGTTCTGCGCGCCTCCTCCATATTGCCGGTTATGCCGCGCGCATAATCGATAAATAGCCGCCCGCTTTCCGTGGGCGCTATCGCGCGGGTATTGCGATAAAAAAGCTGCTGGCCCAGCGAATCCTCCAGCTGATGGATCACGCGCGACACCTGAGAGGCGGAGATGCCCTCACGTCTGGCTACCGCCGAGAAGTTTTGCGCATCGTAAACCGCAATAAAGAGTTTTATCGCGCGCAGATTGACCGATTCCAGACCCGGCATTAATGCATTTCCTGCAAAAGTGTTTACCGCACTATAGCATTTCTATCATCTCTCGACCGCTGTAACCTTCCGCGCCTGATTAACGGGGAAATTTTGCTATGCAACTTTTATTGATTGTCCTGGTTATTGCCGGCGGTATGGGCCTGTCCGTAGAGGCAGGCCTGTTAGGGCCGCTGGGCGGAGAAGTGGGCGACCTGTGGGCAACCTTCAGTATTTTCGGTGTTGGCGCCGCGCTGACCTTTCTGCTGATGCTTTTTTTCAGCCCGCGCAACAGCCCGTCGTTTTTTGCCCAGCCCGGCTGGCAGCTGCTGGGCGGCGTACTGGGGCCGATTTACGTGGTTATCCTTACCGTTGCCACGCCGACCATCGGCGTCGCGATGACCATGATCGGCATTCTTGCCGGGCAGGTGTTTAAAAGCCTGATCATCGATCACTTCGGCCTGCTGGGCACGCCGCAAAGAAAAACGGACGGCAAGCGCCTGATCGCGCTGCTATTTATTGTCGTCGCGCTGGTATTGGTGGCAAGGGGGTAAAACAATGATAACGATTTTGATGATTATTCTGGCAGTGGCTGGCGGCGCGATGCTGAGCATTCAGGCCGCGATCAACGGCCAGTTGGGCAGTAAAGTGGGCGTGTTCCGCTGCGCCTTTCTGACGTTTTCCGTCGGCGCGCTGATTACGGCTCTGCTGATCTTTTTCTTTGAACCGAAGCAGGCGGTCAGCCTGCTTGACGTGCCGAAGTGGCAGCTGCTGGGCGCGCTGTGCGGCGTTCCCTACATTGTGATTATGGTGCTGGCGGTACAGCGTATCGGGACGGCGGTCGCCACGGTGGCGGTGATCTTCGGCCAGCTAGCGATGAGTATGCTGATTGATAATTTTGGCTGGCTGGGCAACGCGGCCGTGTCGTTTTCGGCCAGTCGTCTGGGCGCTATTGTTTGTCTCGGCATCGCCCTGTTCTTTATCTACGCCAGCAACCGCAGTAAAAACGCGGCGGCCGTCGGGCGCGACTGACTAACGCCCTGCAACGTGAAAAAGCAACGGCCCGGCACGCGTGAATGCGAGCCGGGCCGTTTTGCCTTCGCCAAACGGTAAACCATCAGATTTTACCGTTTTACTTAGCCAGACGGTAAACCGTCAAATTTCACCGTTTTACATAGCCAGACGGTAAACCATCAAATTTCACCGTTTTGCCTTCGCCAAACGGTAAACCATCAGGCTTCACCGTTTTACTTAGCCAGACGGTAAACCGTCAGATCTTCCCGGCCTTAGCGCGCGGGCCTGGCAGAAGCGCACCGTCGTCGCCAGCCGTCAGCAGGCGGGCGCTGGTAATGGCCGCGACATCATGGGCTTTATCCGAGACGTTGCTGGCGATCTGGTGCACGGCGGCGGCGATCAGCATCCCCAGCGCGGACTGATTATTGTTGCTGCTCTCATTATCGGAGGCCGTCGCCGACCCGCTCCAGATCTGCTTGCCGCTGCGTAAATCCACCAGTTTTGCCGAAGCGGTCACGCGCGTTTCGCTGTCCACGATCAGGTATTTAGTGCCGTAGGTGTTGATATCAATATACAGCGCCGCGTCGGCGTTAAAAATATCGTGCAGCTTAGTGGTGGAAACGCTGCGAATATCCGTGGCGTTGTTCAGACCGTTCTGCTTAAAGGTTTCCTCAACCACCGCCACGGGGAAAACGTAATAGCCGGATTCCGCCAGCGGCTGGGTGACCAGCGAAGTAAGGCTGTGCGCCGCCGCGATATCCGTTGTGTGGTTCTCCGCAGGCAGTACCAGAATGGAAGCGGGCTTGCTGGCGCGAAACGCGCTGTAGTCATGCGGCGTTTTCTTTGCGCAGCCGGTCAGCGTGATAACGGCCAGCAGAGCGGTAAAGGCGAAAAGCTTTTTCATTATTTTGCTCCCTGCTTATTACGCATCAGGAAATCCATATAAGAAGCGGACTCAGGAAAAGCCGTTTTCTCGGCGGTAAACTGTTGGAAAGCTAAATCGGGCTGGCCAGCGTTAACATAAAGTAATCCCAGCTGCGCGTGCAGGCCCGGTGCCACCGGTTTATTTTTGGCTTTCGCCTCTTCAATCACTTTATTCAGCGTAGCGATTTCTTTTTCCGGCGCGCTGCCGTTTTGATAAAAGCTGTAAAGCGAATTCTGGTAGTCGCCCCAGTAATAGATATTTTCTTTTTTCTGCGCGCAGGCAGTTAACAGCAGTGCCGTGGCAACTGCTGCGGTATATTTTATTACTCGCATTTTTTTCTCCGTTATTTAACCGGACGCCACGCGCCTGATTCCAGACCGCTGACCAGATGATTTACCGCTTCGCGTACCGCCAGGTCCATGACCTTGCCATTAAGCGTGGAGTCGTAGCTGGCGGTGCCGCCAAAGCCGATGACTTCGCGGTTGGAGAGTGCGTATTCGCCCGCGCCCTGCACGGAGTAGACCACTTCTGAGGTCGCCACGTCGACAACGTTCAGGTTGACCTTCGCATAGGCTACCTGCGTTTTGCCACGGCCCAGGATGCCCCACAGCTGCTGATCGCCGACTTCTTTACGACCGAATTCGGTAATATCGCCGGTGATAACGTAATCCGCGCCTTTAATCGTTTGAGTACTGTGCTTATAGCCCGCTTCGTTTTTCAGCTCATCAAGGTTGGCACGATCCAGCACGTTAAAACGACCGGTTTGTTGCAGATGAGTAATAAGAATGGTTTTAGACTGATTGCCCAGGCGATCCACGCCGTCAGAGAAAATACCGTTCATATAAGAAGAGCGGTTATCGAATTTGCCAATGGCTATCGGGCTTTTTGCGCCCTGATATACCGGCTGGCTGGCAGCAGCTACCTGCGGCGCTTCAATAGCTCGGGAGGATTCGGTGGCGCAGCCGCTAAGCAGCGCGCAGCTTAATAAAGAAAAAGCAACAAGGTTATAACGATATTTCATTCTTTTCTTTTCCATGAATAAAAAAATACATCCAGCGTCCGCGCGCAGAATACAATAATGATGCAGAAAAACACAGGAAATAATAGCGTTTGACGAACAAGCGGTATTTTACTGCCTGGCCATGACAGGGAAATAATCTGTAAATGGCCCAGGATCGCCGGAATAACCTGTCAGCCTGAGGCTAACAGGCTAAACTATCGGCTTACATCAGAAAACCTTTAGTAATCATGGGAAAAAAATGCCATCGGGAATGATTAAAAGCGGACTGACGCTGCTGGCGCTGCTGCTGACGGCCTGCCACTCTCCGCCAGAAGAGCCGCGTCCTGTACCGGCCACGCCGCAGGAGATGCAGGCATGGGCGGACAAAGTCTGTAGCGGCCGCACGGAGAATAACTGTCGCTATTTCGCTGAGATGCAGTACGGCATTCAGCGCAATTTTTATAATGCGCATCGCTATCATGGACGCGCCTGTACCGTCACCGTCACCTGGCGCCAGAACGGCCGCTACGGCGTACAGAGCACCCAGGGCGATGAACAGCTCTGCCTGAAAGCATGGGGCGTGATCGGCAGCGCGGAAAACCTGCCGCCGCCGCCGCCTTCGCTGCCGACCTCAATGGTTATTGAGCTGAAGCCTGACTAGCTGGCCGGCTTCAATGGCTATCGAGCTTAAGCCGGACTAGCTGGCCTGCCGCCACTGGCGCGGGCTGACGCCAAACCAGCGCCGAAAAGCGCGCGAAAAGGCGCTGACTTCTGAATAGCCCAGCAGCAGCGCCATTTCGGACACCGGCAGCTGCCGCTGCTGTAAATACCAGGTCGCCAGCTCGCAGCGCACCTTGTCCACCAGCGCGGTAAAGCTCAGGTTCTCTTCGCGCAGGCGGCGCTGGAGCGACCAGCTCGACATGCCCATTTTTTCTGCCACCTCGGGCAGCGCCGGCTCGCCCTGCATCAGCATCAGACGCACCTGCGAACGCGCCCGATCGACCACGCTCTGGCGCGGCGTCGCGCTGTTCAGACGCCGGATCGCGTCCTGCATCACCAGCAGCAGCATCGGATCGCTTTCCGGCATCGCGCGCGTCAGCTCTTTTTTAGGGATGATCATCGCATTGCAGGGCTGTTCAAACCAAACAGGTGCGTCAAAGACTTTGCAGTGCTCATGCCACTGCTCGGGGCGGGGATGTTCAAAGTGCACTTCTCTTGGCGCCCAGTGCCTGCCGGCAACGTGACGGATCAGGTTCATAAACATGCCCATCGTCAGCTCGGCGTCCTGCCTGCGGCATAAAATCGCGCCGTGGCGCACCTGGTAGTCCAGACGCCAGCAGTCGCCTTTGTCGGTCAGCCGCGTCAGGGTATCGTGCTGATGCCACGGAAAAGCGTTGACGACGTTGTGCAGCGCCTGCTCCAGCGTGGCGGAGCAAAGCCCGACATAGCCAATCAGGCCTAATGACTGCGGTTTAAACTGCCTGCCGTAGTGCAAACCGAAGTTATCAAACCCTGAGCAGCGCGCCGCTTCCTCCATTACCCGGCAGTAGTTAACCAGCCCCAGGCTCAGCGTCGGGCTGGCGAGCTGCTCCGGATCGATGCCGCTGACGCCGAAAATGCGGTCGACGTCGCCGCCTTTTTCCGTGATAAATTCACCGAGGCCGCTGGCAGCGGCGGCCAGCACGCCATGGTTACAGCCAGCATTCAGCACCGCTGCCATCTCAGGCCGTTTGATCGCTCCGCTTTCCATTATTTATCGCCTCGCTGCAGAAAACATTCTGCTTACTCAGCAATTTCTATACCAGCTGGCGGCTAAGCGCCCACCGGCAGCTCGCTGGTTTCAAGGTAGCGATGGCAGAGGCGCACCGAATGATCGGCCCACAGCGGCCCCAGGCTCAGCGCCATCGCGGTCTGCGCGTGCGAGCCGACCCAGGCCAGCAGCTGTATACGGCGCTGTATAAGCAGCGTCGGCACCAGCGCCAGCTCCGCATCGCTGATATGCGCCACCTGCTCATAGCCTTTGATCCAGTTGTCCACCCATTGCGCTGCACGAGGATGGTGCTCCACAAAGCTGATGGCTGCCGCAAGATCGTGCAGATACCAGCCCATGCCGCAGTCGTCGAAGTCAATCACCCGCGTTTCGCCTTTATGCCGCAGCAAATTGGTCAGGCGCAGATCGGCATGGATCAGGCCATAGCGGGAAGGATCTTTGCCGAATCGGGCCAGCTCTTCGCCAGCGCGGGTAATGGCCTGCTCCACCACGCCGCGATCGTCACGCCGCAAGCCCGGCGCGTCTCGCCAGTCGCCCCAGTGGCTTTGCGGGCTGACCATGGTCTGATGATCCCAGATGATGCGCTGGAAACCCGCCGGTTTTTGCCAGCTTTTGCTGTGCTGATGCAGCCGCGCGGTGATTTGGCCAAGATCCTGGAACGCGCGGGGATCGACGTCGGTGTCCGGCATCTCGCCTTCGATCCAGTCGAACAGCACCGCGTGGCGCAGGCTGCCGTCCGCCAGCCGCAAATCCTGAACGGTCTGCCCTTCCCGATCGGCAAGCGCCTGCGGCACCACGATACCCGTTTCGCGCAGCGCATCCAGCCAGCGCAGCTCGCTGAGGATATCGGCGCGCTGATGATAATTGCCGCGATGCAGGCGCAGCGCATAGCGTTTTCCGGCGGCCTCCAGCAGAAAGGTAGCGTTCTCCGAGCGGCAAAGCAGGCTGAGTTTGCCCTGTAAAGCGGCCGGATAGCGGCTCAGAGCGCGGTGGGCAAGCGCCAGCAGCGCGGCATTGGTCAGGTCGTCATATTGGCTGGTCATCAGTGTGGCTCCCGAAAGAAGTTGATACGGCCTGAACCAGCATGGCGTGACGCTTCCTCAATCGCTTGACCGCAGGTAACCCTCTTTTGACTTTAGCGTACAGCGGGCACTTTTTTTGCTTGTGAGTTGACAGCAGAGCGCAAAAATCCTTATGCCCGCGTCAAGTTTCCCCGGGACGACGGCTGCATTATCAATCAACACTTACTGGCGGGAACAGCGATATGACAAGCAAGCTAAAGCCTACTCTGGGCACGATACATTTGTGGGGCATTGCGGTAGGCCTGGTCATTTCCGGCGAATATTTCGGCTGGAGCTACGGCTGGGGCGTGGCGGGCACCATGGGTTTTCTGGTGACGACCGCCCTGATTGCCCTTATGTACACCTGCTTTATCTTCAGCTTTACCGAACTGACCACGGCGCTTCCGCACGCGGGCGGCCCTTTCGCCTACAGCCGCCGCGCCTTTGGCGAAACCGGCGGGCTGATCGCCGGTATGGCGACGCTGATTGAGTTTGTCTTCGCTCCCCCGGCCATTGCCATGGCGATCGGCGCTTACCTTAACGTGCAGTATCCGGGATTGAATCCTAAATATGCCGCGGTCAGCGCTTACCTGATTTTTATGACGCTGAATATCCTGGGCGTCAGGCTGGCGGCCATGTTTGAACTGGTGGTGACGGTGCTGGCGGTGATCGAGCTGCTGGTCTTTATGGGCGTGGTCGCACCGGGCTTCAGCCTGAGCAATTTTACCGCGCACGGCTGGGCGGGCAGCGAAAGCTTCGGCCTGCCCGCCGTCTCCGGCATTTTTGCCGCTATCCCTTTTGCCATCTGGTTTTTTCTGGCCATTGAAGGCGCGGCGATGGCGGCCGAAGAGGCCCGCGATCCCAAACGCACCATCCCTAAGGCCTATATCGCCGGGATCCTGACGCTGGTGGTGCTGGCGATTGGCGTGATGCTGCTGGCGGGCGGCGCGGGCGACTGGCGCAGGCTTTCGGACATCAACGACCCGCTGCCGCAGGCCATGAAAATGATTGTCGGCGAGCACTCTAACTGGATGCATATGCTGGTCTGGATCGGTCTTTTTGGCCTGGTCGCCAGCTTCCACGGCATTATTCTCGGCTATTCGCGCCAGTTCTTCGCGCTTTCTCGCGCGGGCTACCTGCCCGCCGGGCTGGCGAAGCTTTCCCGTTTTCAGACGCCGCACCGCGCTATTATCGCCGGCGGCGTGATTGGTATCGCCGCCATTTTTAGCGACGGCTGGATCAATCTTCAGGGCATGACGCTGACGGCGGCGATGATCACCATGGCGGTGTTTGGTGCCATCGTAATGTACCTGATGAGTATGTTAAGCCTGTTCCGTCTGCGGCGTAGCGCGCCGGATCTGGAACGCAGTTTCCGCGCGCCAGGCTACCCTGTTGTGCCCGGCATCGCGCTGCTGCTGGCGCTGGTCTGCCTGGTGGCGATGCTGTGGTTTAACCCGGTTATTGGCGGGCTGTTTGCGCTGTTAATGGCCGCTGGCTACGGCTATTTCCTGCTGACCAAAGCCCAGCGCGCCAGCGCGCCGCGCGATGCGATGCTGGTCGGAGAATAACGACAAAAGGCAATGAAACCCCGTCGCCGATTCGCTATCATGCGCGCTGACTTTGAATGAGCGCGCATGACGCGCCGGAGAGGGAAAGTACAATGCTGTGGTTTAAAAATTTGATGGTATATCGTCTGAATCGCGAGATCCCGCTGGCGGCAGACGAAATGGAAAAACAACTTGAGGCATTCTCTTTCACTCCCTGCGGCAGTCAGGACATGGCGAAAACCGGCTGGGTTGCGCCGATGGGATCCAAAAGCGATGCGCTGACCCACGTCAATAACGGACAGATCCTGATCTGCGCCCGCAAAGAGGAGAAAATCCTGCCGTCGCCGGTGATCAAACAGGCGCTGGAAGCGAAAATCAGCAAGCTGGAAGCGGAGCAGCAGCGCAAGCTGAAGAAAACGGAAAAGGATTCGTTAAAGGATGAAGTGCTGCACAGCCTGCTGCCGCGCGCCTTCAGCCGCTTCAGCCAGACCTTTGTCTGGATCGACACCGTTAACAACATGATTATGGTCGACTGCGCCAGCGCCAAAAAAGCGGAAGATACGCTGGCCCTGCTGCGTAAAAGCCTGGGGTCGCTGCCGGTGGTACCGCTAACGCTGGAAAGCCCGATTGAGCTGACGCTGACCGAATGGGTTCGCTCCGGCGATACGCCGGCGGGCTTTGCGCTGATGGATGAAGCGGAGCTGAAAGCGCTGCTGGAAGACGGCGGCGTGATCCGCTGTAAAAAGCAGGATCTGGTGTGCGATGAAATCGCTAATCATATCGAAGCGGGCAAGCTGGTAACGAAGCTGGCGCTGGACTGGCAGGAACGCGTGCAGCTGGTGCTGTCGGACGACGGATCGTTGAAACGCCTGAAGTTCGCCGATACGCTGCGCGAGCAGAATGACGACATCGACAGGGAAGACGTGGCGGCACGCTTTGATGCCGACTTTATCCTGATGACCGGCGAGCTGTCTGCACTGATAGCCAATACTATCGAAGCGCTGGGCGGCGAAGCGCAGCGTTAAGCAAAGCACGGAGGCCGGATGCCCGGCCTCTCTGCATCACGCTTTCAGGTAACGACAAAGCCAGGAAACACGAAGGCCGGATGCCCGGCCTCTCTGCATCACGCTTTCAGGTAACGACAAAGCCAGGAAACACGAAGGCCGGATAACCGGCCTCTCTGCATCACGCTTGCAGATACCAGCAAAGCCAGGAAACACGAAGGCCGGATGCCCGGCCTCTCTGCATCACGCTTTCAGGTAACGGCAAAGGTAGGAAGAAGGTTCGGCTACCTGCAGGTGAAACTCGCTGTGGCCCGGCACGTTGAAAACCTGGCCCGGATCGTAGTGACGCCATTCGGTTTCGCCCGGCAGCAGCACTTTAAACGAGCCGCTGACCACGGTCATCTCTTCCGGATCGCCGGTGCTAAAAGTATACTCTCCTTCCGCCATCACGCCGACGCTGGCGCGCCCTGTGCTGGCGCTGTCAAACCCGATCGATTTCACTTTTCCTTCGAAGTACTCGCTGACGTTGAGCATGGCACTATCCTTTATCAGAGATGAAAACGGGCGGCCCGTAATCGTTACGCTACCAGCTCTGCGGCCAGTCCGGCCAGCAGCACGTTGGAGAGCAGTACAGGGATACCCAGCAGTTTTTGTAAGAAATCACGATGACGCTGCTGATAGCCCAGGCAGTCCAGCACCACAACATCGGCGCCCTGCTCCTGAAGCTGTAGCGCGGCGTCAATCAGCTCGTCGTCGTGCTTTACCCAGGGATTGGCTACGGCAAAGCGAGGCCCTGAAGACAGACTTTGCCACTTATAGCCCTGCTCGCCCAGATATTCTTTTCGCGCCACCATGACGCCGACCTGATGGCCGTCGGTAATGGCGTTAACCAACGGCGGCAGCATACGGTACGCATCCAGCAGAACAGCGCTGCTGGTCTTAAGGTTTTTGTACTCGCCTGCGCAAAGAACCAGAATATTTTCAAATCCTTCCGCTTCCAGCTTGTTGATCAACTTTTGCAGGGATGCCTCGACCTTCGCGGCAGAGAGAATGACGAAAGAGCCATCCTCCATGTGCGTCATCGTCACCTTTTCGCCCGCTACCGGCCCATAACGCTGTTCGATGTCGGCCGCTGAAAGGCCGTCAAGCAATCCGAAGTGTGCAATATTCTCTTCAGGCAGGTGTTCCAGCAGCAGAGGCAGCAGATCTCTGCGAGGCGCCTTTCCTAAGGTTAAGGTAGCCAGTTTGTGGGTATTGCTTTCTGCCTCATTAAACACGTCGGACATAAAACTTCCGGAAAACAGGATATCAGTTCCGGAAAAAGACGACGGATTTGGATGGGAAAGCGGAGTGGTGAAGATCTCGGTCAATGGTCTGTCCAGTTAAAGGCGATGGAAGCGTCAGGCTTATAAACTTGCAGCGAAAATATGACGCCAGTCGCTTTCGGTCAAGCCCGGATCCCATGATACAAATATCAATACACAGCAAATTATGTTGGTAATTTGTCTTCTGCCGCAAAATTATTTTTTGCTTGAGCCAGACAGCTTGCTGTCGCAACAGCAGCGGTCGTTTTGGCAGAAGATTCGCCTGAATTACAGGTGGTAGCGCTTACATTTTAACCACGCCTTGCTGTGCTCCGGTGTTTTACGGCGTCCATGCCGTCATACGTTACTCTTTTTCGATATCTTCATAACGAGCTTTAGCGTCGACCGCTTCCTGCTCGCTTTGGTGCTCACTGATTAGCGTATCCGGCTTAGGATGATCGGCACGAAGTTCGTACCAGGTGACACAATTTTCTTCCGTTCCTTTTTTTATCGGAACAATATGCGCTTCACGAGGATAGGGCGGTCTGCCAGGCATATCTTTTCCCTCCTTAAAGTATTACCGAGCTGGCCGGGATTTACCGCGCGGCCAGCTTCCGTACTTCAAGTATAGACAAAGGCTGATAATTCTCTGTCCGCTCTGCGCAACTTGGGAAAAATCGTAGGTTTAACTGGCGCGAGCCAGCGCCAGCGCGCTAATAATTTCCTCAACCACGACCTCAGGTTGCTGCATGGCATCGATAATATAGTGGGCCGCCTCATGATAAAGCTTATCGCGGGCGGCCAGCACGTCGACCATTTCATCAGCAATAGGTCGGCCCGTTAACGTGGGCCGCTGCGCCTGTTCCGGATAGGCTTCCAGCCTGGCGGCCAGTACGGCGGCATCGGCTTTCAGATAGATAACCTGGCCGTGCTCGCGCATAAACTGCCGGTTTTCCGCTGCCAGCACCATGCCGCCGCCGGTAGCAATAACCGTGCGATCGGCCGTTACCGCCTGTAAAGAAAGCGACTCGCGCTGCCGGAAGCCCTGCCATCCTTCAGCCGCAACAATTTCCGTGACGGTCAGTCCGGTGGTCTGCTGCAGATGTTTGTCCGTATCGCTGAAGGCGTAGCCCAGCGCCAGCGCCAATGCCTGGCCAACCGTGGTTTTTCCGCAGCCGCGCGCGCCGATAAGATAGAGGGGTAAGGACATGGCGAAAAATTCCTCAGCCTTGTTTACTGGCCGCTTAGCAGCAACCGGCAGTGAATAATGAGAGGCAGGCATCATACCGAGAATTCTTGTTTGTCACCAGCAGTCACTTTTTCTTTACACCCATTGCACGACAGAAACAGCACATCCCTTTGATATAAAGCAAAAATAGCATGTAAACCTCCCGTTACAGCCATTTTAGCCTGGCGGTAAGCCCGGCAACATTTCCTTACCCGAACCTCGTTTACTTTCCCCGGTTCTGCCCCAAAATAAAGGGACAGCCCGTTAATGAGGATCTCTTATGCAGAGCGAAGAACAAAAGTTAATTGAAAGCCTGTTTGGCCGACTGAAACAGGCTGAAACCCAGTCCGGCCCGCGTGATGCCGCCGCAGAAAAACTGATCCAGCAACAGCTTCAGCAGCAGCCTGGCGCGCCTTATTACATGGCGCAGGCGATCCTGATCCAGGAAGCGGCTCTGAAACAGCTGAACAATCGGGTGAGCGAATTAGAGGCGAAGCTGGCGGCCCAGCCGCAGCAAAGCAGCGGCGGCTTTCTTTCCGGCCTGTTTGGCGGCGGCCGCCAGCAGCAGCAGCAGCAGCAGCAGCAGCAGCAATCCTACAACGCGCCACAGCAGCAGTCTGCCTGGGGCAATGCACCACAGCAGCAGCAGCCGTGGAATAACGCGCAGCAGCCCTATTCTGCGCCCGCGGCGCCTTCGGCTGGCCGAGGCTTTTTAGGCGGCGCGCTACAGACGGCGGTCGGCGT
Organism: Erwinia wuhanensis; assembly: GCF_030484085.1. Lineage (NCBI taxonomy): Bacteria > Pseudomonadati > Pseudomonadota > Gammaproteobacteria > Enterobacterales > Erwiniaceae > Erwinia > Erwinia wuhanensis. The sequence goes on from NZ_JAUJUH010000002.1 coordinate 648,554, forward strand.
GGCGGGCGGCGTAGTGATGGCGGATATGCTGACCAGCATGTTCCACCACTCGCAGCCGGAAGAGATCGTAAACATTATTAACGAACCGGCGCTGCCGCAGGAAAGTTTTGACAATAATCTGGATACGTTTAACAACGGCACCGACGCCCCCTTCCTGAATCAGGATGCCGGACTGCCGCAGGATTACGCCAGCGACTACGATAATGATTTCGATAACGGCGGTTTTGACGACGACGACAGCTTTGTCTGAATAAGGTCGAGGCTGGTTGCATAAATGAAAGGCGGGGATTTCCCCGCCTTTTGCTATTTGCCGCGCTGCGCCTGTAGCCATTTATCCAGCTCGTTGGCGAACTGCTGACGGTCGCGCTGGTTCAGCGTCGCAGGGCCGCCGGTCTGCACGCCGCTCGCCCGCATCGTGTCCATAAAATCGCGCATGGTCAGCCGCTCTTTTATCGTCGCCTCGCTGTAGCGTTCGCCGCGCGGATTCAGCGCCACGGCCCCTTTTTCCATCACTTCCGCCGCCAGCGGAATATCCGCCGTGATCACCAGATCGCCGGGTTGCGCCCTTCGAACAATTTCATTATCCGCTACGTCAAAACCCGCCGGCACCCGCAGCGTGCGTAAGAAACGCGAGGGCGGCACGCTCAGCGACTGATTCGCCACCAGCGTCACCATTACCTGCTCGCGCTCCGCCGCACGATACAGCACTTCTTTAATTACCTTTGGACATGCATCGGCATCTACCCAGACTGGCATCGCCCTTTCCTTTATCAACACAACACTGCCTGCGATCTTGCCTGGCTTTTCAGGAATGGCAACCTGTTATTCACCGCATCTTAGCGCTGCGGGATAATACTGATCTTGCCGTTCTTCTCCAGAATAGCGAATTTGATCTGATCCAGCCGCTCCAGCCCGGCGGTGCTGCGGGCAGAATTCAGGATATCCTCTTCGGAAATGCCCGCTTTTCTGGCTCTTTCCGGCAGCAGACTGCCGTTTTCCACCAGGATTAGCGCCGTGCCGTCAATCAGCATATCCAGCCGGGGAAAACGCGCCTTCAACATGCCGAACAGGATGTCGACCACCACCAGGGTGATAATCGTCAGCGATGCGCCGGTGACCGAAAAATCGTTGCCCAGCAGCGCCTGCTGCGTCGCCTCGCTGATAATCAGCAGCAGGATCAAATCAAACGAGGTCATCTCCATCAGCGTGCGGCGTCCGGCGATTTTCAACACTACCAGCAGCAATAAATACATACTGGCAGCCCGCAAAACGGTTTCCATAATTGGCTCCTAAGGATAAATCCACTGGGTAAACTGCACGCTGGTTTTATTGTCCAGCGTCACGGTAACCGGATAGCGGCCAGGGTTCTGCGCCTGTAGGCCAATCCACACCGTCGCGCCGTCGCGATAGCGAGGAGAAGACCAGTGCAGTTCAAGAGCATTGCCACGGCTGAACGCCTGCTGCGGCTGCGGCTGAAGCGACTGAATTTGAAAGTTGTCCATCTCCTCGCCGTTGAGCACCAGCCTGAAGTCACCGTCCTGCTGCGGCCTGATGCGGATAGTCATCGACATATCGCTCGCCAGCCGCCCGAAACGCTCGTATTCCACCTCCAGGGCGCCGTCTGCCGACTTCACCCGTTTGTTGCTCAGCATCCCTTTTGAGAAAAGCCCGCAGGCGCCCAGGATCACGATAGTAAACAGAAAAAGATAGCCAATACGCTGTATCCGCCATTCAATCCGCTGCAGGCGCATATGCTCCTGAACCGGATAGCGGCGGCTGTCCATTTCATTTTGTTTCTTTAGATTCATCTGCGGCTCCTGGTTGTTGCTTAAGCGTAGCCGAAGCTGAATTAAGCCGGGTAATGACGTAAGCTGAACGGAATGAAAAGACAAAAAGAGGCAGAAGGATGATGAAAAAAATCGGTTTTATCGGCTGCGGTAATATGTCGAAAGCTATTATTGGCGGCCTGGTTGCCGCCGGCCAGGTGAAAGCGGAAGACATCTGGGTTTACGATCGCAAGCCCGAAACGAATCAGGCCATGCACGAGCAGTACGGCATTACGCCGGGCAGCAGCGCGGAAGAAGTCGCGAAACAGGCCGATATTTTATTCGGCGCGGTGAAGCCCAACGTTATTCTTAGCGTACTCAAGGAAATTTCCGGCTGCCTGAACAAAGATACCGTGGTGGTTTCCATCGCGGCTGGCGTCACGCTTGATTCGCTGGCGCAGGCGCTGGGGCACGATCGCAAACTGGTGCGCGTAATGCCCAATACGCCAGCGCTGGTCAATGAAGGCATGACCTCCGTGACGCCGAACGTGCTGGTGACCAAAGAAGAAGCGGATGAAATCGTGGCGATTTTTAACGGCTTCGGCAAGGCGGCGCTGGTGCCGGAATATCAAATCCACGCCGTGGTCGGCGTCAGCGGCTCTGCGCCGGCCTACGTTTTTATGTTTATCGAGGCGATGGCCGACGCGGCGGTGCTCGGCGGGATGCCAAGAGCGCAGGCCTATCAGTTTGCGGCGCAGGCGGTAAAAGGCTCCGCGCAGATGGTGCTGGAAACCGGCAAGCATCCCGGCGAGCTGAAAGATATGGTCTGCTCGCCAGGCGGCACCACCATCGAAGCGGTAAAAGTGCTGGAGGAGAAAGGATTCCGTGCGGCGGTCATGGAAGCGATGCAGCAGTGCATGAACAAGTCGGAACGGATGAGTAAAGATTGACCCACTTCAGCCCCTCATTACGGAGGGGCTGAATGCGTATTCAGCCCAGCGCTTTTTGCGCCAGCGCCGCGCCTTCGGCCATGGTCATCGGCTGCTGCATCCGACGCACCAGATCGGCGGTAAAGGTATACAGCCCGCAGGAGGCGACCGCGGCCAGCTGGCCTCTTTGCCCGTAGAGCGCCACAAAGGTTTTTTCCTTCAGCGAGCCGAACAGCCGAAAATCATCCCACTCTTTGGCATGACCCAGATACTCGTAGCGCGTGCCGAACTGCGCCGTCCAGAAAAAGGGCACGCGATCGAACTTCTCGCCGCGACCAAGCATGTTCTTCGCCGCCACCCGGCCCTGCTGCTGCGCCACGCGCCAGTGTTCGATGCGCATGGGGCCGGAAGCGGCGGGCCAGGTGGCGATATCGCCCGCGCTCCAGACGTTGGTCGCGATTTCCAGCTCCTCGCTGGCCGTCAGGCTGCCGTCATCGTTCAGCGGCAGATCGTGAATAAACCCGGTGCCGGGCGCGACGCCCGTTGCCAGCAGCACGGCAGTGGCGGGCACCACGCGACCGTTTTTAAGCTCGACGCCGCTGACGTGGCCTTTCTCGCCCTGCAGCGCGGCCACTTCGCCTTCGATAAACTCCACGCCGTTTTCTTCATGCAGCTCCCGAAAATAGCGCGCGATTTGCTCGCCGAACTGCTTTTTAAACGGCAGCGCATCGGGCGCGATAACCTGCACCTGCACTTTTTTGGCTCTTAGCGCAGAAGCCAGCTCCATGCTGATAAAACTGTTGCCGACGATCACCAGCTGACTGCTTTCATCCACCTCCTGCAACAGCGTCGCCGCCTGTTCAAGGCTGCGCAGCACGTGTACGCCGAACAGCGCCTTGCCGCTGAAATCGGGCCGCTGCGGGATCCCGCCGGTGGCAATCAGCAGTCGGTCATAATGCAGAGTGGAGCCATCGGCAAAGCGCAGCAGCTGCTCGCGGCTGTCCAGCTGCTCCACGTCGCCGTGCTTGCGTTCGGCATAGTGCCAGAAATCGTCATCCAGCAGAGGCGGCACCTCATCAATCGCCATCTTGCCGGACGGCACGAATTTGCTCAGCACGGTGCGATCGTAAGGTGCCTGCTGTTCGCGATCGACCAGCACCAGCCTTCCCTTAAAGCCTTCCCGACGCAGCGTCCAGGCCGCCGCCGCGCCTGCCGCGCCGGTGCCCAGGATCGCGAACACCGGCTCATCTTCTTCTTCTGCAAATTGATACAGCGGGGGAAGCGCTTCGGGATCCACCTGCACCATGCCGTTCTCGACCCTGACCGGATAGCGTTGCAGATCGCTTAGCGCCAGCGGCTCGCACAGACTGCCGTCGCTGATGGCGAAATTGGCCTTATGCCAGGGACAAACCAGATAGCCGTCACGGATAGCGCCCTGCTCCAGCGGCGCGCCGGAATGCGGGCATTTGGCCTGGTAGGCCTTGATTTCATCGTCTTGCCGAATCAGCAGGATCTCCTGCTCCCCAATCGGCACCCTGACCGGTTTCAGCTGCGGTAAATCCTGCAGGACGATAGCGTTTTGATAGCTCACGACAGGCTCCTTTCTTGTTATGCTTTTGTATTATCAGACTTGATAAGCCTGGCATTAACAGGGAGATCGGCCATCTTAAAACGAAGCATGCCGTGCGCAGGATTGGATAAGGTATTGTTATTTATACGGATTAAATTTTATGACGGATAGCGAACAAGCCATGCTGTTGGCAAGCGGCTGTGAGAAACGTACTGGTAAAAAAAGCGCCGGCGTAAACCACGCCGGCCCGTCATCCGTTAGCGGCCCGGCCCCTGGGAGAAACCGCCGCGTGGGCCGCCGCCGCCCCAACCGCCGTGACCGCCACCGCCGCCCGGCGGCGGGAACAGACATCCGCTTAATGCTGTTACCAGCGCGACCACACTTAATGCCTTAATCAAACGACTCATTACTCTTTCCTCGTGGTAACAATGGCGCTGATAGTAAGCCTCGCCGCACGGGCCGACAATGCAGAAAAATCCTGTTAGCCCCTGTTTTTACCCGGCGTAACCACGCTTAACGCTTTCCTTGCGGGAAAGCGCGAAAAACCTTAAAAGGCTAAAGCCGCAAACGAGGCGTGATCAGGCCGCCGCAGCCGCTTTTCTGCGCCGCCAGACCAGCATCAGCTGCACGGTATTAATCAGCACCACGATCGCCGTGGCGGTAAAGACCCAGCGGAAACCGCCGATGGCGGAAACGCCTGAGCCAATCAGCGGCCCGACCACGTTACCCAGATACATAAACGACTGGTTATAGCCAAAAATCCGTCCGGTAATGCGGTCGCTGGAGTAGCGCAGCAGCAGCGTTTGCACCGCCGGCATCATGGCGCCTTCGGCAAACCCCAGCAGAAAACGCAGCGCACCGAGTTGTAAGGCGCTGCTTGCCCACGACATGGCGAGAAACAGCACTATCGTCAGCATTAACGCGGCAAATAAAATGCGCTGCGCGCCGATGCGGTCGCCCAGCTTGCCCAGTCGGGGCGCGGAAAAGAGCGCCGATACGCCGGGAATGGCCGCCACGACGCCGCTGATAAAGGCAATATTTTCTACGTTCGGCTCCAGCTGGCGCACAAACAGCGTAAGGATTGGACTAATTGAGCCGTTGCAAAGCTGGATAACCAGCGTGGTGATAAACAGGCTGATAATTAATCCGGGATGACTCAGCGAACGAAAAACCATGGCGCCGCTGAGCTTTTCTTCTTTGCTGATTTTGCGATGCCCGGTTTCCTTGATCAGAAACAGCGTAATCATAAAGCTGGTCAGCAGCAGGCAGGAGGTAATAAAAAATACGGCACGTAGCCCGACCCAGTCGGCCAGAAAGCCGCCCAGCAGTGGCCCCATAATCACGCCGCAGATTTGCGCGGTGGAAACCATGCTCAACGCCCAGCCGCTGCGCTCGCGCGGCACCTGCGAAGCGACCAGCGCCATGGCGTTGGGAATATAGCCGGAGGTCAGCCCCATCAACGCCCGTAACAGCAGCAGCTGCCAGACGTTGGTTACAAAAGCCTGTAAAAAAATGACTATTCCCATGCCCAGCGAAGCGCGCAGCAGCATCAGCTTGCGCCCTTTACGATCGGCAAGGCTGCCCCACATTGGCGAGACAATGGCTGAAACCATAAAGGTAATGCTGAAGATTAACCCTGACCACAGCGTCAGCGCGCTGGGATCGGTGACGCCCAGCTGCTCCACGTAGAGCGGCAGAAAAGGAATAATCTGGCTGATAGCAAGGCCGGTAAACAGGCAGCCAAACCAGACCGAAATAAGGTTAACCTTCCAGGATTCCATGTTTTTTTATGCTCTGCAGGAGAATGCGAGCCATGAGTGTAACAACTCCCTGCCTGAACGCCAAAACGGTCAGACATCGTTACAGGCCATCGGCATGGTTCACAAGCGGTTGTTTTCACGGTGGGACGCTGCCCGCAAAGCACGCTCGCCGGCGATAAATAGCAAAGCGGTAAGCCATCAATGAGCGGTGGTCAGAAGGTCAGAAGACCATAAAGGCGCCAGGCCACAACTGAAGACAAGCAATAGCTTCAGAAGGCGGATAACGGCTGGCGTGCAAAGCCAGAAACAGAAAACAGGCGGCAGAGGGTAATTCTTCTGACGCTAAACGCAAAAAACCCGCCATAAGGCGGGTTTTTGTTCTTCTGCCCGACGAGGTCGCAGCAGAAGTTTCTCTCGAATTACAGCGCAGTTACGTTAGCAGCTGCAGGGCCTTTCTGGCCGTTTTCGATAGAGAATTCAACTTTCTGACCTTCTTCCAGAGTTTTGAAACCCTGGTTCTGGATTGCAGAGAAGTGTACGAACACGTCTTTGCTGCCGTCAGTTGGAGAGATAAAGCCGAAACCTTTCTCAGCGTTGAACCATTTTACTAAACCAGTCATTTTGTTAGACATTTGTCTTTCCTTCAATAAGTATAAAGCCGTTAAGGCACGAGGTTTGTCAACAGGGTAGACTTATGGGGCACTCAAGAAGGAAGTCAGGAAGAAGAGATATCTGAGATAACGCTTTAACTGAAAACTGCTTTACTAAAATTGCTCGCATACGTGTCTGTTTCAAAACCGACGGTGCATTTACTCATAACCAGCGCTGCGGCACAAGCGCTGATGACTAAAAAAAAGTAATTTAATGTCAATTCTCTGATTTTTATAAAGATAATTTTCATCTTTTTGCCGCATTCAGTTAAACCTTCACTCGCGACGCTTTTTGCTACGGCATAACGACAAAAAAATAGTGCGGCGGCGGCTGGACATTCCGCTACGCCCATCCAGACTAATAAAAATCTCCACCTGGTTATTTTCCAGGCTAAATGGCAATTTATTCGGTTTGGTAAATTAGCCCGTTAAGCCTTTCCCGATCTCATTGCCGGGCTGTCGATGGCGCTTTGCAGGAGGTTTACCATGGTTCATCACGCTACCGGCGCAGGCCGGGAAATCACCGAGTATTTTAACAGCCCTGCTTTCAACGCGCCGAAAGAGAGCGAGCTGCTGGCGGCCATCATGACCGAACTGATGCGTAACGGCAGACCAACCACCAGCAAAGCGATTATCGCTACCGTTATTGCCAGGCTGGAAGGCGAGATAGATGAAACCCAACTGCAGGGCTATCGCAACTTGCTGACCCAGCTACTGGAAGAAAAACGCCCTGAACGGTAACGCCTCTGAAGCGGGAGCAGTGCGCTTACCTTATGCCTTATTTTTTTACTGATAACGCCCTGATAATGCTCGCCCCAAAAAAAACCCGCACGGGGCGGGAAGCAAACGGGCATACCTGTCTGTGGCGAGATCAAAATGTCACCTTTATTAATAGCGTAAAGTACAGCGCGCCTGTTGCAGGTGTATGACAATCAGATAACCTTTCGTATCGTGAAAGAGACTGACATTTCAAATGATAAAGTGAACGGACTTCTCTTTATCAGCAACGGTCGGATCCGTTGCTCCTACTCAGGTAAAAGGACATGCTTACAGGCTTTACAACGGCGTATTACGCTCATCTGCCCCGGACGCGCAGGGTGGGGCAGGCTCATGGCTAATATCAGACAGGGCTTGCGGACGATTTTTTCATTATTGCTGGCGATTGCTGTGGTGTTATGGCTGATGGACTGGCTGCGCGCGCCGAAACCGCCAGAAGATTTTGCCCAACAGATTTTCCATACTATTGATGGCCGGACGATTACTATTGCCGAGCTGAGCGCAAAAAAACCGCTGCTGATTTACTTCTGGAGTGGCAACTGTAGCGTTTGTCGTTATACCACCCGCGATATCACTAACCTGAGCAACAGCGGCTATAACGTGCTGGCCATTGTGCACCATGCCGGCAACGATATTCAGATCGTCCGTCTGCTGAACGGTAAACATCTTACCCTGCCGGTCATTAACGATCCCACCGGCGCTATAGCCGCACGCTGGCAGACAGACGTGATGCCAACGCTGTTAATCGTGAAGAAAAGCAAGGTGGTGCAAAGCACCACCGGCTGGACCAGCGCCACGGGCATTCGGCTGCGCCACTGGTGGGTGAATAAGTGGTATTAGCCGCAGTAGACGCGGGTGATAGTATTCTGGCTGTCGCCCATAAAATTCAACCGGTTAAGATTAAAATCCATGGTAACCGCTGAGTTCCACGGCACCGCACGAGCCGGGTGCTCAAAGCGGAGCCCGTCAATGGCGGAAAGCGGTTTGCCAACGTACTGCTGGTAGTCGGAAGCGCCGCAGCGATCCAGTTCTGGATCCGTCGGGCCGGACGCCGCACCTTTGTGTGCGCCCGACTGACAACCCGCCAGCAGAATCGCCGCCGCAAAAGCGGCCAGTGTTTTCTTACCGATCATGATTTCTCTCCTCAGCTTGCTTTTTTTGTCGTCGCAAGGGTAGCAGATAAGCGCCAGGGTGCAAAAACGCGGTCTTTTCGCGCAGCGATTCCAGCGGAAAATGGCACGGATTGCTTTTATTTTAATCAGGAAAATCCGCTATAATTTAGGAATTATCTCAACAAAGGAGCAACTCATGGATCTGATAGTGTTCATGCTGATTGCGGCCATGATGACGCTGGTCGCGGTGAAAGTCCGTTAATCAACAGCCCGCTTTTAGCGGGCTGTTGTTATTCAGCTGCGAACGATATCGCAAGGCGCGTCCAGCAGCTGCCTGAAGCGATCCAGCGGCATCGGTCGGCCCAGATAGTAGCCCTGCCCTTCCTGACAGGCGATAGCCTGAAGCTCCTGCAACTGCTCCTGCGTTTCAATCCCTTCCGCCGTTACCGTCAGCGAGAAAGCTTTCCCCAGCCCGATAATGCCTTCAACAATCGACAGCGCCTGCGGAGAGTGCGGGAAATCGCTCATATAGGATCGATCCATCTTCATGCCGTCAAACGGGAACATTTTCAGATAGCCCAACGAAGCATGGCCCGCGCCAAAATCATCCACCGTCAGCTTTACGCCCAGCGCTTTGAGCGACTGCATCACTTCCAGCGCGCTTTGCGGATTTTCGAGCGTAATGTTTTCGGTAATCTCCAGTTCAAGCCGGTGCGCTTCCAGGCCGCTGGTGGCCAACGCGCTGGCTACGCGCTGCGCCAGATTGCCGCTACGAAACTCCACCGGCGAGATATTCACCGAAACGTACATCGGCTCCGGCCAGCCCAGCGCGTCGTGGCAGGCCCGATGCAGCACCCAGTCGCTGATATCAATAATCAGCCCGGTCTCTTCCGCCAGCGAAATAAATTTATCCGGCATAATCAGGCCGTGGCTCGGATGCTCCCAGCGGATCAGCGCTTCCGCGCCGTCCAGCCGCGTGTTTCTCAGACAATAGCGCGGCTGGTAAAAGAGCTTCAGTTCGTTTCCGGCGATAGCCTTACGCAAATTGCGCTCCATCTCGCGACGCAGCACCAGCTGTTCGGCCATTTCCGCGCTGTACCACGTCCACCGATTTCGCCCTTCCCGCTTCGACTTATAAAGCGCAATATCCGCCAGCCGCAGCAGTTCGTCGGCCTGCATCGCATCGTCAGGCGCCAGCGCAATCCCCATGCTCGCGCCGATAAAAATTTCCTGCTGACCCAGCTGGAAAGGTCGGCAAACCTCGTCCAGCAGCGCCTGGCAGCAAGCGTCAATCTCATGTTCGCCGTTCAGATCGGAAACGATAATAATAAATTCGTCGCCGCCCTGCCGCGACACCAGATCGCCGGCTTTGAGCACGCTGCGCAACCGGTGCGAGACCTCATTCAGCACGCTGTCGCCCGCCGCGTGGCCCCATGTATCATTGATCGGCTTAAAATGATCGAGATCGAGACTGATCAACACCAGCGGTCTTTCCGCCGTGGGCTGAGCCTGTAGCCTGCTCAGCAAAAACTCGCTCATATAGAGCCGGTTTGGCAGCCCGGTCAGCGCGTCGTGCTGCGACAGATAGTGAATGCGCGCCTGAGACTCGATTTCCTGAGTAATATCGGAAACCGTGCCGCGATAGCCGCTAATCTGTCCGCCTGTTTCTACGGCGTTAGCCACCAGGCTACAGATGCGCTTTTCGCCGCTGGCCGATACCGAATAGCAGCGCAGGGTATGGCGATGCCCTTCCTGCCGATGCTGAAACAGCCATTCGGAAACCGGCTGCGTATCGTGCTGCAGGATCGCGTCGATCGATTTATCCAGCAGCTTTTCCACCGCAAAGCCCGTGGCGACGGTAAAGCGCCGGGAAAGGTAGGTCAGCACGCCTTCGGCGTTGGTTTCCCAAATCCAGTCAGACGCGGTTTCGGCCACGTCGCGAAAGCGAGCCTCGCTAACGGCCAGCTCGTGCTGACTGTGGATCAGCTGCAAAAAACGCTCGTCGCAAAGCCTGGCGTTGTACATGGCGTGCCTGATAACGCGTCGCGTCACCAACGCCAGCATCACCGCTGCCAGCAGCAGCACAGGTAACAGCAGCAGCAGCAGCGCCCGTCCCGGCTGCTGCGAATCCCAGCGGATCACCACCGGCATCCCGTCGAATACCGCCTCCAGCAAAAAGGGCTCGGTAGCGGTATCCTGCGCGTTGCCCGGCACACGAGCATTCATCACGCCGACCGTACGGCCGAACTGCGCCAGCTTTTCCGGCGTGTAGCGGCTGACGAACACCATGACCGAAGGCGGCCCTGAGCGGGCTTTCAGCCCCGGCACTTTTCCTGTGGTGATCGGCGCAGCGGCTACGATAGCCGGCGTCGAACCGATAAGCGTATTCAGCGAGGTCGCGCCCTCCTCCTTTGCCAGCAGACGTGCCCTGGCGATAAGCGGCGCGGTCTGAATACCCAGCCAGCTTTCCAGCTGGAGATCGTCCAGCTGGCCGTTAACCACTGAATAGGTGGTGCGCCCTTCGCCGTCGACCACAAAGACGCCGTCATAATGGAATTCGCTGTATAAACCCGGCCCCAGGTTTTGCTGCTCAAACGCCCAGACCTTATCCATCGTCAGATGTAAATGGTTCCAGGCTTCACCCCAAAAGGCGTAATCGCGGATATTGGTCATCAGCTCCTGACGAGCGTCCTGCCAGGCGTTATGCAGTAAAAAACTTTCCTGTTTAACGGCCTCTTCGTTCTGACGCCAGGCGATACCGACCACCATAAGCATGGCGAGCAGCGTCACGCCGCTCATCAACAGAATAAGCGATACGGCTATTCGTCGGGTAAAGAAGGTGGATTTCTGGCCGTAAGGCACCTGGTGGCTAAGCATGGGGGGAAAATTCATCTACTCCGAACCTTATCCTGCGGGCTGACAAACAACTCCCGTTTGCCCGCCCTGACTGCTATCTGAAAATCGCAGGTCCTTTTTCCCTTCCAGACGCGATCGTTAATGCACTATCGGCCTGGAGGCTGAACAATTTAGATGCAGCGCGCACTAATTCTGCCGCCTCGACACTCCCCTTCGCCCTTGCTACCATCGGCTGATACGCTTCCCACGCCCATGCTAATGAATAAAGAAACGGATAAAGCGACTGAGGCCCTGCTCTGTACGGGGATTTGCCTGATTTGGTACGGCATTACGCTGCTGATCGGCACGCCGCTGCTTCATCCTTTTTTAACGGAAAACGGCATTTTGATGCCGGCGCTCTGTCTGCTGGAATTTGTGGTGCTGGTGCCGCTCTGGCGCTGGTATAACCGCCATTATTCGGGCGTGCCGTCAGGCGTGCTGCGGCTCCGCCCGCTGCTCCTGTTCGGCCTGCTGCTGCTTGCCCTGATTTTTTCCCAGTCTTTTTATTTACAGCCGGAAAGCTGGACCGCCACGCAGCTAAACGGCGACGAACAGATCGAAGCCTGGCGCACGCTGGCCTTTTCGCTGGCGGTGGTGATACTGGCGCCCGTGGCTGAAGAGATTGTTTTCCGGGGCTTTTTGCTGCAGGCGCTGTTAACGATGGTGCCGGGACAGCGGCTGGCCTGTGCGCTACTCACATCACTAATCTTTGCCGGACTCCACACCCAGTATGTTCATCTGCAAACGCTCCTGGCGCTAACGGCGCTTTCCCTGCTGCTCTGCCTGGCCCGTTTTTATTCGGGCGGCCTGAAGCTGCCCGTCGCGCTGCATATGCTGAATAACTTTATCGGCGTTGCGCCCTGGCTGTGGGCCACCTTCCTGCGGTAACAATGGTTAGTGTTTATAACCAATAGGTTTTGCTTATAACCAATTCGCATATCGATAGCCGATAATCTACTATTTATCCGGTATGCAGGTAATCTACACTCGCCAACAAATTAAAACAGGGTAAGGAAACGTCATGAAACTTCTGCTTCCCGCCATTGCCGTCGCGCTGGCAGGTTCTTTTGCGGCACAGGCCGCTACGCCGCCGGATACGCTGGTTATCGCGCAGTCTATTGATGACGCCAACAGCTTCGATCCCGCGCAGGGCTTTGAGCTGACCTCGGTACAGGCGTTTACCAATCTCTATCAGCGTCTGGTACAGCCGGATCCGCAAAATCCTGTCGACCTGCAGCCGACACTGGCCAGCGCCTGGCAGCCGGGCAGCGATAACCGCAGCCTGACTTTCACCCTACGCGACGGCGCGAAATTCTCTTCCGGCAACCCGCTGCGCCCGGAAGATGTGATCTTCTCTCTGGGACGCGTGGTCAAGCTTAACCTCGATCCCTCTTTTATCCTGACCCAGCTGGGCTGGACCAAAGAGAACGTGGACTCGCATCTGAAAAAGATCGACGACAGCCACGTGCAGATTAGCTGGACGGCTGACGTCAGCCCGACCTACGTGCTGAGCCTGCTCGCCGCGCCGGTTTCCTCCATCGTGGATGAAAAAGTGGCGATGGCTAACGCGCAAAAAAATGATTTCGGCAATAACTGGCTGATCGCGCACTCGGCGGGCAGCGGCCCTTATCAGATCCGCAAATATATTCCGCATGAGGTGCTGCTGCTTTCCGCTAACGCTTCTTCACCAGCGGGCGCGCCAAAGCTGAAAAACGTGCTGATTAAAAACGTGCCGGAACCGGCTGCCCGTCGCCTGCTGCTGGAACAGGGCGATGCGGATATCGCCCGCAACCTGGGCGCCGATCAGATGGCGTCGCTCAAGGGCAAAACGGACGTGAAGCCAATGGCGGTGCCGATGGCCTCGCTGTATTACATGCAGTTTAATATCGACGCCAGCCCGGCGCTGAAAAACCCGGCGTTCTGGGAAGCGTCCCGCTACCTGTTCGATTACAAGGGCATCGCGGACGATCTGCTGAAAGGCCAGTTCCAGGTGCATCAGTCGTTTCTGCCGCAGGGTTTTCTGGGCGCGCTGAACGACAATCCTTACACCTTCGATCCGGAAAAAGCTAAGGCGATTCTGGCGAAGGCGGGACTGAAAGACGTCAGCTTCAGGCTGAGCGTCAGCAACCAGCCGCCTTACCTGGATATCGCTCAGGCGTTACAGGCCAGCTTCGCGCGCGGCGGCGTCAAGGTTCAGCTGATCCCTGGTATCAGCACCGAAGTGGCAACAGCCGTCAAAGCCCATCAGTATGAGGCCACGCTGAACGCCTGGGGAGCGGACTATTTCGATCCTAACACCAACGCCTCCGCCTTTGCCTACAACCCGGAAGACGGCAGCAAAACCCTGGCATGGCGCTCTAACTGGCATATCCCGGAGCTGAATAAACAGACGCTGGCGGCCACGGCGGAAAGCGATAAGGAAAAGCGCATCAAACTGTATGAAAACATGCAGCGCGAAGTGCAGAAAAACTCACCTTACGTAATCGGCTTACAGGCTCGCAACCTGATTGCGCTGCGCGCCAATCTCAAAGGCTACGTGCAGGGCATCAACCCGGATATGGTCTACTACAGCCAGGTCAGTAAGTAATGGCGCGTTTTACCGCTGAAGCCGGGTCCGCACGGCTGTTCTGGCTGCGCGGCGGCCGCCTGGCGACCGGTCTGGTCTCGCTGGCGGTCACGCTGCTCGGCCTGCTCGCCTTCACCTTTACGCTTTCGCATCTGTCGCCGGTCGATCCTGTTTTGCAGATTGCCGGCGATCACGCCAGCGAATCAACCTACGCGCAGGTAAGAAGCGAGCTGGGTCTGGATCAGCCGCTGCTGATGCAGTTCTGGCACTATCTGACGCATCTGGCGCACGGCGATTTAGGGATTTCACGCCTGACCAATTCGCCCGTCGCCAGCGATCTGCTGCGCACCTTTCCGGCCACCATCGAGTTGGCCACCTGCTCGATGATTTTCGGTGCCTTTTTCGGCATCGTGCTGGCGCTGGTCGCCGCATGGAAACCGGGCAGTCTGGTGGATAACCTGGCGCGTCTGGTTTCGCTGCTGGGCTATTCCGTTCCGGTGTTCTGGCTGGGCCTGCTCGGCCTGCTGCTGTTTTACGCCGTGCTGCACTGGTCGGCCGGGCCGGGTCGCCTGGACGATATCTGGATCTATACGCTGGAGCCTAAAACCGGCCTGGTGCTGATCGACAGCTGGCTTTCCGGCGATCCCGAGATGTTCCGCAATGCGGTTGCCCATCTGTGGCTGCCGGTAGTGGTGCTGGGCCTGCTGGCGATGGCGGGCATTACCCGTCTGCTGCGCGCGGCGCTGCTGGAAGAGAGCAGCAAAGAGTACGTAACGCTGGCGCGGGCAAAAGGCGCCAGCCGGGGCCGCATTCTGTTGCTGCACGTTTTTCCTAACGTGCGCGGCACCCTTATCACCGTACTGGCGCTTTCTTACGCCACGCTGCTGGAAGGATCGGTGCTGACCGAAACCGTCTTTGCCTGGCCAGGCGTGGGCCGCTATATGACTACCGCCCTGTTTGCGTCCGATACGCCAGCCATCCTCGGCTCTACGCTGCTGATCGGCGGCTGCTTTATTCTGCTGAACGCGCTGGCGGATGCGTTAACTTATCTCACCGATCCGAGAACCCGATGACGCAAAATCTTACCGATCTTGAACTCGCCGCCCCGCGCCGACGCCGTCGACCACGCGTCACGTCGCTGGCTATCGGCGGCACGCTGGTGGCTATCCTGCTGCTGGCCGCGCTGTTTGCGCCGCTATTAGCGCCTTTCGACCCCAACGCGCAGATTATCTCGGCGCGCCTGCTGCCGCCGTCTTCCGCGCACTGGCTGGGCACCGACGGCTTTGGCCGCGATCTGCTTTCCCGCGTGATTTACGGCTCTCGCCCTACGCTGCTGCTGGTATCGCTGATCCTGCTGCTGACTATCCCGGTCGGGATGCTGGTCGGCATCTGCGCGGGCTATCTTGGCGGCTGGACGGAGCGCGTGCTGATGCGCATTACCGATATTTTCCTGTCGCTGCCGAACCTGGTGATCGCGCTGGCGCTGGTGGCAATGCTTGGCCCTGGCCTGCTGAACGGCGCGCTGGCGCTGGCGTTAACCAGCTGGCCGCCTTTCGCTCGTCAGGCGCGCGCCGAAACGCTGGCGCTGCGCCGCAGCGACTATCTGGCCGCCGCCAGAATGCAGGGCATCAACGGCCTGCGCCTGATGTTCGGCCATATTCTGCCGCTCTGCCTGCCCAGCGCCGTGGTGCGCGCCGCGCTGAGCCTGGGCGGCATTATCCTTTCCGCCGCCGGCCTCGGTTTCTTGGGCATGGGCGTGCAGCCGCCGACGGCGGAATGGGGATCGATGGTCGCTGAAGGCAGCAAGGTCATCTTTGACCAGTGGTGGGTAGCCGCCGCGCCGGGCGGCGCGATCCTGTTCGCCAGCCTGGCCTTTAACCTGACGGGCGATGGCCTGCGTGACCGACTGGATACCCGAAATGCCAACTGACTCTACGCCGCTGGTTGTGGCGGACAACCTGACGATAAGCAGCGCCGCCGGTGTGGCGCTGGTCAAAAACATCAGCTTTACGCTGGGCCGCGAGCGCGTGGCGCTGGTGGGCGAATCCGGCTCCGGCAAGTCGCTGACCGCGCGCAGCCTGATGGGCCTGCTCTCCCCCGCCCTGCATTTACAGGCTTCCACCCTTAGCGTGGCGGGCGAAAATGCGCTGACGCTGAGCGAAAGCCGCTGGAGCCAGCTGCGCGGCAGCAGGCTGGCGATGGTGATGCAGGATCCGAAATATGCGCTGAACCCGATGCGCACCATTGGCTGGCAGGTGGCGGAGCCGCTGAAGCTGCACGCCCGCCTCAGCCGTGCCGAAATCAAAGAAAAAGTCTGCGAGATGCTGGATGCGGTAGGCCTGCCGCAGCCCGCGCAGCTGATGCAGCGCTATCCTCATCAGCTTTCCGGCGGCATGGGCCAGCGCGTGATGCTGGCGATTGCGCTGATTGCCGACCCGCAGTTTCTGATTGCCGACGAGCCGACTTCCGCGCTGGATCACGCCATGCGCGATCAGGTGCTGGCGCTGATCCGCCGTCTGGTGGAACAACGGAATATGGGCCTGCTGCTGATCAGCCACGATTTACAGCAGGTTTCCGAACACTGCGAGCGCGTGATGGTGATGTACCAGGGCAATATTCTGGATACCCTGCCCGCCGCTAATCTGCCGCAGGCCACGCATCCCTATACCCGCACCCTGTGGTCGTGTCGCCCGAGTAAAGCCACGCAGGGCAAACCGCTGCCGACGCTGGATCGCGCCGCGCTGGAGGCTTACCGTGAGCATGATTGATTTACAGAACCTCAGCGTCGCGCACCGCCAGGGCTATGAACAGCGCACCGTGGTGCATGACGTGTCGCTTCAGGTTGCGGCGGGCGAATGCTTCGGCCTGGTCGGGCCTTCCGGCTGCGGCAAATCGTCGCTGCTGTGGGTCATGGCCGGTCTGAACCCAAACTGGCAGGGCACGATGACGCTGGCCGGCCATCAGGCGACGTCCGGCAAACCCTTTACCGGGCAGCTGCGTCGGGACGTGCAGATGGTGTTTCAGGATCCCTATGCTTCGCTGCATCCGCGCCATCGTCTGAAGCGCACGCTGGCGGAGCCGCTGAAGCTGCTGAAGGTGCGCGATATCGATGACCGTATCGAGCAGGGATTCCGCCATGTCGGGCTGGATCCGGCGCTGGCCGATCGCTATCCGCATCAGCTTTCCGGCGGCCAGCGCCAGCGCGTCGCTATCGTGCGCGCGCTGCTGCTGGAGCCGAAAATTCTGCTGCTGGACGAGCCGACCTCCGCGCTGGATATGTCGGTGCAGGCCGAAATCCTCAACCTGCTGAACAAGCTGAAGCAGCAGGATAACCTGACGATGGTGCTGGTCAGCCACGATCCGGACGTGATCGACCATATGTGCGACCGCGCGGTGAGAATGGAGCGCGGCTACATTAAATAACGGGCGATGGCTGAACGCGGTGTTCAGCCATAAGCGCTTGATCTGGCTAATCTCTTAAACTGCTAACCCTTGCCGGAATTCGCATTTCCCCGCCGCTTTTTTCCTCCTATAGTCCTGATATCTCTCTCTTCAGGATATGCCGATGCGCAAGATTGCCTCCGTTCTTTTTGCCAGCCTGTTCGCCGCGCAGGCTTACGCCGCTACGCCCGCCGACACGTTAATCGTAGCCATTCCGCTGGACGGCATTATCAGCTTCGATCCGGCGGAAAGTTTTGAAACCGTCAGCAGCAGCAGTTTGATCAACCTTTATCAGAAGCTGGTCGATGCCGATCGCAACGATCCCACTAAACTGGCGCCGCAGCTGGCGACATCCTGGCAGCCGGGCGGCAGCGAACACAGCCTGATCTTTACCCTGAAGCCGGGCGCGACCTTCGCCAGCGGCAATCCGGTCACCGCCGACGATGTTATCTGGTCGCTGAGCCGCGTGGTCAAGCTGAATAAGACGCCTTCGTTTATCCTGGCCGAGTTCGGCTGGACGCCGGAAAATATAGACCAGCAGCTGATCCGCCGCAGTGACAATCAGGTGGAAATCCGCTGGCCTGCCGCTATCGGCCGCGATCTGGCGCTGCGTCTGCTGACCGCGCCTGTGGCTTCCATCGTTGACCGCAGGCTGGCTATACAGCACGCCAGCGGCAACGATTACGGCAACGGCTGGCTGCGTACCCACTCCGCCGGCAGCGGCGCCTACGGCATTCGCAACTTCGTGCCGCAGCAGGCGCTGGTGCTGGAGGAGAACACGCACGCTGTCCCGGCGCCGAAGCTGAAAAGAGTGATCCTGAAGGGCGTGGCCGATGCCGGCTCGCGTCGTCTGCTGCTGCAACAGGGCGATGCCGATGTCGCCTATGATTTAGGGGCCGATCAGTTTGCGGCGCTGAAAAACCAGCCGGGCGTCACCGTTGCCAGCTTCCCTTCCAGCCTTGTCTACTATCTGGGTTTCAATACCCAGGATAAGCAGCAGCCCGCCTTAGGCAATCCGGCGCTGTGGCAGGCGGCGCGCTGGCTGGTGGATTATCAGGCTATTTCACAGCAGCTGCTGAAAGGGCAATATCAGGTGCATCAGAGCTTTCTGCCGCAGGGTTTCGACGGCGCGCTGGAAAACCAGCCCTTTCATTACGATCTGGCGAAGGCTAAAGCCATTTTATCTCAGGGCGGCATCAAGCCCGGCACGCGCTTTTCATTGACCATCGTTAACCAGCCGCCTTACACCGACGTGGCGCAGGCGCTACAGGCCAGCTTTGCCAGAGCGGATATTGAGCTTGATATTCAGCCGGTGGCGGAAGCCGAGCTGTGGGGCAAAATGCGCGGACGTGATTTTCAGTCGATCTTTATCTACTGGGGCGCGGACTATATCGATCCCAACACCAACGCCAGCGCCTTTGCCTATAACGTGCCGGGCGGGCCGAAAACGCTGGCATGGCGACTGGGCTGGGACATCCCGCAGCTGAGCCAGGAAACGCGGGCCGCGGCGGCCGAGAGCGACGTACAGAAGCGCAACGCGCTGTATCAGCAGTTGCAAACGCAGATCCAGCAGGATTCGCCTTACGTGGTGACGCTTCAGGGGCAGAAGCTGGTCGGCTTACGCAGCAACGTACAGGGCGCACAACAAAGCATCGGCGTGAATATGCTGTACTACGACGCGGTAAGTAAGATTTAGGCGCGAAGCGGGCGGTTTACCGCCCGCCGGGATATCAGGAGATAGCGGAGTCGGCAGAGTGCTTGTGCTTGTCGGACTCAAAATGCGTTTTGAACTGCTCGTAAATAGAGATCATGTTCGACGCATCGCCCTGTAACGGGCTGAGTTTACCGGCGCGAACCAGTTCAATAACCAGCTGGAGCGCGGCCTGTTTAGGGCTGCTTGAAGGATGAGCAATTTCTGATGACATAGCGGCTTCCATGAAAAAAGAGTAAAGAGTAATTTTAACAACTTTCGTTCTTTTCGGCAGAATATTTTCTCTGTTTCCAGTGCCGTATCGGCTTTCGGCTGTTGCTACTTGTCACGCGTTGTCGCCAGCTTTCGATCCCGATCGATCGCGATCCTGTCTCGCACGATCCCTCAGATAGCACGTTTATTGCCACTGCATAACTATGCATTAACGAAAAGTTGTACAGGATTAAATAAAACTTGTACAAGGCGTTAAAAAAGTCTACATTCCCGTGCGTAACGTATTATGCATTTGCATAGCCTCAGGAAGTGCAGTAGGGTTTCCCACTTCCCGAGGCAATTTTTTCCCTCTAAGCCAAATTTCCTCTCTTCTAATCCTTTTTCATATTACGCTGGCCCTGAAAAGAAAATAATTTGCTTTCCTGCTTATCAAAACCTGTTGATATTTAATGAGCTTTCTTTGCAAAACCGGCAAAAATTTTGATTCCAGCTATATTAAGAGTTTTCCAGCTGATTTGACCAGGCTTCGTCCGATATTATGCGTGAAAGCTTGCAGGTCGCCGTGTCGGGACGCTACCGTCATAGCTTATCACTGGCAGTGCCTCACAAAAGCAGAGCCGGGCCTCTTCTATTAACTTCTGGCTGTTTATGATGAATGGATCGAACACTTTTCTTACTCTGGCCGTGCCAGCGCTTTTTACCGTGCTGCTGCCGCTGAACGCGCCGGCGCAGCAGGTCACGCTGACGCTCTCTCAGGAGCAGGATGGCGGATCCGCAGGACGTGCCTGCATGTATATCCACCAGGGCCAGGCCGAATATCGCCTCGTCAAGCCTGACCAGCTTTGCCCCGGCACGCTAACTATTGAGGCGGCGACGCACCACATCTGAGCGGCTTTGCCCTGGTACGCTAACGGCAAGGCGGCCAGGCACTACGCCCCATCGGCTTCGCGCTGATACGCTAACGGCGAGGCGGCCAGGCGCCAGATCTGAACGCTTTTTTCCTGTCCGGAGATACGTCTGTACGACGGAGTATGTTACCTTTAGCCGAATGGCTATAATCTGACTGCTCGCGTCTGATTACGCTTCCTGACAAGGAGTTAAGTGTTGAAAAAAATGAATATTAAGCTGCTGACGCTGGTGGCCACCTATCTGGTTGTTCTGCTACATACGGCGGCCGTTCCTTTCAGCTATTTCCATCTGGCCTGGTCAGTGTCCGTGATGTATGAAGCGCTCGGGCGCATCGCTTTTCCCCTCTTCTTACTGATTGCCGGCTACGTTTCTCTTAATAAAAATGAGTCGCTGCTCAGTACGTTAAAAACGCGCGTGCTGGATCTGGTAATCCCGCTGGTTGTCTGGTCCGTTATTTATATTATTTATAATAAACAAGTTAACGCGGATACTTCACCGGTCAGCCTGCTGGAGCTGCTGAGCACGCCCGCCTATCCGCATATGTGGTTTATCTATACGATGATCCTGCTTTATCTGGTGACGCCGTTGCTGAATACATTTATTCAAAATGGTAGCCAGCAGCGCGTTAATTACACCGTTACTGTCTGGTTTGTGCTGGCTTCGGTTTATATGCTGTTTGATAACGTTAAGGCGAACCTGCTGGAAGGCCACGCCATTCCGGCGCCCAGCAATATTGATATGGTGGTGTATCTGTCCGGTTTTTATATTATCGGCGGCGTGGCGAGGCGTTTTGATATCAATCCCAAGGTCTTGATTTCAGGCATTATCTTTATTCTGTCTGCGGTGTTAACGTCGGTAATGACCTATTCGCTTTCAATCAGCACTTTTGCGCCTAACGCCATTTTTCTGTTTTACTCCGCGCCGACGCTGGTGGTGGTTTCACTGGCCTGCTTCTTTATGCTGCTGAATGCGCCCTTCCACTATAGCAAGCGCGCCATACGGCTTATCCACGGGCTATCGCGGCTGAGCCTGGGGATTTTCTTTGTGCACCTGATGGTGCTGGAGTCGCTGCTGCATCTGTTGCATATCGAATTTGAAGGCTATTCATCCGCGCTGACCATTCCGGCCGTCGCGCTGGCCTGCTTCGCTATTTCCGCCGCTATTACCTGGCTGCTACGGCAGATCCCCTGGGTACGTCGTATTACCTGATGTTCCGACGGCTCCCTTGCGTACGCCGCATTGGCTGCTTGCGCGATACATCCCCCGGGCGTCCTGCCTGATCGCCTGAAGCAGTAAGAACGGCCGCCTCGGAAAGCGGCCGTTCTTCCGGCAAACTACCGGTGCGCCACGGACCGTCAGTAACTGGCTGCGGCAAATCTGTGTGGCTGATTGATTGCTCTGCGCGCAATCCAGTAGAGTAAAATTCGCTCTTCATCGCTGTCCTGATCCGCCATCGCCAACAGCTTAAGCGCCAGCGTGGCCTTATTAACAGGCTGTCCTGTTATGCTCAGGTCAACCACCGCTTTACCAATAATGGTGCACACTTCTTCATCGCTCGAAGCCAGTAAATCGTGATCTGTACTCATCGTCTCCTCCTGTTGCCGGTAAATTTTAAGTCTGGCAGAAGCTGGGGAGATTGCCATCTCTCAGTCTTTTAAACTGGTTATCGTTATGCTGTCGCTATTTTTCGCTTTTTTCAATGAAATCAGCCACCGGGCGCCTGTTCGTCATCTTTTAGTCATACTTATTAACGAGAAATAATATCGCCACACAATTTTTCGGGCCGAAATTTACCTTAAGTCGCAACAGCGATTAACAACCAGGATTTTATGCCGTCGTTTATTCTTAAATTTGCGCCAAAACTCTGGAATAAAGCGGATCTGATTTATGACCAGACCCGATCGTTTTATCGCCGCCCGGCGCATTAAGATTATTCTGTAGTTTTACCTTTTCACCTCTTACTGTCTGGCACTCGCCAGCTTTAGCGCTTTCTGCGCCAGCCTTTTTTACTTTCCATACTCTGTTAATTACTGGATCTGTTTACGCCATTCTTAAACAGAAAATAATCAAAAAGGCTGTTTTGCGGCTATTTGCAACGCAAAGGATTAAAACTAAGCTTTCCGCCAACAACACCTGTATAACGCCTGAGGATAAAAATAATGAAAAAAATCACCGCGCTGGCTTTGTTCCTGATGATGACGGGCAGCCATGCCGCTTTTGCCGCACCAGCACCAGCCGCCGCGGGCGTCGCCGCCGGCAGTGAAGCGACCACGCTTTCTGACGGTAACTCCAACGCCGTTGGCGTCGGCGCGGTCGGCGCGCTGCTCGGTATCGCTCTGGCGACCATGGGCGGCGGCGGCGACGGTTCGAACACGGGAACCACCACAACGACCACCTCCACCACGGCTCATTAGTCCGCAGCCGGCCTTTTAGTCATAAAGGGCCGGCTTTTAGTTAACGTCCGCCTCGCTTTTCAACCCCATGGCTGTACCGCATCGCCAGCTGACATTCGTCGGCCGCCTCGCTTTTCGCCTATACTTTGGGACTGATGTGGTTTTATTACGGAGGGAACAATGTTAATCGGCTTCGTTTTACTGGTTAGCGCCTGCGGCCACGACGCCTGTGACGCTTTACCGGTGTCCGAACATATTTTCCCGACGCGCGCATCCTGTGAGCGCATGGCAGAGCGTATTCATGAACGCCGCCCTTCCGCCGTATTACTGTGCGGCGAGGTCTATCGCAACCATGACAGCGAAACGACGGATATAAACCCGTAAGACAATCTTTTTGGGCGTTTAGTGGCAAAGGTGAGGATGGCTCTTCAAAAGCCATGAATGTTAACGCAGAAGGCAGGTATTGGTTGAGCTTGCATGCGGCGCCCGTCAGGCGACTCAGAACAGCCCAGAAGCAGACGGCCTGAGCCAGGCTGCCCGCTTCTGGTTTGCCTCGGCGCTAGAGCCCCAGCTCGCTCAGGCCGGGATGGTCATCCGGGCGACGGCCCAGCGGCCAGTGAAATTTACGCTCGCTTTCCTGTATGGGCAGGTCATTAAGACAGGCATAGCGCGTGGTCATCAGGCCATTGTCATCAAACGCCCAGTTTTCATTGCCGTAAGAGCGGAACCAGTTGCCGGAATCGTCATGCCACTCGTAGGCATAGCGCACCGCAATGCGGTTGTCCGTGAAAGCCCACAGCTCTTTAATCAGGCGATACTCCAGCTCGCGCGCCCATTTACGGCTCAGAAAAGCCTCCGCTTCCTGACGGCCATGAATAAACTCCGCCCGATTACGCCATTGCGTATCCAGGGTATAGGCCAGCGCCACTTTTTGCGGATTGCGACTGTTCCAGCCGTCTTCCGCCAGGCGTACCTTCTCTGCTGCCGTTTCACGCGTAAAGGGCGGAAGCGGCAAACGACGTTCCTGTTCAGCCATCACTTTTCCTCGCGGAGAGGCTATTGCGCCTCGGCTTTTTCATCGACGTAGCGCGTCACCGCCAGCAGTCGATTAATATGGGTCAACAACAGATCGATATCCGACTGCAAAAAGCTTTCGCCGGATGTCGTGGCCGCCACGATGGCGTTCTGGATGTTGTCTGAAATCGTCGATGCGCCATCGCCTTTTCCGGCCGTCAGCAGCAGCGCCGCCACCAGCAGCGACTGCGCTTCTACCTGCGCCGTCAGCTCTTTTGCATCAACTTCAATTTTAGCCATCTTCATTAAGATATCGATAACCAGCTGCTTCATCATTACTCCCCGCAATAAATTATCCCAGAAATTACCATTACGTTCAGAAACGAGCAAACTGAAACGCCGCTGGCTGCACCTTCTGTTGCATTCTGATCCACTTTCTTCCTTTTTAGCGCATTTTATAAGCAAGATGGCCATTTTCCCTGGGCAAAAGCAATTATATTTCCCGTTTCGCCTGGCTAAATGCCCGGCGTGGAGTAGATTTAATCTTGTGATGCTTATCACATCATTATCACAATAATAACGTTGGCAAGGGAGTAACTTGTGAATCAGACATCAAACGGCGGGACAGCCGGCACTCAAACGAGTACCCCGACCGAACCCCTGGTAAAAGTGATCGCGTTTATCGCGACGCTTGGCGGTTTACTGTTCGGCTATGATACCGGGGTGATTGCGGGCGCCTTGCTTTTTATGAAGCACGACCTGCATTTAACGTCATTGACCACCGGGATGGTCACCAGCTTCTTAATTCTGGGTTCCGCCATCGGCGCCATCTTCGCCGGGCGCGTGGCAGACCGCTTTGGTCGTAAAAAAGTCATCCTGGTGATGGCGGTGATCTTTATGGCCGGTTCGCTGGGCTGCGCCACCGCGCCAAACGTGGAGATGATGATCACCTTCCGCTTTATCCTCGGCCTGGCCGTAGGCGGCGCGGCGGCTATCGTTCCCGTGTATATTGCGGAAATCGTGCCGGCCAATCGCCGCTGGCAGTTCGTGACGCTTCAGGAGCTGATGATCGTTTCTGGCCAGCTGATCGCCTATACCAGCAACGCCGCGATTAACGAAGTCTGGGGCGGCGAAACCACCTGGCGCTGGATGCTGGGCGTAGCCTGCGTTCCGGCAGTTGTGCTGTGGGTCGGGATGCTGTTCCTGCCGGATACGCCTCGCTGGTATGCAATGCACGGCCGCTACCGTGAGGCGCGCGACGTGCTGGAGCGCACCCGCCATTCGCGCGTGGTAGAGAAAGAAATGGGCGAGATCCGTAAATCGATGTCCTCGAAAAGCGAGAAAAACGCCCGTCGTAAAAAGACGATTTCGACCTGGATGAAGCGCCTGGTCGCACTGGGTATCGGCGTGGCGATGCTGCAACAGCTTTCCGGCGTAAATACTATTATGTTCTATGCGCCAACCATGCTGCAGGCGACCGGCCTGGGCACTAACGCCTCGCTGCTGGCGACCATCGCTAACGGCGTCATTTCCGTGATTATGACCTTCGTGGGAATTATGCTGCTGAGCCGCTTTGGCCGTCGTCCGCTGCTGCTGACCGGCCAGATTGGCTGTACCTGCACGCTGCTGGCGATTGGGCTGCTGACCTGGCTGATGCCGGAAACGGTTGATGGTCATCCGGACGTGCTGCGCAGCTACCTGGTGCTGGCCGGCATGCTGATCTTCCTCTGCTTCCAGCAGGGCGCGCTGTCGCCGGTCACCTGGCTGCTGCTGTCGGAAATGTTTCCGATGCGTATCCGTGGGATGGCTAACGGCATCTCCGTTTTCGCCATGCAGATGACGAACTTTTCCATCGCGTTTCTTTTCCCGACGCTGCTGGAAAAATTCGGCCTGACCAACACCTTCTTTGCCTTTGCCGCTATCGGTATCGCCGGCGGCATCTTTGCGGTGCTGTTCGCGCCGGAAACGCAGGGAAAAACGCTGGAACAGATCGAGAAGCACTTTAAAAAGCATCTCCAGGACGATCCTGCGCCGCAAACGGACAACTAATCGAGGCGCCAGGGATGGCGCACAACTTTCTGACAAAGGAAACTTTCTGAGCCTGCACGGCAGGTAAACAAATAAAGAGGCCTGAAATGGGAACGGCGATATTTATGGTTTTGATGGTTTGCGGCTACTGGTACACCAGTCGCGACCTTTCCACCCGCTTTAAAATCAAGCGTTCTTTTGGCTGGGACGTCTACTTTCTGGTCGCCCTTTACGGCTGTATTTTTGTCTTGCAGGGCGTGATCGCCACCGGGCTAATCTGGCTCTTTCTGCTCGCCTGCTCCAGCCTGCTGAACATCATGCCTGAGCTTACGGGCGGTCATCACCACAACTGGCAAATGGAATTTATGAACTGGAGCTTTCTCGGTATCCAGGCGCCAGTTGTGGTGATGCTCTCTTTTGCCGTCGCCTTTTGTCTTTACCGTTCTAACTGGTCCGGCAGCGCCAGGCTGAACAGCAAGGGCCGCAAAAAGCTTTATAAAGAACTTTCACGCTCTAACGGCGTTGAAGGCATTCTGTTTCAGTGCATGGAAGAAGGCGAGCTGGCCTGGGTGACGCTCAAATCGCGCCGCATCTATATCGGTATGATCCATACGGCTTCCTATGAGATCGAGAATACCGCTAATATTGTGCTGATCCCGATGCTGAGCGGCTATCGTGACGGCAAGACGCTGAATCTATGCGTAGAACACAACTACAGCAAGTGGTATGCGGAGCATAATATTACGCTGGATTCGGAACCGAAATCCGCGATGGCGTTCCGTAAAGTTATTCTGCTCAGTCAGATTGAGAGCCTGTCGCTGTTTGATGCCGCCAGCGCCAGCGCGTTAGCTTTCGATAGCGATGAGGATGAGGAACAGCCGCCGCAGTAATACGGTTTTCGGGCTGGTGCGCCCATCAGCCCATCAGCCCATCAGCCCATCAGCCCATCAGCCCATCACTAAAGTGATAAGCCAGAAGCCGGCGAACGTCATCAGCAGCGAACCAACCACGTGCGTTAATACGGAAATCATCGCCCACAGATAGTTTCCCGCCTGCATCAGCGTAACAATTTCCAGCGAAAAGGTGGAAAACGTGGTCATGCCGCCGCACAGGCCGGTGGTGATCAGCAGCTTCCAGGCAGGATCAAGCTGCGGATTACGTAAAAACCACGCCATCGCCGCGCCGATAATAAATCCGCCCAGCAGATTCACCAGCAGCGTACCCGGCGGCAGATTTGGAAACAACGAGTTAAGACGGACGGCCAGCAGCCAGCGAATAACGCAACCGGCCGAACCGCCGATAATCACAGCAAGCAGAGGTTTAAACATCATCTTCCTCAATAGAGTGACGAGGATTGCGTAAGAAGCCCGACGCGCACTCCTGCTGGTTAAAAGAGAGCGTTGTCAGGCGTCATCAGCCCCTTATGAGCGGGGCGGTTGGGAAAGGCGGCACGCCATCGCCTCAGGCCGTTGAGCGTAATCAGTCGCGTGAACTTTTGCAAGCCTGCGGCCCGGCATCAGCGACGGCATCAGAAGC
Organism: Erwinia wuhanensis; assembly: GCF_030484085.1. Taxonomy (NCBI): domain Bacteria; kingdom Pseudomonadati; phylum Pseudomonadota; class Gammaproteobacteria; order Enterobacterales; family Erwiniaceae; genus Erwinia; species Erwinia wuhanensis. Next base: position 675,824 of record NZ_JAUJUH010000002.1, read on the forward strand.
ATTGCCATGAATTTACTGGAATTTATAGCAGATCAGCCGTGCTGCGCTATGCTTGCTTTCGTTATTAGCTACAAGGACATTTGGCTACCGCATGCGTTTAATTCCCCTGCCGCGACATGATTTACTGCTGGGCCTCTGCTGCCTGCCCGCGCTGCTCGTTATCTATCTGACCGGCTTTACCTTCGGACAGGTGCAGGCCGCAGGCCTGGTTGCCAGCGGCGCGCTGACGCTGGCGTTCGGTGCGAATAAAACCTGGGGCGGATCTTCTTTTTCGCTGCTGTTTACCACCACGCTGGGGGTGGCGCTCTCTTCAGCGCTGGGCTGCCTGGCGGGCAACATCACGCCGCTCTATATTGCCGGAGCCATGCTTTATGCGGCCGTTTACGTGACGATGGCGAACGTGGATGACAGCGCATGGTGGATGCTGTTGCAATGGTCGATCGCCTGGCTGGTCTCCGGTTATTTTGCCGGTTCGCCGGAGCACGCCGCCGATCGGGCTATGCTGGTTGGCGCTGGCGGTCTGATCCAGATGTTTTTCCTCTATCTGGTGTTCCGCCGCTACCCTTTTTATCTGAAAGACGTTTATCCGCGCGCCTGGCTGCGTTTTTTACGCGTCACAACAGGCAAATATAAACACAAAATCCATCTGCAATGGTCGGTTTTCTTTGCGCTAATGGCGATGGGGCTGGCGCTCTCCGGCGTGGAATTTTTCCATCTGAAAAACGGCTATTGGGCGGGCATGACGCTGTTAATCTGTCTGCGTAACAACTATCGGGACTCGCTGTCGCGGGTGCGCGCGCGCGTATCAGGCACGCTGATGGGCAGTATTGCGGCGGCGGCGCTTATCGATCTGTGTGACGCTCCGCTTTACCTGATAGGCGGATTTATGCTGTTTGGTTACGCCGCCTTTACCTGGTCCTATTCGCTGATCGCTAAATCCTATTTCGTCTTTGCCTTTATCGTCACCATGATGGTGGTGTTTATGATCGCCAGCCTGGGAACGTCGCAAATTGTTGTTGCCACCCATCGTCTGGAAACCACCGCTATAGGCGGCCTGTTCGCGCTGTTTGCCCTGGTGATGACCCGCCTCTTTACCCGCAAACAGATCCTGCTGCGGCGGCGTAAATCGGCCTGAACACCGCGCCCTTTCCGGCTGAAGCTCACCGCTTTGCTGCAGGACGTTTTTCAGCCATGTTCAGGGTGGGTTCCTCTGCGGCCGGTTTTGGTTTTTCCTCTTCCTCAGGAAAGAAAGACTCCAGAAAACGTTGCTGTTGCTGATTCATTTTCCAGCCCTTCAGGCATGATTTTTCAGGAAGCGTAGCCATTAAGCTATCCCCCACAGCAGCAACAGTATCCAGAATATCAGACAGCCCAGCACAATCTTCAGCCAGACTTTTCCGCGAAATGATAAATATTTTCCCATTGACGCTCCTTATCTCTGTCAGAAACAGAGCCACTATAAAATATAGCGACTAAATTAACTATCCATTTATTATTTTCGCAATATGGGATCTACCACACTAAATTTATAAACAATAAAATAGCGCTTTATATTTCAATAACTAACTTTCAAAATGCTATTTGAATTACAAAAAACGCTTAACAACACCCCTCAAAAAGTTAACGCCTGATAATATTTTTTATTAGTGCTATATCAGGAAAGATAAACATTTTTACATTCCAGAATTAACGCATTTTATTAACTTAAAAATTCCATATAAATAAAATTAATTCCAATAAGGCGATGCCGGGGCACCGCCGGTGGATTAGCGCTTTTAAGAAGTCGCTTCGGCCTGATCTTCTTCACTGTTAACCATTGCCGCCTGAATTTCCTCTTCATCCAGCGAGGGATTCAGCGCGACGGCCAGCGGTGAACTGGCCAGGCTGTCCGGTACGGCGACATGCGGCGTAGGATTTTCGGCATTTTCCTGCTGGATTTCGCTACGGTGCCAGCTCATTACCGCAATTATTACGCCACAAAGCGCGAAAAACAGATAGAGCATATGCCCGCCCAGCGGCTGCATCAGCGCGCCGGTGATCATCGGCCCGATGCAGGCACCAACGCCAAATGCCATCAGCAGGCAGGCAGTCAGCGAAACGCGCCTTTCCGGAGCCACGCTGTCGTTAGCCATCGCCACCACCAGCGGGTAAAGCGAGAACTGCATCATGCTGGTGATAAATGCCGCGCCGGTCACCCAGATGAAAGTGAAATGCAGCGGCAGCGTCAGCAACAGCGCCGTTATCGAATAAAGCAGCGCGGTACCGCAAAGCAGACGATGGCGGTTAAAACGATCGGAGAGCCAGCTCAAAGGGAATTGCGACACCAGCCCGGCGAAAATCGTAATGGCCATAAATAAGCCGGTTTGCCGCGTGGTAAACCCAAGCTGGCTGGCGTAAACGGGTGCCATGCCGTAAAACGCGCCAACGGCCATGCCGGTCGCCAGCGTAATCAGCAGGATGCGAGGGATAGCGCGAAAAAAATAGCCCAGCTCCATTGGCGCGGGCGACATTGGCTGCGCGTTGGTACGGGTGGTCAGCGCAATAGGCACCAGGCAAAGCGCGAAGCAAAGCGCCACAATCAGCAGGCTTGCGCTACCGGATGCCGCCTGGGTCATCAGGATGATCTGACCGGACGACAGTCCCAGATAGGTGGCGACCATATAGAAACCAAAAATCAGACCGCGCTGGCCCGGCTCCGCCTGATCGTTCAGCCAGCTTTCCAGCACCATATACTGGCACATCATGCACAGGCCGATAATCAGCCGCAGTCCTATCCAGGCAGGCAGCCATTCCGTCAGCCCGTGTCCCAGCACGGAAGCCGTAATGATGCCAGCGCAGGAGACATAGGCGCGAATATGCCCCACCCGCGCGATGAGGTTATGCCCTACCTTGCCGCCTATCACCAGGCCGATGTAGTTGGCTGCGATAATACCGCCGATCAGGCTGCCGCTAACCTGTTCCTGCGCCAGACGCAGGGAAACATAGGTGGTCAGCAGGCCGGAACCCAACAGCATCAGCAGCGTGGTGCTGTATAAAGGTAAAAAGGTGCCGAGAACTTTCTTCATTGCGCTTCCTGTCTTTTTTATTCCACAAAAGCAAACCTGCACTGTAAAAGGTAGTCGTGCTTTTGCCGTGACAGCAAGCTTAACGGGCAGAAAAACAGACAAAAAAATTATGCGTTGATATTGACGAGGTCATTGCAATAATTAAGACAGGAGCCGAGTGACAATTATTTTCTTCAGCAGAAACATAGCATTGCACCGTTATGTGAGCAAATACAAAGCAAATGGAAATATATTAATATCTTTCTCAATGTAATTTTTTCGGTTGATTATTTAATCAGATTAATAATACTTTGCAGCGCAATAAATAAAGCATAAACACTATTTGTCGGCCCTGAAGCTGGTCGGCTCAGGGCCAATATTTTCAACGTGGCAGCAGCATTACTGCCCCAAATCCCGCAGTTTTTTCCCCGCCATCAGATTCTTTTCAATATGTTCCAGCGTAATGTTTTTGGTTTCCGGCACCAGCAGGAAAGTAATTACAATAAATACCAGATTAAAGCCGGTATAAAGCCAGAAGGTGCCCGCCGCGCCGATGCTGCCCAGCAGGGTCAGGAAGGTCGCGCCGATAATCATGTTCGCTACCCAGTTGGTAGTGGTGGAACAGGTGATGCCAAAGTCGCGGCACTTTAACGGCTGGATTTCCGAACAGAGGATCCACACCACCGGCGCGGCGCTCATCGCGTAGCCTGCAATACAAAGCATCGTCATGCCGACCGCCACCCAGGAAAGGTTCATGGTGGCTTCGCCCTGCCCCACTTTCATCAGGCAATAGCCGAGGATCAGCGTGGCAAAAGCCATCACAGAGAAACCGATTTTCAAAATAGGTTTGCGGCCCGCCTTATCGACAGTAAAGACCGCGATAAAAGTCGCCAGCATAAAGGTGACGCCAACCACTACCGTCGCCATCATCTGCTGCTGGGTACTCTGGAATCCCGCCATTTTAAAAATCTGCGGCGCGTAATACATGATGATATTCATACCGGTAAACTGCTGCATTCCCTGTAACAGCATGCCGAGAAACACGGCGCGGCGGACGTTGCTGTTTTTGCGAAACAGCGACAGCCCACCCTGCTTCATTTTCAGGCTTTCGCGGATCTCGTTCAGCTCCTGCCTGGCCTTATCGGACGTATCGCGCAGCATCCGCAGCACCTCTTCCGCCTCCACATGCAGGCCTTTCGCCGCCAGCCAGCGCGGGCTGTTGGGCAGGAAGATCACCATCACGAACAGCAAAACGGCGGGCAGCGCCAGAATGCCCAGCATGGCGCGCCAGTTGCCGCTGTAGCTGAAGGCGGTATCCGATAAAAACGCCAGCAGAATGCCGAAGGTGATCATCAGCTGATAGGTGCTTATCATCTTGCCGCGAATATTTTCCGTCGCCATTTCAGAAAGATAAAGCGGCGCAGTATAGGAAGCGATGCCGACGGCGACGCCCAACAGCACGCGAAAAGCGAGCAGGACCTCCAGATTGACCGCCAGCGCCGATCCCAGCGAGCCGACGATAAACAGCAACGCGCCCGCCATCAGGCTATATTTCCTCCCCAGCCGGTGCGACACCCAGCCGTTGCAGATAGCGCCAATTGCCGCGCCCAGCATCATGCTGCTCACTACCCACTCCTGCTCATGGCTGTCGAGCGTAAAGTGTTGGGTAATAAACGGCAGCGCGCCCGAAATCACGCCGATATCCAGCCCGAACAGCAGCCCGGCCAGGCCTGCCGAAAACGAAATAAAGAGATTCATCCGCCGGACTTTGTTTTTCCGCGCCTGCGGCAGCACCATACTGTTATTGATTGAAGACATTTTTTTAACCCCGGTTTTATCCTGTCTGCCGGTAACATACAGACTCGCGCAGGCCGGAGGTTATGTTAAAAAGTCCACAGGCATGGATAAAATGGCTGTGGCGCACGAAGTTGTGATGACGATCGCATTCCTTTGCGCCATGCTCAGGACAACGCGGCGGTTTGCGACCAGTTGTAGGTCACCAGACGCAGCTGAATAGTGCCGGTAATGTCGCCATATCGCTGATTCATACGCGCTTTAAAAAACTGCTGTAGGCGCTCGGGCAACACCGCTGCGTTATAGCGCAGCAGCGTGCTGTGCCAGAACGTCGGTGGCCGGGCGCTGCCGCTATACCTCTCTTTTAACAGGCCCGCATAGCCGGAATGCTGCAACGCCTGCCAGAAAGCTTCTCTTCTCGTGATATCTGTCGCATCCGCTATACCGGCGATAAGTAATTGATTAGGCAAAGCCACCAGCCGCAGCTCGCGGACGGTAAGCTTTTTTTCCAGGCAGTGCGCCGCGGCAATTCGCGTTAGCTCCTCAATGCCCTCAGGCTGGTGGCGTTGGTCATAACACGAAGGGGTAATGGCCAGAAAAGTCAGATGAAAATGGTCAGGCTGCATGATATCGGCAAGCGGATCGTCCAGCACCTGTTCCCGCAGCTCTGCCAGCAACGCGCTTATCGGCTGGGTCAAGGCGGGCTTAATGCCGGTGGCGATGGCTTTTAGATTTTCCGGATAGAAGCCGCTGTACGCTTTAGCCGTTGTCGGATCGCGCCAGATGCGCAGCGTTTCCTGCGAGCGCTGATGATAGATTTGCGTAAGGCTTTCTTCTTCCACCTTGTGTTCTCCCGTCCGCTGTTAAGCATGCCAGTGTAGAAGCCACGGGAGAGAAAGGGCAAACAGCGGGCTGGCAGCAGCAAGACTAAAAACAGGAAAATAGCAGGGACGGAAAGGGTTTTGCGAAGCATATCAATAGCTAAAAATTTCGCGGGCGGGTCAGAATGTTAAAGGCGCGCCAGCACAGCTCTTACATTTCCCCGACGCCAGTCGCGCTATTGTCAAAGCTTGTTTGCTGTATTCGGGAACGGTCAGGAACGCTCAGTAACGGTTTCTGAAGGTCCTCAAAAAACCCGGTCTACCAGCCGGGTTTTTTTGTGCCTGCCTGCTGACGACCTGCATTCAAATCATAAACGTTCGCGCGTTTATGACTGGCATATCGCTGAGCAACTGCCCGGCTAAGCAAAGCCAGCGGCTCTTAGTTTTAAAGATTGCCGGCACGCTGCTTTTAATTATGTTTCAGACCGGCTCTTTTATTGCCTTTTCTGCAAGGATCGCCTCAGCGTAAGGCACAATAAAGCGAGCCGCCTCAGTTTCCGGAGGCGGCTCACGACACGGGTTCAATCAGATATCCTCCTACCTGTCCTCGTCGTCGTCCTCTTCATCATCGGACTCAACGAGATCGTCATCCTCCAGCGGTGCATCAATTTCTTCGTCATCTTCCAGCGGATCGACGAGTTCATCGCTGCCTTCAGGGATATCTTCATGGTCATCATCGGCTGGATATTCAGCGTCATCAGGAACCGGTTCCTGGTAATCCGGACGTTCAGACATAGCCACCTCCATCACCCCATATGGGTCAGTTAACTATAGAGGCTGGCACCAAACCGATCCCGCGCTGCATCACAGATCCGATAAAACTCGCGGCGATTTATTCGGGAAGTTTGTCGCCCGATTCTGGCGCATCGTCCGGGCTGTCTTTCTGCTCTTTGGGATCTTTTTCGATCCGATTCTGCAAGCCGGTAAAGCGCGGATCGTTAGAATAAGAAATGAACATAGGTGACCTCCTGAATAGCGAATGAAACAGAAGTATAAACCCAATTTTAAGATCTGAGTCCCGAAAGGCGGAAAGGCGAGCCCGTGGCATGGTGACTTTTTAACCAGGCTGCTCTAAGGTTTTAACAGGTTATGACGCTGAATTTTTTCTGGTTAACGCTTTAAGGGGAAAATAATGGAAAAAATGACGGTTAAGTATGGCAATTTAACCTTTCCGGCCGAATACAGCGAAACGCAGACCGGCGGCGGCCTTGATAAAACGCTAATTATTGCCAAAACCGAGCAAAGCACGGCGCTGTTCAGCGGCGCATTACAGGAAACGTTTAATTTTGAATCCGAACGATTAGGTGAGGAAGATTATATTTTGAGCGATGAAGTGCCACAGCATTTTATTTTTACCCACAAATAAGAGCTGTAGCCGTACGGCTATTTTGATGTAAGCGTGTCGTAACCTTTTTGATGCATAAAAAAACCCGGCCTGAGCCGGGTTTTGTCTTGTAGCGTAAGGCTTACTGCAGCAGAGACAGAACGCCCTGTGGAACCTGGTTGGCTTTTGACAGCACGGAGGTACCAGCCTGCTGAAGGATCTGCGCCTTCGACATGTTAGAAACTTCAGTTGCGTAGTCAGCATCCTGG